>CAXBNX010000003.1:0-222081 GCA_963977275.1 uncultured Haliea sp. | reverse complement strand
GTCAAACTCTGGGTGCCTCCCCGGCAGAGCCGGGGGGTCTCCCTTTTGTACTAGTCATTTTCTTCTGACGGGTCGCATCTATCAGTTGCAACCATTTCTGATCGTTAGACAAACCAGAATTGTCATAGCGGCTTAGTACGCAATATAAACCATCGTTTTTGCTGCTCACAAAATAGAATATCTTGGTATCAAAATCTTCCATAATTCTGAGATGATAAATACCGTCACCAGGGATATGGAAATCTTTGATATCGCCTACGGGTAGCAATTTTTGATTCCTCACAATCTTTTTAAGTACATCCGGGGGCATGCAGCCACGCTTGCCGTCATGCACATACGCTTCGATATTTGCCGGCAAATCAGGGTAAGGCAGTGAGCGTCGTTCACTCGCCTCAGCAATAATCAGTGTCTCAATATCCACTAATGCGTCTTGTGACTCAGCCAGGCCAAGCTGTGCTGATGTCGAAATCCATTTTTTTGCCTCAGCCAGATCTTTGGCGACACCTAAGCCTTCTGAATACAGGGCACCAAGATTATGCTGCGCTTTAGCGTCACCGGCCTCGGCCGCCAAAATATAGTATTCAGCGGCTCTATAGTAATTTTGTGTCACCCCTTCACCACGTTGATTCATTAAGCCGATCATAAATTGCGCTGAGGTATCACCACCTACAGCAGCCTTCTCGTACCACTGGGCTGCTTGCTGAGGGTCGATGACAACGCCATTACCGTGATAGTACGCTTGCCCAATAAGCCGCTGTGCTGCTGCATTACCTTGTTCGGCCGCTATGGTTAGCCATTTAAGCCCCTCCGTATAATTTTGCGGTGTGCCTTTACCTGCGTAATAGGCATGGCCCAAAGAAAAGATCGCTTTTGACTGCCCCAGTTCGGCTGCTGACTTGTTGTAGTCAAAGGATTTTTGCAGGTCCTGGGGAACACCCAAGCCAAAGTAATATAGCTGCCCAAGGTTGTATATTGAATCGGGGTAGCCGAGTTCAGCCGCTTCCAGCCATATCTGAGCCGCTTTCTCATACTGTTTTTCAGCTGAATACTGTAGACCGACCCGATGTCGTTCTTGCAAGCTTGTGGCACAGAATGCAGTCAATGGAAAAAATACGAGTAGTGCAAAAATCCAATTCATACGGCTTCTCAAATACGTGACTACTATTGAACGTTCTTTTTAAGCAAGTGGAGAAGAAAGATATCGTGCCACTGAAGTATTCCGGGGACAATGGCCCCAAACTCCCGCTCAATCCCAGAATCCGTAGCCTTCGACCAGAAAGTCAAAGACACTCTGGTTTTCAGGTGTGAAGACACACGTGTGCAAAGGCCCTTTTTGAAAATCAGAATAGCTGTAATCCTCAGTCACCGGTGGCCCTGACACGCCACAGGTCTCGTCTTTTTTCAGGGCCGGAAAACTGAGAATCTCTAACTCCGGCAAGTCCGTGAACTTGGTATTCCTCAGGATGAACTCGCGACCAGTATAGCGATCGCTAACGCTTTGCTCGGCCCAGGGCGTGCAGGCGAAAGGGTTAGCGGAAGTATTGAAGCCCAAGCCAACGCCCGTATTAAAGGGGTTCACGTCCTGGCAAAAGGCAAGGGCGGCGCGCAGCGGCCCAACGAGCACGGAGTAGTCCATATGTTGCGCCAGGTGTGGGGCCAGGTAGCTGTTATTAAAGCCTTGAAAACACTGCTTTGACGAAATTTTGCAGTCTGTACTTCCTACTTTGCACGCCTGTACGAGTCCCGTGTCGAGCTGCACTTTGAAGTCTAATGCCATCTGCACTTCGGGATCGCAGCTCCTCGGGTTTGCGGTCGATGGCCAACTGCGATTGGGGTATTCGCCCGATCCAACGCAACCGGTCATCCTGGTGAACACTTCAACAACGTTCTCGTTGTTCGACAGGCTTGTATAGGGTTCGATCATGAGTTGTCCAAGTTCCAGAGGTACGAAAACGTCAAATTCGGTTTCCAGGATTTTGAACCAGGACTCGAAAGACGGTACTTGAGCGTTGATATCGTCGGGTAGTGTATACGCAGCCAGAATGAGAGATCCAACCTGGTCTTTTGCCAGATTAGGTTGTTCGTATATGGGAAAGCCGATGAATGAATCGATTGCCGTGAGCATCTTGATAAGAATCGAGGGATTGTTCGATTGACCCCATCTCCTATTGATTTCCAGATATCGATTGGCGTTAGTGCTGCTGTTGGCCCAGGCGTATTCATATTCTTCGGGATACAGTTTTTCACCCCCCTGTAACGATGTCACGTAGAGGTTTGGGGAGATGCAGTGTTCCGGGGTAGTCTGAAAGTTTGCAACAGCTGCGGCGTAGTGAGCGGGCGTGTCGATCAGCAGCGCGCACGCCACCGACGGTTGGTCGGCGGGTTGTTTACCGCAAGGGGCGGATGGGGCGCTGGAATTTGCGTCGTTCGAATTATTGTTATCCCCGCACGCAGAGAGCAATATGGCTACGGCGAAGACCGCAAAAAAAGTACAAGGCAAGCGTCTGTATCGATGTAATAACGCAGTTAACATACAAAAATCCGATTAGCGGTAATGACCACGTGCCCCCTGAAGGTGCACTTCTGATGGATGATCATTGATCGCGTACCGGTGCCTGTCAAGGCGGGTTTTTTAAGGGCCACTCCTCTGGTACTACCAATCACGACACCCTTGCCAAACTCTATTGATCTACGAAAACTGGTACCGCACCGGCATGGATTTCAGGCCCCCTACGATAATGGCCCTGATGAGCTGGAGCGGGTACAGCAGAGAAATTTCTTTTACAAAATCACAGCCACCATCCATCGCAACCATTTTGTCGACATACTGCCTGGCAATCGCTTTGATATTGCCCGAGAGCTTGGAGTGAAACCTGAGTTAAGTCTTAGTGAGGTGGCCAGTTATCTGGGCTTCAATGACCAGAGTGCGTTTCAGCATGCTTTTCTGCGGTGGGAGGGTACAACCCCGGGTTGCCATATCACCGTGTGTAAACTCAGTGCCTGACAAGTCGCCGTTCGCCACGCTCGGCTCCGAGCCGCGCCTCGTGCGAGACATAGGATTTGATCTTGTCCGCCTCCTCGCGTGAGAGGTAATCTTTCCAGGCAGGCATCCCGGCCCCAGCGAATGCACCGTCGAACACTATGGCTTGCCAATCAGGGTCGAGCTCAGCAATGCGGTAGCGAAGATCGGGCACTATGCCGCCGCTGATGGCGTTGCCGCCGTGACATACCGCACAGTAGAGGTTGTACAGTTCGCGGCCTTCCGCAGCTTCCTCAGGAGCCGCCATCGCCAATTCATGGGCCGGAAGAATCTGCACGCCCGTTTCGATCACAGGCAGGCTGGCGGTTGCCCCCAGTTTGAACACCATCAACCGACTGATGTTGAACATATTCAGGGGGCCGCTGACAGCACCGAAAGGCAGGCCGCTCTCCCCTCCCCAACCCTGCGCGATAGCGATGTACTGTTCGCCATCGAGTTGATAGGCGATGGGCGATGCCATGATTCCGCCTTGCGTGGGGTAGGACCAAACCTCCTGCCCCGTGTCTGCTGTATACGCGTTAAAGTCCCCAGCCAAATCCCCCTGGAACACGAGGTTGCCGTGGGTCGAGAGCAGGCCGCTCCCTGAATAAAACCCCCTATCGGCCCGCCAGACTTCCCGCTGGTTGGCTGGATCCCACGCGATCAGCACTCCAGACGCGATGTCTGTGCCAATGACTGCCCGTTCTTCTACGGACATCTCGTCGGGCAGCCCAACCATTTTGTAAACATCGTAGTTCGTATGCCAAACCATGTTCCGGTTCTGCGCAGAGAAATCATCGTTATAAACGCCGCTGGACACCTTCGCAGGGATGTACACATAACCTGTGTCTGGATTAAAGCTCATGGGGTGCCAGTTGTGGGCACCACTGGGGCCGGGTACAAGGGCCTGGTCTTCTCCGGTATCGCGAACCCCGGGTGCCTCCACGGGGCGCCCGGTCTCCATGTCTACGTGCGTGGCCCAGGTCACCGGCATGTATTTATCGGCTGACAACAGCTCGCCCGTCTTGCGGTCAATAATGTAAAAGAACCCGTTCTTTGGCGCCTGCATGATGACGTTTCGCAGCTTGCCACCGAGTGCTATCTCCGCGAGTATCATGTGCTGCGTTGCGGTATAGTCCCAGTTGTCTCCCGGCGTGGTCTGGTAGTGCCAGACATAATCGCCGGTGTCGGCATCCACCGCCACGATTGACGATACGAACAGATTGTCGCCTCCCTCCGGGCTGCGAGTCTTCTGATTCCAGTTGGCGGCATTACCCACACCGATATAGAGCAGATTCAGTTCGGGGTCGAAGGCAAAGGAATCCCAGGCGGTTCCACCCCCTTTACCATTCTCCCACCATTTGCCCGTCCAGGTACTGGCGATACGCTCCTGGGTTGCATCTTCAAAGCCGTCTGCCGGATTACCGGGCACGGTAAAGAATCGCCATATCTGCTCACCGGTATCGGCATCATAAGCTGTAACATAGCCGCGTACTGACATCTCGGCACCGCCATTCCCTATGATGACCTTGCCATTGACTACGCGGGGGGCGCCTGTAATTGTGTAGGAGTCGACATCGTTCAAGCGCGTGTCTACCTCCCAGACGACACTACCGGTATCACGATTAAGTGCTCGAAGCCGCCCATCGAGACTTGCTGCATAGACGTTCGTCCCCCAGAGCGCCACGCCACGGTTTACCACGTCGCAGCATGCATGGCGGCCATAATCCTTGGCGACCTTCGGGTCGAAGTGCCAGAGTAGATTGCCCTTACGTGCGTCATAGGCAAGCACGTGCCCCCAGGACCCGGTGACATAGAGCTTGCCGTCGGCCATCAATGGCGTTGTTTCAATTCCGCGCTGTGTCGGTAAATCTGCGTACCAGGCCAGGCCCAGGTCCGAAACAGTGTCGTCGTTGACTTGACTGAGCGGGCTGAATCGTTGTTCATTATAGGTTCGGCCATGACTTAACCATTCACCCGGAGTGGTGTCGGCCTTGATGATCCGCGCGGCGTCGACAATTCCCATCGGAGCCGCACTCGGGCCGGCCCCGTCCGCTACAGACTCAATGGGAACCGAACGCTCGGAGCAGGCTATAAGTGTACCTACCAGAGCGAAATAACCCACGGAACGAACAACTCTATCCAGCATTATATAATCACCTCAGCTATTCATACTATGCGGCTAGCATAAAGGCCACAGCGCAGAAAACCTAGTAGCCAGGGCAGAAACAGGATTGGAATAGTGAATTACCGGGAGCGTAAGTGGTAAGAGCGGACGCTGCAAATTCCCTTAGTCTGACGAACCTTGACCAGTTATATCCCCAGCCATTAAGTATTCATGCATCAGGCAGTCCAGTGAAACCTTCTTCCAGGGGTACCTTGATACTATTCAGGGCGATACAGACCATGGTGTATTGGCCAATCGTGAAAACGAGATCGAGCATTTGCTGGTGAGAAAACTCGGCAGCCAGTGCAGCCCAGGTTGTAGTGGAAATTTCCATGGTGGCGTGGATGTCGTCTGCAGCTTGCAAAATAAAGCACTCCAGGTCGTTCAGTTGGCAAGACCCCGGTGTTTTTTGAACTGCCAGCATATCCTGGTCGGTCATCCCGATACCTTTGGCTATCTCGACATGGTGCGCCCACTCGTAATTGGCCCGCTGATTCCAGCCGACCCGTAAAATCGCCAACTCCCGCTGGCGCGGTGTCAGCGATAATTCGGGGCCAAGAATATACTGGGCGAATTCACCCCAAGCTTTCAACAATGCCGGATTCTGGGCAACTGTGCGCGCGACATTCAGAGTGCCCAGTCGAGGCTCCATCAACTCGGAGGCCACAAGCGGGATACGGGGTGTCTCAGTCATGCCTGGGGAACTCCTCTTCGAGTCGAGGTTTAAAGTTGCAGGTGTTGGTAGACGCTACTGACTGGAACTTGTGCCCACCCTGAGAGATCATTTTGAGACAACCGAGTTAAATTAAAGGCAAGAAAATATTGCGGAATCGGCGGCGTTTGCAGCGCCATGGTAGACTGCGGTGGACTATTTCGTCAATTGCCCGAACCAGCTGCCTGAAAAGGGAAAACACTATCCAGGGCCCCCAATTATCACCAGACCGATCAAATTATGCTACTCGCAGTGAGCGACAACTGACAGTGGCGCGGGCACCCGGCTCAGCCGCCGCTTTCGCCTGTGCAATTTTCGCGGCAGCCTTCCTGCTATTCTGGTTTGAGCCCATGTACGCCAAGCGCTTACTGCCGCTATTCGGCGGCTCCGCTTCGGTGTGGAATGTAACCCTGTTTTTTTACCAGTCGGTACTTCTGCTCAGTTACGTCTACGTACATCTGACCACAGTACGGCTCCCGGTCAAAGGCCAGGTAGGGCTGCACATAATCCTGACACTGACCGCCCTCGCCTTTCTCCCTGTCGACGTGCCTGACAAGCTCACGGCGGCGGAGCAGGAAATGCCCTACCTGACGCTTCTCTATGTACTTGCCCTGGAAATTGGACCGGTATTCTTTATCGTCGCCAGCACGTCGCCGCTGTTGCAGCGTTGGTATAACCTCGCCCGGAAAAGCCAGTCAGACAACCCGTATCGTCTTTACGCGGTCAGCAACGCCGGTAGCCTGCTAGGGTTACTCAGTTACCCCTTCCTGTTCGAGCCGACATTTTCGATCGCCGGCCAGAATATCGCCTGGAGTTTACTGTTTGTGGCCCTGGTGGCCAGCTTGTGCTTTCTCGGCATCCGGGCCATTCGGCAACAGGCCGTGACATCGCGTCGTGCAGACGTGGGGACTGTCGCAAAGCATGTGACCATAAACATCGGACAGCGCACACGCTGGTTCCTGTTGTCGGCGGTACCGTCCGCACTGCTACTGGCAGTAACCCTGCACCTGGCCACGGACATTGCCGCCGCCCCATTCATCTGGGTGATCCCGTTGGCGGTATACCTGGTCTCGTTCGTGTTCACCTTCGCCAACCGGCAAGTACTCAAGCCGTCGTGGATGTTGGAGCTGCACACCTGGTGCCTGATGGCGCTGGCAATCTACTTCTTTATCCAGGATGCCTGGTGGCTGTTCGCGCTACACCTGGCCGGCCTTTTCTCCACCTGCATGGTATGCCATGGCCGGCTGGCCGCAGAAGCGCCGGACCCGGATCGCCTCACCGAGTTCTATTTCTGGTTAGCATTGGGCGGCGCCTGCGGCGGATTCTTCGCCGCGGTCATCGCGCCCAACATGTTTGCCACGGTCGCGGAATACCCCTTGCTGCTGGTGGCCGCGGTTTTCCTGCGCCCGTCAGACAGCCCTGCAGAGCGCAATCAATGCTTGAAAAGTTGCGCGATACTCCTGGGCTTTCTCGGACTTGTTTTTTCGCCCCTGTTGCTCGATGCGGTAGACATCGACACTTCCGGCACTGTGTTCGGCACAATCTACCTGGGCGCTGTAGTGCTGGCCCTGCTTTCACTGCAAAAACATACACTGCGCTTCGGTCTCGCCGTAAGCGCTCTCTTCCTTGCCTTTGTCGCTCAGGGTGAAATGAACGATGACAGGCATTTCCGCAGTTTCCACGGCGTCTACAATGTTTCTAACAGCCTTGACAACAAGGTCAGGCTGCTCTTCAGTGGCACGACGATACACGGGGCCCAGGCGCTCATTCCGGCACTGCGCAAGGAGCCCCTCACCTACTACAACCGCGCAGGCCCCATGGGACAGGTAGCCCGGGTAATGGAAGCGGTAACACCTGAGGCCGAGATCGCAGCCATTGGCCTGGGTGCCGGCGCCATTACCTGCCTGCTGCCTCCGCCAATGAACCTGACCTTCATTGAAATCGATACGCAAGTTATCGAGATCGCCAGTAATCCCGATCTATTCACTTACCTGGAAAACTGCGGCTCTAATACGCAGATCACCACGGGCGACGGTCGCCTGGTCATCTCTCAGGCGCCCGAGGCCAGTTACGATGCCATCGTACTTGACGCCTTCAGTTCCGACTCTATACCCGTACACCTGCTGACGAGAGAGGCCCTGGACACTTACCTGAGCAAGCTGAAAGCAAACGGGTTGCTGATACTTCACCTGTCAAACCGGTTTATCGATCTGGTACCCGTGGTGAGTGCGCTGGCGCGGGACCGGGAACTGACGGGGTTGCTGCAAGATTACTACCCGGACTTTCTGGCCGAGTCACAGGGAGGATTTGCCTCCACCTGGGCGGTGCTGGCAAAAAACAAGAAGTCGCTGGAGCGTCTCGAAAGTTCAGGCAACTGGGAGCAGTTGGAATCGGGCCAGGCCGATACCGCATGGTCCGATGACCACGCAGATGTGTTTAGCCAGATCCTCTGGCGCAAGCTATTATGGGGTTCTCAGCCGAAGCAAGTGCAAAGTACTATCAACTAACAGCAACTCAAGAGTGAATTACCGCCGGATTCTGCGTGCGGCAAGCCGTACCATCAGCAGCCCAAAGGCGATCAATGCCAGCACCGGGGGTTCCGGCACGGCCAAAGGGGAACTCAAATTACCCGCACTGAGCGCGAGCACCCTGCCGTTGTCAGCGTCGAGTGTGCTGGAACACAAATCAACATACCCAGAGCCGATGGGCGTCGGTGGTGGGGTTTTTCTCGGTGCCTTCTTCTTCATGGCAATGCCACAATTCAGGGTGCCACCAAGCTCGCCAACGTTTAGATCCCCCAAGGAATTCGGGAGCACCGTTACCGCTGTTCGCTTCCTTGCCGGGGTGCTGCGCGCAAATGACAGGGAGAGATCATACTGGTGATCGGGGTTGGCGCCGAGAACGGTAAAAGTGTCCAGGTCCAGAAAGTCGAGTACGCCGTCATTCACGTACCATTGGGCTGCCTCAATATCAGCTGTGACAAACGTGAAGGGCAGTGGCGCAGAGTCAGGATTGGACGGGTCGATTGATTCAATAGTGAGCTCAAACTCGGTGATGGATGTCGCATCGAAACCGATATGCCCGCTGCCGAAGATACCGCCCTCCAAATTCAGGTCGAAGATAAGGGTCGCTGAAGCGGGTAGCACGATGGCCAGGGCGGCCAAAAAAAGCAGTGTTCTTTTCATGTATTTTTGCCCTCCCAGGCATCTCGATATATAGCGCAATAATCACACCAAATATAAAAATACCAATATAAATCAACGAGCTGATAATGTTCCAGCGACCTGCCCGCCCACCACTTACACGCAAGTGTAAGAATAGCTGACAGTCTCAGGTGCATGACGAACTGTTGAGAATTCAGGGGCATTACCAATCTCGGCATCCTTGCCATGATGCATTCCTCAGCGTCGTACTTGACAGGATCAGGTTAGTCGCAATGCTGAATTAGCTCAAACTGTCCCCGGAATTCCCCATGTTATAGTCGAATGGCATGCGACATGGAACTTAGCCCAGTGACTGTAGAAGATCCACCCAATCATCTATCGGAATCAGCGGTTTCCAGCGTGCCACCTATTGATGATAGTCATTTTCGATTCACGGTCGTCCTGGATGTTTTGGTATATGCGAGTCTATTTTGGCGAGACTACAGTGTGCCCGGTCAACTACTCGTCGCGCACTATATAAGTTTTGTGGCCATTAGTGACATTGCAGGAGTATTTTTACCCCCAGACAAGCGCCACTGGTTCAACCTTTTTCGCTTTATCGGTAGCCTGTCACTGCTAGTGTTGCTGGCGGCGCTGGCGAGCAAAGGGGTGAATAGTGGGATGCTGGTGGTTACAGCACTTAGTGTCGTACTCCTTACTGCGCGGCTTTTCCAAAGTGGTTTGCAGATAAAGAAACATGGGCCGTGGCTAACGCATCTTCGCCATTACCCCGAATATGCAATGGCCTATTTTAAACACGCCAACCGATCCAATCGTATGGCTCTCGGCTATCTAGCTATTGCGTCAGGGATGTTGTTTTTTCCTCAGCTGGCTTACTGGACACACTATAACGGGGGTGAGGCTCGCCTGGATGATATTTTGACCGGCTTCCAGGCGCAGTCGGGGATACACTTCGCCCTCAAGCTACTGGTCTTTGAAACACTGATTTCGAACCCTGCAAAAAAGTGTCTCGCGCGAGGATTAATCGCCTTACTTTTCGTATTGCAGTGGCCATTTATGCTGCCCATGTTTTACCTTGCGCCACTGCCAGTTGTTCACGCTGTTGTCGAATTTTTTGAAATCTATCTAGCGGTTTTGGCTTTTAAATCTCGTTTCCGGACCAGGCCTCTTCGTCCTGAGCCCCCACCCAGTTACAAGTCCAGCGTGGATATGAAACTGCTTCACCTACCAGGCGCACGGTGCTCGTTACGCGGCGATATCCACTGCACCGAAAAAGGGATCGTCACACCCCGCTAAGTGCACTCCAACACTGAATCAGAGCCATTCCTCTGGCACGACCAAAAACCAGCTTACTCAGGATGCGGACCACCGTGGTAGGCGAGCAAGCCGCCGTCGACAGCATAGGTTCCACCCGTGCAGTAACTGGCCTCATCGCTGGCCAGAAACAGCATCATATTGGCAATTTCTTCCGGTCTTGCATAACGCCCCATGGGCGCAGCTACGGCAAATCCTTCCATGACTGCCGCCGGGTTATCGGGGCTTGCTTCGGAGTGAAGCCCACCCATCATTGAAGTGTCGGTTAAGCCAGGGTGTACCGTATTGACACGGACTCCCTTCTTGGCAAATTCAATGGCAGCATTTCGCATGATACCCATCACCGCGTGCTTCGATGCGGTATACGGCGCAGAATTGTAATATCCAGAAAAGCCCTGGGTAGATGACGTTATAACGATACTGCCGCCGGTACGCTCGAGCATTCTTCTTGCTGCAGCGCGCAGTCCATACCAGACCCCCTTCTGATTGACGTTAATAACACGCTCATAAGCGTCATCTGTATAATCAAGCAATCCGGTAAGCTCGCCAAACAAGCCTGCGTTCAGGACCACAGCGTCGAGCCCACCAAATTGTTCTATCGCCTTATCCATCAGGGCTTCAACTTCAGCTTTATCAGTTACATTACACGGGAACGCAATCGCATTATCGCCAAGCCGATGTGCAAGCTCTGCCAACTGTTCGCCCGCGAGATCGCTGACTACAACTTTAGCTCCCTCACGAACAAATATCTCCGCTGCGGCAGCTCCAATACCGCCAGCCGCGCCGGTGATTACTGCAACCTTATTATTTAGTCTACCCATTTCAAAATTTCCTTCTCTATTTAATAGATATTGTATTTTATCAGTGGTTACCATGACCGAATCGCTACCCATTCTCAAGACATTCCCCCACTGACGAAAACATCACCTTGGTGCCATTTGAAAGGCGCACCCATACAGAGTATATAGGTATAATGCGCGACCAAATTCAGCGGTTTCACGATAACCCAAAGCGATGTTCGTGTAACCCTGTTCGCTAATCTGGTATCCTTGAGGCCTGCTTCTGGGTTGGTGACTCTCGCATTCAACCAGCTCTATCAGAAAACTACGACTGCGCTATAAGACGGTTTTTGCTACTGGATTGAATCAACCTGAATTTGCAGCCCCACAATTGGCAGTTGAACTTCTCGGAAGTACAACCGGGTAACCAGACTGTAACCCATGCGCCCGGAACCCTTATACATTGAACGAATTCATCCCTGGATTTTCCCTCGGGATAAGACAAATATACGACACCCGTTGTGGTTCAGCCCCCCATAGGAGCAGATATGTCTGCATCACGTAAATTAATGACGCTCGCGCTGATCGTGATCGCCCTGGCGTTATTGTACCCCGGCGTTGGCCAACCGATTCTCACGCTCAGTGGCACTATAGAAAAATCGAGAATTGCCGAACTGGGCATTGAAATAGTCGCCGGGCCCGATGCCGACTCGCAGACCCGGCAAATGCTCACGGCCATTTCCAGCTTATTCGGATTCGACCAAATCGAGGGGCAGCTACTGGTTTATACCAATACGCGCTCTATTTGGGGAACGGTGGAGTCGCTGGCTGATTCCGGAAATATGCTGGTCGCGCTGCTAATTGTGTTCTTCAGCCTGCTGCTTCCCACCTTCAAGCTGTTACTGCAGGCAGTGTCCCTGCTCATTACCCGCGTGGAGTTTCGCAGACCACTGCTTTCTCTAAACGCGGCCCTCAGCAAGTGGTCGATGGCGGATGTATTTGTGATGGGGCTGCTGGTAGCTTTTCTGGCGGGTAGCTCCTCTGACCAGACAGGGGATATGTTAATCATGCACGCCAGTCTGGGAACAGGCTTTTACTACTTTCTAGCTTACTGTCTATTTTCGGTGATGGCCGGTTCGATACTGCAAAAGTCGCCACCCGGGGAAGTCGGTAGCGTCCGGAGCGAATAGCCTGCTGAGGACGATTGGCTGCCATGTTGATACACTGGGCACGCAGGACGGTAGCAACTTTGTCGCAATCGATCAGCAACTGTTGCCGAAATAAGCTGTAATCTGAGGATCTGCCGACACATGGCAATAAACTGGTATCCAGGCCACATGCACAAGGCCAACAAGGAAATGACCAAGATCCTGCCCGAAGTGGACCTGGTCATTGAACTGCTGGATTGTCGCCTGCCCTACAGCAGCCAAAACCCTGCCATCGCCAGGCTTGGCCAGGATAAGCCCTGCATCAAAATACTCAGTAAATCTGACCTTGCCGACCCCCTCGTAACTCCACAATGGCAGGACTATTTTGAGCGCACCGGCTCAGTCAAAACACTGCTCACCACACTGAACCAGGCTGACAAAGCACAAAAGCTCCTGCAGTTAGTGCACAAGCTGGCCCCGCAGAAGTCAAAATCACGCTCGCACATTCTGGCCATGATTACCGGCATACCAAATGTGGGAAAATCCACCCTGATCAATGCCGTGGTAGGCCGCAAAGTTGCGAAAACAGGTAACGAGCCGGCCATCACCAAGGGGCTGCAGAAAATCCGTATTAACGAAGGCCTTATATTTCTCGATACCCCCGGCATTTTGTGGCCCAAGATACACAACGAAGACAGCGCCTATAGGCTGGCGGTTTCAGGTGCCATCAGGGACACAGCGACGGAGGTTGAAGATCTGGCCTTCTATCTGAGTGGTTTTTTGCTGCAGCGCTACCCACAACTCCTGGTAGATCGCTACAACCTTGATACCACCCCCAACAACGATGTGGAATTTCTGGAGCAACTGGGCGCCAGACGTGGCTGTTTACGGGGCGGCGGGGGTGTTGATCTGGAAAAGGTTTCCACCATTCTGGTAAATGAATTTCGCGCTGGCATGTTAGGGCACATCACCCTGGAGACAACCGCAATGATTCAGGCTGAAGAAAAGGCCTTGGCGGAAAAACAAGAATAAAACAGTGAACGCAACTTTTCCGGATATTAATTTTTGGAGTTAAACTCTACGGGCCGAAAGGGCTGCTAAAGCGCGTCCAGCGGTGATGCCTGACAGCCTGATTTCTCTGGCTGGTTTAATATTGTGTCCAAATGATTGATTGATCCGCTGCCTACCGACTGCTCATTACCAAGCTGGGTATGATGGATGCACCCAAATACGATAATCAAGCAGGCTGTCATGACCACACGTTTTTCGCTATTTACGCGGCTTTTCTACCCACTGATTCTGGCCCCTATGCTGTTGGCATGTTCGGGCGATAACAATAACAACAGCAAAGTTACCGAGCCCGAGTCTCTGCCGATTGCAAACCCCGTGCTGTCACTGCCACCCGATGTCGGCGGGATAAACCTGCTGGCGGAAAATTTTGATCTGCAAGAGGTCGGATACCAGCAGTCCGAATACTTTCTTGAGGGCACAGCGTCTGCCTATACCAATCTTAATGAACTGACCGCCGATGGCCTGTGGGAGGTGGAAGCGGCTTCGGAGGCAGAATACAAAACCCGCATTGTGGTCAATCGCCCCATAGACGCGGCTGATTTCAGTGGCGATGTACTGATCGAGTGGCTGAACGTCACCGCCGGCTTCGAGACACCCCCCAGTTGGGGCACCGGACAACTGGAGATGCGCCGCGGGGGCGCGGTGTGGATCGGTGTATCCGCGCAACTCGTTGGCATTGAGGGTAGCCCTAGCGGTGGCCTGCCCCTCCCCCTGTACCTGAAGGCTGTCGATCCTGAACGCTACGGAACGCTACTGCACCCCGGTGACAGTTTTTCCTATGATATTTTTTCCCAGGTGGCACAGGCAATTCGCAACCCCGAGGGCATAGATCCCCTGGATGGCTTGACCCCAGAGAGGTTGATCGCCTATGGCGAGTCACAGTCAGCCGGCAGGTTGGTCACCTATGTGAACGCGCTGCACCCACTTTACAACGCCTTCGACGGTTACATGGTACACAGCCGGGGGGACGGCAGCTCGCCGCTTTCCCAGGCCCCACAAACCGGCATTCCAACACCTGATGCCGCGCGAATTCGTACAGATCTGAACGTCCCTGTGATGACCTTCGAAACCGAGACGGATGTGTTACTGCTGGGCTATGCCGCCGCCCGCCAGCCCGACACCGACCTGATTCGCACCTGGGAAGTCCCCGGGACCGCGCACGGCGACTACTACACCTTTGTCTCCGGGCGCAATGATACGGTGGGAGATGCGGTCTTTGCCTCGGTCGTGGAGGAACGCTCAGTGCTGGGGTTCATCAACTGTGACAAGCCCATGAACAATGGTCCGCAACATTATGTGTTCAACACCGCAGTGCGCTCGCTGAATGCCTGGGTAGCAGGTGGTAATCCGCCGCCGGCCTCACCCCGCCTTGAGTTGAATGACGACGAATCCGATTACCGGTATGACAACCTGGGTAACGTACTGGGCGGAATACGCACCCCCTATGTCGATGCTCCTTCGGCGGTTTTGCGCGGTGAAGCCAACCTGGGAAACAGTTTCTGCTTTTTGTTTGGCACCACCGCACTCTTCCGCGCTGACCAGATGGCCAGCCTGTATGTGGACGAGGCCGGCTTTGTCGCGGCGGTGACCGAGGCGACTGACTCGGCCGTTGAGGCGGGATTCCTGTTGCGCGAAGATGCCGACGCAATAATTGCCTGGGCACCACAGCAGTGGCGTTCACAAGCCGGGGGCTAACGTGAGACGCCATTGCCTGCCGGCTTAGGTCTCAGGGGTTTTCGAGGCTGTCTGCCACCAGACGAGACAGCGCGCGCAATCCTACCGGGAGGGTACTTTCATCCACGAAGAACATAGGCGAGTGATTGCTCGGTGCCGTGCTCGCGTCCTGGCCCACCGGTGTCGCGCCGAGGAAGAAATAGAAACCCGGTACTTGCTGCTGGAAGAAGGAGAAGTCCTCCGCGCCGGTCACCAGATCGGACACATTCACATGCTCCGCACCCACCACCTCGTTCAGCACTTTCACGGCCCGCTCGGTTAACACTGGATCATTAATGGTGACCGGATAGCCAAATTCCCAACTGACCTCTGCCGTGGCGCCCTGGCTGTCGGCGATCGTCGCGACGGTGTGCTCGAGGCGCTGCTTGATGTCCTCACGCATCTCCGGATCGAAGGCGCGTACCGTACCCAGCATTTCCACGTGGTCGGGAATAATGTTGCCGCGTATACCGCCGTTGATTCGCCCCACGGAGATCACGGAAGGCGCCTTGGTCACATCGACCTGTCGACTGGCGATGGTCTGCAGACCGAGTACTACCTGGGCGGCTGTCACAATGGGATCAATACCACCCCAGGGCCGCGAGGCGTGGGTCTGCCGCCCCCAGATATCGATCTGGAAGCCGTCCGCACTGGCCATCAGCGGACCCGAGCGATAGGTGATCTCGCCGGCGTTGCCCGCTGACCAGACGTGCAGGCCAAAAATCGCATCGGGCTTCAAGCGCTCAAACAGCCCTTCCTTGAGCATCAAAAAGGCACCGCCCTCTTCGCCCTCGGGTGCGCCTTCTTCGGCAGGCTGGAATATGAACATGATTGTGCCGGGAACCTGCTCGCGCAACTCAGCGAAGATGGCAGCGACTCCCAAGCCCAGGGCAATGTGGGTATCGTGACCGCAGGCGTGCATAACCCCGGTTTCCGCGCCTCGGTACTCGCCGCGAGCCACCGACTTGAATGGAAGATCGCCAACCTCTTCTACCGGAAGGGCGTCAATGTCGGCACGAACGGCAATCACCGGCCCGGGTTTGCCGCCTTTCAGGATACCCACCACGCCGGTATGTGCGATACCGGTCAGGACTTCCATGCCCATATCTTCCAGTGCAATGGTGATGGTCTCGGCCGTCTTGAACTCGCGATTGCTCAGCTCGGGATGCTCGTGGAAATAGCGTCGCCATTCCAGCACCCTGGCATCAATTTCCGGGGCCAGCGCATTCACACTGTCAGCCAGGGAGGACTGGGCCATCACCACCGTGGGGCTCAAAGCCAATAACAGGCCAAACAAGGCAATCAATTGTTGCATGGTGACACACTCCTCAGGGCATGAATCCTGACAAAAGGTTCCCGGCAGTCTGCGAGGGTCTGGCCGGTTGTAGGTGGTGCTGGCAGATAATAGCCTAATGCAAGTCGCGGATACCAGATGTCTGCCCAGGCTGTGTCAGCGCCAGGCGAACACCGGCTGCTCGTAACTGGATACCCGTGTGGGCCTGCCGAAGATAGCCACTTCCCTGAATTGGTAGAGTACTGCGGCTGTGGGTGCATATATACGCGTGCCGACAAAATGCATCGACAGCACGGGCCTGTCACTTTCGGGAATTCTTTCAAGGTGGGGTGAGTCGCTGCGGGACAGCTCACGGAAAGTAAACGGGTGGATGGCCGCCACTTCATCCGGGTTGGGTGCAAGCTGATCGAGGTCAATGTCAGCCCACAGCACGACCGGTGTTATCAGGTAACCGGAGCGGGTCTGGTAGTCATCCAGCACACCTACAACATTGGATTCGCTTAGCTCGAGGTTAATCTCCTCGTGCATTTCTCGCAGCGCGGCCTGTGTTGCATTCTCGTTACCATCTATTCTGCCCCCCGGCAGCGCCCACTGGCCTCTGTGTTCCCTGAGTGTTCCGGCGCGCTGGGTTACTATGACGGCGCACTCACCCTCATGCTCAAATACCGTAACCGCTACTGCTGCAGCACGCAGCCGGCTCTCGCCCTCTTGCCGGTCCTGAAATTGATGCAGATTGTCGCGAATCCGGTTCCGGGTGGCTGATGTGAAGCCCATGCTTTCCAGTGCTTCCATGAAGTATGATTTTCGCTCTTAAGTAATTGAGGCTTAGCCTTCTTAGCATACTGATACTATTACTGATTGGAAAATCCAGGGCAACCCCTGGCCAGTGACTCTTCCATCCTGGAAAAGTTCGCATCGCCCGCTACCTCGCAGAAGGCGAAAGTGCCATGATGAAAAAAGTCGCGAAGATGGCGCCAGCGAAAGATTAAACGCGGTAATAATTGGTTATGTGATTGCCACCGAAATGGAAATACCGTTCCGATTTAGTTGGGCTACTGAAGTGCGAACAGTGAGAAACCCTCTTAGTTCAGCCAGCAACCAGCTTCCTGATTTTTTCCGAACTGATTTTTTGAACATATTCTACGTAGATTTTGAGGAGATCAAGAAGTACCAATTTATTCGAGCGAAGAATTGGCTATAACACAAGGCACCAAAAAATTATTCATATCAAATATTCAAAGGCTGGACCCCGAGAATAGAATGCGCTGGCTTCACGAACGGCAAGCCAAATCCATCTAAGGTGTAAGCCAATTCAGGAATTCGAATCGACATCCATCGGCAAGGTTTTGGCACGTTAAATAAGCTCGAAACCACAGCATGTGTGCCCAGTATACGGCCTCCGTCATTCCTTCCCTTCCATCTTCGCCTTTAGATCGGCAAAGGGATTATGGGTTGCAGGTTTTACCGCTGTGCCCTTTGTGCTGCCATAACGCACCAGGTTTTCAAACTTGGTGTGTTCTTCGTCGTGACAATAAATACACAGCAACTCCCAGTTGCTGCCGTCATTGGGGTTATTGTCGTGATTATGATCGACATGATGTACGGTAAGCTCCGATAGATTCTTCCTATCAAATTCCCGAGCGCAACGCCCGCAGATCCACGGGTATATTTTTATGGCGCGCTCTCGATAGCCTTTTTCACGTTTAGCGTTGTATTCAAGCTGCTCGGCCCGCGCTTTTTCGAAGCCTTTGGATAATGGCTTTACAATGGTCATGGCGTTCCAACCCTCTTTATATAACGACATCTCTGCAATACCACTCTACCCACTATATCGCCATGCGCCACGGAAAAAAATAGCAGGGTTTTGACAAATTGAAGTCCCGAAGTCTGACCAAGCGATTTACTACTATGTTATCTATCCGCGCTTAAAGATAGTCATCCATCACTTACCCGCCTTGATCCAATGCCCGCCAGAGACAATGCCTTCTTCCAGGGATCTTCACGAACATTTCGCCAATGTCGCTATGGCCCAGATTAAGCCTGTAGTATAGCCAAACTGCGAAACTGTTAAGATAGAACCGCAAACACCCTCTGACAGAATGGAAGAGGAATACGGCAACAACTTAGGCATGGGAGTTCCAATGGTGTCCATTGATAACGAGGACGCGCTGCGCGCACATTATCCACCTCAATCGAGGATCGTCAGCCTCAAATGTCTACCGGTAATAGACGAGCACATTGCCCGGTTTATTTCTCTGTCGCCATTTCTGGTTATCGGTTCCAGTCACCCTGATCGCGGCACAGACGTCAGTCCACGCGGCGATGCGCCCGGTTTCGTACAGGTGATTGATAGCCATACGGTGATGATCCCCGACCGGCCCGGCAACAACCGCCTGGACACGTTTTCTAACATTATTGTCAACCCGGAGGTGGGGCTGATATTTTTTATACCCGGTGTGGAGGAAACAGCGCGAGTGAACGGCCGTGCGCAGATCGTGACAGACGCGCTAACCCTGCAAGCGTTTGAGGTTAACGGAAAGCCGCCACGAGCTGCGATTCTCGTTAAAGTTCAGGAGGCCTACCTGCACTGCGCCAAGGCGCTTAAACGGTCAAAGCTCTGGCAAGACGATTATAAAATCGATCGTACAGAGCTACCCACGCTGGGAAAGATGGTGTCCGACCAGATAAAGGGAGAGATTAGTGCAGAAGACGCTGAAGCAGGTGTCGAAGCAAGCTATCGGGATCGCATGTGGTAGGCCAGAAATGAAGCACGGTGCTGATACTTCACTGAACCATTATAGAATTCGGGGCCAGTTAAGGTGTCAGTACCTTACAAACTGTATGTCTTTACATAAATTTACTCTTGTCTGCCGGGATCTTGGGGATAATGAGGTAATATACGCGCACATATTTACCCCGCTGCTCCAGTCAGGTTCACTGCTAATTTAGACAGGGGCAACGCCAACTCAGTTCGGATAACTATCGATGCAAAACACATGGGTGAGACGCCTGCTGCCGCTGCTGGTTCTGGCCGCAGCTGCGGCAATTGCGCTGCTGATGATCAACAGCCGGTCTGAGCTGCCGCGCCGGGAAGGCGTTGCCACGATTCCCGTAGTGGAGGTTTTGACCGTCGAGCCCGGCCCTGTGCCAGTCACTGTGCACTCCCGTGGAATTGTTGCCGCCAGAACGAATATCGAGCTCATTTCGGAGGTCTCGGGCCGGGTTGTGGAGGTCGCGCCCGCATTCGTAGAGGGGGGTGCTGTGAGTGAGGGCACCGTGCTATTACGCATAGATCCGATCGATTACGAAGTAGCCCTGTCGGTCGCGCGCGCCGCCGTCGCCAGTGCCAAACTGTCCCTGGCGGAAGTACAGGTGCTGGTCATGCGCGCCTCCATCGACGAAGCCGAGGCCCAGGTGGCGGCGGCGCAAGACAAATTGCGTCAAGCCCAGGCGGACCTGGCCGATACCACTATTACGGCCCCCTTTGACGCGATTATCGACACCAAGCGCGCAGACCTCGGACAGTATGTGCAGGCAGGATCGGCACTTATGGCGCTGCTCGGCACAGCCAGCGTAGAGGTGCGATTGCCATTGCTGCCCGCGGACGTGCCTTTTGTTCGCTACGGGCAGTCAGCGGATGGCAGTTGGCCGATGGCGACCCTCACAGGCAGTTTTGGTGCCATTGAACGCAGCTGGCAAGCTCGCCTGGTTCGTCTGGAGCAGCGTGTGGACGAGGAGACCCGGGTGTTTTACCTGGTTGCGGAGGTCATCGCTCCCTACGATACCTCAATTCACTCCTGGCCTCTTTCCGTAGGCCTCTTTGTACAGGCACAGATTCTCGGTGGAGAGCTTCCCATAGCAACCCGCATTCCCCGTTCGGCGCTGCATGGTAACGCCGTCTATCTGGTGGATCAGGGGAGCGTACGCAAACGTCCTGTAACCGTATTGCGCCGGGAGCAGGATAGCGTCATTGTCGGCGAAGGTTTGTCCAGCGGTGATCAGGTTATCGTGTCGCGCCTGGATCTCATGGTGGAAGGCATGCCTGTGACGGTGCAATAGGGTGCAGCCCATGCAGGAGCGCGGTGCCATTGCCTGGATGGCAGGCAACCCGGTTGCCGCCAATTTACTGATGCTGGTCGTCATGGTAGGCGGCCTGGCTTCGCTGTCCAACATGACCAAAGAAGTTTTCCCTACCTTCCCGTCTGAGACGGTCACTGTCACTGTGCCCTACCCCGGGAGTTCGCCAGAGGAAGTGGAAGAGGGTATCGTCCGCAAGATCGAGGAGGCTGTTCAGGACATTGTCGGCGTGGACGAAATCTACTCGGTTGCCCAGGAGGGCGTGGGTGTAGTGACCGTGTTGCTTGAGCCGGGCACACCCATGGCCAAGGCCCTGGGCCAGATCAAGTCCAGAGTTGACGGCATCTCCTCTTTTCCCCGGGATGCGGAAGAACCGGTTGTGGATGAGATACTACGCCGGACCCGGGCGATGCAACTAACCCTGTACGGCCCCCTGGAGGAGTTTCAGCTCAAGGAACTGGCGCAGCAGTTGCGTGATGAGGTGTTATTACTGCCGGGTATCACTCAGGTAACGCTTAAAGGCGGCCGAGACTACGAAATTTCTATCGAAGTTTCCGACACGGCCCTGCGTCGCTACGGGCTGACTTTTTCCCACGTGGTTGCCGCGGTGCAGGCACGTTCACGCGATTTACCCGGTGGCAAGCTGCGCACTGACGCCGGCTCCATTACCCTGCGCTCGGTCGGGCAGGCCTACACAGGCGAAGAGTTTGCCGACCTGACACTGATAAGCCGCGACGACGGCACCAGGATATTGCTGGGCGATGTGGCCACGGTGCGGGATGCCTTTGAGGACCAGCCCGTATTGAGTCGGCTGAATGGCAAACCCAGCATTACCCTGGAAGTTGACCGAGTCGGCAATCAGGATGTGCTGGCGATGACCCGGGAATTGCGAGAATTTGTCGAGCGTAAACAGATAGATTTACCCCCTGGTGTGGAGTTTACCGCCTGGTCCGATCGCAGCACGGTCCTCAAGGGGCGTATTGAGCTCATGCTCAAAAGCGCCGTGCAGGGTGCGATACTGGTGTTGATCACACTGGCCCTTTTTCTCGATCTGTCACTGGCGTTCTGGGTGATGCTGGGTGTGCCCTTCTCTGCCCTGGGCGCTCTGCTGGCAATCAATTTGCTGGGCTTACCTGTCTCCATCAATGTCATCTCGGTGTTCGGTTTCATCCTGGTGCTAGGCATGTTGGTAGATGACGGCATTGTCACAGCCGAAAGTGCCTACGCCCAGCTTGAACAGGAAAACGAGGGGGCCGACAGCATCGTTCGGGGTGTGCGCAGAGTGGCGGTAGCGACCATCTTTGGTGCGCTCACCACGATGATCGCATTTTTACCTGCCTGGTTTTTGAACGAGGGCTTTGCCCGCATACTCACCCACATAGCGCCCATCGTGGTGTTTTGCCTGGCCTTTTCACTGTTGGAAACCAAGCTGATACTGCCCGCTCACCTGCGTCATATTCAAGTCGGTGGCCAAAAGAAAAGAACGGGCTTGCTGGGACGATTCACGGCAATACAGCGGGCCTGCGCTGGCGGTTTACAGCACTTTGCCAATACTCACTACCGTGCAGCGCTGGAGTGGGCAGTGCACATGCGCTACACGGCTTTGGCCATCTTTGTGGCCGGGCTAATTATTTGTGTGTCTCTGATACCGGCGGGGATCGTCCGCTTTGTGTTCTTTCCCAGTGTGCCTTCAGATCAGATCAACATCACGCTCAAAATGCCCCAGGGCACGCCCTGGCAAAAGACTCACGATTACACCCTGCTGATCGAGGAAGCAGCAATGGCGATGGACGCGCGCTACCGCGAGGAGACCGGGTCCGGGCAGGGAGCGATCCTGGAGTTGATGTCTTTGTCGGTCGAAGACACAGAGTCGAATCTGACGGTGGAGTTGGTTCCCAGTACCGAGCGCAATATCACCTCGGTTGAGATGGCGGCCTGGTTGCGCGAGAGCCTGGGTGAACTCAGCGGAGTGCAGTCGCTGGTGTTCGATGCCAATGCCGGGCCTGGCGGGTCCGCAGTCAATGTCGAAATGTCCGGGCAGGATCTCGACACCCTGCGCGGCGCTGCCAGTGAGCTGAAGGCGGCACTGGTGGGCTTTGAGGGCGTATCTGACATCAGGGACAGCTTCGATGCCGGCGGGCCTGAGCTGGATATCAGAGTGACCCCGGAGGGTGATGCACTGGGGCTGGGGCAGGTAGAGCTTGCCACACAGGTGCGCCAGGCTTTTTTCGGCGCCGAAATACAGCGCCTGCAGCGGGGCCGCGACGAGGTGCGCGTTTACGTGCGTTTTCCTGCGGAAGAGCGTGCCACGGTGGAGTCCTTGCACTCCATGTGGATTGACGTGCCAGGCCGCGGTAAGGTTCCATTCGCGGTGGTAGGTGAAGCCAGGGAGCTCACCGGGGTCAGCGTCATCAACCGTTACAATCGCCAGCGTGTGGTGAACGTGGAGGCAGATGTTGACAAGGCCCGCATTGAACCCGGTGCCGTCAACCAGGAGATAACCAACACACTGCTGCCCGAAATCCTGTCGCGCTACCCCGGGGTGACAACTCGCCTGAGTGGCGAGGCGGAGGAGCAGGCGGAAACGACGGACTCACTCCTTCTTGGCATGATTGCCGTGTTACTGATGATCTATGCCGCGCTGGCTATTCCACTGCGAAGCTACAGCTTACCGATGCTCATTATGTCCGTTATTCCGTTTGGCATTGTGGGGGCAATTCTGGGGCACCTGATCGTGGGTAGCCCGGTGAGTATGCTCTCTGCCATAGGCATGCTTGGCTTGACCGGTATTGTGGTAAACGACAGCCTGGTGATGGTGGACAACATTAATGAACGCTTGCGCTCGCGAGCAGAGCGCTGGCGAGACGCTGTGATCAAGGGCGCCGTGCAACGGTTTCGTCCCGTGGTATTAACCTCGGTAACAACGTTTATGGGACTGTTACCCATACAGCTTGAGACCTCGCTGCAGGCACAGTTTGTCAAGCCGATGGCTATTTCGGTTGGCTTCGGCGTGTTGTTTGCCACCTTCGTAACGCTGCTGCTGGTACCCGTGCTCTATTACATTGGCCGCGATATCAAGGCACTTTTTGACTGCGCCGCACCCGAGCCGGAATAAGCTGCGCAATGCAGATACTGCCACCCATCATCTATGCAGCGACGCGACTCGCCTGGATAAGAATATTGCGCGGCGTAAGCCGCCGTTCGCAAAATTCACCAACGACCACCTGGTAGCCATTTTCCTCAAGGTATAAGGCGCGATCCAGAGCCAGCCAGAGTTCCAGCGGTCGCTGGAAAAGCTGCTGCACCAACTCCATTTGTTGCAGCGCCGGTAATCGCGCCTCAGCCTGCAGCAGGCAATCGTCTATTTGTACCGCGCTGGCCGGTGGCAGGCCTTTCCTGTCGATCGCCCAGTGGATGAAATCGGTAGCACTGCCGCCCAGATATTTACGCGGGATAGTGGGCAGCGGTAGGTAAGCATCCTCCTCGCGCAGGCCTCGCTGCAGGCAATCGAATGCCAGTCGCCAGCGCAGTTCCAGAGAGCGAAGGCGGCTGGCGCGCGCCCCGCCGGTAACTGTCTCCCGCAGGGGAATGTGCAAATCTGATTTATACAGCTGTAGGCCACTACGCTGACCCGCAATCGACAAGGGTGTATAGCGTTCCTCGTCAATAAGGTAATAGCAGCAAGGTGCTACGGACACGGCCTGACCTCCTCGCGCCACGACCTGCTGTAGTAACTGCATATGCAGTTGGCCACAGGCGTGTAGTGCCACAGTGTGACTACTGGCTGACAGCAGGCCATCCAGTTGATCCCGGAGCACATCGCAGTGATGAAATGTCATGGTAACTCCGGCGCGTGCAGCGAGCTTTTCACCCGCCTTGCACAGTGCCGTTTCGCGCTCCAGGCTGTCTACCCGGGTTGCTCCGTCGGCGGCCAGTAGCCTCCCGAGGTGCCCCTTGCCGCTACACCATTCCACGATGGGCTGCCCTGTTGGTACCAGGCCGGCAAAGGCAGTGATCTGATCCCACTTGCGCCCGCCGACGCCGTGCTCTAGTTGTCGATTATTGGTGATACTTCGGGACTGCAAATGCGGTAGCTGGCAGAGGCGATGGAGTTCGTCCGCCACGGGTATCCACTGCTGCAGGAAAAGCCGCCTGCGGTTAGCGTCGCCGATGTAAATGGCCAGTTCGCCCGGTGTTAAATCGATCAGCGCCGCGTGTAGAGTCGGTGCGCGTGATTGCCAGCGGCTGTGTATTGTGTGGAAAGGCTGAAATTGCCACCACTGGCGATATTCCCAGAGCAGGTCGTCCAGTCGATGGAATGTTTGAGCCAGCATTTTTGTCACGTTTTCTCTTTGCCATCGCGGAGCGCTAGTCTAGCGCCCCCGACCGCACTGGCAAGCTAACTTTTTGAGATGGGAACATTTCAGCCTCGGATCCATAATATGTGCGGCCCCATTTCCGCTGGTGATATCTATCACGAGGCGGCAAGGCCAGGTTTTGCCGCAGCAATATGGATACCCGCACCCAGTAAACAGCTCGACAACTCGCGAGAGTGACTATCCCGTCACTGTACCTTGAAACAACTTCCCGCTAATATCTGAACTGCATCCAGGCGGCACAGCCACGGGTCACGGAGCTCGAAATTTGGAACTGTTCGATAACTGCGTTACTGTGCGGGGCTATCAAACGTGGTATGACATAGGTCAGATCGCAGGAAACTAAAGCAATAAGCAGGAGAAGATAATGAATTCAGCAACCAAGCAGCTTGACGCCCTGATTATCGGCGCCGGCGTCGCGGGGCTTTACCAGCTCCACATGTTGCGCAATCAGGGCCTCAATGTCAGGGCTTACGATGCGGCATCCGGTGTTGGGGGCACATGGTATTGGAACCGTTACCCGGGTGCCAAATTCGATTCCGAGTCCTACATTTATCAATACCTGTTTTCCGAGGAACTCTACAAAAACTGGAGTTGGAGTGCGCGTTTTCCCGGGCAGCCAGAGATTGAGCGATGGATGAACTATGTGGCCGACAGCCTGGACCTTCGCAAGGACATCCAGTTCGATACCCATATTGTCAGTGCGCACTACAATGAAGCCAGCAAGCACTGGACTGTGACAACGGCCGACAAGGAAGTGATTGAAACACGGTTTCTTGTGACCTGTTGCGGCATGCTCTCCGCCCCCATGCAGGATCTGTTCCCAGGACAGGATTCATTCAATGGCGAGATTTTTCACACCGCACGCTGGCCCAGAGAAGAGGTAGAGCTGCAAGGCAAGCGCGTTGGTGTAGTGGGTATCGGCGCGACGGGCATCCAGGTCATACAGACTATTGCAGACAAGGTTGACCAACTGGAAGTATTCGTGCGAACGCCACAGTATGTTTTACCCATGCGAAACCCGACTTATAACGAAGACGATGTCGCCGCCTACAAGGCAAGGTTTGAAGAGCTTCGGGACAACCTGCCTCACACATTCACCGGTTTTGAGTACGTGTTTGAAAATACATGGTCAGAGCTATCGCCAGAAAAGCGCCTGGAAGTGCTGGAGGAAATCCACGCGGATGGCTCTTTGAAATTATGGCTTGGTTCGTTCGAAGCACTGTTCTTCGAAGAGCAAGCCAGCGCCGAAATTTCAGAATTCGTGCGAGAAAAAATGCGTGCACGCTTAAAGGATCCTGAGTTGTGCGAAAAACTGATACCCACCAAATACGAATTCGGGTCTCATCGTGTTCCGCTTGAAAGCAATTATCTGGAAGCCTATCTCCGCGACAATGTTGAAGCAGTCATGGTGACCGACAACCCCATTACACGGGTTGTCCCTGAGGGCCTGGAGTTGGCAGATGGCACAGTTCACGAACTGGATGTCATCATACTGGCAACCGGTTTTGATGCGGGCACAGGAGCACTCACCCGGATTGATATCCGCGGCCGGGACAGTCGCTCCTTAAAAGAAGATTGGGCAAGAGATATTCGTACAACCATGGGGCTTCAAATTCATGGCTATCCCAACTTGTTCACCACGGCCATCCCGCTTGCTCCATCAGCCGCCCTGTGCAATATGACAACCTGCCTGCAACAGCAAACTGAGTGGATCAACAACTGCATTCAATACATGCGCGACCACGAACTTGAGGTGATTGAGCCGTCACGGGAGCTGGAAGATAGCTGGGTTGCGCATCACGATGAAACTGCGGGAGCGACGCTTATCTCACGTACCGATTCCTGGTACAACGGGTCCAATGTTGCCGGTAAACCCAAGCGAGTCCTGTCCTATACAGGGGGCGTCGGAGCCTACCGGGAAAAATGCGATGAGGCTACCAATAGCGAATATAGTGGTTTTATAAAGGCTTGATTGAGGCAGCTTTATGTTGAATGAATTTCAGGCTCAGGCAGATACAATTCTGGACGCCGTGGCAACGAACACACCAAACGTCCCCGGTGTTGTTGCCATGGTCACCGACCGCAAAGGCACGATTTATCAGGGCGCGGCCGGTTATAGAGATGTCGCAGCCGGTACCCCCGCCGCCAGCGGTGACGTTTTTGCCCTGTTCTCGATGACAAAATCCATTACCGGTACAGCCGTCTTGCAACTGCTTGAGCAGGGCCTGCTCGACCTCGATGCACCGGCAAGCGACTACGTACCGGGAATCGGTGATCTGCAAGTGCTCGAAGGGTTTGACCAGAACGGTGCCCCTATCCTGAGACCACCCAAACGAGCCATTACCGTTCGTATGCTAATGCTGCATACAGCGGGTTTCGGCTATGATTTTTTTAACGACAGCTACAACCGTCTTGCCCAGGAACACGGCCAACCCAGCATCATCAGCGCGACTAAAGAATCACTGCTCACTCCGCTGCTGTTCGATCCTGGCGAGGGCTGGGAGTACGGGTCAAGTATCGACTGGTGTGGCCAGATCGTCGAAGCGATTACGGGTGAGCGCCTGGGTGAGGTGTTCAAGTCAAGAATTTTTGAACCCCTGGGAATCACTGATACCACGTTCGAACCCGACGAAGCCTTGCGCCAGCGCATGGCGAAAATTTACGCCAGAAACCCTGATGATAGTTCACTTGCCCCGCTGGAGATTGAATTGCCTGCCAAACCTGAGCTGCACATGGGTGGGCACGGTCTCTACGGTACGGTTGAAGACTACATGCGTTTTATTCGTATGTGGTTAAACGACGGCAAGGGGGAGTTTGCCCGGGTGCTCAAACCTGAAACCGTGAAGATGGCGGTAGAAAACCAGTTGGGCGACCGGAAATTGTCACCGTTTAAAGGCGTTATTCCGGAGTTAGCCAACGACGCGGAATTCTTCCCCGGGCAAACCAAGTCCTGGGCACTGACGTTTATGGTGAACGATGAAGAGGCACCGACAGGCCGACCTGCCAAGTCGCTGGGCTGGGCCGGGCTCGCCAACCTGTTTTACTGGATTGATCGCAGCAATGGCTACGGAGGCGTCTGGGCAACGCAGGTTTTCCCCTTCGGCGACCCCGTATCGTTTGGCGGATATATGGATTTTGAAACCGCTTTTTACCGCTGCGGGCAATTCGACAGGAGGTGAACCACTCTGATAAAGGTGCTTGCGGGCAGATGCCCGCGGGTCAACCCTCTGTTTCAATCAACTTCACCCAGGAACCGAGGATATTCAGCTGCGCTGCCATTAATTTGATACAGACCAGTAGTGGCACAGCAATCAGGACTCCAACAGGACCCCACAGCCAGCCCCATGCCAATAACCA
Source organism: uncultured Haliea sp. (assembly GCA_963977275.1). Taxonomy (GTDB): domain Bacteria; phylum Pseudomonadota; class Gammaproteobacteria; order Pseudomonadales; family Halieaceae; genus JARRPM01. The sequence goes on along the minus strand of CAXBNX010000003.1, from coordinate 193,887 downwards.
GAGAATCAGAATCAACGGATTGAGCCGCATATGCCGGCCCAGAATGGTAGGCGTGACAAACTGAGCCTCGACCAGATTGATCGTAAAATAGGCGGCGGCAGGAAGCAAGGATGCCCAGTCCAGCCCATACTGTACGAGCCCCGCGATACCAAGCATGCACATTGCGACAATCGTGCCGATGTAAGGGGCAAAGTTCAGCAGGCAGATCATGACTCCCCACAGCAACGCGTCATCCACACCCATTAGCCAAAAAGTTAAGCCAGTGACAAAACCTAGACTGGCATTAATTAGGCTTACCGTAAGAATATAGCGCGATAGCTCTTGTCTTACCCTGCCAACCAAGACCATCGCACGCCGCTTATCGCGCACCTGAGGGAACAGCTCTATACATTGGGTGTATAAGCCCGGCCCGCATATGAGCAGGAACAGAACCAGTATTACCCAAACCATAAACTTTGCAATTATGTAGGGGGTAGCTGCGAGTAGAGAGATGAGAACTTCGATACCGCCTTTTTTAACACTTTCCACCAACGCGCTGTCGCCAGCGGCTTCCGGCGGCGGCGCGATTTCTGGCTCTTCATCGTCGCGAAACCATCCAAACAACCTGAAGCCTGAATCCTCGGAGGCGGAGTCTTCGGCAGGGGAGACATTCGTTACAATTTCGTGCCCTGGATCAAGCTTCTCGCCGAGGTCATCCAGGTGTTCAGTCAGCTCAGCCGAAAGCTCCGGCACCCGTTCCATCCACTTTTTTACTGGCTCTGCCAACTCAATACTCAAGACGATAAATGGTCCGCCGAGCATCGCCATCAATAGTACAGCCGATAGCGGCCGAGGAATTCGAAAGCGTTTGAACATGGATACCAGAGGGCTGAGCAATAGCGAAAACAGCAGTGCCACCACAATGGGCATGAGAATCGTTTTGGCAAAATAGAGCGTGTAGAGCGCCGCCAGGACCAGCAGCCAGTTGAGTACCAGCGGTATTTTTCCAGACCTCCAGTTTTTTGGCCCGCCGGGGCTCTCTCCACGGCTGTCTCCCACCGGAGCACTATCTTCAATAACCTGGTCTGGAGAAGTCATTACTGTAATCCTTCGGATGAAATCGAACCAGGTACCAATCCGGTCAAAGCAATAATAAAGAAAAACCGATGCTGAGACTGGCACAGTTTCTGCATCTTAAAAAGGGCAGGCGCCGGACACTGACGAGAGCAGTAAAGGGGGTTCGACGCCGGAGGTCATTGTGATCACCACTAATCGAGATGAAAAGGAAAAGAAATGGATATTTTACGTGTACTTCTCTCAATTCTGCTTCCGCCATTAGGCGTGTTTCTCCAGGTTGGCATCGGTCCACAATTCTGGATCAATATCCTGCTTACCTTACTGGGCTATATACCCGGCATTGTTCACGCAATCTGGATAATCGCCAGACGTTAATACCCTTGCAAAAGAAGCCCCCATTCTGGGGGCATATCTCTCCATAAGGCCGGTACCTCTCCCCTCAGAGAGCTACCGGCCAGTATATCGATCACCCTCAAAGCAACCTCCCGGATAACGTCAGGCAACTGGCCAACTGGACGTGTAGAGATTTAGCTTTAAGCTGCCGGCGGCTGGGAAGAAGCGTCTGCAGGGGAGCCGGCCGGCTGCTGGCTCTGCAAATAATCGGGCAGGCGCCTGAACACTGTGGACAGATACGACACCAATGCCAGTTCCGCAGCTTTCCGGACTGACCCTTTGGCCCGCGGCGTTTTCGCGCTCTCACCATTGAGAGAGTCACCGGACGGGCCCACAATAAGGCCCAGCAGCCCACCGGCCACAAAGGCGGCACCGAGGGTGGAGGGCCTGCGACAGACTGCCATCGTATCGTGCTTTACAGCCTGTTGGTGATACTGCATAGCGTAACGGCGCTGCCGCAATCGCTCACACATTACGCTGATTCTCGCGCGACGTTTGCTAAATCTGATCACGGCTCGCATCCAGCAACTGGCTCCTGAGCCCGGCAAAGTACAGCCTCTTTGTAAGCGTGCGCAGCAGCAGGAACAAGCCGGCTGCGGTGACCGCAGTGCCCAGACTGCAAAGCAGAATAACTGTCGCCGCCGGGACGCCCTGGGGCAGGAACAACAACAGCAGCGAGACCATGAGCAAAGTAAGGGTCATAATGGACGCAACAGCAAACAGCAGCATCGTCCACAGCGACCATTTAAATGACTCCACCGCAAGCTCCAGCTCCATGAACGCCAGTTCTCCGACGTCACGCAACTGCTGCTTTGCTTCGCCGAACAGCTCTGTAGCGTGCGCGATAACCGACTCCAAAGATGCTGTCTCCGGTGTGTGAGTGCCCTCTAAGTCCGCCGGCGATGACTCGGGTATTACCGGCTCAATAGCCATGGCCGGCCTACCTCCGCATAATCACGGCCAGCAGGTAACCGGCGGCCAGCGCTATCCCAACAGACTGCAGTGGCTTTTCGTGCACATAGCTCTTAACCGACGACACGGCCTCCTCGGAGTAACGCTGTGCCTCCCGCGCTGCATCGCCAGCGGTTTCACCTGCGGCAGCCCTCGCCTCGCGCAGGGCCTGCTCTGCCTTTTCCAGATTAGCGGCTGCAATGTCTACCGCAGAGTGCGCCGCAGCCGCCGCTTTTGCAGTCGTGGTCGCCTTCGAAACGGTTGAGTCGCCAGTCAATTTCTGATCAGTTAGGGAACTGGTATTAGTCATAATCTCTCTCCATAGGACAGGGGTTAATGCAGGCGTACCGGAGGAAAACCCCCCGATGCAGTCACTGCAGAGGCCGGCTGCAACGCAGCCGAAGACTTTAACTCAGATAAAACCTAGTCCGTCGCGTCTTCAATGTTACGCTTGGCGTCCTGTGCGGCCTCATCTACTTCTTCTCCAAAATTCTCCGCCGGGCCATCCTGGTCACAGCCAGAGAGGCCGAATAAGCTGACCATACAGAACAGTAATATTGCTGAAATCTTTTTTGGGGTGGTATCCATTTTCTTTCTCCTGTTTCCTGTTTCACTCGGTCAGTGCTGGGCATTAACAAACACTGGGAAATCCAGCTCTCGGTACATTTACGCGCTGACGATCGTTAAGCCTGAGAGCGTGCCGACAATGGTGCTAAGGGCATACTGTTTCCCTAGGCTCGCAATATATATAGCAAATGCCGTGCCAATGAAATAGACAGCGTGGTTGAATTTACCGCGGGCTGACACACCCTTCTGTAAACGCCGGATGAGTGGACAAACGGACGCTGTCTCGCAATGGGATCAACACACCCCGTAAGGGCTCGATTCAGGTAAGAAGGAAAAAACACATGGTAAGAGTTACAAGAGCGGGCGGAAAAATGACAGTAGGGCTCGCTAAGCTCTCGAAGATCAGGCGGAGACACTTGCGGTTGTGTTCATCACGCGCGATTTATCGGAGGCAGTCTGTTATTGATCGCCACAGGGTTCCCCTCGTGTAAATGTTTCCGCTAGCCAGTGTCATTCTTTCAAAATACCTGGGCATAGCACCTCTGCCGACGTTGCGGACGCCTTTCCCACGGCTAATTGCAAGGCCCCCGTACGGCCAATTTCCTCAGCAAAATCAATGGCTGCAGCCCCATAGTACCGCCCGGCGACCAGTATAAATTGAAAGTTGGCACGCATTTCGCTTTGTACTTGTTGTCCGCCGGTATCCGTGCCGGCCACTTTAAAGGACTAATAGTTCAGTCAACACAGGAGTACATCATGAAGAAACTTACCGCAGTTAATGCGACATTTGCCGCCTTGATCACCGGATCAGTACTCACCACCGCTGCATACGCAGGCGAGCCCACCGACGCAACAAAGGTCGACTCGCATAACACCGCTGTCCAGCTGGAAAGACAGACAAGCGACGCCTGGCGCGAAGGCAAGCTGGATACTCTGTATCTGTTTAACCGCCATCTCAACAACTTCACCATTGATCCGGAAGTACGAGGCAACACGGTCATACTGACGGGTAAAGTTGAGTCAGATGTCGACAAGGAACTCGCAGAGCAGTTGGCATTTGGCATGGATGGAATAACCGAGGTTACCAATCGGCTTGTAGTTGTGCCTTCTGAAGAGGCCAGAGACACTGTCTCAAAAGGGGACAGAGAGTTCTCAGACCAGGTGGAAGACGCCACCCTGACAGCAGAAGTGAAGACAAAGCTGCTTACCAATGGCGAAACTGATGGCCTGGCGATCAATGTCGACACCGCCGGGCGTATGGTTACGCTCACCGGTAGCGTGAAATCTGCCGCGGAAAAAGCGCTGGCCGGGGAAATCGCCAAAAATGTCCACGGTGTAACCGAGGTAAACAACAAACTGGAAATCAGGAGCTAGGCGCATTATTCCAGTAAATCATTATGGAGAGGAGGTCAAGCTATGTTGTATTGGGCATTGATGTTTTTAATCGTCGGTCTGGTAGCCGGTATACTCGGCGCATCCGGGATCGCGGCGATCGCAGCAGAGATCTCCTGGGTGTTGTTTGTTGTGGGGATCATCCTGGTCGTTGTGCACCTTGTCACGGGTCGCAAACCACCCATTTAGAGGGTCACGCAACGCAAGACCAGATAAGTCTCCGCTGTACAGCGGCACACGCCTTAAACAGAACTCAACAAGAGGAATACAAATTATGTCTTTAATGGAAAACATCAGCAAAGCGGTAGAAAACAAAGTCGATGAACTGAACAAACAAGTCGAAGCCGAACAAGCAGAGGCAGAACGCAAAATGGCTGCCGCAGAAAGCGAAAAGGCCAAAGCCGACATTCAATCGGAGGTCAAGGCCAATATCGAGGAACTTCAGGGCAAAATTGAAGATGTTAAACAGCGGTTGAGCGATGCCAAGGAAGCCGGTGAAGACGGCCTCAAGGATATTCGTGACAGTTTGGTCTAAACATAACCGGGGCCCAGTAATGGGCCCTTTGCCCTCATCACAATCGCCTGCAACACACCCAATCAGCAATTTTTAACCGGCATATCAGATTAGCAAGCTCAATACCTGCTGGTGTAAAGTGTACTGCAGTCTCGAGCGGTTATTCATTTGCTGATGGCCCTGACATTCTCACCTCACCGCAGACGCTAACCGGGAGATAGATGAAGAACCGGCTACTTTTACTCTGGGACAATCTACAAACAAGCATCTGGCCCATTCCGGTCGTGTTCTGTTTGACAGGTCTCCTGTTAGCAATGCTGGCTCTAGCAATCGAGCGTGATTACTGGTCATGGGCAACGGGGATTAATCCATTGCTGATGCCGGTAGCTGCGGCAAGGGAAATACTCAGCCTGATTACCGCCTCAGTGCTTAGCGTGGGCGGTGTCGTATTCTCAATGTCCATGGTGGCGTTAACACTCACATCGGGGCAATACGGACCAAAAATCCTGCGACAGTTTCTCAGCGACAATAACAGCAAAGTAAGCCTCGGTATGTTCATCGGTACCAGCCTTTATTGCCTGGCTGTACTGGCCAATTATGGCGACTACGATAAACCGGGGCTCACCGTTTTAATCGCGCTGTTACTTACGCTGGCCGCATTGGCGAGCTTTATCAATTTTATTCACTCTATTGCCACGGATTTACAGGCGGACAAAATTGTCGAGCGGATAGGAAGTAACTTGCGGCAGTCTCTGGAGGTGTTTGCCAGCGCGGAAAACCTTTCGGCACGCTCTGAGGATGTCGCTTCGTGGCGCCGCAAGGCGAGGGGTTTAAAGCAAACAGCAATCACAGCCGCCAGCAAAGGCTATATCCTGGCCATCGACTATGCAGAAATTGTTAACTGGTGTGAAGAGCAGTCATACACCGGCATGCTGCGGGTGAGAGCGGGCGACTTCCTGCTTCCTGGAACCTGTATCATGACGCTCTACAGCAAGGAGGAGCCGGTAGCGGCGGAGGACGAAGAACAACTCAGGAGTTTTGTGCAAACCGGGCCTTTGCGTACACCACTGCAAGACCCGGAATACCCGATTACCCAACTGAACCAACTGGCCGCGCGAGCCCTGTCGCCCGGGATAAACGATCCGGGAACGGCGGTAACCTGTATTGATTGGTTCAGCATGGCAACCGCCCGCATCATTGATTGTGACCTGCCAGGCAAGGTTCTGCTGAATACCAACAAAGAGCCTGTGCTACTGGTACGTTTCACGGATTTTGCCGGAATACTGAAAGCATTCTACGCCCCTGCAAGGCAGTTTGCTGCCAGCAATATCCCTGTCCTGATCTCCCTGCTTTCGTCATTGATACGCTTGTCTGAATTGACCGACCGCCCCGACAGATTGCGAGAATTGTTAGCAATAGGCCAACAGCTTTCCGACACTATTGAACACTGCGGTCACGCGGAATATGACCTGCGTGGCTTCCGGCAGCGATACGAAAAGCTAAAGGCACTCTGCGCCTTATTGGACAGCGACAATGGCATCGACCATCAATAAATCGGATATGAACAGCAGGGGGCCCCAACCGAGATGATGAAGCTGATGCCAAATTTTTTCGGGCAAACTTCCACACGTTACAGCAAATGGCCCAGATCGCTAATCTACTTGTTTGCTATCGTGTTGATCACTCTTGCAGTTCCGGTTACTGCAGATAATGTGGCCGGCACAACAACGACTGCCGTGATTCCCGTTGCATCCGGCAAGACAGCCGACCAACAGATTGGCCGGCGCATGGAAAGCATCGTCGCGCAGCTGGAAAACCTCAGCTCTATTAAGGTATCCGTGAAGGAATCAGTCATCAGCCTCTCGGGAGACGTGGCCAATGAGTCGGCCGCTCAGCAAGCAATAGATATTGCCAGCCGCATTGAGGGTGCGATTGCGGTCGAAGATAATATTACGCGAACACTGGACCTGGAGGGCAATCTAAACCCGCTGATCGTCTCTCTCCGCAACAGTATTGCGCAATGGATACGAGCCTTGCCGCTAGTATTGACGGCAGTTGTGGTTCTTGGCCTCATGGTATTTCTGGCCCACCAGTTGGCCAACAGGTCATCGTTGTGGTCCAGGCTGACACCCAACCTTTTTCTGGCGCAATTGCTGGCACAGGCGATACGCGTAGCTGGAGCCGTGCTGGGCCTGATCATGGCACTGAACATACTGGGCGCTACTGCGCTTATGGGTACCATTCTCGGCAGCGCTGGCGTGTTGGGACTGGCAATCAGTTTTGCCGTGAAAGACTCTATGGAGAACTATATCTCCAGCATTATGCTCAGCGTCCGTCAGCCCTTTCGCGCCAGTGATCATGTGGTGATCAATGAGCATGAGGGTATTGTGATGCGCCTTACCACACGCTCGACGGTGCTGATGACCCTGGACGGTAATCATCTGCGGATACCCAACGCAACGGTCTACAAGTCGGTCATTACAAACTACTCAAGCAACCCCCAGCGTCGCTTTGACTTTGTACTGGGGATAGATGCCGAGGATGATCCCGCCGATGCGATGAATGTTGGTCTCGATGCTATCAGCGAACTCGACTGGGTACTGGCGGAGCCACCACCACACGCCATTATTGAAACGGTGGGTGATTCTAATATTCTCGTTAAGTTCATGGCCTGGATCGACCAGCGTGACGCCGATTTCGGGAAAGCCCGTAGCCTGAGCATCAGAGCAGCGAAGAATGCCCTGGAGAAGGCCGGCTTTACGCTACCGGAGCCCATTTATCGCCTGCGCTTTGACAGTGGTCAGGCAATCTCCATTACCAGCGGGAACTCCGCGGACGACAGCGACCGCAGTGAGCCCGCGCCGCTGGCATCGAGTGAATCGTCTCCGGAGCACTCTCTACCGAGGAAGACAGCATCGGCTGACGCAGATCAGGACGTGTCGCCGGAAAACCATATGACAGAACAGGTTGAGGCAGAGCGAGTACTGGCAGGGGAAGAGGACCTGCTCGACGACTCTCGTCCTGTTGAATAAATAGCGAAAGTTAAAGAGGTTCTCCGGTTTATTGGGCAGCGAGAATAATCTCGCTCTTCAATGATCCGGACATCATCGGCAGTCGCCCCCGGCGACTAACCGGTTCCATCGTGCAAAAGGAGGAGAATATGAGTTTTAAACTGCCTGAATTACCCTACCCAAAGGATGCTCTGGCACCCCATATTTCCAGTGAAACGCTGGAATATCACTATGGCAAGCACCATAAGGGCTACTTGAAAAAATTGAACAAACAGGTGGCGGACACCGAGTTCGAGGGCAAGTCCCTGGAAGACGTTATTAAGATGGCCGAAGGTGGCATGTTCAACAACGCGGCACAGCTCTGGAATCACACGTTCTACTGGAATTCGCTCAGCCCCGAAGGCGGCGGGAAGCCGTCCGGCGCGATCGCAGCGGCCATCGATGCCTCCTTTGGTTCTTTTGACACGTTCAAGGAGGAATTCACCAGCAGCGCCAAAGGAAACTTTGGTTCCGGCTGGACCTGGCTGGTACAGCGCGGCGACGGCAGCCTGGCCATAGTGAATACCGGTAATGCCGGAACACCAGTGACCGATGACGACCTCACGCCACTGCTTACTGTCGATGTTTGGGAACACGCTTACTATATCGATTATCGCAATGCCAGAGCCAAATACCTGGATGCCTTCTGGGCCCTTGTTAATTGGACATTTGCAGAGGACAACTTGAGCTGACCGCACGCGGCACTCCCCGGGGTGAGTATCACGCACTCACCTTTGGGCGCCAGGATCTGCAAAATTTGAAGAAGCCCAGCTGCAGGGATGGGAGGATGACCTTGCATTGCTTGAAACCCAACTGGCCGAATACATCCTGTGGTTGCGAAGCGACATGCTGCCTCGCGCACGCGCGAGCAACCTGCTGCCGCGAGAAGTGTACGTCGATAACCTGAAGAGCTATGGCGTTCGAGCCACTCCGGAACAGTTGATCAGGGACGCGCAGTACAGTTATCAGCTGATTCGCAATGAAATGAAAGCGCTGGCGCGAACCGTCGCCGAGCAGCGTGGCTGGGCAGACCAGAGCCTGCACAGTGTTCTCCAGGCGCTCAAACGTGAGCAGATACCCGCTGACCAGGTGCTGCCCCTGTAGAAAAAACGGCTTGCCCAGATCGAGGAGATCATTCGGCGCGAGGACGTCATTACTCTGCCGGACCGGGGCGCCTCAATTCGCCTGGCAACTGAGGCTGAATCCGCCGCCATCCCGGCCCCTTTTATGAGCCCGCCACAGTTGATAAACAATACCGGCCAGTATGGAGAGTTCGTATTGGTGCAAAGTAATCCCGCACTGGAGGGTGGCGCGGTGATGGATGACTGGACTCACGACGCGGTAATCTGGACGCTGACCCTACACGAGGCCAGACCCGGGCATGAGCTGCAGTTTGCCAGCCTGGTGGAAAACGGCACCTCGCTGGCCCGGGCCCTGTTTGCCTTCAATAGCGCCAACGCCGAGGGTTGGGGGCTTTACGCCGAATTTATCATGCAGCAGTACTTGCCGCCTGAGGCTCAACTGTTCTCCCACTTTGCGCTGGCCTGGCGGGCTGCGCGGATGTTCCTGGACCCCATGGTCAACACCGGGCAGCTGACACCGGAGCAGGTGGTCGGGTTCCTGACGGGGCAACTCGCCCTGTCGCAACCAATGGCAAGCTCCGAGGCGGACCGCTGCGCCTTTCGCGCACCTGGCCAGGCGACATCCTACTACTATGGTTTCATGAGCATTCTGGGCCTGCGCACCGAGCTTGAGATTGCCCTGGGCAATAACTTTAACCCGCGGGAGTTTCACGACTTTATCATCGAACAGGGGCTGCTACAGCCCAGCCTGTTGCGGGAGGCTGCACTGGCACATTTCCTCCGCGACGGCGACGAGAAACAGAGCGGAAACTAGCAGCGCTGGGACAAAGATAAGACGGCAGATAGCTTTCATTGAGGGTATCCAGCCGGTTTTTCGCTCGCTGTGCCCACACTGAGGAATAATGGCGTGCACCAGCACATCCGGGGACAAGACGCTTGTAGCAGCGGCGACACCGCCCTACCATTCCGCTATGCCTGAGTCACCTGAGCCAACACTGCGGAAAATCATCCATATTGATATGGATGCCTTCTTTGCCAGTGTCGAACAACGCGACCAGCCCGACTTGCGCGGCAAGCCTGTGGCGGTCGGAGGCAGCGCCGCGCGGGGCGTGGTAGCGGCGGCCAGTTACGAGGCGCGCCAATTTGGTGTGCGCTCGGCCATGCCCTCTGTTACTGCCAAACGGCTATGCCCGGCGCTGATCTTCGTACCTCACCGTTTCGACCAATACAAGGAAGTGTCGCGCCAGATCCACGACATATTTGGACGCTACAGCGATCTGGTGGAGCCACTGTCCCTCGATGAAGCTTATCTTGATGTAACGGCGGACAAGGCGGGCATTGGCAACGCGGTGAAAACCGCCGAGCGTATCCGCGCAGACATAGAGACTCAAACTCTTCTGACGGCGAGCGCCGGTGTGAGTTACAACAAATTCCTCGCCAAGATTGCCTCTGACCAGAACAAACCCGACGGCCTATGCGTAATCAAGCCGCATCAGGGGCCGGATTTTGTCGCGACACTCCCGGTAAGCCGGTTTTATGGCGTGGGGCCCAAAACAGCTGAACGCATGGCAAAGCTGGGCTTGCACCTGGGTGCCGATCTGCGCACACAGGATATGGCGTTTCTCACCGGGAAATTCGGCAAGATGGCCGGCTACCTGTACCGGGCCTGTCGCGGCATTGATCACCGCCCGGTGCGCGCCGACCGCATTCGCAAATCAGTCGGGGGGGAACGAACCTACTCCGAGGACCTGTTTGAACCCATCCAGTTGGAACACGCCCTGGAGCGGATTGTCGACATCGTTTGGCAGCGTATCGAGAAAAACAAGGCCAGGGGCAGGACTGTTACCTTGAAGGTGAAGTTCCAGGATTTCAGGCAGATCACCCGGGCAAAATCCAACGAAGACTATGTTGCCGATAAACCGGCATTCGCCGCCATCGCCCACACTCTGCTGAGTGCTCTGCTGCCCGTACCAAAGGGTGTCCGTTTATTGGGCCTTACCCTGTCGGGCCTGGAGACGTCACAAACTGCAAGTATCAAGGAAACCCCGGCACCCTATATTGCACCGCAACGAAGCTTCGATTTCTGAATTTGGCACAAGCGCAAAAGGCAATATCAGTTGCCTGAATTGGCAGCATCAAGAAAGTTCGGTTTTTCACCCCCACCGTGCACCGTGAGGCTGGTTCCGCTGACGGAGCCGCTCAAAGGGCTGGAGAAATACAGGCAGGTATTGCCGATATCCTCCGGTGAAGCCATACGTCCCATTGGAATCGTGGCTGCGACGGCGGCAATACCGGCTTCATCGCCATAGTGCAAATGCGCTTGCTCGGTTCTGACCAGGCCAACGACGATGCTGTTAACCCGCACTTTCGGTGCCCAGGCCAGCGCCTGGGACTCACCCAGTTTGAGCAGGGCCGCTTTCGCCGCACCGTAAGCGGCGGTTCCGGGAGAGGGGCGAATTGCACTGACGCTGGAAATGTTCACGATACAGCCACCTGTGTCCTGGCCTTGCATCACTGTGTTGACCGCGTTGCTGAAGTGCATGGGGGAGATCAGGTTCAGCCCGATAACGCTCTCGGAATATCGCGCTGATGCTGTGGCCGCGTCCTTGAATGGTGTGCCGCCCACATTATTCACCAGTACATCGAGGCGTCCGAAACGATCCGTAACGAAACGGACACAGTCTTCGATCTGGCCCGAATCCTTTACGTTACAGGTAGTGAACTCGGCAATATTATCGCCGTGCGCCGGCATCTCTTCCGGTGCGCTCCGGCTACAGATCACGACAGTGGCACCTGCCGCGAGATAACACAGGGAAATACCCCGCCCCACACCTTTACCACCCCCTGTTACCAGGACAACCTTCCCTGTGAAATCCAGCAAATCATTCATGAAGCGATACAGGTCCTTACATTTTAGTGGGCAGGGACATTCATGGTAATCGCATCCTGTGCAAACGGCCAGACGCGCCGGGCAAGACCCGTGGAAAATCTGGTAGACTGCCTTCTTTTGACGCGGCTCAGTATGATTTCCTGTCATGACCTTTAGCAACGATGCGAGCTTTGATGTATCCCCTGGCGACGCCCTGACGCGCCTGCGTGCCGCGCTGCCTGGGCACTGCCTGATTACCAGCGAGGAAATGCTGCGTCCCTACGAGTGCGACGGACTCGCTGTGTACCGGGAAACGCCGTTAGCGGTAGCGCTGCCGGAAACCGAGGCCCAGGCGCAGGCCGTGCTGCAGGTGTGCCACGAGCTGGGCGTACCGGTGGTGCCAAGAGGCGCGGGTACCGGTTTGTCAGGCGGCGCATTGCCCCACAGCCAGGGCGTGGTGTTGTCACTGGCCAGGATGGCCGCCATCCTGCACATCGACAAGGCCGCGCAGACCGCCGTAGTGCAGCCCGGTGTACGCAACCTGGCCATATCGGAAGCGGCCGATCCCTACGGGCTGTATTACGCCCCGGACCCCTCCTCACAAATTGCCTGCACCATAGGGGGTAATGTGGCCGAGAACTCCGGCGGTGTACATTGCCTGAAGTACGGCCTGACAGTGCACAACGTGCTGCGGGTACGGGTGCTGCTGATGACCGGTGACATCGTGGAACTCGGCAGCGAGGCGCCGGACTCTCCCGGGCTGGACTTGCTGGCGTTGATTATCGGCTCCGAGGGGCTGCTGGGGGTGGTAACAGAGGTTACCGTCAAGTTGCTACCGAAGCCGGAGTGCGCACAGCTGATCATGGCCTCTTTCGATAGTGTCAATGCCGCCGGTGATGCCGTTGCAGCTATCATATCTGCAGGGATCATACCCGCTGGCCTGGAAATGATGGACAAGGCGATAACCGCTGCCGTGGAGCCCTTCGTCAAGGCCGGATACGACCTCGAAGCCGCCGCCATATTGCTGGCAGAATCCGATGGCACTCCCGCCGAAGTCGCGGCGGAAATCGATCGCATGGAACAGGTATTACGCAACAGCGGTGCACGCGCCATTGAGATTTCCGCGAGCGAACAACAACGCCTGCTGTTCTGGGCTGGTCGCAAGGCAGCATTCCCCGCCATCGGTCGCATCTCCCCGGACTACTACTGCATGGACGGCACGATACCGCGCAAGCACCTGGGGGAAATGCTGACAGCTATCAATCACATGGAATCGAAATACGGCCTGCGCTGTGCCAACGTGTTTCACGCCGGTGACGGTAATCTGCACCCGTTGATCATGTTCGACGCCAACATCCCGGGGGAGCTGGAAAAGGCCGAGCAGTTTGGCGGTGAAATACTGGCCTTGTCCGTTTCCCTGGGCGGCTCCATAACCGGTGAACACGGAATTGGCGCCGAGAAAATCAACCAGATGTGTATTCAGTACAGTGCCGATGAACTGGAGAGCTTTCACGGTATCAAGCGCGCCTTTGATACGGCTGGACTACTCAACCCCGGCAAGGCCATTCCGACACTGCATCGCTGCGCGGAGTACGGCGCAATGCATGTGCACAACGGGAAAATGCCATTTCCCGAAATCCCGAGGTTTTAAGCATGCCGGCAACATTGCAGTGGACGATGACTGACTATGCTTGAACAGTGGCAAGCGCAGATTGCGCAGGCCGGGCGCGAGGGTTCTGTAATCCAGTTGCGCGGCGGCGGCAGCAAGGCTTTTTATGGGCAGGAGCCCCATGGCGATGTGCTGGATACGCGCGCGCACACCGGTATCGTCAATTACGAACCCACTGAACTGGTGATCACGGCTCGCGCCGGCACACCCCTGAAAGAACTGGAAGCGGTGTTAGCCGAACAGCGGCAAATACTCGCCTTCGAGCCGCCGCATTTCGGCGACGCGACCGTGGGTGGCTGTATCAGCACTGGCCTTTCCGGGCCGCGCAAAGCCAGAGCCGGCTCCCTGCGGGACTTCGTACTGGGCGCGCAACTGCTGGATGGCAAGGGCAAGCTGCTGAATTTTGGTGGCCAGGTGATGAAGAATGTTGCCGGCTACGATGTCTCCCGCCTGTTGGCTGGCAGCCTGGGTACGCTGGGTATCATTACCGAGGTCTCGCTGAAAGTACTGCCCGGGCCGGACTGGGAACAAACTCGGGTACTGGCAATCGGGCAGGCCGACGCCATCGCTACAATGCGCCGCTGGGCGGGGTTGCCATTACCCATCTCGGCAACAGCCTGGCACGATGGCGAGCTGCGGGTTCGCCTGTCGGGAGCAGCCAGCGCCGTGGCCGCGGCGGCCGAGCAGGTAGGCGGTAGCACTTTGCAGGACAAGCTCGCGCAGCAATATTGGCTGGCGCTAAGGGAACAGCAGTTACCCTTTTTTACACCGGGCGCGACACCCTTGTGGCGAGTTGCCCTGCCGGCCACGGCGCCCGTAATGGCGATAGATGGCGTGCTTCATGACGACAATACCCTGTTGGAGTGGAACGGCACCCAGCGCTGGATGCGCAGCGACATGCCGGCAATCACACTGCGCGAGATGGCGGAGCAGGCGGGTGGCCACGCCACGCTGTTTCGCGGGGGCGACAAAACGCAGGGGGTCTTTTCACCACTGCAGCCCGGCCTGTTGGCACTGCATCAAAACCTGAAGCGCGAATTTGACCCATCCGGTATTTTTAACCCCGGCCGCATGTACCCGGTGATCTGATGCAGACGCAACTGGCCGACTTCATAGCCAACACCCCCGAAGGCAGGGAAGCAGACACCATCCTGCGCAGTTGCGTACACTGTGGTTTCTGCACCGCAACCTGCCCCACCTACCAGCTGCTGGGGGACGAGGACGACGGCCCGCGTGGGCGCATCTACCTCATCAAGTCAGTGCTGGAAGGCAATGAGGCCACCGCACTGACCCAGTTACATCTGGACCGCTGCCTCACCTGTCGCGCCTGCGAAACCACCTGCCCCTCCGGCGTGAATTACCACCGGCTACTGGACATCGGGCGCGGCGAAGTGGAGAAGCAGGTGCCGCGGTCACTGTCCCAGCGAGCAGTGCGTTGGCTGCTGCTGACTATCATGCCGAGAAGGTGGCTGTTTTCACCACTGATGAAAACAGGGCAATGGCTGCGTCCGCTTATGCCCGCATTTCTCAAGGAAAAAATGCCGCCCCGGACCACCGTGCGCCCGACACCTGTAGCCAATCGACACAGCCGCAAGATGCTATTACTTGAAGGTTGTGTGCAACCCGCCATGGCACCCAATATCAATGCCGCTACCGCCAGAGTATTGGACGCTCTTGGCATCAGCCTGGAGCCTGCCCCCGGCGCGGGTTGCTGCGGCGCCCTGCGCCACCACCTGAACGCTCAGGAAGCTGCCCGCGACGATATGCGTCGAAATATTGACGTATGGTGGCCGCCGCTCGACACGGGTGCAGAAGCGGTGGTGATAAACACATCGGGCTGCGCACCCCAGGTAAAAGACTACGCCACGCTACTGGCTGATGACCCCCAATACAGCATGAAAGCCGAGGCCATCAGTCGCAGCAGTTTTGATATTGCCGAGATATTACAGCGCGAGCAGGAACAACTGCTGGAGAAACTGGCTGTGTCCACGTCACGCTGGACAGGCCGCAAGGTTGCCTTCCAATCACCCTGCACGCTACAACACGGCCAGAGTATTACCGGGGTAGTAGAACGCCTGCTCACTGCGGCGGGATGCGAACTGGTCCCAGTAGCTGACGGGCACCTGTGCTGCGGCTCCGCAGGTACCTATTCGATTTTCCAGCCAACGTTGTCGAAGCAACTCAGAGCAAACAAGGTTGCAGCGTTGTCCACAGGTCAGCCAGCGGTGATTGCTACGGCCAATATCGGTTGCATGAGTCATCTTCAACCCGCCGTCAATATTCCGGTGCGCCACTGGATAGAAATTATAGACGAGGCGCTGACGGGGCCGGATTGAGCCTATGCCACGTCCTGTATCTGCACCGCGCTGGCAGGATTGTGAAAGCGGTGCAATTGCGCTACCCGCAGCTCACGATACTGCCGGATTGACTCCGCTTTCACCGGGCCGTACCCCCGCACCTGATCGGGCAGCGTTGCACATTCCACGGCGATAGCGTGGTTCGATTCAGTTAAACCGTCAGTGAGTTCCTCCAGCAAGGATCGGTAATCGGCAATCAACTCCCGCTCTTCGCGGCGATCTGCAAGTCGACCAAACGGGTCCAGTGCGGTACCGCGAATAAATTTAAATTTTGCCAGCAGTTTCAGTGCTGCCAACATCCACGGTCCAAAGGCACGCTTTTTCGGCCGGCCCAGCGCATCCAGCCCACGGTTGAAGATAGGCGGTGCCATATGGAAGCTCAAGTGGTAGTCGCCTTCAAATGTCTCGCCCAGCTTTTTCAAAAAATCGCCATCCGTGTACAGGCGTGCCACCTCGTATTCATCTTTGTAGGCCATCAGCTTGTAGAGATATTTCGCCGCAGCTTCGCTAAGCGCTGTGCGGCCAGCGCAAGCCGCCTGCTCACGATCTCTCACTCCCGAAATGACGTCCCGGTACTGTTGGGCATACTGCGCATTCTGGTAGGCCAGCAGCAGGGCACTGCGATGCTCGATAAGTTCGCCCAGGGACTTGGCAGGTGGGGCAACTGCAGTGAGTCCTCCGGTCTGCACCACATGCTGCAGATCTTCTGCGGCGATTCGCCCCCAGGACAGAGCACGGCAATTTTCCTCGATATTCACAGCGTTGATTTCAATGGCTCGCAGCAGGGCCTCAAGGGCCACCGGCACCAGCCCCCGCTGCCAGGCATAACCCAACAGAAAGACATTGGAATAAACCGTATTACCCATAATGCGTTCCATCAGGTCGTTGGCCCGCACCGTTTCCAATCGGTCAGGCCCCACCGCGGCCTGCAGCGACTCAATACGCTGCTGCATATGAATATCCGCATTGCGATTCCGCACAAACTGACCGCTGGGTATCTCGCTGTGATTGACCAGCACACGGCTGCGGTTTTTGGCCAGCACACGCACACAGCGCGGGTCGGTGCCCACCACCACATCGCAGGCTACTACCGCATCGGCGCGGCCATCGGCGATACGCACCTGGTGCAGGGTATCAGGGCTTTTGCCAATGCGTATGTGGCTGATCACCGCCCCCCCCTTCTGGGCAAAACCGGTAAAGTCGAGCACGCTGGCGCCCTTGCCCTCAAGATGCGCGGCCATGGTGATAAGCTGGCCCACCGTCACCACGCCGGTGCCACCAATGCCTGCCACCAGCAAATCGAAGTTATGCTCCAGGGAAGGTAATGCCGGCGCAGGTAGAGCGGCAACCCTGGCACTGAAATCATCGGTCACTTCCAGTGCCGCGCCTTTTTTCAGGCGGCCGCCTGCTACGCTGACAAAGCTGGGACAGAAGCCCTTTACACAGGAAAAGTCCTTGTTGCATGAAGACTGGTCAATCTTGCGCTTACGCCCCAGCTCAGTATCCAATGGGTAAATGGACAGGCAATTTGACTGCACCGAACAATCGCCACAGCCCTCGCATACCGCGTCATTGATGAACATACGCTTGTCGGGATCAGGGTAGGTTCCGCGCTTGCGCATACGACGTTTTGCCGCAGCGCAGGTCTGGTCGTAGATGAGTACGGTAACCCCGGGAATCTCGCGCAGCTCGCGTTGCACAGCATCCAGGTCGTCCCTGTGATGAAACGTTGCACCATCCGGAAACAGCCCTTTGTCGCTGTATTTTTCCGGCTCATCGCTGAGTATGGCGATACGCCCGATACCCTCGGAGCGGACCTGGTTGGCGATGGCCGGCACGGTGATCACCCCATCGACCGGCTGGCCCCCGGTCATGGCTACCGCATCGTTGAACAGGATTTTGTAGGTGATATTGGTGCCTGCGGCCTGGGCCTGGCGGATAGCCATATAGCCGGAGTGAAAATAGGTTCCCTCGCCCAGGTTCTGGAAAATGTGTCTGTTACCGATAAACCGCGACTTGCCTACCCAGTTAACACCTTCCCCGCCCATCTGGATCAGCGATTCGGTATTCCTGTCCATCCACGAGGCCATGAAATGGCAGCCAATACCCGCCAGCGCTTTACTGCCTTCAGGTACTTTGGTGGACGTGTTATGCGGGCAGCCAGCACAGAAATACGGCGTGCGCTTAACATCGCTGGGC
This sequence comes from uncultured Haliea sp., assembly GCA_963977275.1. GTDB lineage: Bacteria > Pseudomonadota > Gammaproteobacteria > Pseudomonadales > Halieaceae > JARRPM01. The sequence continues at coordinate 175,788 of CAXBNX010000003.1, read as the reverse complement.
ACATCGATGTTCACCTGGGTTGATGCGAGCTCGGCCAACTCGTTGTCAAAGTTCACATGAGGAAACTCATGTGTGATGCGAGCAGCAACAATCGGCGCCAGTAAACCCGGAGACAACTCGCCGGTCCAGGGAATGAGCGCAGTGCCCTCCTCATCGTACTTGCCCACCATGCGACTGGGTTTGTCGCTCTGGTAGTCGTACAGGGCTTCCTTCAATTCGCTTTCAATGATGCCGCGCTTTTCCTCAACCACCAGCACTTCATCTTTGCCCCGCAGGAAAGCGCGCGCGCCCTCGGTTTCCAATGGCCAGACCATGCCCACCTTGTAGATATCGATACCGAGTTCCCGGCACCGCGCCTCGTCGACACCCAGCAAGCGCAGCGCCTGCATCAGGTCCAGATGGCCCTTGCCGGTGGTGATGATGCCGAACTTCGCCTCGGGGATATTGTAAATGGCACGGTCGATAGGATTGGCCCGCGCAAAGGCGCGCACCGCATCCAGTTTGGCTACCATACGCGCTTCCACCTGGGGCCCGGGCAGATCGGGCCAGCGGTAGTGCAGGCCGAAATCCGGCGCTTTATAATCCTGCGGTTCGGTAAATTCCCGGTAGGATTCGAGATCGACCGAGGACGCGCTCTCCACGGTTTCCGAGACCGCCTTGAAGCCAACCCAGGTGCCGGAGTAACGCGACATTTCAAAGCCATACAGCCCGTACTCGATATACTCCCCCACGCTGGCCGGGTTGAGCGTCGGCATGAAGAATGCCATGAACGCCACATCGGACTGGTGCGACATACTGGAGGAGACACAGCCGTGGTCATCTCCCGCCACTACCAGCACGCCGCCGTGAGGTGAACTACCGTAAGCATTGCCGTGCTTCAGGGCATCACCGGCCCGGTCCACGCCGGGACCCTTGCCGTACCAGATGGAAAATACGCCATCCACCTCGCGCTCCTGTTCGCTCTCTACCTGCTGTGTACCCAATATCGCTGTGGCAGCAAGATCCTCATTGATTGCCGGCAGGAATTGGATGTCGTGCTCATCCAGAAACCTGCGGGCGCGCCACAGCTCCTGGTCATAGGCGCCCAGCGGCGAACCCCGGTAGCCGGAGATAAAACCTGCAGTGTTCAGACCGCGTTGCCGGTCGCGCATGCGCTGCAGCATGGGCAGGCGTACCAGGGCCTGGGTGCCCGTCAGGAACACCCTCCCCTGCTCGCGAACATAGCGATCCTGGAGGTCGTAATTGTCCAGTGGTGTGTTTTTAGTTATATCGTTCACAGGCATAGCTCGGGTAAGCCGAAAGAACCTTTACTCTAGCTGAGTCCAGGAGAAATGTGCTTTCGTTTTTGCGGAAAAAGCGGGCCGAAAAGATATAATATTCGAATATTAGTCATATAATATTAATATTATTTCTATTTTTTGCAAGATAGGGAAATAGATCGTACGGATATCCACATTCTGGAAACACTGCAGCAGTACGAATACATCAACATTCAGGCCCCGGCTGACCAGGGCGTTTACTCCCGGGAGGCTGCCATCAGATGACCCAGGCACCGATCGGCCGGGGCACGCGATCCAGGTGCTACAGGCCCTGTACGTGCAGCACGACCTTACCCCGGGTGCGGCGGCTCTCTGACCGATGATGAGCAGCGACCGCCTCAGCCAGTGGCATAACGTCAATTTCAGGGACTTTGAGCACACCCTGCTGCACCAGTGCCACCAGGTCGCCCAACATGGCGCCATCGGGACGATGGTGGAGAAACTCTGCCTTGATATTACGCTCGGCTATCTCTGCCATTTCCGGAGGTTCGTTATTCATGTAGGCCACCGCGCCACCCGACCTGGCCAGGCGAATCGCGTCCCGGGCTATCTCATCGCCCAGCAGCGCTTCCAGCACCAGGTCCAAGCCACCGGGCTCCTGTTCCCTGATCACGCTGCGATAGTCTTCTTCGGTGTAGTCTATCGCCACGTCAGCGCCCAGCCCTGATACGTAATCGAAATTGCTTTTGCGGGCCGTGGTGTAAACCTTTGCGCCAAGGTGCTTCGCAATGGGGATGGCGATGCTGCCGACACCTCCGGCACCGGCCTGTATCAAAACACTTTGCCCAGGCTGCAAATGACCGAACTCGACCAGCGCCTGCCAGGCGGTGAGACTAACCAGCGGTAAGGAAGCGGCCTGTTCAAAACTGAACTCGGGGGGCTTGCGCGTAATAGCTGCGGCATCGATCGGTGCATACTCTGCGTAGCTGCCATGCTGAATGGCCCATGTGAACGCCAGGCCCATCACTTCATCGCCGACCTGCCAGTCGCTAACGCCCTCGCCAAGCTTGACGATACGGCCGGCCATATCCCACCCGGGCACTACGGGGAATGTCCTGGAAATATATTCCTGCAACTCACCGCTGCGCAGTCTGCGGTCAATAGGGTTGACCCCGGCAGCGCCGACCTGAACCAACACCTGCCCGGGGCCCGGCTCTGGAACGGGAAGCTCGCCGACTTGCAGCACTTCCGGTGCGCCGTGCTCATGATAGTAAACAGCTTTCATTGTGTGAGTCCCCTGCGTTACGACTGACGGGCTACCGTCCAGGCTAAACGGTCAGGATAGCAGGTTTGTCGCGCGCAAAAATAACCACAGCAGTGGCATATTTTCTATGACTCTGAGTAAATCCAGCAGAGTAATAAAATATTATTCAATCAAATTCCGTATAATTGAAATATTCGTCCTTAATCGAGCGCTCTAGAGATATGGATCGTACAGACATTCGCATTCTGGACACACTGCAGCGGGACGGACGCATCAGCAATCAGGCCCTGGCGGACAAAATAGGTATCTCAACGGCGGCCTGCTGGCGACGGGTTCGTGCCCTTGAAGACGCGGGCGTGATCTCCGGCTATGCGGCTATCCTCGATAGAAAGCAGGTCAATCTTGGCCTCTGTGCTTTTGTCCATGTCACCCTCTCCCGGCACGTACAGGAGAGCACCAAATCCTTCGAGAAGGCAATTCTGCAACGGCCTGAGGTGCTGGAGTGCTTTGCGACCACCGGTGATGCAGACTTTATTCTCCGCGTAGTCACGGCAAGTATCGAGTCACTGGATACCTTTCTCGAGGAGTGCCTGTTCGCGCTGCCGCAGATATCCCAGGTTCGCTCGAATATCGCTTTACGCGAGCTGAAATTCGATACGGCACTGCCAATCGCGGCCTCTCATTAACCCTCACGGCGGCAGGTTTTGAAAGCGACCAACAATCGGGCAATATTTGCGGACAGGAATCGTGCTCGCCGGGGCCGATTCCCTTATCATAGCGCCTCACGGTACGCCCCCGAACACTCATCAGAAAAGACAAGTCTCCAGTGAATCAAGACGTTACACATACTCCAATGATGCAGCAGTTTTTGCGCATCAAAGCCCAGCATCCCGAGGATCTGTTGTTCTACCGTATGGGCGACTTTTACGAGCTTTTTTATGACGATGCCAGAAAGGCCGCGGACCTGCTCGATATCACCCTCACCGCCCGGGGTAAGTCCGGTGGTGAACCCATCCCCATGTGCGGTGTACCCTACCACGCCGCAGAGGGGTATCTCGCTCGTCTGGTAAAGGCGGGAGTCTCGGTGGCCATCGCCGAACAGATTGGCGATCCAGCCACCAGCAAGGGGCCGGTTGACCGCCAGGTCGTGCGGGTGGTTACACCCGGCACACTTTCCGATGAAGCGCTGCTGGACGACCGGCTGGACAACCTGTTGCTGGCGGTATGCCAACATGAACAGCACTTTGGCCTCGCCTACCTGGACCTCAGCAGCGGGCGGTTCCGGGTACTGGAAGTGAGCACAGAAGAAGCCCTGGCCAGCGAGTTGCAACGACTGAACCCGGCAGAAACCCTTTACCAGGAAACTATTTTTCTGCCGCTGATCACAGCCCGCCCCGGTGCACGCAGCCAACCTGCATGGGAATTTGATTTTGACAGCGCCGAGCGCGCCCTCAACAGCCAATTCCAGACCCATGATCTAAAGGGCTTCGGCTGTGAGGAGTTGACCCTGGCCATTGCGGCCGCAGGCTGCCTGCTGCAATACGTCAAGGATACCCAGCGCGCAAACCTGCCCCACATACGCAGCATCAGCCACGAGAGCCGTGCGCACAGCGTCATTATGGATGCCGCCACCCGCCGCAATCTGGAAATTGATATCAATCTTGCCGGGGGTGAAACCAACACACTGTTCTCTGTTATGGATCGCGGTGTCACCGCCATGGGCAGCCGTCTGTTACGACGTTGGCTACACAGGCCACTGACCGACATACCCACCCTGGAAGCGCGCCAGCTTGCGTTGGGTGCCCTGTGCGGCAATTACGATTATGAACCGGTGCGCGCTGCGCTCAAGCCTATAGGCGATATGGAACGCATACTTACCCGGGTAGCCCTGCGTTCGGCGAGACCCCGCGACCTGACGCGCTTGCACAGTTCGCTGGAGTCACTGCCGCAACTGCAAGCTGCACTTGCTTCGCTGGATACCGATCGCCTGCGGGAACTGGTCCTCGTCAGCGGCGACTACCCTGCGCTCTGCGATCTGCTGGGAAAGGCTATCAAGGAAAACCCGCCCGTTATTATTCGCGATGGCGGCGTTATTGCCGACGGTTATGACGAAGCCCTGGACGAACTGCGCCTGCTCAGCAGTAACGCCGGCGACTACCTGCTGGAAATCGAACAACGCGAACGACAGGCCACAGGTATATCCACCCTGAAGGTAGGCTACAACCGGGTGCACGGCTATTACATCGAGATCAGCCGGGCACAATCGGAACGCGCTCCCGCCGAGTATATTCGCCGTCAGACCCTCAAGAATGCCGAACGCTTCATCACACCGGAACTGAAAGAGTTCGAAGACAAGGCACTTTCCAGCAAGAGCCGGGCCCTCAGCAGGGAGAAGGTCTTGTATGGGGAGTTGCTGGAGCGCCTGAACGAACAGCTCGCGGCGTTGCAGGATACGGCGGCGGCGGTCAGCGAAATTGATGTACTGGCCAACCTCGCGGAGCGCGCAGACACACTCCGCCTGTGTCGCCCCGTGTTCTGTGAGGAGGCGGTGTTCGAGGTTAGCGATGGTCGTCACCTGGTGGTAGAACAAGTATTGGAAGAGCCTTTTATCGCCAACAGCACCCTGCTCAATGACCGGCGGCGCATGCTGCTGATCACCGGGCCGAACATGGGTGGTAAATCCACCTATATGCGTCAAAATGCGATTATTGCACTGCTGGCGCACATAGGCAGTTATGTGCCTGCCTCGGCAGCGAGGCTGGCCCCCCTGGACCGCATTTTTACCCGCATAGGCTCCTCCGACGATCTCGCTTCCGGCCGTTCGACTTTTATGGTTGAAATGACTGAGACCGCGAATATCCTGCACAACGCCACACCTCGCAGCCTGGTGTTAATGGACGAGATAGGCCGGGGCACCAGCACCTTCGACGGGCTCAGTCTCGCCTGGGCTGCTGCGCTGGAACTGGCGAGCTCGGTGCAGGCGTTCACCCTGTTTGCGACACACTATTTCGAATTGACCAGCCTTCCTGAGCAGTGCCCCAACATGGCCAATGTTCACCTGGACGCCACCGAGCATCAGGACCACGTGGTGTTCCTGCACAACATCCAGGAAGGCCCCGCCAATCGCAGTTTTGGGCTGCAGGTAGCCAAACTGGCGGGGGTTCCGGCATCTGTGCTCGATACGGCCCGGGCAAAGCTCGCAGAATTGGAGCGGAGCAAACACCAATCTGCGGCCAGCGCAGCACAATCTCCCCCTCCCGCGCAAGTGGATCTATTCAGCAGTGCCCCCAATCCCGCCGTTAAAGCGCTGGAAGCACTGGACGTGGACGGCTTGACCCCACGAGAGGCACTGCAGAAACTGTATGACCTGAAGGGTCTACTGGACTGAAAATACCCTTCAATTTACCGCTGCGGACGGGTAAACTGTCGCCCCTCGCGGCGGACGCCCGCGCGAGACCAGCAATAGCTACAGAGGCTTTTCAGGAATGACTTTTGTTGTAGGCGAAGATTGTATCAAGTGTAAACACACAGATTGTGTGGAAGTTTGCCCGGTTGACTGTTTTTACGAGGGGCCAAATTTCCTGGTGATCCACCCCGATGAATGTATCGACTGTGCGTTGTGCGAGCCCGAATGCCCGGTAGACGCCATCTTCTCGGAAGATGAACTGCCCGAAGACCAGGCGGTATTTCTCGAACTGAACGCCGAGTTGGCTGAGGTCTGGCCCTGTATTACCGAGATGAAAGAGTCTCCACCGGATGCCAAAGAGTGGGAAGGTAAGCCCAATAAGCTGGCTTTGCTGGAGCGCTGACAGCCCGCGCAACAGGCATTACCAACAGCCCTGCAAGGTTATCTTTGCGGGGCTTTTTATTGGCTTAAAAATCCCGCTCGCAATGCAGCCGCCTGCTCCTTTACGCGGCGGATATTATCCGGCCCCATACGCAAAAGCTGCTTCTGCAGTGGTGTTAATTGCTCCAATTGCGGGTCCGCGTACTGATACATAACCGACTTCCGCGTCAGGGCGATGGGGTCCTCGATTTCCGGTGTCGCCAGTATTCTGTCCAGCACCCGAATAACCGCGTTATCGAAGTCTTCAGCGGGAAGACCCAATTGGCTATAGGCCTGCTCGAACAGGGGACGCATGGTGTGAAAATTGTTTACCAGTGCCGCACTATCCAGGGTGGCAATAGCATCGGCATAGTTATCGTAACGGGCATAACCGGCCGGACTCATGAACATCTGCTCGCCCTGCGCCTCTACCGGGAAAGCACCTTTTGGTGGATCCAGAGGCAAGAGCTTGCGCAACACCAGCCCGCGGCTAAACCCCTCGATCAGAGCTGTTCCCTGCTGGATCAGATTTTGCTGTTGTTGCAGCTTTTGCAGTTCAGGACCGGCGCCCGCCGCTGCCAACTGCTCCTGCACCATTGCATCACTTTCTGCCAGTGGCGGTAGTGCCGGGGGTGCGGGTGCCGGCAACTCCGCGGGCAACTCGGCAACGGCTGCTGGCGGTGGGATATCCTCGGCGGGTGGCAGTCCAGGTTCGACCACCTCTATTTCGTCAACAGCGACCGGCTCCGGCTGCATCTCCACCGGCTGTTGCTGCGAGGACTGCCACAACACGTATGCCACCACGACAATCGCCACTACCAGCAACAATTGCTTCGTTGGAAACCCGCTACCCTTGTCGTGACTCTCGAGTCTGTCTTCCCGTGCTGCCTTCATCGCATACTCTCCCGTTATAGCCCGTACATACTGGCGCGCTAGCAACGCCAAGTTTTAACTGTACAGTAGCATAACAGAGCTAATCAGAGTTTGATCAAACTGGCGTCGCCGTTTGTTACCGCAAAAATTCGGTCCCCCTCTACTCCTGGTCGCTCTTGCGCCGACCACCTCCGGCGCGACGTTCTGACTTGCCGGAGGCCGTATAAAGTTCGCTGCGCAACGCGGTAGGCGCGCGTTTGTCACTCTCATTATCCCGGCGATCATCAAAGTGCATAAACTTGCACTGGCAGTTGTTGGATGTACAGTCTGTCAGAGGAAGCTGGGACAACTCAGCAGGCAAAAATCGTTTGTCGACCAGTGCAAGCGCTTGCTGGCAAGCACCTGGGCCGCAGATCACTGATACCGCGTGGTAGGCATTGGTACCCGTGGTGACCGCCTTCGCGCGGCTCACTCTTTTCGGCCCAGAAGCCGTTCTGGCAGCAGGTTTCGCAGAAGATCGCAAAAAACGGAAAACCACTATTGCAAGAACTACCACAACCAGCAAAAACAAAATCTTCATAAATATTCCCCGCTACTGCGAATGTCATGCACGCGCCTTATGTTATCCACATAGTAGTCGAGCTGTTCTTCATACCCTAAGCAAAAAGTACCATTACCGCAGATTTGCAAGATTCATTTTCCAGATCGCCGATCGAGCGCTAGTATAAGACTGGACGAAATATCGCATTGCCGGACACTGTACCCCACAAGCCACAACAACTCACCACGGCGCGGCAAAGGAGAACAAACACATGAGTATTTTGAAAAAACTGAAGGTGATTACCGTTGCATTATTGCTGGCAATATCCTGCGGAGTTTCCACACCACTGCTGGCCGAGACGGTCGAGCAGAAAGTCCGCATTGAAGTCTCAAAGCTGGATGGTGGGGACTGCACCGTACAGGCCGTTTTTAAAGGGGACCATGACAACTGCGACAACGACAACGCCAAAGGTCGCGCGGACTGCAGCAAAGATACCGGCTGCGTTTGCACCCGCCAGGAAAAACACGTGAGCTGGCAGATCGAAGACAAGCAGTCCTTCAGCATTGTTTTTGACCAGGGCAGCCCCAATCCTTTTGTCACCAAGGGCAGCAACGAGTGTAACTTCAAGAGCAACAAGAAAGGCAAGCTACGCTGCAGGGTCAAGGGTAAAGATGTGTCCAGAGGAGACTACAAGTACTCCATCGTGGTACCTGAGTGCCCGGCGATTCAGTCACATATCAAGATTTACTGAGTCCTGGTCGACAGTATTGTACCGCGGCACACGACGTGATAGTCGCACCGGGATAGACTTGTACAGATTTGGGCGCCGGGTTGATAGCAAGGTAATGAAGTGAGCATTGGCATAGAAGTCCAGCAAAGCGCGGACCGGGCGGTGGAGATCTTCGACCGCGCTTTCTTCGACGACCCGGTAATGAACTGGATGTCCAGCCATCCGGAATTTCGTCGCACCTTCTTTAGTATTACCCTGCCTGGCTTTCTTGCAGATGGCCTGACCTATATAGAAGCACAGGGCCGTGGCGCGGCTGCGTGGCTGGGCCCACAGCGAAAGCTGGAATGGCCGGTCACTGCCAGCAACCTGTGGAAAATGTACAAGGTTTGTGGAATACGCGGTTTTATTCGCTTTGGCCTTAGCAGCTTTACCACGGCAAAATTTCACCCGGGTGAGCCACACTATTACCTGTTCCTGATCGGCACGCTACCCGAGAGCAAGGGGCAGGGCGTCGGCAGCGCCCTGATGGCCCAGGTGCTGCGCAAATGTGACGATGAGAACATGCCTGCCTATCTGGAAAACTCCAAGCGCGAGAACCTGGCGTTTTACCAGGGACACGGTTTTGAAGTGGTAGATCAGATTCAGTTTGCCCGCACGGCCCCGCCGGTGTGGCTGATGTGGCGGGAGCCGCGCCCAACCATTTAGCGCTACCGGACAGATCCCTCAGCTCTCGACAAAGGCCCGCTCGATAACATACTCCGCCGCCTCACCGTGGCGCGCCTCACGCAGGCCTCGACTATCAAGCAGCTCGCAGATTTCCTTGAGCATCGTGGGGCTGCCACAGATCATAAAGCGGTCGACACCGGGATCGATAGGCCCCAGCCCCACATCTGCTTGCAACTTGCCGGTGCGCAGGAGGTCAGTCAATCGGCCGTTATTGCGGAAGGGCTCGCGGGTGACAGTCGGGTAGTAAATCAGTTTGTCGCGAACATCCTCGCCCAGATACTCGTGGGCAGGCAGGTGTTCAGTGATTAACTCCCTGTAGGCAAGTTCCTCCACATGACGACAGCCGTGCGTGAGCACTATTTTGTCGTACAGCTCGTAGGTTTCCGGGTCCCGGATAATACTGAGAAAGGGGGCCAAACCCGTGCCCGTCGCAATCAAATACAGGTTTTTGCCCGGTAACAGGTTGTCCTGTACCAACGTACCGGTGGCCTTGCTGTTGACTAGCAATTCGTCGCCAACCTCAATAGATTGGAGCTTTGACGTGAGAGGGCCGTCGGGCACCTTGATACTGAAGAACTCCAGTTCATCCTCGTAATTGGCGCTTGCCAGACTGTAAGCCCGCATTAGCGGCCGCCCTTCCTGCTCCAACCCTATCATGGTGAAGTGGCCATTCTTGAAGCGAAAGCCCTGGTTGCGCGTCGTTTTAAAACTGAACAGGCGATTGGTCCAGTGGTGAACCGAGGTGACCTGCTCTCGCATAATGCTTGCCATGTCGCGTAGTCCGGGTGCGGTAATCGATAGCGCACAGTCTACGGATATTAGTTATATCAATAAAATGGATTTATTTGATATTATATATCTGTTTTAACGATTAAGGATGAAAGATGCGTTACAGTTTGCGCCAACTGGAGGTTTTCCTGGCCACCGCCCACCATGAAAATGTCACCCGGGCCGCCAGTGAACTGGCCATGTCCCAGTCTGCGGCCAGTGGTTCCCTGAAAGAACTGGAAGACCAGTTTGGCATACAGCTGTTTGACCGGGTGGGTAAACGTCTTCAGTTGAGTGCACTGGGTCGGCAGTTGCGACCACAGGCCGAAACCCTGTTGGGCCAGGCCAGGGCATTCGAAGCTGAACTGGCCGGGGACGACGCGATGGGGCGCCTGAATATCGGTGCCACCATGACCATTGGCAACTACCTCGCGGTTACGATGATCGCAGATTTTCGCAAGCGCTATCCCGGCGCCGATGTCGTTTTAAATGTCGCCAACACGGAAACTATTGCGGCTGGCGTCGCCGGATTCGAGCTGGATATGGGCATGATCGAGGGGGACTTCCACCACCCCGACCTGGAGACGCAGCACTGGCGCGCCGATGAACTGGTGGTATTTGCAGCACCCGGGCACCCGCTGGCAAGCAGCACAACACTGACAGACCACGACCTGATATCGCTGCCCTGGATTGTACGGGAGCGGGGTTCCGGTACACGCCAGGCTTTCGACAGAGCGATGCACGGCCTGCTACCCGACCTGAATATCACCATGGAGTTACAGCACACAGAAGCCATCAAGCGTGCCGTGGAAGCCGGGCTGGGCGTTGGCTGCCTGTCACAAATAAGTCTGTCTGAAGCCTTCAAACGCGGCAGCCTTGTACCCCTGCAGGTACCCGGGAGGGATTTTCATCGCGAGCTATACCTGATCACTCACCGCAAGAAATTCCAGGGACTGGCGCTGCGGCACTGGCTGGAACTGTGCCGACAGAGCGCCTGAATAAGTGCCCTACAGCGGGTGCAAGCGCACCGGCAATGTTTTGTAGCCGCGCACAAAATTCGAGCGCACCCGCTCTGGCTCACCCACAACCTCCACCCAACTGAAGCGAGCCATAATCTCTTCCCACAGGATACGCAGCTGCATCTCCGCCAGTCGGTTACCCATACACCGATGAATACCGAAGCCAAAGGAAATGTGGTGACGGGGGTTTTTGCGGTCGATAAAGAACTCGTCGGCCTGCTCTATCGCCGTTTCATCGCGATTGCCTGAGATATACCACATCACAACCTTATCGCCCTTGCGGATCTGCTTACCGCCGAGTTCAATGTCGCGTGTCGCGATGCGCCGCATATGGGCCAGAGGTGTCTGCCAGCGGATGATCTCGGAGACCATGGAGGGAATAAGATCGAGATTGGCACGCAGCTTATCGTATTGCGCCGGATTCTGATTCAGCGCAAATACACCGCCAGTGGCGGAGTTACGCGTGGTGTCATTTCCGCCCACAATCAACAGCATAAGATTACCCAGGTATTCCATGGGGCGATCCACAATGTCTGCGGTGTTGGGGTCTCTTTGTAGTAGCGAGATCAGATCAAAGGCATTTTCCCTGCCCTTGCGCTCGTGCCATATGCGCGTAAACGTTTCCAGGCACTCCATGAGACCCGCGATCTGCTCTTCCAAAGACACTTCACCGCCGGACATTCCGGGAGATGCCGAGGCGAGGTCAGACCAGTAAGTGAGCTTGTGACGATCCTCAAAGGGAAAATCGAACAGGGTCGCCAACATCTGGGTAGTGAGATTGATAGCAACGCGGTCGACCCAATCAAAGGTCTCGCCCACGGGCAGGCGGTCAAGAATCTCCTGCACCCGGCCGCGGATCAGGCCCTCCATCGCAGCCAGGTTTTGCGGTGCCACCACCGGCTGCACAGCACGGCGTTGTATATCGTGCTTGGGCGGGTCCATGGCGATAAACATTTCAACGGGCAAGTCGTCAGGGACGTTGTCTATGGCAATTGTCGGCTCGGAGGAAAACGCGTCGTGATTGCTGTCGACAGCCACAATGTCCTCAAAACGAGTGATAGACCAGAACGGACCAAAGGCGCTATTGGCCTGGTAGTGGACGGGATCTTCCCGACGCAAGCGTTCAAAGAAAGGCCGCCAGGCATCCTGTTCGAGGAGCCGCGGGTCGCTGACATCGATATCTTCCAGCGGCATTGTTAACGCATCGGGTAATTCTACTGCCTTGTTCATTTCAACACTCCTGGTTTCGACTTACATCTGGTACTCAGGCATGCGCACCACCATACCATCGAACGCATCCGTGACCTCGATTTGGCAGCTGAGCCGAGATACCTCAGTTCGATCCGGTCGCATACCCAGCATGGCTTCTTCCATGGCATCCGCTTCTCCGGTGGATGGCAGCCAGATCGCGTCCACGAATACATGACAGGTTCCACAGGCGCAGGCCCCGCCACAATCGGCATCGATGCCTGGTACAGCGTTATCAATGGCGTTTTGCATCAGCGACTTTCCCACATCGGCGTCTATCGTATGGCTGGCCCCGTTGTGTTCGATAAGAGTGATACTGGGCATAGATTTATCCTTGAAAGAGTTATAGACCCAGTGTAAATGCTCTGGATACGATGGGGAGGTCTTTTATTGACACATGGAGGTCATTTTGAGACAATAACGCATGGACGCAACAAATCCACCGATTTTTATTACCAGCAACTACTCCCGCATACTCGCTCGCGAATTACGTCTGCAGGAACGGGAGCTACCGCGCCTGCTGCAGGGAACGGGGCTGACTCAGGAGGTGCTGCTACCCGGCGATGAAACCCGGCTCAGCGGTGCCCAGCAGCTGCGTATCATCCAGAATGCCCGGGACATCAGTGGTTCCCCGGAACTCGGCTTGCGGATGGGCAGGCAGTTACAACCCGCCACCCATGGGCCTATCGGCTATCTCGCCCTGAGCAGCCCGGATCTCATGACCGCCCTGCTGGCGCTGCGTGACTTCCTGCCGCTGCGAATTGCCATTGCCCAATTGGGACTGGAAATGTCGGAGCCCTGGCTGAAGTGCTCGCTGGAAATAAGAGTCTCTGCACAGCCAGAGGACAAGCGCTTGCTGGCGGAATGCTTTGCCTTGTTAATGCAAGCTGTGGTGGAGTCTGTGCTGGGTAAGCACACTGAGGGCGCCCGATTCGAGTTTGAGTATGAGGCTCCTTCCTACTGCAATTTGTACAAAGACTATTTTCACCTGCCTACCGGTTTTTCTTGTGCCCGCAACCAAATGCTCATTCCCATAGAGCTGGCGCATGCAGCCAACACCGCCAACGATCCCGGCTCCTATCGTCTGGCACAGAACCTGTGCCAGAAACTGCTGGATGAAGTGCCGACGAATTCACTGTCCATGAGCAACCGGGTGAGGCGCTTGCTGTTATCCATGCCTCCCGGGACGGCCAGTGAGGAGGGCATCGCCAGGGCGCTATTCGTAACCAAGCGCACTCTTGCCCGCCGGCTACAACATGAGGGCACGGGTTATCGCAAAATACGGGAAACTCTTTTTGCAGAACTTGCAGCCCGGCATCTACGCGAAAGCGACTTGAGCGTGGAGGCGATTGCCGCGCTTTTGGGCTATCACGACAGCGCGAATTTTCGCAGGGCCTGCCGCCGCTGGTACGGTATCAGTCCGCAGGAATTACGCCACAGCCAGAGTCTGGATACGAATGTTGCAGCTGTTTCTGCCCGACCCTCTTCTCAATCGGAAAACAATCAACATATCGAGCAGGGCTGAAGCTTCGTTCACAGCTGCTATCTCTATGCAGACGCCGCGCCCTAACCGGCACAACTACATCTGGAACTCGGGAAGCCGCACCACCAGGCCATCAAGATCTTCCGTCACGTCGATCTGGCAACTCAATCGCGAGGCCTCAGTGCGATCCGGGCGCATACCCAGCATGGCCTCTTCCATTGAATCGACCTCGCCGGTAGCGGGCAACCAGTCGGCTTCCACAAACACATGGCAGGTACCACAGGCACAGCCGCCACCGCAGTCGGCATCGATTCCCGGCACGGCATTATCTATAGCATTCTGCATTAACGATATACCGGATTCCGCGTCTATAGTGTGAGACGTCCCATTGTGCTCGATGAGGGTGATTTTGGGCATTCCATGCATTTCCTTGATGGGTAAAATTGCGGGTGGAAAACCAGCAAGGCCGGCAGTGGTTCGCTGCAACTTCCTCGACAGGATAGCAAGAGCGCCATTTTAGTAGCCTGCGGAATTTCTCAGGACACTCCTGCGATAGCTCGTAGACGGCGAGAATAGCCCCGGAGAGGGTCAGTTGAATAGGGAATCGCTACTGAGACCATTGTTTTCCATAATACCGCGCAGGCGCCGCAGAGCTTCCACTTGTATCTGGCGCACACGCTCCCGGGTCAGGCCGATCTCGCGACCCACTTCCTCCAGGGTACTGCTTTCATAGCCCCGCAAACCAAACCTGCGAGATAGAACTTCACGCTGTTTTTCAGACAATTCATCCAGCCAGTCGGCGATACTCTCCTTTATGTCACTGTCCTGTAACAGTTTTGACGGGTCGGACTCATGGGTATCGGCGATCGTATCCACCACCGAGCGGTCTGATTCCGGGCCCACAGGGGTATCCATGGAGGTCACTCGCTCATTGAGGCCCAGCAGGCGTTTCACATCCGCCGCTGGTCGGTCCAGCATGTCGGCTATTTCTTCCGCGCTGGGTTCGTGATCGAGTTTTTGGGTCAGTTCGCGCGCCGCCCGCAAGTAGACGTTGAGCTCCTTCACCACATGGATGGGCAGGCGGATGGTGCGAGTCTGGTTCATGATACCGCGCTCGATAGTCTGCCGGATCCACCAGGTGGCGTAGGTGGAAAATCGGAAGCCGCGCTCGGGGTCAAATTTCTCTACGGCACGAATCAGGCCCAGATTACCTTCCTCAATCAGGTCCAGTAGTGTCAGCCCGCGATTGATATAGCGGCGTGATATCTTGACCACCAGGCGAAGATTGCTCTCGATCATCCGGCGGCGGGCACTGTCATCACCTTTCAGGGCCAGGCGGGAGAAGTACTTCTCCTCATCGGCAGTGAGCAATGGCGAGTAGCCAATTTCGTTGAGATATAACTGGGTCGCATCGAGTGATGTTTCAACCCGACCGGCGGTGCGGGCCTTGGCCTTTTCAAACGGGTCTGTTTCCGGCACCTGCTCGGGCGGTGGTATTGGTTTGGTGACAGTTTCCAGCACGACACCGGCGCTGTCATCGGCTTTAACTTTGGGGCCTGCGCGCTGTTTGGAAGCGCTTTCGTTACGGGCTGTTATAGCACGCGCAACCGTGCCCGATTTTGAATTCCTTTTCACGCGGGTTACTTCCACTTCCGTGACCCTCTTTGTTTTAGTATTACGAGAATCCGGGGTATTTCTCGCCGGGTTGACCAGATTAACCCAGAGGGATTGGGAATTACAAGTCGTCGGGAAGGCTAATTTGGGGTGGGCAATGCTCCTTTCGGGGCGGGCATCAGCGGGACGCTGGCGGCGATGGTTCAGCGCCCAGGGAGTAGTTTGAGGGGGTCTATGGGCTTGCCTTCCTTGCGAATTTCAAAATGAAGTTTCACCGTATCGGTGCCGGAGTTACCTTTTTCGGCAATGATCTGGCCGACGCCAACAACATCTCCCTCCCGCACCAGCAGCCGGCTGTTATGCCCATAGGCGCTTATGTAGACGTTGTTGTGTTTGAGGATAATGAGTTCACCAAAGCCCACAATGCCGGTGCCGGCGTAGACTACGGTGCCATCGGCGACGGCGTAGATCGGATCACCCCGCTCGCCGCCGATATCAATTCCCTTGTGTACGCTGGAGGAGTAGCGCCGTGTGACACTACCGTTGGACGGCCAACGCCATGAGCTGACCCGGGCACCCGGGGTGGGCACCCGGGCAGGACCTGGCGCTGCAGTCGGCCTGGGAGCTGGCGCGGGAGCCGCCGCTGTTGTCGCTACGACTGTAGCTACCGGGGATGTTGCCTCACCGGCGACTGCCGACGACGGCTGGGCAACAGTGGCGGATGGCGCATCCGACACCACGCCAGGCCTGCCGCCTTGATAGACCGGCGAGGGGGGCATGGCGACCTGGCTCACGGGAGGCCCTGCAATTCCCGGTACCGCTGTGACGATAACCGCGGAAGGCGTGTAGGACTCTGGCAGGCCCGGACTGCCGGATACCACGGGTGCGGGGGTACGTGGCGGCGGAGACACGATGAGGGGGGAAGACGCCACCTGCCACAGGTAGAGATGCTGGCCCGGGTAAATAATATAGGGGGCGGGTATGCTGTTCACCTGCGCCACTTTGCGATAGTCCAGCCCATAGCGGAACGCGATGGAGTACAGGGTATCCCCACGCTGCACCTGGTACAGCTTGACGTCAGAGTTGTTGCCCCGGCGGTCCTCCACCGGCGCCCTGCCGTTGCTGCCACAGCCGGCCAGGGATAAAACCAGCAGGATGCCAATAAGCTTGATAAAAACGTTCATCTTGGGCCGCTGAGCCGGGCCGATACTGCCGGGCCAGTTAACTGCGCGGGTTACCTCCCCAGCTGTAATCGATTAACCATACCAGGGCAAAGCCCAGCGCCATCAGTACAAGACACAGACCTACAGCGGGCTCCTGCCCGGTGAACGCCAGAAACTCCGCCGGACTAACCGGCACCTGCTGGGCGGGCTTAAGCTGCCCGTGACTGCCCGGCACCCAGGCCAGCACGTGTTTCCAGGGCCAGACAATAGCCAGGGAACCGAATAGAAAACCGGTCAATAGTGCCATGGTGGCCTGGTGAAAACGCTGCAAAAGCCAGTAGAGCAACCGTGAAAAGCACAGCAGGCCGGCTCCACACCCAAGGGCAAACACCAGCAGGAACATGAAATCCAGCAACTTTATGGCCGTCAGAACCGTACTGTACATGCCCAGCAGAACCAGGATAAAACTCCCGGAGATGCCGGGCAGAATCATGGCACATATCGCGAGGAAGCCCGCCAGAAAAACCCCCGTCAGGCCAAAGTCCATGTTGGCTACCGGCGACAGGGCGATGAGGCCGGCAATCACCGCTCCCGCTAGCAGGGAGGCCACCCGCGGCACAGTCCAGCCCTCCACTTGCCGCAACAGAACCACGGCCGAGGCGAGGATGAGCCCAAAAAAGAAAGCCCAGAGTGGCACTGGATAGTTTACCAGCACCCAGGAAATCAGCCGCGCCAAAGACACAATACTGGTGCCAATGCCCAGCAGCAGGGCGAAGAGAAAACCCCCATTGACATGCTGCCATGTTCCCCTGAGATCAAAACGCAGTAACAATCGAAGAAACGTCAGATCGAATGCCCGAATACTTGCAAGCAGGGTGTCGTAAATGCCGGTTATGAAGGCTATAGTGCCACCGGAAACCCCGGGCACAATATCCGCAGCGCCCATCATCAATCCGCGCAGGAAAACACCGACGAATTTCATGTCCTACCTCATCGTGCCGGGACGCAGCGGCACGAAATTTACCGCTTCAACTATCTCCGTCTCAAATCCCTCATGGGTACGGGTAACCACCTGCAGGTGCTGACTCTCGCGGCCGACGGGGATCACCAGGCGACCGCCGGTGGCGAGTTGCGTCAGTAAATCCTCAGGAATTCGCTCCGGGGCCGCCGTAGCCAGGATGCCATCGAAAGGCCCTCGCTCTTCCCAGCCCATGCCACCATCGGCGTGATTCATATGCACGTTGCGCAATTTAAGCTGGCGCAGACGCTGGCGAGCCTTTTGCTGCAGCGACTTGATACGCTCCACGCTGTACACCTCGGTCACCAGTTGCGCCAGAATGGCCGTCTGGTAGCCGGAGCCCGTACCGATTTCAAGAACCCGGTGGCGTGGGCCCTCCGCCAGCAGTAGCTCGGTCATTCTGGCTACAATATACGGCTGTGAAAGCGTCTGTTGAAAGCCGATGGGCAGTGCCACATCTTCATAGGCCCGGTGCGCCATCGCCTCGTCCAAAAACAGGTGCCTGGGGGTGCGGCGAACGACATCCAGTACTTTTGGGTCGCTTATGCCCTGCTCCATCAGTCTCTGGATAAGACGCTCGCGGGTGCGCTGTGACGTCATCCCGATGCCGTTCACGTCGACCCTGTTCACTGCCCTTTTCACCCCGTTATATCCTCTGGCCTACCCTGTTCGAACTGCACAATCTCCGCTAGCAGCGCGGTGGCGTAACAGCCAGCACCGAGGGCAAAATCCAGTTGCAGGGCGCCATCATCACAAAACTGCCAGCAAAAGTCATCAGCCAGCAGGCGTGTCGGGCGCCAGGCAAGCTCCAGGCCCTGGCGCTCAAGAAAATCACACAGCGGCAGGTGCTCTGCCAGCGATTCCCGCTGCTGGAGAGCACGCTCTGGAGCGGCCGGTGAGACACCTCGCCCCCACATCGGTAAGCCGGGGTGGACATCGCCACTGCTGGCCCGCGCCCGCAGTTCGTCATCGACAGTGCCGCAGACAAACTGGCTGCGCGTGCCCTGCAGAACGCATACATCGCCATTACTCAGGCTATTCCAGTTGCCCGCAGCAACTCGCTCGGCCAGCAAGGTGTTGAACAGATAGGCGCGCAGGGCCGAGAAATAGAACCCGCGCTTGGCCCGGGTCAGCCGCTGGCTGCCGCCCAGCGCCCAGCGGCGCGCCTGCTCCAGCGTGGCGCCGTTGCGTCCAAAACGTTGCGCACCAAAATAATTGGGTGCGCCCTGCCGCTGTACCTTCTGCAGCCGCCGCTCAAGCAGCTCACGCTCCCCGGTAACTGCCCGCAAAACCAGGTTGAAGCGGTTGGCTCGATGCACTCCGCGCCGGAGCTTACGGCTGTGGCGCCCCCGCTCCAGCAGCTTCACATCTCCGGCTGCTTCCAGCGTCAGCCAGTCGGGCTCCTGTCGCCCTGCCATGCCAATACTGAACCACTGTCGGGTCACTGCATTGCGGTCCTTCAGGCCGCTGACGCCGATATCCCGTTGCGGCACACCACTGGCGGCTACCAGCCGTTGCAGCAGTTCCATGGTGTTGAGATTGCGTTTCTCCAGGTAGAGAAAAACATGCTCGCCCTCGCCGGACAGGTCGAAGCCCAATTCCTCACTGACCGTGAAATCCTCGGGCCGACAGCGGATCAGGGCCCTGGCGGGCGGGTCTCCCCAGGCGCAGGGCCACGACATCGTCATGGCGCCGCTTGCAATAGCACTACCGCATGTGCGGCTATTCCCTCTTCCCGGCCGGTGAAACCGAGTTTTTCTGTGGTAGTGGCCTTCACATTTACCTGCACTGTGGCAACTGCCAGGTCCTCTGCCAGATTTTCCCGCATCGGGTCTATATAGGGCGCCATGCGCGGCACCTGCGCAACCAGCGTGGCATCAAGATTGGCCAGGCACCAGCCGGCTTCCCGCACCAGGCTCACCACCTGTCGCAACAAAATGCGGCTATCAATATTCGCATTGGCGGAATCGGTGTCGGGGAAATGCCTGCCAATATCGCCCTGCCCGATGGCGCCCAGTAGTGCATCGCATACTGCATGAATCAGCACGTCGCCATCGGAGTGCGCCTCCAGGCCGCGGCTGTGGGGTATATGTACACCGCCCAGCACGATTTCCGTACCCGGCTCAAAGCGGTGGACATCGTAGCCATGGCCTATACGCATGACAGCACACCGCAAATGATTGGTGGGCTCACGACTCAGCCCCACGGCCGAGATACCAGGCTGCAAGCTCCAGGTCAGCCGGCAGTGTCACTTTCAGATTCTGCGACGACCCCATGATCAGTTGCACCGGTTGGCCAGCCAATTCCATGGCCGAAGCCTCATCGGTGATCGACAAGCCGTGTTTCCTGGCGCCCTCCAGCGCAGCATAAAGCGGCCCCAGGCGAAACATTTGCGGCGTCTGTGCTCGCCATAAACGGCTGCGGTCAAGCGTGCGCAGCACGCGGCCATCATCGCCAGCCTGCTTGATGGTATCGACCACAGGCTCTGCGAGAATGCCACCGGTATCGCTGGCGCAGACTCTGTCGATAAGACGACGCAGTTCTGGCACACGCAGGCAGGGCCGGGCCGCGTCATGCACCAGCACCCAGTCATCAAGTTCACCCTGCAGCAACAGCGCGCCCAGTGCCGCCAGTACTGAATCGCTGCGGTGCTCGCCACCGGTGACACGCTGTACCCGTTTGTCATCGAACACCGTGAGCTTGCTGGCACGGCTGTCATCGGCATGCAGGGCAACTATTACACCATGCACTCGCTCGCAGGCCAGCAATGCCTTTACACTGTGCTCGAGAATGGTACCACCCGCTATTTCCATGTACTGCTTGGGCAGGTCAGAGTCCATGCGGGTGCCGGTACCGGCAGCTGGCACAACGGCCCAGCAGCGTTCCAAGGGGGCAGTCATTGCGTCTTATTTCTTGCAGGGAAAGATGAGGTGGTGGCGGCCGGAGGGTTTTCAACGGACGGCTCGGCTTTACCGGGGGGCGCATCGACAAACTGGTAGAATATTTCGCCTTCACGAATCAGGCCCAACTGCTCGCGGGCGCGCTGCTCCAGTCCCATGTTACCGCCTTGCAGGTCCAGCACCTCACGCTCCAGCGCAGCATTACGCTGCTGCAATTGTTCATTAATACGTGCCTGCTCCTCGATCTGGCGCCCCAGCCGATTGCGCTCCGCCAGGCTGCCATCGGCTATCCACAAGCGGTACTGCAGTACCAGCAGTATGAAAAGCAGCCCTGCGAGTAACCAGCGCACAGGTCAGCCCTGGCGGGAGAATTCCGCCAGTCCACGGTAGGGTGCCCGGCCGCCCAACTCGGCTTCGATTCGCAGCAGCCGATTGTACTTGGCAACCCTGTCAGAGCGACACAGGGAACCTGTCTTGATCTGGCCCGCGGCCGTCGCCACCGCCAGGTCGGCGATGGTAGTGTCCTCGGTCTCGCCTGAGCGATGAGAGATCACTGCAGTGTAACCGGCAGCCTTGGCCATGGTGATGGCGTCCAGGGTTTCCGACAGGCTGCCGATCTGGTTGAACTTGATCAGGATAGAGTTGGCAACGCCCTTGTTTATGCCTTCCTGCAGGATGCGGGTATTGGTCACAAACAAGTCGTCCCCTACCAGCTGCACTTTGTCGCCTATCTTGTCGGTGAGTATTTTCCAGCCTGCCCAGTCCGATTCGTCCAGCCCATCCTCGATCGAGATAATGGGGTGGGCCGCAGCGAGTGCCGCGAGGTAATCGGCAAACCCTTCACTATTGAACTGCTTGCCCTCGCCAGCGAGGTCATACACACCATCGCGATAGAATTCGGAGGCGGCACAATCCAAAGCCAGAGTGATATCAGTTCCCAGTTTGTAGCCTGCCTTGCCCACTGCCTCGGCGATAATCTCCAGCGCAGCCTCGTTGGACGGCAGGTTGGGGGCGAAACCACCCTCGTCTCCCACCGCGGTACTCAGGCCTCGCCCCGCCAACACCTTCTTCAGATGGTGGAAAATTTCAGCCCCAGCGCGCAGTGCCTCGGTAAAGGTGGGCGCTGCAACGGGTTGAATCATAAACTCCTGTATGTCGACATTGTTATCCGCGTGCTCGCCACCATTGAGGATATTCATCATGGGGACAGGCATACTGAGCGAGGAACTGCCGTTCAGCTCGGCAATATGCTGGTACAGGGGGATACCCCGGGCCTGGGCCGCTGCCTTGGCGGCGGCGAGTGACACGGCGAGTATGGCATTGGCGCCAAATTCCGCCTTGTTCTCTGTGCCATCGGCGGCAATCATTACGGCGTCCAGCTCGCGCTGTTCTGCGGCGTCACGGCCCAGCAACAGATCGCGGATGGCGCCGTTAATATTACTCACTGCCTGCAGCACGCCCTTACCGAGGTAGCGAGTGTCATCACCATCGCGCAACTCCAGCGCTTCCCTGGAGCCGGTGGAGGCTCCGGAGGGTGCGCAAGCCGCACCCACATACCCGGACTCCAGCGTGACCTCTGCCAGTACCGTTGGATTGCCGCGGGAATCCATCACCTCAAAGGCTTGCACGTTCTTGATGTTGCTCATTACTGTTGCTCCGTGTGTTTCGCGTATCTCGGGTAGTTGGTTTGGGGCATACGCCTAGGCAATGTCCAGATTGGGCAGGGATTTTACCAGATCGTCCACTGCCTTTACCTGCTGTAAAAACGGTTCAAGCTGAGCCAGCGGCAGCGCGCTGGGACCGTCGCATAGCGCTTTGTGCGGCTGCGGATGTGCTTCAAGAAACAGGCCAGCCAAACCCACCGCCATGCCCGAGCGGGCGAGATCGGCCACCTGCGAGCGGCGACCACCGGAGGCGGCACCACCAGGATCCCTGCACTGCAGCGCGTGGGTGACATCGAAAATCAGCGGCGCGTCACCGCAGGATTTCTTCATTACGCCAAAACCAAGCATATCCACAACCAGATTGTCGTAGCCAAAGTTGCTGCCGCGCTCGCACAGCAGAATACGATTGTTACCGCACTCGGCAAATTTCTCGGCCACGTTGGCCATCTGCGACGGGCTGAGGAACTGCGGTTTTTTGATGTTGATAATGGCACCTGTGGCGGCCATAGCCTGAACCAGGTCCGTCTGACGCGCCAGAAACGCGGGCAGTTGCAGGATGTCACACACCTCAGCTGTGGGTGCCGCCTGTTCGGGAGTGTGCACATCGGTGATCACCGGCACGCCGTAGGTGGCTTTTACCTCTGCGAGAATTGACAGCCCCTCCTGCAGACCGGGGCCCCGATAGGAGTGAATAGAGGATCGGTTGGCCTTGTCGAAGGAGGCCTTGAATACGTAGGGAATACCCAGTCGCGCGCACACCTCCGCATAGTGCTCGGCAACCTGCAGAGCAAAGTCCCGGCTCTCCAGCACGTTTACGCCGCCCAGCAGTACGAAGGGCGCGGCATTGTCGAAACGAATATCCCCTAAAGTGACGGTCCGGTCAGTCATGGCTGTACCCCTGTATCTGCTGAATCAAAAAAGCGAAGCCTAGGCAGTGTTTTCTTGCGCATGGGCGATGGCAGCGCCGATATAGCTGGTAAACAGCGGGTGGCCGCCCCGCGGGTTTGAGGTAAATTCGGGATGAAACTGGCAGGCGATAAACCAGGGATGTGCCGGCAACTCGACCATCTCAACTAGCGAGCGGTCGCCGGACCAGCCGACAATGGCCATACCCGCATCCCGCAATTGGTCGATGTAATTATTGTTGATCTCATAGCGGTGGCGATGGCGCTCCATCACTGTTTCTTTGCCGTATACGGCCCTCACCTTGCTGCCTTCCTCGAGATGGCAGGGCTGTGCACCCAGGCGCATGGTGCCACCCAGGTCAGAACTCTCATCTCGGGATTCAGTTTTACCCTCCGCAGTCTGCCACTCGGTAATCAGTGCAACGATAGGGTGTGGGGTGGAAGCATTCATTTCGGTGGAGTCCGCGCCTTCCAGGCCACAGACATTGCGGGCGTATTCCACCAGCGCCACGTGCATACCAAGACAAATGCCCAGAAATGGCACCCTGTTCTCCCGGGCGTAACGCACGGCGGTAATCTTGCCTTCAACACCGCGATCGCCAAAGCCTCCGGGGACCAGGATCGCATCCACCCCCTCGAGCAGGCCGGTACCGTTGCGCTCGATATCCTCGGCGTCGATATACTCTACCTTAACCTTTGTCAGGTTTTGCAAACCCGCGTGTTTCAGTGCCTCATTCAAGGACTTGTAGGCGTCCAGCAGGTCCACATATTTGCCCACCATGGCCACGCGTACCTGCCCGCTGGTCTCAGAGAATTCTCTCGCAACCACATCTTCCCAATCCGACAGGTCGGCTTCCGGCTTGCACTCTATACCGAAACGTTCCACCACAAAATCGTCGAGATTGTGATCGCGCAACATGCCGGGAATACGATAAATAGAATCGGCATCCAGCAGTGGAATGACCGCCCGCTCCTCCACATTGGTAAACAGGGATATTTTCTTGCGGGCGCTCTCCTCAATGTCGACAGCGCAGCGACAGAGCAGAATATCCGGCTGCAGGCCGATGGAGCGCAATTCTTTTACCGAGTGCTGGGTAGGCTTGGTTTTGATTTCGCCGGCAGTGGCAATATAAGGCACAAGAGTCAGGTGCATCAGCAGGGCGCGACTGGGCCCCATCTCCACCTTCAACTGCCGGGCCGCTTCTAGGAATGGCAGGCCTTCTATGTCGCCCACAGTGCCGCCGATTTCAACTATCGCTACCTCGGCATCACCGGCGCCCCGGATAACCCGGCGCTTGATTTCGTCGGTGATATGGGGAATGACCTGTACGGTGCCCCCCAGATAATCTCCCCGGCGCTCCTTGCGCAGCACCGTGTTGTACACACGGCCGGTAGTAAAGTTATTGGAGCGCTTCATGGTGGTATGGGTGAAGCGCTCGTAGTGACCCAGGTCCAGGTCGGTCTCAGCACCGTCCTCGGTGACAAAGACTTCACCGTGCTGAAAAGGGCTCATGGTACCCGGATCTACATTGATATAGGGGTCGAGCTTGAGCAGAGTAACCTTGATACCCCGGGCCTCCAGAACCGTTGCCAGAGAAGCCGCAGCAATTCCCTTACCAAGAGACGAAACCACACCACCTGTGACGAAGACGTAACGCGTCATATAAGCCTTTTACTATGCTGTATTGCCAGACAAAAAACGCGCACACAACTCCCGAGGGGAGTAATTTCGATGGGTGCGAGTCCTGCGAAAAGATGGGAAGTCAGGCTACCAGAAAGCTGCCGCCAGCTCAATCGAAAGCAGCGGTGATGTTGCGCTCCCAGCGTGGCTGCCACAGGATTTCGCCGGGGTCCGCTGCGGCGGCCACTCGACTGCTCTCGCACAACCAGAGGTCGCCCACAGCAAGTAATTCACCTTTCAGGTAAAGCAGCGGCACGCGGTCCCGCCACCAGGGCGGTATATCCTGCTCCTGCAACAGCTTTTTAAGGCTGGCGCTGCCCGGCCTGCCCCGGAGTCGACAACGCTCCCCCCCCTGTCGCCAGGCCAGCTCAAGCTGCTCTGTGGGCCCGAGCCGAATACCCTCGGCGGCCGCCGGCTCCAGCCAGAGCCGACCGAGAGAGGCCGGCAGATTGACCACTTCGCCGGTACTCACCGGCAGGGTTGTTGCAGGTAAAACTTCGAGTGTACCAGGTAACAGGTATACCCCGGCCCGATACCGCTGCAATGTGTATGCACTGCAGTGCAGTCGCGGCCTGGACTGCTGCGTCACCTGGGCCAACTGGCGCAAAAACTCCGCCAGGGCGCTCTGGTCGGGGGGAGGCAGACCCTGGCCTTGCAGCCAGTGGCGCAGCACCAGGGCAGAGGCCTGTGGCGAAGCTGTATCAAAGCGGGACAGGGCAATCCCCGGGTCGCCCATACTGCTGAAGTGCGTAGCCGGCGTCGGCACCATCTCCGCGATTTGCCCGGCGGCGGCAGCGATATGCTCGCTGGCTCGTGCTACGGTCTGGCGATAACCCGGCCAACGCCGGGCCAGCAGCGGCAGCACCTCGGCGCGCAAAAAATTGCGGTCCATGGCGATATCGCTGTTGCTTGGGTCCTCCACACAGCGCAGTTCGTGGCAGGCGGCGTAGTCTTCCAGCGCCTGGCGTGGCATTTGCAGCAGCGGTCGCTGCAACCTGCCACAACCCAGCGAACGACCCGCAGGTATCGCCGCCAAACCCTGCACCCCCGCCCCGCGCAACAGGCGCAGGAAGAATGTTTCCACCTGGTCGTCGGCGTGATGGGCCAGGAACAACACGTCATCGGCCCGAAGTTGCGCTCCGAAAAGGCTGTAACGGGCGTCTCTTGCGGCGGCTTCCAGCCCACGCGAGCCCGCCCGAACGTCGGCCCGCAGGCACACCAGCGGCACCTCCAACTGGCGGCAAACGGATTCACAATGCGCCTGCCAGCTGTCCGAGGCGGCCTGCAGGCCGTGATTTATATGGATAGCGCTAAGGGGCGGAGCATGGGCATGACGCTCACACCAGCGCAGCAGCAGGTGAAGCAATACCGTTGAGTCCACGCCTCCGCTGAAGCCAACATACCAGTGCGGTGCCCCAAGAAGGGGTTCAAGATAATTATCGAGAATACTCTGATCGAAAGGTACGTCGGCCATTATCCGGTAATGGTTTGCGACACCACCCTCAGTTACCGTAAGACATCAGCCGCTGGTAGCGCTTGGCCAACAGGTCCTCCAGGGGCAGCTGTTCGAGATTGTCCAGTTGCTCAATCAGATGGGACTTGACGCGCTCTGCCATCAACCCACGGTCGCGATGGGCACCCCCCAAAGGCTCTGGAATGGAGGCATCGACAATACCCAACTCCTGTAATATAGAGGACGTCACACCCATTGCAGCGGCCGCATCCGGCGCGTTCTCGGTGCTTTTCCAGATGATATTGGCACAGCCTTCCGGAGAGATCACAAAATAAGTTGAGTACTGCAACATCACCAGATGGTCGCCTACACCGATGCCCAAAGCGCCGCCAGAGCTGCCCTCCCCGATCACCACGCAGATGATAGGTGTGGCAAGGCGCGACATCACGGCCAGATTGCGGGCTATGGATTCGCTGATGCCCCGCTCCTCGGAATCGATACCCGGATAGGCTCCGGGCGTGTCTATCAGAGTGATCACCGGCAACTTGAAGCGCTCGGCAGTCTCCATCAGGCGCAGTGCCTTGCGGTAGCCCTCGGGCTTGGGCATGCCGAAGTTGCGCATAACCTTGTCTTTTACTGAGCGGCCTTTCTCCTGGCCAATCACCATCACCGGGCGCCCCTCCAACCGGGCTACACCGCCAACAATGGCCTTGTCGTCACCAAAATGCCGGTCGCCATGCAGCTCGTCAAACTCCTCAAACACCAGAGGGATGTAGTCCATGGTATAGGGACGCAGAGGGTGGCGGGCCACCCGGACAATATCCCAGGGGCTGAGATTGGAGTAAATTTTCTCGGTGAGCTTGGTGCTCTTCTCCCGCAGAGTCTCTATTTCCTCGCTGATATTGATTTCATTGTCGGTGCCGACTAGACGCAGCTCCTCGATCTTCACCTGCAAGTCGGCGATCGGCTGTTCAAAATCAAGATAGTTGGGGTTCATGTGGCAAAAAGCTCAGCTGGGAGAATACAGCCGACAGTGTACAAAATTAATTCCGCGCAGACCATCCACAGCTGTGTGTGCGTTAACCTCCCTGGTAGATTCGCACATCCCTGAATTCTGCCGACTCGTCCAGGTCCGGCAGCGTGCAGCTGACGCGGCTGCAGATCTGCCGGTATTGGGGGTGGTGAAAATTCTTCACCCGGGAATCGGCGACCAGCACTTTGTCGGCCCGGGCAGTAAAGCGCGCCAGCCAGGGAAGGTTGGCCGGGTCGTAGAGCACGTCTGCCACGATTATCAGATCAATATGGCCGTCGATCGCCAGAAAATCGTCTGCCAAAGTGATATTCGCGCCACAACGGCTCGCGTTAATACGCGTGGCGGCCAGCGCCAGCGGGTCGATATCGCAGGCGATTACCTCGGCTGCACCCGCCAGTGCTGCAGCGATAGCGACGACCCCGGAGCCACTGCCAAAATCCAAAACACGCTTGCCCTGCACCCACTGTGGCTGCTCCGTCAGGAAGCTGGCCAGCACCTGCCCCGAGGCCCAGCAAAACACCCAGTACAGCGGGTTATCCATCACCCGCTGCACCGCCTCCGAGTTCAGCTCACCCTGCGGATAATCGCCCTGCAGCAGTAACAGGCGAATGGCCGGGGTTGCGGGCAGTGCTGTCTCCTCCAGCCTGGCACCGGGAAGAATGTGGCGGAGCGACTCCTCCAGTGTTGTGGTTCCAGACATAAACGCTTCCACATTGGGGACACTATCCGGCATGGTAGCACCGGTCGATGCGCCGGTTGCATGGCCCCGGCATGGGCCTGTGCCTAGCTCTTCTATACAATAGCGGCCCATGGAAACAGCACCTCCCTACCTCGTACCGCACAGCCAGGAAGAAATCCGCATACTCCACGCGGATGATCACCTGTTACTGGTGCGCAAGCCCGACCTCCTGCTCAGCATTCCCGGCCGCCACCCGCTAAACAAAGATTGCCTGGAGACCCGCCTGCAGCAGCGTCACCCGAGTGCGAGCATCGTCCATCGGCTGGACCTGGATACCTCGGGTATCATGGTTATACCGTTGAACAAGCACACCCACGCCCACATCAGCCGCCAGTTTCAACTGCGGCAGGTGGAAAAGACCTACCACGCCATCGTGCACGGATTGATCACACAGGACAGCGGGGAAATTGACCTGCCCATAGCAACGGACTGGGACAACCGCCCGCTGCAGATCATCTGCCATGAACGCGGCCGCTCGGCGCTAACCCGCTTTCAGGTACTGGAACGAGGAGTCGACCGCACACGCGTACTGCTGAAACCGGTCACCGGCCGCAGGCACCAGCTGCGCATTCATATGCGTGAACTGGGTCACCCCATACTGGGCTGCGATATGTACGCCCACCCCGAGGCGCTGGCAATGGCATCGCGCCTGATGCTACACGCTTCCACACTGGCCTTTGAACACCCGGGCACGGGAGAATGGCTGACAGGTGAGTGCCCTCCGGACTTTTAGTGCCACATCATTTGACTATTTGGGGTCAGTGCCAGCGATGCACCCTCACAGGTAACTACACCAGTCACTCCAGCTTCCTGCATACAGGGTGGCATCATCCCGGCCCAGCACAGCCAGGGAAAACAGGTTGACGCAAGCGGTAACACCCGAGCCGCAATACACCACCAATTGCGGCGCGTCCAGGGCATCGCCCCAGTGCTCGCGTAAAGCGGCGGCATCGCGAATTCTCCCATCGTCAGAGCTTATCCCCTGCCAGGGCCGATTGATGGCTCCGGGGATATGCCCCGCCACCGGGTCTATGGGTTCCTCCAGCCCCTGATAGCGCCGCTCTTCCCGCGAGTCCACCAGCATCGCACCCCGGCCTTGCAGGGCACGCAGCCCCTCTATATCGCAATACCCCGTGAATTGGGCAACCACCGGCTCCACGCTGGCTGCTACACCGGGCGATGTAAGTTCGGGTATACCACCGGTCGCCAGGAAAGCCTGGTAGCCGCCGTTCAGCAGCCGTGGGGAACGGTAACCCAGGTTCCGCATCAGCCACCACAACCGGGCTGCACCAGCAAACCGGGAATCGTCGTAGGCAATCACCTCAGTATCCCGCTTCACCCCGTGGCGGGCGAGCAGCGCTGCAAATGCGAGGGGGTCTGGTAGCGGATGGCGACCACCATGCTCCGCAGTGTCTCCTGACAGGTCCACGTTTAAATCGAGAAAATGTGCTCCCGGAATATGGCCCTGCAGGTATTGCGTTCGCCCGAATTCAGTATCCGCCAGGGAAAAGCGGCAATCGAATATGATGGCCGACGGTGACTCCATCAAGTCCTCTGCTTCTATCAACATCAGCGCAGCCATTCGGCCCTCCGGGTAGCGGTAAAAATCACAGTAAAATTTAGCGTTTCTTAAGAGTAGGCGAGTGGCGAAAAATTCACTAGACTTCTCCTATATAACAAGTGAGACGGCGCTGTGGTTACTACCACCCGAACAGCTTCACGGCTGATGATAATCGCCCGGCCCAACTGCTCTGCCAGCTGGCAAAGCAATAAGTTGGTATTGCTTGCTATCTCCGTCCCCTCGCTCACTTTCGCAATCGCCTTCGCGCTGAAAGGTGCATGGCCCATTGTGCCTTTTGCCAGTCTTGAACTACTGGCCCTGGGTTCAGCGCTCTACTACGTCAATCGCAAGGTGCAGTACCGTCACGTCATTACATTGAGCGACAACAGCGTCTGCATAGACAAGGGGTTTTACCTGCCCACACAGAGCTGGAAATTTCCCCGCGAGGGCACGGATCTGGCCATAGTACCGGAACAGCACCCCTGGGACGGACCCGAACTGTCCCTGCAGCGCACCGGGGAATCCGTGAGCGTGGGTGAATTCCTCAATCGCGACGACAGCCTGAAACTCGCCGATTTACTGCGGCAAGAAATCCGCGTGGGTAGTTACAGTGTCATTGGCAAAAGGTTGTTCTAGGTTCAAGGCTTGCAATTAAAGCCACACCTGGCTGCGCTCTAGATATCGCCAAAATCCCCATGGCGCCCCCTACCCTCGGCAAATCGGGTAGCACCGGTAAACGTTTCCCTGCTCTCGATGACCTCCATACCGCGACGGAATTCGTTATGCAGCGCCTGATCCAGTGGCATCCCCCACTGTTCGCACGCGCTGAGACGGTCTGAGCGCAGGCATTTCTGGGGGTACCGACACAACAGATCGGCCAGGGCCACCGCCTCGGTCAGCGCCTCTCCGTCGGCCACCACCCGGTTGGCCAGCCCCATTTGCAACGCCTCCTCAGCATCTACGGCACGCCCTGTCAGGATCAGGTCCATAGCCCGACTGTGGCCGATAAGGCGCGGCAGGCGAACAGTGCCGCCATCGACCAGCGGCACGCCCCAGCGCCGGCAATACACGCCCAATACGGCGCTGCGCTCCACCACACGCAGGTCACACCACAGGGCCAGTTCCAGGCCGCCGGCCACTGCGTGCCCGGAAATAGCCGCTATCACCGGCTTGCCGAGCTCCATGCGCGAGGGGCCCATTGGCCCATCGCCGTCTGGCGACAGTCGGTTTGTACCGGCCTCCGCCGCCACCGCTTTCAAGTCTGCGCCTGCGCAAAACGTGCCGTAGGCACCGTGCAGAATGGCCACATCGCTGTCCGGATTGGCATCAAATTCTCTGAACGCCGCCGCCAACTCGCTGGCAGTAGCGCCATCGACCGCATTGCGTACCTCGGGCCGTGACAGGTGCACAATGGTAATACGATCCCTGATTTCTGTCCTGATTGAACTCATTCCACAGCACCTCTTTATTATTCAAGTAGTGGGTCAGTGTACCCCACAGTGTTCCCTCCGCCACGCAGTGCGGAACTGGACGCTACCCGGTCCAGACCCTATGATCAAAACCAATCCACGGAATAAATGGGGCGCTGAAATGATAGTGAGACTGACGCTGCGCACTCCGCCCAACCCCGAGCGAAATGCCTACTTCGGCGACCTGCACGTACATACCGGTTACTCATTTGACGCCTACGTTTTTGGCAATACCACGCCGCCGGATGACGCTTACCGCTACGCGCGGGGACAGGGGCAACCTGCACCGCAACGTAATCTTCCACGATACCGATCGCCTGCCCGCCGTACCCTTCTCTCGCTTCAACGCCCAAAACCCGGAGGGCCTGTGGGACTGGATGGACAAGCTGCGCGCTCAGGGCATAGAGAGTCTCGCCATTCCCCACAACGCCAATGGCTCCAACGGCCAGATGTTCAAACTGACCGACTGGGCAACGGCGCCCAGGTAAACCCACAGAATTGTTCCACCACCGCAGGTGTGGAACCTCGCAGCGACCTGCCGGCGACGATACAGGAGCGCGCCTGGTCATCACCCATCTGGTACCGCCCGGCATAAGAACTTCCGCCAGAAGCCGACTCTGTCAGTTACAGCGCAGGAATACGCAGACTCTGGCCGGGGTAGATCTTGTCGGGGTCTTTCAGCATCGGCTACAAAATCGAATAGTCCCATTGTTTACCATTCTCCTGTCGTCAGTTTTCCGGCTGTCAGAGCATTTTGACCGGACCTGTCGCTGCCCACCTGTTGTCGCACGGTGGCCCGAACACTATGGCCCATGAATATGCGCATGCAGCTGCGCTGTAAGTCATTACCGTTGCGGCATTAAAATACACGACCCATGCAAGCCTAATCGTCGTACACATCGATCATTTTTGCGTCGACGCGAAACGGTAGCCGATCGCAAAAGCCCGGATCCAGGGGCAATCCCTGATGCCGCCACAGGGGTTCCCAGCAACCGTGACGGGCAAGCAGTGCCTCTGCGGTGCTTTGGTCAGAGGGGGCCAGCACATTAAAATGGTCGCGCAGACGCTGCAGGCACCACACGCGATACTTCGACCAGCGGGCACCCCGGTATCGGACCCCGTCGACCTGGGCATCAAAGCGTTTTTTTCCGGCTGTCACTGCATCAACATTGGCACATTGATAGGGCAGGTACTGTCTGCCAATTTCGTCAAGAATTGGCCCCCAGTCTGACGGCACACCGTGCATCAAGGCACCTGAACTGTCACCCAGTCGAGTATTCCACAGGCGTGCCGCCCACTCCCAGACAGCCGGGGCTTGTTGCCGCATGATCTCTGCCGGCACAGGGTCCAGGCCAAAATGACGGAAAAACGGACCGGAGAACCCGATATCTGCAAGACTGGGCCTGTCGCCCAACAGGAATGGCCGCTCGCGGAAAACCGCTTCCAGCTGCTCCAGAGTGCGCAGGTAAATTGCCTCCACACCGGCTACCTGGCCTGGGCGGACACCGTCTCCTGTGGTATACCCGCTGCGCTGGCGCCGGGCAATCACCAGTCGTTTCACGACATTGGGAACGGGAACACCCTCACCAATCTCCGCGGCGAGATGGTTGCCGGCAAACAGTGCGCCCTGTTGATAGAACCAGCGATAATGCATCGCCGGGCGCCACAACCATTCATCAGCGTAGTCTTCCAACAGCAGGCTGAAAAATCGTTGCAGCGGATCCTCAGGTATTACCGGGTTTTCGGGAAACTCGCTTTCAAACCACTGAATAATGGGCGTGGAGTCACTCATCCAGCGGCCATCAGCGAGCTGTATCGCCGGCATCTGTGTCGAACCGGTGTTCTGCTTGACAGTATCGGCATGGTACCGGGAAGTGAGGGCCTGCAGCCGGTAGGGCATGCCACGAACCCGCAAGTAGTTTTCCAGCTTGCCGGTGAAATAGGAAATACTGGAACCGTATACAGTGATGGGAAATATCGAATCAATTGTCATAGATGATGGGCTCCACTGTCAGCATTTTAGGCGTCTATTGGTTCGCATAATAGCGCTTCAAGGCAATAACAGTTGCCTCTCCAATTTAATAAAAAACACGTTTCTGACGAACAGACGCTATGGTGCCACAGCTGGAACCTGGCTATTTTTTGCGCAATTTTGACTGATTATCGGCACCGCTTCAGGTATTATCGCCGCCACTCGCAACCACCCGCTGTAAGTCGTAGATCACACCCGGCATTCATAAGGTGTCAATCAGTAGCCGATCAGCGCAATTGAGCAAAAAATGACCAAACCAATCAACAATCGTATAGGGTTCGTAAGCTTAGGGTGCCCCAAAGCCCTGGTGGACTCAGAGCGCATACTCACCCAGCTAAAAATCGACGGGTATGACATCGTACCCAGCTACGAGGGCGCCGATCTGGTGGTGGTAAACACCTGCGGTTTTATCGACAGCGCCAAGCAGGAATCACTGGACGCCAT
This sequence comes from uncultured Haliea sp., assembly GCA_963977275.1. Classification (GTDB taxonomy): domain Bacteria; phylum Pseudomonadota; class Gammaproteobacteria; order Pseudomonadales; family Halieaceae; genus JARRPM01. Next base: position 142,375 of record CAXBNX010000003.1, on the reverse strand, counting down.
TGGCGAGGCCATCAGTGAAAACGGCAGGGTGATTGTTACCGGGTGCATGGGCAAGGGCGATGACGCCCGCGCTATCCAGGAATTACACCCAAAGGTACTGAGTGTTACCGGGCCGGCCGCCTACGAGGAGGTGGTGAGTGCGGTGCACCAGTTCGTGCCTCACACCCCTATCCACGATCCGTTCGCTGACCTGGTGCCACCACAGGGCATCAAACTCACCCCCAGACACTATGCCTACCTGAAAATTTCCGAGGGCTGCAACCACCGCTGCAGCTTCTGCATAATACCGTCCATGCGTGGCGACCTGGTCAGCCGCCCCATAGGTGACGTGATGGAAGAAGCCGAGCGCCTGGTGCGCGCCGGTGTCAGAGAGCTGCTGGTGATTTCCCAGGACACCAGCGCCTATGGTATCGACAGCAAATACCGCACCGGGTTCTGGAACGGGCGGCCGCTAAAAACCCGCATGCAGGATTTGTGCGAGGCACTGGGTGAGTTCGGTGTGTGGGTGCGTCTGCACTACGTCTACCCCTATCCCCACGTGGACAACGTGATTCCGTTGATGGCAGAAGGCAAAATCCTGCCCTATCTCGATGTACCGCTGCAGCACGGCAGTCCCTCCGTACTCAAGCGGATGAAACGCCCGGCGGCGGCGGAGAAATCCCTGGAACGCATTCAGCGCTGGCGGGAAATCTGCCCGGACATCACGCTGCGCAGCACCTTTATCGTTGGCTTTCCCGGCGAAACTGAACAGGACTTCGAGCAGCTGCTGGAATTTATGCAGGAAGCGCAACTGGATCGGGTGGGCTGCTTCCAGTACTCACCAGTAAAGGGCGCGGCTGCCAACGACCTCCCGGACCCGGTGCCTGAGGAACTGAAGCAGGAACGCTGGAACCGCTTCATGGCCCTGCAGCAGGACATCAGCGCAGCCCGGCTACAGGCAAGAATTGGTAGCACTGTCGAGATCCTGATCGACAGCGTGGACGAACAGGGCGCGACAGGACGCTCCAGCGCCGACGCGCCGGAAATCGACGGCAAGGTTTACCTCGACGGTATTACCGATCTCAACCCCGGCGACTTTGTCGAAGCCGAGATTACAGCCGCCGACGAATACGACCTCTGGGCTGGCTAGCTGAAAACTGTGGTGATCGGGAACAGACTTTGAATCTGCTGCTATTCACCGCGGCCGATCGGCTTGACGGTCAGCATATCCGGGTGACCGGTCGACGGCTGCGTCACCTGCAGCAGGTGCTCGGTGCCGCAATCGGCGATGAGCTTCGGGTGGGCGAGCTGGAGGGCCAAATGGGCCTAGGCCGCATACTCGATATCAGCGATCAACAGACGACACTTTCGGTTGAACTCAGCGAGGCGCCACCAGCCAAGCTGCCACTGTGCCTGGTTGTGGCTCTGCCGCGACCGAAAATGCTGCGGCGAATTATCCGCAGTGTTGCTGAGCTGGGTGTGGCAGAACTGCACCTGATCCATTCCTACCGCGTGGAAAAAAGCTACTGGCAGACCCCCGCCTTACAGGCCGACGCCCTTCATGACTACCTGCTACAGGGCCTGGAACAGGCCTGTGACACGGTACTCCCGAAGGTAAGCTGCCACCGTCGCTTCAAGCCCTTTGTGGAAGATTCCCTGCCGGCAATGACCCGGGCCAGACACGCCCTGCTGGCCCACCCGGGAGATTACCCTCCCTGCCCCCGCGCGCAACAGCAGGATACTCTGCTGGTAATAGGCCCGGAGGGCGGCTTTATTCCCTATGAAGTAGAGAAACTCGAGAGCGCCGGTTGCCAGCCGGTATCACTGGGGCCACGTATTCTGCGGGTAGAGACCGCCCTGACCGCGCTACTTGGACGACTGTTCTAGGGCGTTATTCCTCCAGATAAGGTAAATCACTACCGGTCCAGCACAATCTCCCCACCGGGATGCGCCGCTCGCGACTGGCACAGAATCATCGATTCGCGCCGCTGGGCCGCGGACAGCACAAAGTCGCGATGTTCCACCTCCCCGGACAGCACCCCACACTTACATACACCGCAGATGCCATCGGAGCATTTGAGATCCACATGCACCCCCGCGTCGACCAGGGCGCGGGCGGCGTCCTGGTCGGCGGACACCTCGATCCTCCGCCCCGAACTCTGCAGTACCAGACTGAAGGCGTGATTGTCATATTCTGGCACCTCCGGGGCAGAAAAATACTCCCGGTGTAGCGCTTCTTCCGGCCAGCCCTGCTGCTGTCCCGCTGTCAGCACCGCATCCATATAGCGGTCAGGGCCGCAGGTGTAAAGGTGGTCTCCGGTGCGGTAGTCGTTGAGCACTGACACCAGGTCAGCCCTTGTCCCCTCTGTCGAGAAATGCAATTGCACATGTTGCGACCAGGGCACACCGGCGAGGATTTCCAGATAGGCCGCGCTCTGCCGATTGTGGCAGGAGTAGTGCAGGCGGAACTCTGCACCGATAGCATGCAGGCGGTGGCCCATGGCGAGCAGCGGGGTAATGCCGATGCCGCCGCCCATCAGCAACGTACGGGAGGCCAATTCGTCCAGCGGGAAATGATTGATCGGGCGGGATACGAAAACCCGTCGCCCCGCACTAAAAATGCGGTGTAACAAGGCAGAGCCACCGCGGCCACCGTCTTCGCGCAACACGGCGATCTCGTAGCGACTGCGGTCAGCCGGGTCACCGGCCAGACTGTACTGGCGCATAAATTCCGGGGCCACCACCACATCCAGGTGAGCACCGGCTTCGAAGGGGGGTAGTTCAGCCCTGTCAGGACTGGACAATATATAGCGGCTGGTGTCGGGGGTCATCGCTTCCACCTGCGACAATACCAGCGACAATACGGGTGCGGCGCCCTCGGGTAAGTGGTATTCATGGGCCAAATGCTCGGTGTCAGCGGCCGCCAGCCGGGCCTTGTACTCCTCGGGACCAATCAGGGCATCGTAAGCGGCGATACCGGCCTCCCTGTCCATCGGGAAGGGGAAGGGATAGGGCGGTGGCGCCAGTGGCGCCGGGTACACCGCCAGGGTCTGGTCCTCGAACTTCAGCTCAAGTTCGGTCTGTAACTCCCGCGCCGCGCTGCCATGGGAGGATGGCTGGTAGGGGCCCTCATCCACCATCTCCAGGTCCCACCACCAACGCTTGGCCGGGTTGATACTGCCGTGCCCCAGGCGGTCGTCCAGCGCCGCCAGCTGTTTCGCGGCCGCAGGCATATGACTGGCCAACCAGCGAAAGGGTGCCTCGGCGAACAGGCCCTCCAGGTTCCAGGGACAGGTTTTCATGCAGCGCCCACACATGGCCCCGGCGGCCTGGGTGACCCTGTAAGTCGTGCATTTCTGGCTGTCGGATTTCCAGATCTCGTAGCCGTTGAACATCTTCTTGGGGCCCGCTGTGATGGCGCCGGAGGGGCATTCCCGGGCGCACTTATTGCACTGTTCGCAAAAGCTCTGCAGACCGAAGTCGATGGGCCGGTCGTGCGCCAGCGGCATGTCAGTGGTGATCGCACCCGATTTCAGCCGCGGCCCGAGAAAGGGATTGAGTATCACCTCGCCGATGCGACTCACCTCCCCGAGGCCGGAGAGTAGTAGCAGCGGCGGTTGCAGCACCTCGCCGTCCATTACTGTGTGCACCCGTGCGCTATAACCCAGGTTGCGGATCTGATCGCCGATAATGCCGCCGAGCAGAGAGAAGCGCAGGTACGCCCGCATGGACTGGGAACAGGCGATCCAATCGTCACCGGAAGCGCCCTCCATAGTTTCGTGCCCCTGATCGACAATGACCGAGATGGCGTTGGGGTGGTAGGCGGGCAGGGGTTCTCCGACGGCGTCGTGGGAGTAATAGACCCAGTCAGGGCAGCGCGATATGCCCACCGCGTCGGCGCCCAGAAAATACAGGGCGGCCTTGATGTTGTGAGCATTGCGCGTTGCATCTTCCGTACCCGTCGCTGCGCGCGGCGCCACGGGCCCATCCTGCAACAGTACGAAGGCACCCAGGGGGCGGCGGGCGGCAAAACTGGTGGCACTCTTGCGCACGTAATTGCCGTTGCGCGCCGCGTCCTGCACCTTCTCCCCCATGTCGCCGAAAATCGCCCGGGCAAACATATCGGTGCGTTTGGGCACCCGAGGAATCCTCGGCTCGTCGATCAGGGTGGTGGGAGTGTCTACCCGCCGACTGTTCTCGAAGGGGTAGGCGCCGTCCACGTAGCGGCGCTTGCGGTAAGCCAGCTGATTGAACCGGTTCCTGGCAAATCCCATACCCAGTTGCCAGGCGGGGCCGTGACTGTGCCACCGCTCCATCAACCCGGCTACTGCCAGGGGCCGGTCCGGGGCAATTTCCAGGGTGGTGGTCACCGCACACACACCGAAGCGACTCCCCGTGTAGGGGTTTGTCAGCATCGGGCCATGTGCGCCCTGCTCCACCAGCACAAGACCCGCCGCCACTGCCAGCTTGTTCAGGTCCACGTCGGAACAGCTCCCCGAGTGCCCGCGGGCCTCGTAGCCCAGCAAGCGGATATAGTTGGAGAGGATTGCCGCCGTCTCCGCGGCGCGCACGCAGGTGCGCTGCGCCATGCTATCCTCCAGCCATTCGCAACCTGCCTCATCGGCACCCGGCTCCCTGGGGTGATCTACCAGAAAAACCAGGGCGTGGCTGTGGTGCGCTACTGACGTCGGCGGGGCATTCATGGATTCGCGCAGCTCAGCCATTATGACATCGATGCCTGCCGCAAGCGTCTTGGTCTGCTGCGTACGCAACAGTTCGGTAAGGCCGTCAATATCCGGGTTGGCAATGGGCTCGGGCAGGAACATCTCCGACGTCAGTTCACAGACGCCCACCTGCGAGGCGTCCTGATAGTAGCCAAAGGATTTCAGGTGCCGTGCCCGTTCCTGCAGGTCGTCGGGAATCACCGCTCTGTCTTTCTTGACCAGTCCATCGCGAATAGCATCCAGCATCGCCTGATAGCGGCGCATGGCGTTTACCAGGCTGGCATCTTCTTCCCGGTCAAAAGACAGGGGCTGCATTGGCGGCACCGCAGACAGATCCACCGGGTGTTCAGCGCGCGGCAGACGTTCCAGGGGATAGGGGCCCAGATGGAATGGGCGATTCTTGTAGGAGAATAGGCGCATAATCGATCAATCATTATGTTGATTGTAGATACTACCGCAAAAGTTGTAGCAAACCAGCTGTACGCCGGAACAGAGCTGACTGTTTTTTTGTGCCGTAGCTTTTCGAATGCAATTAGTTGACGAGGGTCAAGGCTTCCGGGAAGTCCTCGGGCTAACGTAGCGCAGATCAGGCACTACATAGCTACGAGGAATCAGGCATGCTTACTGTCGCGGAAATTATGACCCGGGAGCCCTATACTCTGGGACCCGATGACACGCTGGCCACAGCGCGCGAATTGCTGGCAGCTCACCATATTCGGCACATCCCCATTCTCAGCGCACAAAAAACCCTGATCGGCCTGGTCTCACAGAGAGACGTTCTGGCGGCTGCCGATTCTTCCGTTTTGATTCCTCAGGGCGAGCCGTCACACGAGCACTGCGTGGCCCTGTCTGCCATCATGACCTCACCCGTGCAAACGGCAAACGAATCTGCCAGCCTGCGCGGTACCGCCATGCACCTGCTAAAAAAAAAGCTGGGCTGCCTGCCCATAATGCGCGACGACGAACTGGTTGGCATCATCACTGACTCAGACTTCGTCGCCATAGCGATACACTTGATGGAACAACTCGAAGCGGCCGAACCGGGTGAAGACGAATTCGACGCAGAGGCCGACCGCCTGGACTGAAGCGCTTTTCGCTAGGCGGAAATGTTTGATACGCCAACGGGGCAACTGACGCCAGTGCCGCCCAGGCCACAATATCCGCCGGGGTTTTTTGCCAGATATTGCTGGTGATAATCCTCGGCGTAGTAAAACGACGGGGCGGGCAGAATCTCGGTAGTGATGGCGCCATACCCCGCCTTGTCCAGGGCGCGTTGAAAATCGCGTTTCGATGCCTGTGCCTGCTCGCCCTGATCTTCGCCGAAGACATATATTCCAGAACGATACTGGGTGCCCCTGTCATTGCCCTGGGCCATGCCCTGGGTGGGATCATGCCCTTCCCAAAAGAGCTGCAAAAGACTGTCATAAGACAGCACCTCAGGATCAAAAACGACCAGAACAGTCTCGTTGTGGCCTGTTCGCCCACTGCAGACCTCCTGGTACGTGGGATTAGGTGTCACCCCCGCGGCGTACCCCACAGCAGTGGTGAAGACACCCTCCTGCTGCCAGAATATACGCTCCACACCCCAGAAACAGCCCATGCCAAACATGGCCTGGCGCAGATGGGCAGGGAATGGCCCCTGCAGCGGATTGCCGTTGACGAAGTGGGCAGTGGGTACCGCTATAGCTTGATCCCGCCCGGGAAGGGCTGAGTCCGCTGTGGGTAGCTGCGTCTTGTTGGTACCAAAATCAAAAATGCTCATAAGCACAGTATAGCGCCACTGTTCAGAAAGAGAAGATTCGGAATGATATGCCTGTGCAGGAATCACGGCTCAAAACCGGCCCCCTTTCCATTCCAACAGGCAAAGGTGTAAGCTGAAAACATAAAGCGGGCCGGGAACTCCGACCATAATGGTATTGTCATATAAAAAAATTACACTAACTCCGATCAGAAAAGAGTGGCAGAAAAAACGTGCCGCACCCATCGGAGCAACGAGAAATGGTAACGAAATGAACACATTGAAATTTGATCCAAGCGAACTATGCAGCCGCAAATTGTGGGAACTGGTCAGCATGGAAACCGAAGAACAAGTCGGAGAAAGGGAACTGAAAGAAGCTATAGCCGAGTTGGCCGCCCGCCGTCACTATCTGGAGCAGCTGCAACAAATAGGCGCTATTGAGAATAAGTCGCCGGGAGCCTGAGGGTACCTTATACGCCGCGCAAACTAGATGCCCAAACCACCCGCTCGCCGGTCATCGGCACAGGATATAGACCGCTTCCTGCAACAAAGCAAAAACATCACAGAGTTTGTCGCCAAGCAGCCGCGGCTGCTGTTTGCGATGGATGCCACCGCCAGTCGCCAGCCCACCTGGGACAGTGCAAGCCATGTGCAACAAGAAATGTTTCGCGCCACGGGCACGACCAGCACACTGGCTGTGCAACTGGCCTATTACCGGGGGTTTCACGGCTTTTTCGCAAGCCCCTGGCTGACAGACAGCGATCGACTGGCACAATTAATGGCCACGGTTCAATGCGAGGGCGGGCACACCCAGATCGCCCGTTTGCTGCGCCACGCTCAGACCGAACACGGTAAAATGGCGGTTCGCGCGCTGGTGTTCATCGGCGACGCGATAGAGGAAAGCCCGGAAACACTGTGTGACCTGGCGGGCCAGTGCGGCCTGCTGAAACTTCCGCTGTTCCTGTTCCAGGAGGGGCGAACCCCCATGGTGGAAGAAACCTTTCGCCGCATGGCCAAACTGAGTGGTGGCGCCTATGTCCGTTTCGACAGCAGCAGCGCTGGCGCCCTCGCCGCCTTATTGGGAGCTGTAGCGCGCTTCGCCAGCGGCGGACGCGCGGCACTTGAGAACAGCACCGGGGACAGTGCTAGACTGCTGCTCCAACAACTGAAACCCTGAGGCTGCTGTGCCCCGATTGATACTCCTGCTGGCAATTGCCATCGTTCTGTACATTATGTACCGGCGCGTTCAGACCGTGCCGCCACACCGCCGACGCACCGAATATATCAAGCTGGCGCTGGCCGTAGCAGTGGGCATCGTACTGGTACTGACGATAACCGGGCGTATGCATTGGCTTGGTATTGCAGCGACCGGTCTGCTGGTGGTTGGCCGCCAGCTGCTGCCAACACTGATTCGGCTGTTTCCCATGCTGGCCTCCAAACTGGCACAGGGCACCCCCGCTACCGGAGGAGGGCAAACCTCCACCGTGGAAACCAGCCTGCTCCGCATGCAACTGGCGCACGACAACGGTGGCCTGGAGGGGGAAGTACTCAAGGGCAGTTTTGCCGGCTGGCGACTGGCAGATATGAGTCGGCAGCAGTTAGACCAGCTAATGGCCTACTGCCGCCGAGAGGACGAAGATTCTGCACGCCTGCTGGACAGCTACTTGCAGCAACGCTTCCCCGGCGAAGAGCCGTTTGGCCAAGACCAGGGCAATACCCACAGCAATGGCGATATGGATCGCAAGGAAGCACTCAATATTTTGGGCCTGACAGACGATGCCGGCCGGGAGGAGATTATTGCGGCGCACCGCAGCCTGATGCAAAAACTGCACCCTGACCGTGGGGGCAATGATTACCTGGCCGCCAAAATCAACCAGGCGAAGGACTTTCTGCTCGGCTGACGCGTCGCGCCGGATACGCGTCTCGCCACTGGCAACGAGTAACGGAAATGCTTAAACTTGCGCCCAAATTCAGGACACCCTATCACCATGACTGAAGTTTTCGTTATCCGCAATCAACTCGGGCACTACTGGGGCAAGGGTAAGGTCTGGGTCGATGGCTCACAGCCGAAGCAGGTAATGCGAGCCACCCATCGAGATGAAGCGCTAAACACCTTGTTTGAGCTCAGCTCAAAAGACTTCGAACTGCGCGGTGATGTCGTGGCAACCGAGCTCAGCGAGCGCCGGGAACCGATTATCGAAGCCAGCCAGATTCCGCTGCCCATGGAACCCGAGTCTGAGCCTGCTGCAGACACGCCCGACGACGATCAGGCAAGCCCGAGTGAGGCCACAACAGATACTCCGGAGACCGGGGAACCCGTCTCCTGACTGTCATTTCAATCCGGTGTAACAGCACTTGAAATAAACGGCGACAGCACCATATCCTTTCTATAGCCCCGCACACCCCGTGTGGGGCCAGCTTTGCGGAGTGAGCTAAAAGCGATGAGAATTCTGCTATTCCTCGGCACCAACCTGGCGGTGCTGGTGTTAGTCAGTATCGTATTCAACCTGCTGGGGCTTCAGGGCATACTCGCTGCCAACGGCGTAGACTTGAACCTGGGCGCTTTACTGGTGATGTGTGCAGTGTTCGGCTTCGGCGGTTCACTGATCTCCCTGTTCCTGTCGAAGTGGATGGCGAAGCGTAGTACCGGCACCAAAATTATTGAGCAGCCGAGCAACCGCGAAGAAGAATGGCTTATTAGCACGGTGCGCGAGCTCTCAGAGGAAGCCGGTATCGGCATGCCGGAAGTGGGCATTTTCCCCTCCCAGGCAGCCAATGCCTTCGCCACAGGCTGGAACCGGAACAGCGCTCTGGTAGCGGTGAGCGCCGGCCTGCTGCAGCGCTTTCGTCCCGAGGAAGCGCGGGCGGTAATGGCCCATGAAATCGGCCATGTGGCCAATGGCGATATGATTACCCTGACGCTGATTCAGGGTGTAGTGAATACCTTTGTCATGTTTCTTGCGCGCATTATCGGACATACGGTGGACCGGGTAGTGTTCAAGACCGAACGCGGATACGGTTTTGGCTATTACGTGGTTACCATCGTGGCCGAGCTCGCGCTGGGCTTTCTTGCCAGTATGATCGTATTCTGGTTTTCCCGCTGGCGGGAGTACCGGGCTGATGCCGCAGGGGCAAGCCTGACCACCAACGGCCACATGATCGCGGCGCTGCAACGGCTACAGCAGGAGCAGGGTCTGCCCCAGGACCTTCCCGTCGAGCTAACCGCCTTCGGTATCAGCGAGCAGCTCAAGCAGGGTTTTTCCGGCCTGTTTCGCTCTCACCCGCCACTGGAAGACAGAATCCGTGCACTATCCCAACAGGGGGTATAGCTGGCGGGCTACTTAATGCAGTACTCGCTCATGGGTATCACGTCGATGTGCTCAAAATCGATAAAGCGGGCACAGCTTTCCAACATCGTGGTCACCCGCTGCTGTAACAGTTCGTCATCTCCACCGGTCGCGTAAAATGCGTGGTCACAGGCCATCGCCTCAGGCGGAAAATTCTCCTCGACTATGGCGTCAAAGGGCAATGCATGCTCGTCCAGCTCCCGCACAACCGCGTTCTGGCGGTAACCAAACGTTGATTGGGTTTCAATAGCGATCGGCGTATGACTAGTCTGCCAGATTGACAGCCATTCATCCCTGGCGAGCTTGGGGGGTTTGCGCAGGAACACGACCTGGCACATCCCGAAGACGCGCTCTCCCGGCAGTGCCGGATGCCGTTGCCGGCTTGCCAGCGGTTCAGACTCCTCTACCAGATAGCCACTACGGCGCTCAACGCAATCGTCGATCAGCGGCTCCCAGTCAGAAGCCGCGCCGGCAGGGTTCACCCAAAGCGACAGCAACGCGCCGGGTAGCGGTTGATGCGTTGCCATACGACGCATCGCGGCGCTGGCCACCTCGCTGTCTGCCACTGCCAGACGTATACCTCGCAGCGATTCCAGCGCGGCCAGGCACGGTGACAATACCTCCAGCAGCGTATCGCGAAAGTCATCTCCAGACTGAGTCGGGCGCTGCCATAGGGCGTAGAGTCGCTTTTCCACTGGTCTGTCCGCAGCGGCCGGGCTAACTCATACCCTGGGGCGGAGTGATGGTGGCGCAATTATCGATAAGCATTTCGGCGCCGTTGACGAAACTGGACTCGTCAGAGGCGAGGTAGAGCACCAGGTTGGCTATCTCCTCGGGGTCACACATATTGCCGAAAGTGCCGACCATATCCAGGTCTTCCTGGGTGGCGACATCCTTGCCCAACGCGACCTTGACCACCATGGGGGTTTTCACGCCATCGGGATGTATGGAATTACAGCGAATACTGTTTTTCTGCTCCTTACAGTACATGGCAATACTTTTCGTCAGGGAGCGCACCGCGCCCTTGCTGGCAGTATACGCGGCGACAAAGGACTGGCCGTGAATGGCCGCCACGGAGGACATGTTGATAATCGAACCGCCACCAGACTTTGTCATCACGGGTATGGCGTGTTTGCAGCCGAGAAACACTCCCTCGCTGTTAACCGCGTTAATCCTGCGCCAGTCGTCCAGCTCGGTGTCCACTATATTACCCAGCATAATCATACCGGCGTTATTGACCAGGATATCCAGGCGGCCAAATTTAGCGACCGTGGCCGCGATTACTGATTTCCAGTTGTCCTCGTCGGTGACATCCAGGCGCAGAAACAGGGTATTTTTACCGATAGATTCAGCTATCGACTGTCCGTCCACTTCGTTTAAATCGGCGATCACTACACGAGCGCCCTCGCGCGCCAATAATATGGCATCCGCCTTACCCATGCCGCTGGCTCCGCCAGTGACAATTGCAACTTTCCCGGCAACTCTGCCCATGATACCCCTCCCCCGATTGCGCCTAGCCGCTCTAAACACTGTGCGGCAATATGTAAAACACCAGCGCGAGAGTTAAGCAGAACCTGTGTCACAGCTCAAACCCGGCCGGGCCAAATACTCTTGAGGACTAGACACTTGAACCACACGGACACTCGCCACTGCGTTTTTTAGCAGGTATTCTGTGCCCTCGCGAACGGATGAAACCGCAGGAGACACCCATGAACCCGCCCACAAACACCCAAGCACAGAGCCGGCCAGGCCTGATAAACTGGCTGGGCTACCTCACCATTACCCTGTTCCTGCTGCTGCCCGTTGCAGTACTCACGGTCCGGGCGGGAGTCTGGCAACAGGGTTTACTGCTGTTTGCGCTCGCGGCTCTGGGGGCTGCTATTGTACTGTTACTGGGCGCACTGCTGATGTTATTGCCCCGCTTTACCCCCTGGCGCAAGGCGATAGGCGGGCGTATTTTGTTTGCCGTGCCAGGTGCCCTCATACTGCTCTCTATACTGGGCTCAGGAAGTTATCCTCGCATCCACGATATTTCTACAGACCTGCAGGACCCGCCGGTATTTACTGCGGCGGAACAACAACGCGGTAGCGACAGCAACAGCCTGCAAACAGATCCGGAAACGCAGGTATTGCAGGCGCAGGGATATCCGGATCTGGCGACGCAGGTGCTGGCCGAGCAGTACGAGACGGTGTTTGACCGCTCTGTACAAGTGGCCACCGCAATGGGCTGGGATATCTACCTGCAGGATCGCAACGCCGGTGTCATCGAAGCGGTGGACACAACCGCGCTGATGGGTTTCAAGGATGACATTGTCATACGTCTGCGCACCAATGCGGAGGGCACCCTGGTTGATCTGCGCTCGGTGTCCCGCGTGGGGCTCGGCGACATGGGGGCCAATGCAAAACGTATAAACGCCTTCCTCCAGCGCCTGCAGGCGGGGTAGGAGGTAGCACACCAATGAACCCCGGCTCCCGGTTGCTCGGCGCCCCAGCGCTTTTCCTGTGTTTGCTTTTGATTGGCAGCACAGGCGCTGCCGCCGAAGTGGACTATCTCAGCTTCGCCACTGACGATGAGGCCAACAGCACCGAAATATTCAGCAAGGCCAGCCCCGCGGTAGTTTATGTCACCAACACCGCGCTGCGCCGGAATATTTTCAGCCTCAACGCGCAGGAAATCCCGCAGGGTGCCGGCACCGGTTTCGTCTGGGACGAGAGCGGACTGGTGGTGACCAACTTTCACGTTATCGCCGGCGCCCACAAACTCACAGTCACCCTGCAGGACCGCAGTGAGCACGATGCCGAGGTGATTGGCCTTGCCCCGGAAAAAGACCTCGCGGTGCTGCACATCAAAGACCCCCCGGACAACCTGGTCACCCTGCCACTGGGCGACTCCTCTGAACTCAGCGTGGGTCGCAAGGTACTGGCCATCGGCAACCCCTTCGGCCTGGATACAACGCTCACTACCGGTATTGTCAGCGCGCTGGGGCGGGAAATTCAGGCGCCTGACAGCCGCCGTATTCGCGGTGTGATACAAACAGATGCGGCGATTAACCCTGGCAACTCCGGTGGTCCACTGCTCAATTCACTGGGGCAACTGATCGGCGTAAACACGGCCATCTACAGTCCCAGTGGCGCCAGCGCGGGAATAGGCTTTGCGATCCCGGTAAATACGGTTAAAGAGGTGGTACCACAGTTGATCAGTTATGGTCGCATACTGCGCCCCATGATTGGCGTTGAATTGGCCAGTGATCGCTGGGTGCAGCGCTACAGCATAGAGGGCGTCCCGGTGGTACAGGTTTATCCCGGCCTGCCCGCTGCCACCGCGGGTATGCTAGGCGCATATCGCGGCCGGCGCGGCGAGGTCGTGCTGGGCGATATTATTCTGCAAGTGGACGGCTCACCGGTGCGCAGCAACAGCGATTACTTTGACGCTCTGGAAAAATTTTCCCCCGGAGACAACGTGACAATCCTCACACGCAGGGGAAAAGAGACCAGGAGCTACAAGGTCAAAGTGATTGAATCGCAGTAGCGTGGATACCTGCAGTAGTGGATGACTCTTTGTTCAGAGGTTTTCCGTCTGTCACGCGCCCTTCCCCCGGTGTGCGGACCAACAGATAAAAATCAAAAAATAACGACAAGCAGAATAACCACAACAGCAAAAACAGCTACCCACTTATAGAGGCTCTGCCGCGTGGGGAGAGGCTTTTTGTGGCGATTCTCCTCCATCACCAGCCTGGCCATCAAAGCATCCGCGTCGCCTGCGCCCAAACGCTCGGGTTTTACCTGGTCCATACGCTGTGGGTCAGCGCCCGCTGCCAACCGCGGAGAATCCTGCACAATTCTGTCGGCTGTTCTTTGTGCGCCCTTGAGAGTTTCAAGCAGAGACATCAACTGTTGGCGATCTGCCGCTGGCATTGCGCCCACTGCAGCGACGTCATCTGCACGCAGGCTATAAGCATTGCCATTTATGACGAGTGTTATTGCAGACTGTTGCATAATCCTGTGTCCGGTAGAGGAATCAGCTCAGCGTACCGCCGTCGACCCGGATATCCTCACCTGTGATATGAGCGCCATCCTCTGAAGTCAGCATGGCGATCACACCGGCGACCACTTCCGGGCCACGCGCTCCGGTTGGGGACACCACCCGGGAGATAAGCTCAAAGTCCATTGTTTCAGGAAACACGATACCGTCGGTCATACCGGTCGTTATTTCTCCCGGGCAGACACAGTTGGCACGCACTCCACGCTTGGCATATTCAATCGCGATACTACGAGTCATCGCCAGTACTCCGCCCTTGCTGGCGGAGTAAGCCACACCACAGGGCAGCCCCGACAAAGCCGCGGTGGAGGCCGCGTTGACAATACTGCCTTTGCTGGCCAGCAGGTGAGGTATAAGCTCCCGACACAGCAGCATGGTACCGGTAAGATTGATGTCGATAACCTTTTGCCACTGACTCAATGTCAGTTGCTCTGTATCATCAAAGCGCAGCACACCGGCCATATTTACCAGCGCATAGACTGAGCCATAGGCCTCAACGCAGGCGGCCACGCAGTCTCGCACTTCTTCCTCGGAACTGACATCACAGACCCGCCCGGTAGCCCTCCCGCCTTGCGCGAGGATACTGGCGACTGTTGTGTCCACGGCTGCCGCGTTCAGGTCAACACAAAACACTGCACCTCCCTCTGCAGCTATACGCCTGGCGCTGGCCTGGCCAATACCCCCGCCGGCGCCCGTTACCAGAACTGTCTTGCCCGCAAACCGCTGCATGAATTACCTCGCATTAATGTTCCCCACAGAATGCCGCCACCGCGGGAAACGGTCAACACGATTGTGAGCAGTCGGAAAATCACGCCTGCCATGAACCGCAATTTGCCGCTGTGAGACTGACATATTGAGCCGTGTACAGCTAGCATCGCTCCAGCAGGCGCAGGCGCTTTATCCGCATCGGATACACTCGTACCATGTAGCAGATAGTGTGGCTCCATACGTTTTCAGACGGACGGGTACGCCGCGCGTTTTGGCTACCAATACACAATGAGGTTGAAATGGAAGCAGCAGATAAGATTAAGGTCGTTGAAAGCTACGTGGGGGCCTTTGACAGTGGCGACATCAGCATCATCCGCGATATATATGCCGATAATGCCAGCGTAGAGGATCCTGTCGGAAGCCCCGTGCACCAGGGTATTGAGGCCATCTGTACTTTCTATGAGGGCGCTCTCGCATCCGGGGCGAAAATTGCCCTGACAGGTAAACCCTGTTGCGCTGGCAACGCAGTGGCCTTTTCTTTTGCGGTGACAATGCCGGGAATGTTGATCAATGTCATCGATGTCTTCGAATTTGACGAACAGGGCAAGGTCACCAGTATGAAAGCCTACTGGGGCCCGGAAAATCTGGGTTAGGATACAAGGAAGAGGCTTGCCCCATAGCAATTTATGGCACGCCAATGCCATCCTGGCCGCAGGGGCGCTATAATCCTCACACGGAGGTAACCCATGTTTGCATACACCACACCACTGATAGGCGGGCTGATAATTGGCACCACTGCCGTCGCCCTGTTGTTCTTGCTGGGGCGAATCGCCGGTATCGGCGGCATCGTCTGGAGCGCCGTGTCCGCCCAGCCGGATAACGCCTGGCGCTGGCTATTCATAGTCGGGCTCATAACTGGCCCGGTGCTGTACCATTTACTCGCGGGGGTCGCCAACCCACAGCCCAGCCCCCTGCCCTGGTGGCAGGCCGTTGCCGGCGGATTGCTGGTGGGCTTTGGTGTCAAACTGGGTAGCGGTTGTACCAGTGGCCACGGGGTCTGTGGTATAGGCCGTCTTTCGCCACGCTCGCTGCTAGCCACCCTGACATTTATGGCAACAGGAATAGCTACAGTCTATGTTATTCGCCATTTACTCGCCGGGTACCTGCCATGAAGGCTATCGTAGGCTTGCTTTGCGGCCTGGCTTTTGGTGTAGGCCTGGCCATGTCCGGTATGACCGACACCGCCGTGGTGCTGGGCTTTCTTGACGTTACCGGCCAGTGGAATCCCGATTTGGCCTTCGTAATGGGCGGTGCGGTGCTGGTCACGCTCATTGCCTTCAGGTTCGTTCTCAAGATGAAACGCCCGCTCCTCAACCTGCGGTTTTCCCTGCCCAAAAGCTCGGTTATTGATGGCCGGCTGCTGGGTGGTGCCGCCATCTTTGGCATTGGTTGGGGTGTGTACGGCTATTGCCCCGGCCCGGCACTTGCCGCGCTAAGTTATATGGACAACAAAACGGCCATGTTTGTAGTGGCCATGCTGGTTGGCATGGCGCTGGCAAACAAAGCCGCGCCAGGCTGATTGAATGCGACTCGACACTCTTGTGCAACAGAGTGTTGCAGCAGGACGCTTCTTGCTAGACTCGGGGCATGGACGCGCCCCTGATCACCACACTTATCGCTGTCGCCCTGGTGCTGGTGTATATCATGGCCATCGTTTCGGCGCTGGAAGTGATCATGAAAGCCCGCACCTCCCAGGGCGCTGTCGCCTGGACGATCTCCCTGCTAACACTGCCCTATATTACAGTACCGCTGTACCTGGTGTTCGGGCGCAACAAATTCGATGGATACCTGGAGCAGCGCGACGAGATTGAGCAGGAGTCACTGCGCCTCATTCGCCAGACCAGCGGCCTGATCGAACAACATATCGTTCCCGTGTCAAACGACACACCCCTGTACGCGAGCCTCTTTAACCTGGCGCGAATGCCAGCCACTACAGGCAACGGGGTGCAACTGCTGATCAACGGCCAAGCCACTTTTGACAATCTGCTGGCAGGTTTGGCCAGCGCCGAAAAATTTATCCTGTTCCAGTTTTATATCATTCGGGACGACGGCCTGGGCAAGCGCCTGTGCCGGGTTCTGGCCGATAAAGCGAAAGCGGGTGTCAAGGTGTTCGTGCTGTATGACGAAATCGGCAGTCGCCCATTTGCCGGCACCCGGCTGTACAAACAGATGCAAATGACCGGCGTAAAGGTAGCGCCCTTCAACACCACACAGGGAAGGCGAAATCGCTTTCAGCTCAACTTCCGCAATCACCGCAAGAATGTTGTAGTCGATGGCAAGTACGCCTGGATAGGGGGCCACAACGTTGGCGACGAATATCTTGGACTGAAAAAACGCATCGGCCATTGGCGCGACACTCACACCCGCCTTGAAGGCCCGGCCGTGCTGGGTGCAATGCAGGCCTTTGCCACTGATTGGCGCTGGGCTGCACGCTCTCCCATGAACATAGAGTGGGCGGTCAGCGCCGATAAAAAAGGCGACAGCACCGTACTGGTTTTTCCCTCCGACCCCGCCAGCGAATACGAGGAAGCCGGGCTGATGTACCACCACGCAATTGTCTCTGCCACCCGACGCATCTGGATTGCCAGCCCCTATTTTGTTCCCGACCACGGTATTGTTTCAGCGCTGCAACTCGCCGCCCTACGCGGTGTCGATGTGCGGGTTTTGATTCCGGATGAGCCAGACGGCCCGGTTGTCGCTATGGCAAATTGGGCCTATACCCGGGACTTGTTACCAGTCGGCGTGAAGGTGTATCGATACCAGGGCGGATTTATGCATCAGAAAGTACTGCTGATGGACGACCACCTTGCCGGGGTAGGTACCGCCAATTTCGACAACCGCTCATTCCGTCTGAACTTCGAGATTACGCTGCTGGTGCACGACCCGGCCTTTGCGGCCCAGGTTGATGACATGCTACAGGCCGATCTGCGCCGCAGCCGGCAGGTCAGTATGGAGGAGATCGAGAATAAACCGGTGTGGTTTCCACTCGCCATGGGCGTCGCAAAGTTATTTTCGCCGGTACTATAACCGGGAAAACGGCTATTCCGCTGCCATTCCTGCTACAGCTTGCACGCAGCGTTCCAGCTACCCGAAAACCCCGACAACGAAAATAACCAGTAGCGCGGGCGGCACTACAAACCGGATCAGGAAATGCCAGACCTCATAGCTCATTGCGCTGAGAGTGCTTAGCTCATCGCGACTGGCAGATTTTTTCATCGCCCAACCGGCAAACGCCGCTATCATCAGACCACCCAGAGGCAACAGAACCTTGGTGGAGAAGTAGTCGAGGATATCGTTAAAATTATTGCCGCCCAGCGTGAAATGACTTATCAGGTTGTAGGACAGGGCGCTGATCACACTCAAAATAGCGATCGAGCCGATGACCAGCACCGCGCTCTTTTTGCGGGGAATACCGAAGCGCTCCTCCACCCAAAAGTTAACCGACTCCACCAGCCCCACCATAGATGTGATACCGGCAACTGCCAACATCAGGAAAAACAGTATGCTGAAGGCATAACCGCCAGGCATTTGGGCAAATGCTACAGGCAGGGTATGGAAGATCAGGCCGGCACCCTCTGCCGGGTCCAGGCCATGATGGAAAACCGCCGGGAAAATAACCAGGCCAGCGAGCAGGGCAACGGTGGTATCGGCCACTACTACAATCAGTACAGACTGGGAAATGGATATGGAGCGGGGCAGATAGGAACCGTAGGTCATCATTCCACCCATGGCCACGCCGATGGAGAAAAAAGCCTGGCTGACTGCCGCCAGCAATGTGGTGGGCCCGATCTTGCTGAAATCAGGCGTAAAAAGCCACACCAACGCTTCCTCAAAACCACCGACAAAATAGTTATATCCAGCGAGCCCCAACAGTAGCACGAACATTAACGGCATCAGGAAGGTAACGGCTCGCTCAATGCCCTCTTTAACGCCGGAATAAACGATAAAACCGGTTATCGCCAGGCCCACCAGTGTCCAGAACACCATGCCAATATTGTCGCCCAGTACTGCACTGAACTGTGCGCTTGCTTCGACCCCGTCCACGTCGACAAAACCTGTAGTCACCGCCTTGAACAAGTACCAGAGTACCCAGCCAACCACCACCGCATAGACAATTTCAATCGTGTAGGCCGCCAGCAGGCCCATGCCACCTACCCAGCCCCAGCTGGGGGAGCGCGCGCTTTCCCGGGCGACGTTCACCATTGCCTGGGGAGGGCTGCCCTGCCCCCGGCGGCCAACCAGAAGCTCAGCCATTAAGATGGGCACACCGATTCCGAAGGCACAGGCGAGGTAGACAAGAACAAAGGCCGCGCCGCCGTTTTCGCCGGCGACATAGGGAAAACGCCAGATATTTCCCAGGCCAACGGCGAACCCCACCGAGGCCATCAGGAATGAAAAACGCGACGACCAATGTGACTGAGAGCCACCTGCTACAGACATATTTGTAATCCCGACCTTTGTTATACGTGCAGTCTACACAAATAACCGAGGGGAATCAGCCGGTGCCCGGAGCGGAATTCACACTGCCAGCGGGCGCGTCGCCTGTTCCAGCCAGTCGCAATCAGCGCCGTCGAGCAGCGGACCGATCACCGTCGCAACCCGCTGGTGATAGCAGTTCAGCCAATCTCGCTCCGGCCCAGTCAGTAACGTGCCGTCAATCAGACGCAAATCAAAGGGCACCAGCGTTATAGCGTCGAACTCCAACATTGACTGCTCTTCGCCGTCACGATCGGATGCCTGCACCACCACCAGGTTTTCACAGCGTATACCGAACTCCCCACCGCGATAATACCCCGGCTCATTGCTGACTATCATTCCGGGCCTCAACGCTACGGTATTGGGCGCCTTGGCGATACGCTGCGGCCCCTCGTGGACACTCAGGAATACCCCCACACCGTGGCCGGTGCCGTGGTCGTAGTCAAAACCTTCCTGCCACAGGAACTGCCGGGCGAGTATGTCCAACTGGGAACCGGTGGTGCCCGCAGGAAAACGCGCAAGATCCAGAGCGATGTGCCCCTTTAATACCAGCGTGAACATGCGACGGATATCGTCACCCGGATCACCAATCGCCACGGTGCGCGTAATGTCAGTCGTGCCGTCGAGATATTGGCCGCCGCTGTCTATGAGGTAGACGCTGTCCATGGGCACGCGAGAAGTTGCTGCCACATTGAGATGATTGTAGTGGCACATGGCCGCATTACTGCCGGCAGCCGATATGGAATCAAAAGACACCTCCTGGAAATTCTCGCCTTTCGCACGAAACTCCAGAAGTTGCTCAGCCAGTTCGTTCTCGCTGTGCAGGCGACCCGCCGCTACTTCGCTATCCAGCCATGCCAGAAATCTCACCTCCGCCACCGCGTCACGAATATGCGCGTTGCGACTTCCCTCCACCTCCACCGCGTTCTTACAGGCTTTGGGTAACAGCACGGGATCGCCCCCGCCCAGCAGCGTAGCGCCCCCCTCTTCCAGTGCCAGTTGGCTCCAGGCATTAGCGGTATCCGGGTCGGCAAGCACCGTCCGACCCCGAAAACCGGCAAGCGCTGCAGCAGCTTCGGATTCGGGCAGAACCCGCAAACCCTCTCCCACATGAGCATCAAGGCCCTCCGGTATCCGACCCGGCTCAGCCAGCAAGGTCACCTGCCCGTCTGCCTCCAGCAGGGCCAGAGCCTGCACTACGGGAAGTTTTGGTATGTCCGTGCCGCGAATATTCAGTAGCCAGCTGATTGAGTCGGGGGCAAACACAAGCGCTACTTCCGCACCCTTCTCCGCTATTGCCGCACCGATGCGCTTGCGTTTGGAGAGGCTACTTTCACCGGTAAATCGCTCTGGCAGTAATAAGGCCTGGCTCACTACCGGGGTGGGGCGATCTTGCCAACAGGCATCGATAAGATTGCCTGGGCAAGCCAGCAGTTGCAACCCGTGCGAGTGGAGAGCCGTCTCAGTATCACGGTACCAGCGCAGCGGATGCATGCGTGTGTCACAACCCACCGTGGCCCCGCGCGGCAGGTTGGCCGCCAACCACAGGCTGTGAGGATCTTCGCCAAAGCGACAGTACTCAAAAAGTTCAGGCGACACTTCCTGGCGCACCTGCACCGTGTAACGCCCATCCACAAAGATTGCCGCACGCTCCCGGGTAAGCAGCACAAACCCGGCCGAGCCGGTAAAGCCGGACAACCAGCGGAGGCGCTCGTTATGAGCGGGGATATACTCGCCCAGGTATTCATCAGCCCGCGGAACGACTAGCGCATCACAGCCCGCGGCCTTCATTTCCTTGCGTACAGCTGCAAGGCGCTGCGCAATCTCGTCCATCACACTATCCACCCGATTAAGAAAAACGCCAGTGTACCCGAACTTCCAAGACAGACCCGATCACGGTGTAAACGGTGACAGCCCGGGTTTACGAGTCAGGGAAGCAGCCAACTCCCGTGCCGCCTGCAACTTGGCTCGGAACTCGGGGTTGCGTGCAGCGCTGGCCACCGGTTGGCTGGAAAACCACACCATGACCGTGTCTGCGCTGCGATTGATATAAATGACCTGACCGTGAATGCCCACGGCGCAGTACTCGCCTTTATCAGCATCGAGAATCCACCACATATTGTGATAGGCCGCCCACGGCTCCTCGCCGTACTTGGCATTGGCCGCCATATTGGCCGCAACCTGATCGCTGACCTGCAACGACCTGTCTATCCACTCGGCAGGTATGACTTGCTTAGCGGCAAACTCTCCTCTATCCCGGATCATCATGCCAAAACGCGCGGCATCCCGCAGGGTTGTATTCATGCCGGCGGTTGCAACGGGAATCAAAGCCCGGTCTACAGCCATATAGGCATCGTGTTCGGCGCCGAGCTTTGCCCACAGGTGCTGCTGTACGTAGTCCTGCAATGTCTCGCCGCTGATTCTGGCGACAAGCCAGCCGAGCAAATCGGCATTGCTGGAATTGTAATCAAAGGCTGCGCCAGGCTGCAGTGTCGGATCCGGTTTGATGAAGTGCACCAGAAAGTCCTGCACCCCGTATACCTGCGCATCACCCGGTTGCACATCCGCCGCTCCTGGCAGCCAGCCCATATTCAAGGCCGGGGCGTAAAAGAGCGCGAAATCGGACTCCAAGTCTGTATAGTTTTCCTTGAAATCGATCGCGGTGGTATGGTCCAGCACCTGCTGGATGGTGACACGCTCAAAACCACTGCCTTTCAGTTCCGGGATATATTTTGCAGGCGAGGCACCCAGGTCTACCTTGCCTTCGGCCACCAGCAGGCCAAAAACAGTGCTCACCAGAGACTTGGTCATAGAAAACCATATGTGATGGCTGCGCTCGTTGAAGTCGTGAAAATACGCTTCATGCAACAATCGACTCCCCTGCATCACCAGCACTCCGTCGGCATAGTTGGCCTCAAACAGCGCATCGAAGCTGAGCTCATTACCCTGTGCATCGCTGAACAAGCGCTCGCCAATCTCCGGGCGCAGGGGGCCCGGCAGGGGACGAATGTCCCCCTGCCTGGGTATCATCACCGTATTGAGCACAGCGTCGGCATTGCGAAAAGCCCACATGTTCATGGGGTAGTCGCGATAATTCGCCATGGTTACCTGGGAATCTCGCATGGGAGGAATACCCTGCATCGGCGTAACGGCGGACGCACTCCCCCCCGCGGAAAATGAGGCAGCAGACCCAGCGAACAGAGCTGCCAACAGAATTGCACGGGGGACATTCTTCATTCGGGATACCTTGTTTGCACCGCAGCCGCTCAGCCTGATTGGCGAAGCTCTCATGCCGCCATGGGTTCAAAATCTGCTTTGGAAATACCGCAGTCGGGGCACTCCCAATCCTCCGGCAGATCCTCAAAGCGAGTGCCCGGCGCTATATCATCCTCGGGCAGCCCCTCTGCCTCATCATAGATGAAACCACAAATCACGCACTCCCACTTTCTGTAGTCAGTATCACTCATTGTCTGCCTGCTCCCCTTTTCTGGTTGAAAAATATTTTCTGCGTGAACGACGGTCTAAAAATCGCCGCCCAGTTTAAGGCGATATCCATTTTCCACGGGGCGCGCCACCAGGCTGAGTGCCTGTTGCAGGCGCCCGTCCAGGCCCGCCTCATTTTGCACGGTGATATCGATACCATACGACCTGCCCTGCAGCTGAACTGAACCCTGCGCGGTAACCTCTCCGGCCAGGGTCAATACCTGCCCTTGCAGGGCGGCATCGGGAGCCTGGGTAAAATCCAGCGCGTAGCTGCCCAGTGGCAACGGCCCACTTGGAGAATTCCATCCGCCATTAAGCCAGACCAGCCGGCCCTTCCCCTCCACTGGCAGGCCACCTCTCAGCACGAGATACCCCACCTGTACCTGGAGAACGCCCGCCAGCTCGACCGGCGCAAACTGAGTGAGCAGGTCTGCGGGAATAGTCGCCTCCAGCGCTGTCAGATCGACATCCTGTCCGCCGCGCAGGACCAGCTCTGTGTTGAGGCTCTGGCTACCCCAGTCCGAATCGAGGGAGATGCGAGGCGCAAACTGAATCAGGGACCAGGGTTGCAAGCGCCACTTCACCGCACCCAGGTGAAGAAAACCACCGGGGGTTCGCACCAGGCAACGGCTGGCGGCACCCTGCCACAGGGTGCCGCTAAACCCCTGCATGATGACCCTATCTGAAGGCAGTACCAGCCCCAACAAACGCGCCGGCGCAGTGGCCAGCAAACAACCCAGCAATAGAAGGGCCAGGGCGAGTGCCCTGAGTGTGCGGGATTTTGGAATCATGTCTGGGCTATTCGAATGCTGACGTTGACACGGCCGGAGTCACCCGTCCGGGTGATAGCAACCTCGGTTACCAGCAAGCCCTCGCGATTCTCCACCTCGTCCAGCCAGGCCAGCAGGTCATCGAATATGGCATTCTCCAACCGCACCTGAATATCGCCCCGGCTATTGGGTTGCAGACGACTGACCTGAAGGTTGTAGCGGTTGGTGGACTGATTCACCAGGGAAGCAAGATTACGCCGCGCACTAATGGCACCGCCGCCGGCGCGCAGGCGCGTGATTTCAGACACCATGGCATCAACACGTTGCAGGCTCGCGGCGGTGGCCTGGTTTTGCACCGTTAACTGATCTCGCCGCTCGGCCAGCGGCGCCCAGACCAGCATGTACAGGAGATACAAACCCAGAGCAAAGCCCAGTATCACCAGACTGAGTTGCTCTCGCTGGTTGAGCCCCGCAAACCATTCCTTCAAGATTTGTCCCCCACCCGCAATCGCGCCCGCACCTTATCGCCCTGGGTACTGCTACTTTCCATAACGGCCTGCAGGCCGGCCTTATTAATGTCGGCGCGTACACGCTCCACCGCCTCAAAGTCCGACGCCAGAATATTCATACGCATTTCACCGCCGCTATTGTTAAAGTTGTAGTTGATGGTATCTATCGAGGTGCCTGTGTTGCCCGCGATTACCCCTCCCACCTGCTCCATGAGGTGTACGAAACCACTGGCGTCACCGGAACCGCGCATGGCGGTGAGCTGCCGTTCCAACTGGCCTTCCGGTTTAGGCGCATTACCCCGGGGGTTTACCTGCCGGTAGCTGGCTTCTACTGCTGTCCGCAAGGCCAGGTTCTCCTGCGCCACGTTGCGATAATCACTGTAGGTTGCCACCCATTGCAAGCCGAAAGCCAGGGCGAGAAGCGCCGCTACCGCCCGCCACTCCTTCCACCATCGCGCCAGCGGCAAGCGATTGGCAAAGCGCCCTTGCAGCAAGTTCAGGGATGTGCCCGGTGCCTCCCCCAGCAGCAACGCCGAATACAAATTGCCGCGGCGCCACTGGGCACTTTGCTGCAGGTCATCGGGCAGCAGAGCGGTATCCGCACGCTGATCGCCGCCATACATTATTACTGCGCCGGGTAGCGGTTGCTCAGACTGCAACCCTGCCAACATGGTGGGCAACATGTCCCGCTCCACCGTGAAGCCGCCGCACTGGTCAAAACGTACAATCGCTTCATCGCCCTCCAGCACGATGCACCATTCACTCTGGCTCCAGGGCAATAACAGAGGCTCTGGCAACCACTGCCTGATGCCGGGAAAATCAACTAACGCATCCTGCCACGCATGCATTTTGGCCGCGCTGCAAAGTGCGACACCAAGCTCAAGCTTGCCCAGCGGCACACTGGCGAAATGCAGCTGATCGACATCCTCAGCCACCCGCTCCTCCAGCATGAAGGGCAGCGACTTGCCTATATGCTTTTTTTCTTCAGGGGTAAAGGCAAGCCGCAACAGGCGCACGTCGGCTCCCGGTGCCGCGAAGCACGGCGCGCTGCGCTGTTCAGCAACCAACGCATAGAGGCCGTCACGCACCTGCTCATCATCCAGCCAACGCGGTTCCTCGCTCGCGCCAGGTGCATACCAGGCCAGGCGGCCGTTTACCAATCTAATGACGGCGGTATTTTGCACGCGTCCTCGTCCCCCCTGTTTTCCAGGCTGTTATCCATGATGCTGTTGCCCCGGGCGAGTGCCATCACCTGACGCCCACTGCGTTGCAGCACACTGTACAAGCGCATCCTCCGGTCGGCAACTTCCACCTCCGCCGACAGCAGAAAGTATGAACTGCTCTCACCTAACAGTTGCTCTGTGCCCACCATCTGTTCCCGCTTACCCGCCAAGACCGCAGTATCAAAAAAAGCGTCCATATCGGCAAACCCGGGGCCCGGCGACCTCTGTTGCTCAAAAAGCGCTGTCCCGTCGGCCACGCTCAGAGGGCTGAGGTCGTCGTCAGCATTGATCGAGCGCAACACCATACTGCCGGCAGTGTGAATGTTGAGTTTAGCCGGCTGCTGCGGCCACACGGTAACCCAGGGTTCCAGTGCCCAATACAACTCCGGTGTTACACCTGCAACAGCGCGCAATTCACTGACACTGGCCATGGCTCTGTTCCCTGCCCGATAACCCGGCGTCTGGCCAAAGTAATAATCGTCCTCGGCCCCATCGAAGCCAGGTACAGTATCCGCATCCAGCCAGTCGGTGACTGCCTCCGTAAGGACGCTCGCCTCCTGCACACTGAGTTGCGGCTCACCCAGCGCCTGCAGCAGCCGGATGAACTGGGCCTGTGCCGGTGTAAAGTGAGGCTTATCCGTCTGAGAACCACTGTCACTATCCTGCCGTTCAACCCTCGTCGCCAGGGCATTCAGGTTGAATCTTCCTTGCAAATCGCGCAGGCAGCCGCTCATCCAGCCACCTTCATCCAGCGCATACGGAGGCGGCACCTGGGCCCATGGCTCGAAGGGCATCAGCAGGTCATCGCGCGGGCTGTCGTGGTCTTCCATGTCGTAGTCCGCCTGCAGCGCCATGGTTGCCAGCGCCTCTGCCCCGCGCAAATAGGCATTGGCCTGCTCAGCCACAAGAATATTGGCAGCGCGTTGATAAAAACGGTTGAACTCTGCTTCCATAGCGACCGCCAGAGCGGTACACAGCGCGAAAACCAGCAGCGCCACGATGAGAGCGGCACCCGATTGGGCTCGCGGTGCAACGGATTGTTGACCACGCCCGCTTCTGGCACCGGTGACTTTCAGGCTATAGCGGTGGCAGGGCATATATTCTCCTGAGCTCACCCATGTCTTCGAGTTGCAGCCTGATCTCCAGTGCAGCAGGCGGCGGGAGCTCAATATCCGGGGCACTGGTATCCGCTACCCAACTGGCCTCCCAGCCCCGGGTATCAACGGTGAGCCCCCTGCCCTCGCGCTCCGCTCCGGCCAGGTCACCCAAAAACACTACTTCAAGTACCTCCACGCCCTCCAGCAGCAGCACTTCTTGCGGCTGGGTATCTGGCGCCCGATCCAGCACAGGATAGGAATCGCGCCACAATGCATCGTCCTCCACCCGATAATTCACCCGTTGCAAATTGCTGCGTGGCAAGCCGGTGGGGTTATGCCACCCGCCTCGGGTGAAGCTTAGCGCAAAACGCGCTGCTGCCCCGCCGGCCATGGCGGGCTCCGTCTGCCCAAATTCATCGCGCACTGGACGCGGTACAAACTGGCGTAGATCGCGGCTGATAATCATCCAGGCCCGGTTTAGCTCATAGGTGCGTTGTGCCGTTACCCGGGTACTTTCCACAGCCTGCATGGCGGTGGAGAGGCTGCTGTACGCCACGGCCGCAACAAACGCGGTAATCGCCAGTGCGATCAGTACTTCAATCAGGGTGAAACCGGCACTTTGCCTACTCACCTTCTTCCCCCCCCACCGGGGGTGCACCCAGGTCCGCCGAAAGAAATGCCACCAGCGTAAACAGCGGTGACTCGCCCCGCTCCTCATCCACCGTTATATCGATCTGTACACGGTAAAAGTTGTTTGCCTCGGTGGGCTGACTTTCGAACCACCAGTACCAGTCCCTGTCAGCCATGGACGACATACCACTGTCCTTGCCCTGCGGCAGGCTCTGGCCTGCACTGGACAGGATACGCAATTCCTCGAACTTATTGGAGGCCACCATCTGGG
The DNA here is from genome assembly GCA_963977275.1 of uncultured Haliea sp. Taxonomy (GTDB): domain Bacteria; phylum Pseudomonadota; class Gammaproteobacteria; order Pseudomonadales; family Halieaceae; genus JARRPM01. Next base: position 115,321 of record CAXBNX010000003.1, on the reverse strand, counting down.
CGATAGATTTGTCACGCAAATAGCCGGTGGCATCCACATGCTGGTAAAGGGTGACCAATAGCGCCGGCAGCGCTACCGCTACCACCGCCAGTGCGACCATCACCTCTACCAGCGTAAAGCCGGCCTGAAGTGGCTTCTTAAACGGGAAACTTACCGGAAGATGCGTCGTGGCATTATTCATCCTCCGGCGCCTCGCCCCGCGGCAACACTTTAAAGCGCCCTAACAGATCCCATTGCACCCGCCACAACAATTCACCCTTGTCCTGGCGAATAATGTCGATAGTACCCGCCGTGGTCTCGCCACTTGAATAAAACACCACCTGGGGAGAGGCATCTTCCTGCACACCATCCAGGCCGATTTCTTCAACGGGTGCGTCCTCCAGTGCGAGCCGTATTTCCAGCCCCAGCGGTAGCGTCTGCCCGGTAAAGACGTCCTTGCCGCTCTCGGGGATTTGCCAGCCATCCAGCCGCCGCTCGCGCCACTCGTAGCGAAATACCGTGTCGCCATCCACATCATCCCGTTGCAGCAACAGGCCGTAATCCCGCCCCATCATCTGCGCCTCGTCCAGCGCATAGCTGGCAACCTCTGCCAGGCTGCGTACCTGGGCCTCTAATTTGATGTCCTGTCCGCCGGAGTTGACTGTCAGCGAGGCCAGCGATGTGACCAGCACAATCACTATCAGCGTAACCAGCAATTCCAGCAGGCTGAACCCCGCCTGGCGCGGCCCCTTCACAACGGCTTATTCCTCCTCGCGCCAGTTACCGATATCCTCGTTCTGACCGTCTCCGCCGGACAGCCCGTCTGCGCCCAATGAATAAATATCAATCTCGCCGTTTTCCCCGGGGCTGAGATAGAGATAGGGCCGCCCCCAGGGATCATAAGGCACCTCTTGCAGGTAACCGCCGGTTTTGAAGTTGCGCGGTTCCGGGTCGAGGCTGCTGGGTTCAACCAGTGCCTCCAGACCCTGTTCCGTCGTGGGGTAAACGTAATTGTCCAGTCGGTAGATCTTGAGCGAGGTTTCGATATTCTTGAAGTCGGCATAGGCCTTTTGCACCCTCGCTTCGTCCGCGCGATTTAGCACCGTGGGTGCTACCACGCTGATCAACAAACCCATGATCACCAGCACTACCAGTATCTCCACCAGGGAGAATCCGTGCTGGATTTTTGCCATAGTTTTCATAAAGTCATTTCACCATTGTATTGAGATCAAAGATTGGGAGCAGTATGGCGAGCACAATCGTCAGCACCATGCCGCCCATAAAAACCACCATCAGCGGCTCGAACAGGCTCATCATCGTACCCAGCGTCATTTCCAGCTCCCGCTCCTGGTTCGTTGCTGAACGCTCCAGCATGGTATCCAGTTCACCGCTGGCTTCGCCGCTGGCAACCATATGCACCATCATCGGCGGAAAGTGACCGCTCTGCTGCAGTGCCCGGTTCAGACTGCTGCCCTCCTCTACCCGCTCGGCAACCACCGCGGTGTCCGCTTGCAAGACCAGATTGGTCAGAACCTGGCCGGCAATGCGCAGGGCTTCCAGCAACGGCACGCCACTGGCCATGAGGATACTCAACGTCGAGGCGAACCGCGCCGTATCGAGGGCGATAAGCAACCGTGACAACCCGGGTAGCTTTAGCAGAAAACCGTGCCATGTTCGTCGACGCTGTCGACTGCGCAACAGCGTGCGCGCAATGAAAATCGCCGCTACTACGGCCACCAACAGCCAGACGCCATAGTCCCGGAAAAAATCGCTGGCACCTATCAGGCCTCGGGTCAGCAAGGGCAGCTCTTTTCGGCTGTGCGCGAATATCCCCACCAGTTCGGGCACTACAAATACCATCAGGGCCACAACAACAGCGATTGCTACACCCACCAGAATAAAGGGGTAAATCATGGCCATCTTCAACTTCTGGCCGGTGTACTGCCGCTGCTCGGTGTAATCCGCTAGCTGTTCCAGCACAGGCCCCAGGAAACCGGCGTGCTCTCCTGCCTTTACCATGGCCCGGTACATCTCGTTGAAGACCTGGGGGAACTCTCCCATGGCATAGGCCAGTGTATGGCCTTCGGCAACACGGGAACGCACCTGCAAAAGGGTACCCTTGATGCGCGGGCTGCGACTTTGTTGCGCCGCTGCCTGCAGCGCCTCATCCAGTGGCAGGTTGGACTGCACCAGCGTAGAGAGCTGGCGCGTCAAAAGCGCCAGGTCACCGGCGCCGATACCCCGGCGCAACAGCGGCAAACTCCACCCGTTGGCAGCGGGTTCCGGGCGATTGGCCACCGCTACTTCCACCGGCCGCAGGTTCTGGCCGCGCAATTGGGTACGTACCTGCCGCTCGGAGTCGCCCTCGAGTACGCCGCGGACCAGCTTTCCATCCGGGTTGAGCGCGCGATAGCGAAAGGCTGTCATGATTCAATCCCGCACTGTCAGGCGACCGCAGTCACCCTCAGCACTTCTTCAATACTGGTTTCACCCGCCAGCACGCGGCTGCGGCCATCTTCATCGATACCCGGATAACGCTGGCGCGCCTGCGCCAACATAGCCTGCTCGCTCTCGCCGTCGTAAATCATCGCTCGCATCGTGTCATCCACCTCGATCATCTCGTAGATACCAGTCCGGCCGCGGTAGCCACCGTAGTTGCAGTGCTCACACCCCTTCGCCTTGTAGATTGTGGCCTCGGGCGCATCCTCGGCAAGGTGCAGTATGTCCCGCTCTGCCCGGCTGGCCTCCGCGGGTTCCCGGCACTCGGTGCACAGCAGACGCACCAGGCGCTGAGCCATTACGGCCAGCAGGCTGGAGGACAACAGAAAAGGTTCGATTCCCATATCTTTCAGCCGTGTGATGGCACCAACAGCGGTGTTGGTATGCAAAGTAGACAGTACCAGGTGCCCTGTCAGCGAGGCCTGCACTGCGATCTCCGCCGTTTCCAGATCGCGAATCTCACCGACCATTACCACGTCGGGATCCTGCCGCAAGATAGCCCGCAAACCACGGGCAAAAGTCATATCCACCTTGGTATTCACCTGAGTCTGGCCCACACCTGGCAACATATATTCAATCGGATCCTCGATGGTGAGAATATTCCGGCTTGCCTCGTTGATATGCGAGAGGCCGGCGTACAGTGTTGTGGTCTTGCCCGAACCGGTGGGGCCAGTCACCAGGATAATGCCATGAGGACTGCGCAGGAACTTCTGGTAGGCCGTCATGACGCGTTCATTCATCGCCAACTGGGACAACTTCAGCTGGCCAGCAGCCGTGTCCAGCAGACGCAAAACCACTCTCTCGCCGTGAGCGGAAGGAATAGTAGACATGCGGATATCGACCGAATGGCCGGCAATCTTGACAGAGATTCTGCCGTCCTGCGGCACACGTTTTTCCGCTATATCCAGCCTGGCCATAACCTTGAGACGCGACACCAACAGGGGCGCCAGCATTTTCTTCGGTGACAGCACTTCCATCATCACCCCGTCGATGCGATAGCGCACGCTGAGGCGATTCTCGAAAGTTTCTATGTGAATATCCGAAGCCTTGTCTCGTACTGCCTGGGATAAAATGGCATTGATCAGTCGGATGATAGGTGCATCGTCTTCCGCCTCCATCAGGTCGCCGGTCTCCGGAATCTCATCTGCGAGCCTGCTCAGGTCAACATCGGCTCCAATGTCTTCCGCCATCTGCACCGCCGCGTTATTGTCGCGCTGATAGGCCAGGGTAAGACGGCGCTGGAAATCGATGGCGGAAACCTGATGCAGCGCAAAAGGCTTACCCAGGTAGCGCCGCATTTCTGCCAACACCTCCAAAGAGGGTGTTGCCTGGTGCACGACGATGGGTTGATCGTCACTGAAATCCAGCAGCACACTGTTCTGCTGGGCATAGGTGAATGGCAGACTGCGCGGCCCATCAGAGACGCTGTCAGTGACGGCTACAGCGGTCAGTGCCTCTGTCACTGGGGGCTCTCCGGTATTTCTTCAAGGCTCTCTACCTTGATCTGGTCCAGCTGTTTCAACTGTTCCTCCCACTCTGGCAGCATCGGAATCTGGTCGTCATCCAGATAGAGCAGGCCTCTCTCTTTGCGCAGCGTCTGCTGATCGCGAATGTATCGATATTTTTCGGCAGTTGCGCCGGCGAGATCATTATTATCGCGGATAATAGTAGGGCGGATGAAAATCAGCAGATTGGTTTTGGTGACCTTTTCTCCGTCGATGCGAAACAGGCGCCCCAAGTACGGGATATCCCCTAGCAGGGGTACCTTCTGAGTGGCGTCCTGAACATCGTCTTTGATCAGCCCACCCAATACGACCACTCGATTGTCCTGTGCCAAAACCTTGGTTTGGATCTTGCGCTCATTGGTAATCAGGTCAGACGCGATCGCCGACACACCGCTGATGCTGGACACCTCCTGCGTGATATCCAGCACCACCGAATCGCCATCGTTGATGTGTGGTGTCACGGTAAGTGTGATGCCGACATTCTCACGCTCGATAGTCTGGAAGGGGTTTTGTGCGCCATCCCCGCCCGCCCCGGTGTTGGTAAAGGAGCCGGTGACAAAGGGTACGTTCTGGCCCACTGTAATATAGGCCTCCTGATTATCAAGGGTGAGGATACTGGGAGTGGACAGAATGTTGGAGTTGCTTTGCTCCTCCAGCGCTGTGAGAACGACCGCCATTGTCAGGCTGTCGCTGACCTGCCCCCAACCCATGGTGGTGCCGCCGGTATTGGCCAGTGCACCCGCAAGGCCGGCAAGACTGATATCGCCGGTATCATCGTCTGGCAGAATACCATCGGCGATTGTGCGCGCAGTGGCGTCTGCCGAATTGATATTACTGCCGAAGGCACCACTGGAATCTGCAAACAGCCACTGAAGGCCCAGATCCTGGCCGTCGATGACTTCCATTTCCACAATGATGGCCTCTACAAGCACCTGTGCCCGGCGGATATCGAGACGATGAATAACCGCCTCTATGGATGCCATCTGGTCGGTATCAGCAGTAATGATAAGAGAGTTGGTGCCCTCATCTGCCTCGATAGTGGCGGAGCTGTCCGTACGGGCTTTCTTGGCACCCTCACTGTTGTCGAGCCGGTTAATGTTTTGCATGACCCGAGTAAGCACATCGGCTATGTCGCCGGCCTGGGCATATTGCAGGTAAACGACCTTCACGTTGCCGCTCTGTTCAAGTGGGGTATCCAGATACTTCAACAGACTCCGAATCCGCGCGCGTTCCAGCTCGTCACCACTGACCAGCACACTATTGGTACGGGCATCTGCCACCAACAATACCTCCGACTCGCCGCCGCTCTGCTTGGCTGCGGATTTGGCCAACTGGTCTAGCATGGACACCACGTTTTCCGCCACCGCGTACCGCAGTTTGACAATATCTGTCTGCTGTACGGCGGACTGATCCATACGATTGATGATGTCGCGGATGCGGTCAATATTGGAGGACAGGTCGGAGATAATAATGGCGTTGCTGGGCGCGTAGGCGGCCATATGCGCCTGCTGTGGCACTAGCGGCCGCAATACCGGTATCAGCTTTGCCGCCGAGATATTATCGAGCTTGATAACCTCCGTCACATACTCGTCGCTGGCCCTGCCAGAGGCCCCGTCACGCACCTGCACCGGTGCTGAGCGAGCATCCTTGTTCTGGATAACCCGGATCACTCCTCCGGAACGCACCGCGGTATACCCGTGCACCTCCAGAATGGAAAGAAACAGTTCGTATAACTCGTCACGAGACACCGGCTTGCTGGACACCACCCGGACCTTACCCTTGACCGAGGGATCAACGACGATAGTCGTGTCGGTCGCTTCCGCCACAAATTTGATCAGTTCCTGGATATCGGTTTCTTTCAGATTAACCGTAAAATCCTGAGCGACCACAGCGCCGCTCGCAACTGCAAGGGACATAAACACCGCGAGGAGAGCACTGCGGACTGACCGGATCAAGACTTTCACTTAGCTATATCCCTCTGTGCTGGTTCTGCTTCGAGTACAGATGCATGCCTATGGTTCCTGCACGTCACCGAGATTCACACTTACGGTGACCGGCTGGTCATCTCGCTGCAGTTCAAATACAGCCTCGCTGGCGGAGCGCATGGTTTGGTACAGACGAATGGCATTGGCCGGATCGTTGAGCGCGATGCCATTCACACTGGTAACCAGGTCCCCCGAACGGAAACCCAGCAGGTTAAACTGATCCTGTTCTTTCCCTGGAGCGATGCGGTAGCCCCGCAACTCGCCATTTTCCCTCACAGCACTGACAGATACTACATCCGCCAGGGCCTGTGGGTTCTGATACAGACGATCTCTGTATGTGCGCGCCAGGGCTGAGGCATCGCCACCCGGAGCGACAGCCACAGCCTGCCGAGAGCGGCCCTGGGCTGGCGGCTGCAACACCAGCTGCGAATCCAACGAAGAGCCTTCAAACAGTTCCAGTAACTCGTAAGTCCCACCGTTATCCAACACTACCTGCCGCGGCATCACCTTGGCCAGTGTGACTCGCCCGGACAAAGGCAGTTTGTCTTCGACCGCATAGATATCCTGCTTGGATTTGTGCTCGATCACTGCATAACCGAGCCCCTCTTCGGAGGAGGCCACTACACCCCGCAGTTTCAGGTCGAGGCGGGTTTCCCGGGCGCCCTTCTCTATACCATCCCGGCTGGAAACTGCGGCGATATCAACCTCCTGTACCTGTGCCGCCGGATCTACTGCGCCAACCTCCCCGAACAGGTGCCAACCCTGCAATTGCCCGATATCAACAGGGTCATCGCTACCTGAGGTGACCGCTGGGCTCACGGGATTGATAATACCGACATCTGCGGGGAGAGATGCATCGTCAGCGGGCAGCAGTGCCCATATCAGCTGTGACAGAGCCAACACCCCCCAGACTGCAAATAACACCCCAAGCCCGTGCCGCAAACGGCGTAAACGTGCGGGCTGGGCAAGGGAGCGAACCGCGTTTTCCAGAGCTTCGCTTGCACGCCGCGACGCATCATTGGAATTACTTAGCCATTTGGCCGGCAAATCGCACTCCCGATTGTTCCCTGTTACCCATCACGGGTTTTGACTGCACCCGATTATAGGGGGCGCAGTTGAAAGTTAAAACTGCACTGCATGTAAAACAGGCCTCAACCGCCGTGCGAAAGGCGGGTTTATTGTGGCAGGGGCTGTCAGGCGTCCAGGGTCTGATAGTAGTCGGACAGGATTTTTGCCACTTCCGGACGGGAAAACTCCGGCGGTGGCGCGATACCCTTGCCCAGCATTTCCCGTACGGCAGTTCCAGACAGCAATACAAAATCGTCCTTTGAATGGTCCGGCACATCACACATCATCACCACTTTATTCAGCTTCTTGCTGTAGGCCGTGTGGTCAGCGCGGAAGATTTCCAGCTCCAACGCGTGCGCGGGAACCTCATCATCAAAAATCGTCTGGGCGTCAAAGCCACCGTAATAGTCCCCCACCCCGGCATGGTCACGACCCACAATCAGGTGGGTACAGCCAGAATTCTGACGGAACACCGCATGCAATACCGCCTCTCTGGGTCCCGCGTACAGCATGTCGAAGCCATAGCCGGTAACCATCACTGTGTTCGCCGGGAAATACACCTCCACCATCTTGCGAATTGACGCGTCGCGCACATCGGCGGGAATATCACCGGGCTTGAGCTTGCCCAGCAACATGTGGATCAGGATACCATCGGCTTTTAACTGCTCCAGGGCCATGCGGCACAACTCCTCATGAGCCCGGTGCATGGGGTTGCGCGTCTGGAAGGCCACCACCTTTTCCCAGCCGTGCTCGGCAATTTCATTGCGAATTTCCACAGCGGTGCGGAAGGTGTCCGGAAAGTCCGTCTGGAAATAGGAGAAGTTCAGTACCTGGATTGGTCCGGACAACAGCGTTTGGCCGGCCTCGTTGAAAGTGGCTACCCCTGGGTGTTTGGGATCCAGGGTGCGGAAGATTTTCTCGGCCATAAACGCCATCTGGTCGTCGGTAATGGTCTCCACCGCCTCGACATCCATTATGGCCAACACGGGATTACCCTCAACATTGGGGTCACGCAGAGCTATTCGACTGCCTGCACTAACACCGCTTTCGCTGGTTCGATTCAGGATCGGGATGGGGAAAAACAGGCCGTCTACGGTATACATCTTTTCAGCGACGCTCAGGGCATCGGCCAGGTTCATATATCCCGTGAGTGGATTGAAATAGCCGCCACCGAGCATGACGGCATTGGCAGCTGCGGCTGAGTTCACCAGCAGAGAGGGCAGCGATTCAGCCTCTTTTATCAGGGCATGGCGCTGTTCAGTGTTATAGACAAAAAGCGGATTAAGTTCGTCAGAACCGTGGGGCTTGATCATGGCTGGCTCCTGTTCAGGAATTAATAATGCCGCGCTCGCGCAGCGCTAAAAGAATGTGCTCTACTTCCTCGGCCAGGGTCTGCTGGTCGGAGTGCAAGTGTATTTCCGGCTTGGGTGGCGCTTCGTAGGGGTCGTCGATACCGGTAAAGTTCTTGATCTCCCCGGCACGGGCTTTCTTGTAAAGACCCTTGGGGTCGCGACTCTCGGCGGCCTCCAGCGAGCAATCCACGTATATCTCGATAAAGTCCATGCCCGCTTCTTCGTGCAGCGCTCGCACCTGGTCGCGGTCGGCGGCGTAGGGGCTGATGAAACTACTGAGGGCAATCACACCGGAATCGACGAACAGTTTTGCCACTTCCCCGATACGGCGAATATTCTCGGTTCTATCCTCGGCGCTGAAACCCAGGTTCTTGTTAATCCCCATGCGCACATTGTCCCCGTCGAGACGATAAGCCAGCACCCCCATTTCGCTGAGGATACCTTCCAATTCCACCGCGACGGTACTTTTACCGCTGCCCGACAAGCCGGTAAACCACAGGGTTGCACCTTTGTGCCCAAGTATTTTCCCGCGGTGTTCGCGTGTGATATCACCTTCGTGCCAGTGCACATTGGTCGCTTTCTGTTCTGCCATGGTATGTATTCTCCAGTCTTGATTCAGATTCGGGTGGTCGATTACACGGCCTCTGCGTGCCAGCTGGCCGCCGCCTGAATTTTTCACGACAGGCGAGGAACTGTTTGTTGCAGGCTGGTCAGGGAAGGCAAGGTCTCAACCGGATCGCGCTGGGATTGTACCACTTTCGCGCCCGGAAACACCTTGAACACTAGATATAGTGGTTGAGCAGGGATAGCACCAACATCACAGCTACCAGAGGCAACAACCAGCGCTGCAACTGCTGCGCTTTAGCGGAATCGGCGGGCCCTGAAAAGTGCTTGGATACCACCGCGATAAGGGCGACCCCGGTAAATATCAGTACCAACAACACCAGCAGGGTCATTTCGGCGCGGGCACCAACCGATACACTTCCGGAATCTGCTCTATGCAATCGACAGAACAATTCAGATCTTTCAGCAACCCGTCCTCAAGACTGTATACCCAGCCGTGCACCGTGAGAGACTGGCCCCGCGTCCAGGCGTTCTGGGCAATGGAGGTATGGCAGACATTAGCCACCTGAGCGATCACATTCAGCTCACACAGCAGGTCGAGCTTGTCATTCTCATTCGCCAGGGCATTAATTCTCGCATGAGACTGATGCAACACATCCTTGATATTGCGCAGCCAATTGTTGATCAGGCCGTTATCCATATTTTCATAGGCGGCGCGAATACCACCGCAGCCATAGTGGCCGACTACAACGATGTGCTTTACCCGCAGCACCTCGACGGCGTACTGCATTACCGTCAGGCAATTGAGATCAGTATGGACAACCATATTGGCGACGTTTCGATGCACGAAAATTTCGCCGGGTAACATGTCGACAATCTGATTGGCGGGAACGCGACTGTCGGAACAGCCTATCCACAGATACTCCGGGTTTTGCTGGGCCGCGAGCTTGGCGAAAAAACCGGGATCACTGGTGCGGACCTTGTCGGCCCAACGTCGATTTTTCTCGAACAGCTCCTCGAGCTTTCTGGGATTGCCGTCACTCATTTCAACACTCTCAGACTATCAGGGTACTCAGCCGGGAAAGGGTGACGCGGTTCCCCCCTTTGGTCTGGGACAGCGCCAGCCCCTTGCTCGCAACGCTTTCCATTTGCCTGGCGAGATGGGGCATATCCACTGCGGGAAACTGCTGAGGCTCCCAGGTGACCAGACCGATACTGACAGTTACCTGCAGAACCGCGCCACGGCCATCGTCCACTGCAAAACTCTCGATATCATCTCGCATTCGCTCGGCTATTTCCTGACCGAGCATCTCTCCGCATGCGGGAATGAGCAGGGCGAATTTGGAGCGAGAGAGCCGCGCCAACATATCGGTGGCCCTCAAGTCAGACGATATGCGCTCCGTGACCTTTTTGACCACAAACTGGCCGCTGCGCTCGCCATAGTGGTCGTACAGCTCGTCAAATTCGTCTATCTCCAGTATCAGAATGGTCAGCGCCTGGTCGGCGCGACGCGCCCGGGCAATCTCCCGGGTAATGTCTTTTTCAAATCCCCGCAGGTTACTAATTTGAGTGAGCGGATCGAGCATTGTCAGCTGGGAGACCTGCTGGCGTGACACTGCTCCCTTGAAACAGGAGGAGATCATGGTGGCCAGGTGAGAAATCAACTCCTCTTCCTGCTCTCCAACAATCAGTGTGTCATCCTGCAGGCCGAGGTGCAGGCTGCCGATCATGCGCCCGCTATCTGTGAGCGGCATCAGCAATGCATAGTCTATCCCCTGCTCCGATTTCAGCACCTCGAACATTCGCGAATCGGTGGGATCAAGTAACACCACGTCCGGCTCCAGCTCGTAAAGCTCCTGCATCACAAAAGCATCCTGATGCAGTTGCAGACTGTGTCCATAGCGCTGACCACCGACAATCAAATCGGCCAGTATGTTCTCCGGATCGTATAGCCAGAGTTCCGCGACGCGAAAAGAAAAATGGCGGGGCATACTAACAAGCAAAATTTCCAGCAGGGCCTGCAGATCGACGGCACCCAGCAGCATATGCTCCAGCTGCTGGGTTTGCAGGTACAGGTATCGATTAACCGTGACGGTTTCAGCAAGGCGGCGATTACGTACCTCGCTCCTGGACTCAACCGGAGGTGCCCCCTGGATCTCCTCATCCTGCTCGCTCGAATCCTGATCCTCGGCCATCTGCACCATCCACCCACTTCGCGCCGGGCTGCAAATCGCGCCCGATCATCAATTTTGTTGGCAACCAAGTGTAAGCGCCCTATACTGGCGATGCAAACCTGGGGGTGGCCCGAGCAACAGTATTCGGGCCTGAGACACTAAATGGTGAACCCTTTGAACCTGATCCGGTTAATACTGGCGTAGGGAGAGGTGTCGCCAGATAGATTTCCCCCTCCATGCGTCCCGCCGGCCAACTATCCAATGTCCGTTGTGAGGAGCATTATGAAGTACCCCATTTCGCTATTTTCCATCGCTTTTTTAGCGGCAACACCTGTTGCTGCAGAAATCCGTGTGCTGGAAGAGGTGATCGTTAATGCGGAGCTACGCTCCGCGCCCCTGTTGGATCAGGTTGGCAGCACCAGTGTCATCAGTGCCCGGGATATCCGCGAACGGGAAGCCCAACATCTGGAGGGCGTCCTCGCATTGGCACCCAACGTCAATTTCGCCGGGGGCACCTCGCGCGCGCGTTTTTTCCAGATCCGGGGTATCGGCGAGCGCAGCCAGTTTCAGGAGCCACTGAACCCGTCGATCGGCCTGGTAATCGATGGCATCGACTTCAGCGGTCTGGGTGCTGCCAGCACCCTGTTTGACGTGTCCCAAGTAGAAATTCTGCGCGGCCCACAGGGCACGCTGCACGGAGCCAATGCGCTGGCGGGTCTGATCAACATCCGCTCTGCAGCGCCAGAGAGTGAGCCCGGCCTGCGCCTGGAAGCCAGCGTCGCTGAATACAACAGCTGGTCCACCGGCATTGTGGGTACAGGTCCCCTGATCGACGATCAGTTGCTCTACCGTCTGGCGGTAAACCAGTTCAAAAGTGACGGCTTTATCGACAACGATTACCTCGGTCGCAGCGACACTAACGGCCAGGACGAAACGACTGTCAGGGGAAAGCTGCGCTGGCTCCCCGGCCCGCGGGATACCATCGATTTGACAGTCATGTATGTTGATGTGAACAACGGCTATGACGCATTTTCCCTTGATAACACCCGCAACACGCTCTCTGACGAACCCGGCAAGGATAAACAGGACTCCACTGCATTGGGTATTGAATGGCACCGCGAGCTTCACCAACTGCGCCTGGAGAGCTCGCTCACCGGTGCAACTTCGAACAGCAGCTACAGTTTCGACGAGGACTGGAGCTTTGTCGGTATCGCACCCGGTTGGGAATACTCTTCAAAGGATCAATACAAGCGCGACCGGGACAGCTACAGTGCCACAGTGCGTCTACTCTCTGAAGAAGGCAGTCGCATATTTCAGGGCAGCACCGACTGGGTAGCTGGCCTGTATTACCTCGGTGACCGAGAGCAATTGCACCGGCAGTATACCTACCTCGAGCGCGACTTCAGCAGTAACTATGACACAGACACCTACGCGCTGTTCGGGCAGTTGGACACACAACTGAATGACCGTTGGACGTTGATTTCCGGCTTGCGAATTGAGCGTCGCTACACAGATTATGACGACAACAACGGGGTGGACAGCAGCCCGGACAAGGATCTGTGGGGCGGCAGGCTGGCACTGCAGTACACCATAGACAACAACAGAATGGCCTACGCTGAAATATCGCGTGGTTATCGCGCCAACGGTGTTAACGCCAACATCCTCGCCAGCATCGAAACCAGCGATAATCCCGAGGTAGGTGCAGAGCTGCAGGCACTGCAATTTTTTGACGAAGAATCTCTCATCAATTATGAGCTTGGCTTCAAGGGAAGCCTGCTGCAGCAAACCCTGCAAACCCGCCTCGCGGTTTTCTACATGGACCGGGACGATCAGCAGGTTAAGGGGTCCCTGGTCATCCCGCGACCCGATGGCAGCACAGCGTTTATCGACTACACCAGTAACGCCGCCAGCGGCAACAACTACGGTATGGAGTTGGAACTGAACTGGCTACCCACCGATGATCTGATGCTGTTCGCAAACCTGGGCTTACTGAAAACAGAATTTGATGAGTACATCGACGCCGACGGCAACGATCTGTCCGGACGGGAGCAGGCGCAGGCGCCGAAGTACCAATACGCTGTGGGAGGGCATTATGATTTCGGCGCCGGCTTTTACCTGCGCCTTGACGTGGAGGGCCGCGACAGCGCGTACTTTTCCGATCGACACGACCTGAAGTCGCCCTCTTACAACCTGCTCAATACGCGAGTGGGGTATACCGGTGAGCAGTGGACCATAGCTTTGTGGGCCCGCAACCTCACGGATGAGAACTACTATGTCAGGGGCTTTGGTACCTTTGGCAACGACCCGCGCAAAGAGTATGCCGTGGAACCCTACTATCAATACGGCGAGCCCCGGGTGGTCGGGGTAAGCACAAGCTTTACTTTCTGAATCAGGAGCCAGACATGAAACTGACAGCCGAAATGAGCCTTTACCCACTGCAAGAAGAGTATATCCCTGTCATCCAGGGGTTTATCGACAGCGTGCGCGCGCACACAGATCTAGAGGTCATCAGTAACGCGATGAGCACACAGATCTGCGGTGATTACACTCGCGTGTTTCAAGTGGTCAGCGAGGCATTGGCAACCACTACCCGTGCCTTTGGCAAACAGGTACTGGTAGTGAAGTTTATTCCCTGGGAACTCGAATTAAAGCCATGAGCGAACAGGGCCTGGCGGACTCGCTGCTGCAGGCTGCCCAGGCGATGACTTTCTGGGAAGTTGCTGCGGTGATACTGGGCATCGCCTACCTCCTGCTTGCGATGAAGGAGAGCCTGTGGTGCTGGTACGCGGCATTTATCAGCACCGCAATTTTCCTTGTCTTGTTCTGGGATGTTGGCCTGTTAATGGAATCCGGGCTGCAGGTGTATTACCTGGCAATGGCGGTATACGGCTGGTGGCAATGGCAACAAGGCAGCGAAGCCAGGACAGAGCTGGCCATCTCCAGCTGGGGTAGCCGCCAGCACACGATTGCACTGCTGGCGGTACTGCTGGTGTCCACTGCCAGTGGCGCACTACTGGAACAGTTCACCAAAGCCGCACTGCCCTACCTTGATTCTTTCACCACCTGGGGCAGCATTCTCACCACCTGGATGGTGGCCCGAAAAATCCTGGAAAACTGGCTGTACTGGCTGGTGATCGACAGTGTTTCGATTTATCTTTACCTTGATAGGGAGTTGTACCTCACCGCTCTGCTATTCGCAGCCTACCTCATCATCGTATTGTTCGGATACCGCAAATGGTTACTGCACTACCGGGCAACGTCCGGCTAAAACTTGATCAAACTCTGGTGCAGTGGCAACACTGGGATGTTGAGCCACCCCTGCCGCGGGCTCCGACCGTCTTCTCTATATTGGGCGCAGGTCTAAGCAACTTCAGTGTACTGGTAGACGCGGGCCGCCAGTTTGTTGTTCGTATTGACGGTATCACCCCCTCCGCACACGGTTTAAACCGCCAGGGAGAATGGCGTACCCTGACCGCCGCCCACCGCGCCGGCCTGGCGCCCCGGCCCTGTTATTTCAACCCTGAACTGGGCAGCCTGGTGTGCAACTACCTCACACCCGACGAGCAACAGCCTGTGGATGTCAGCGAGATAGCCAAGCTGTTTCGAGGCATCCACCAACTGCCCGCGAGACACCACCGCCTGGACCTGGCAGAACGTATCCTGAGTTACGAGAAACGTCTGGCACATCGGCACCCGGAGCGAACTACACAACTCGCGGCATTCAGGCGCGGAGTGTCTGAATTACTGAACTCCACTGATAGCGATCGACAGCCGTTGGTGCTGTGCCACAACGACTTACTGCACGCCAACCGTCTATATAGCGGCGGCAAACTGTACGCCCTTGACTGGGAATACGCCGCCATGGGCAGCCGCTGGTACGATCTGGCGGTCGTGGCGGCCGGAGATAACCTGGAGCCTGCAGCCATAGAAAAGTTGCTGGAGGTTTATGCAGGCAAACCGCCAACTGCAACAGAACTGCAGTTAATTACGCGATACGGCTGCCTGTATCGCTACCTGGAATTACTGTGGTATCTGGTACAGGACTACCCTGCTCTCGAATACTGGCAAATTCAGGAAAAATTGGAGCAATTAAGTGAACACCTTTACCAGGCCGGAATTTGAGATAAAAAATTTATAGCACGGTGTGAAGAGATCGATTCAAGTATAGATTGGCGAACCGCAGGGCGCATCGATGAAAGGGGCCGTCATCCGCACACGAGTCTACAGGAGCGTACTTACGGCGCTTCCCGGCGATCTCCACGTGGTTGAACGGTGAACTGGAACACAGAAACTGTCAATCTGGTAACAGCCGCTAATCCCGGAAATTGGTAAACTGCAACGGCACCCCAATCTCTGCTTTTCGCAGCAACCCCATCGCACTCTGCAAATCGTCACGCTTCTTGCCGGTCACCCGCACCTGATCCGCCTGGATCTGCGCCTGAACCTTCATCTTCGCCTCCTTGATTTGCTTCACGATGGTCTTGCACTGGGCGCTATCGAGACCGTTCCGCAGCACTATTGTCTGCTTCACCTGTTTTCCCGTCGTGACCATCTCGCCGCAGTCCATCGCACCCGGATCGATATCGCACTTGATCAGTGCTGAACGCAACATGTCTTCCATCTGGACCACCTGGAACTCGGCTTCCGCAGTAAGCACCACAGTGTGTTCCTCGCGTTCAAAGGATGCCTGCACCCCTTTAAAATCGAAGCGATTGGTTACGATTCTGCCGGCCTGGTCCACGGCATTGGTAAGCTGGTGTAGATCTACTTCCGAAACGATATCAAATGATGGCATAGTGCCTCTCCCTCTATTCGGTTCAATAACTGGAGCTACATAGTAATGAGCTGCAGCAAGTTTACAATCCCGCACATGATAGTAGCTCGATGAGCTCTGCTCACTGGCATGTACTGGGTGCTGGAGCAATGGGCTGTCTGTTCGCCAGCAAGCTACAGCGCGCAAGTTGTCCGACCACCCTGCTGCTGCGCAAGACGCCCGCCGCAAAAACAACAACTGTCAACATCAACGAGGGAGACTCCCAAACCAGCGTGCGGTTGCAGCAGTCGGCCGCTACCGACCCGGGCCGCATTGCTTTGCTGCTCGTTACCACCAAGGCGCAGGACGTGTGTGCCGCTGTCCAGTCAGTAGCCCACCGGTTGGACGACTCCAGCCAGGTGTTGTTGCTAAGCAATGGCCTGGGTTTCGGCGACGAGTTACGCGCAATCCTGCCCGATCTGAATATGTTTTTTGGCACAACCACAGAGGGCGCCTATCGTCTTGCTGAGCAGCATATTTGTCACGCCGGCCACGGCCTCACACGCTTCGGCCGGATTGAAAATTCCACACCCCCGGGCTGGTACGAGGCGTGGGCCGAGGCAGTCCGCCCGAGTATCTGGGACAACGATATTGAACAGGCACTGTGGCTCAAACTGGCCATAAATTGCGCTATCAACCCGCTCACCGCTCTGCACGGCTGTTGCAACGGGGAGCTGGCAGAAGCACCACTGGCAAACCAGGTGCAAACACTTTGTCGGGAAATTATGGCTGTCAGTGCCGCCGCAGGTTTCGCCGCAGTCACCAGGGACCTGCCGCAACAGGTCGCAAAAGTTATTGACAGTACTGCTGGCAATCGCTCGTCGATGCTGCAGGATGTCACAGCCGGGCGCGGTACTGAAATTGAGTATATTACCGGCCACCTGCTGCACGTTGCGAAGATTCACGGTATAGCGGCAGACCACAATGCCGTTCTCTACAGGAATATTGTAAACCTTGGCCACTGAAACACTACTAACCGGTGCAGCACTGGCACCGGCTGTTTTATCCGCGGTTGCCGTCATCGCATTGGTGGCTTGCGACCAAACCGCTTTTCGAGCCGGTCGTTATCTATTTAAACCACTGGCCGCGGCCGCATTTGTCTGGCTCGCCTGGGCGATGGGTGCGACGGAATCGCCCTACGGGTGTTGGTTGCTGGCGGGGCTAATGGCCTGTATGGCAGGCGACCTGTTGTTAATGCCCGAGGGCGAGAACACCTTTCTGGCCGGGTTGGTCGCGTTTCTCTGCGGCCACCTGCTATTTGCAATTGCTTTCCTGCAGTTGCCGCTCAATTTTTCCGGCCTGGCTGCCACGGCGATCCCCGCCGTAATACTGCTGGTTTTCGCCAATACGTGGCTGCTTCCGTGCGTAGCGAAAGACATGACGCTGCCGGTTCGCGCATATATGCTTGTGATTACAGCCATGTTGCTGTGTGCGGGAATGACCGTCGGTCAGCCTGTGTCCACGCTGATAATCCTGGGTGCCTGGGGTTTCGCGATATCCGACCTGGCAGTGGCGCGGCAACAGTTCGTCCAACCCAGCCGCTGGAACGGCTTGTGGGGCACACCACTCTACTTCCTGTCGCAAATGATATTGGCTGTCTCGATCTCGCAAATCTGATTCAAGGGAAAAGCGCCAGCGTGGTGCTGCGTACAATGTCACTCCATTGTTGTTCCGACATATCGGGAAACAGCACCGCCTGTTGATTGGTTTGCTGTCCCTGCCAATGCCGGGTAGCTGCGAATACGCAGAACAGGTCGAGGCAACGCAGTCCCAATTCCAGCTCCTGGGCGGGGAGAATCGGCTCTCGCAACGCCGGGTCTGCGTATAAGGTCGTAACAGGAGTTGCCCCGACCGGGCCGGTTACCCGCAACGGTCCCAGCTGTTCGCGCATGGCTACAGTCACCTCCTCTACCAGCCAGCGGCTGGAAATTTCCACAGGCATCTGCGCACCTGCCGCAACGCGCAGTACCGGCGCAGCGATGTGCACGCGGGTTTCTGCAGGCGGCAATGCAGCTAATAAATACGCTATACCTATTGCAGCGAATATCGCTGTCCCCACCAACGGCCAGCGCCAGATGCCTGCACCTGCTCGCCACCCACCCGACTCAGTAGAACCTGTGACACCCAGCGTAGAGCGCCCCGCCCTCCCCAGGCCAGCAGGTATATCAGGCGGAATATCATCGGCAGATTCCGGTCGAAAGCAAGGATGGGCCTCCTCAAATAACCTGTTGCTGGCAGACAGGGGGATGGTGCGCGCTACACGACGCAGGACCTGTCGCACAACCCGCGTACTTGATGGCCTGTCTTCGGGATCTTTTTGCAACAGACAGGCCGCCAGCTCCAACAGTTCCTGCGGTAGTGCTGTGTCTGCGGATACCTGCTCCTGCAACGGCAGTGGCTCCCGCTCCAGGAGCGCCCGCCCGTCCAGACACCCCTCGCGACAGAACGGCGATACCCCGGCAATCATCCGGTATAACAGGCAGCCAAGAGAAAACAGATCCGAGCGCTCACTCAAGGGCTTGCCCAGATATTGCTCCGGTGATAATGAGGAGGGACTACCTGCCTGGGCACCAGTGGTGGCCGCACGCCCGGCAATGCCAAAATCGGTGAGTTTCACCCTGCCATTAGCAGCAATGAGTACGTTCGCCGCTTTGAGATCACCGTGTACGATATGCTGCTGGCGAGCGACAGTAAGCGCGCCGGCAATGTCTGCACAGATTGTAAGAATACTGGCGAGTGACGGCCGCACGGAGGCGAGGAATTCTTCAAGGTCACAACCTGGAACATACTCCATGACCATCGCCAGATGCTCGCGACTTTCGATCACATCGTGAATTTGTACCACCTTCGGGCTCTGGATACTGGCAATAAGCTGCGCTTCTCGCAGCAAGCACCTGCGCGCAGAGCGCTCCTCCGGTAACGGATATATCTTAATCGCCACCCTACGATGCAGCCGCTTGTCATACCCGAGGTACACTGCGCCTTGACCGCCACGGTTGACCAGCCTCAGTATCCGATAGGGACCAACCCTGACATCACCCGGCATCTGGAATATTCTCCGCTGGCCGCCTTAGTACCAAGACAGGCTTGAGTCTCTAAGGCGCGAGCGAAGACCGCTGGCAGAGACCTTCAAGTCCAGGGCGGCCGCGCGGGCATCGCCCGCATGCTGCGCCAGCGCCTTTTCCAGTTCCTGCCCGGGCACCTGTCCCGCCAATCTGTGCCGGGGCGATTCGCCCATGCGCCTGTATACCGCCTGGCGCGATACGCCCAGTTGGCGAGCAACGTTAGCCACCTCGTAATCACTCTCCCGCAGAATACTGTCAAACTCCTGCTCATCGATCTCCCTGATACTGCGACGAGGCGCGCTTAGCGCGCTGCCACTCTCGGCAGCCGAGGCAGTATCCGCTTGCGATACGGCCAGTTTGATCGTGTCGGGCAGAGTAAGTTCTTCTGCACTGGCCACCAGTACCTGCCCGGAAAAGTTAGCCAATTCGCGAACATTTCCCGGCCAGCGGTAGCCCACAAAAGTATGAAAAAGTGCGGCCCAGGCGGCTATTTCTCGGGCCGAAGAGCGCTCACCTGGCAACAGGTCTACACAGACCAGTTGCTCCGCCCGGGTGATCAGAAAGTGCAATAGCAACTCACCGATATCTTCCGGGTGCTCTCGCAGTGGCAGCAGATGGATTTCCCCCTCACCCAGGCGATGGCGGAGAGCCGCCTTGAAGTCGCAACTTTCTGACTCCAGCAATCCATCGGTAGCAGATATTATTCTGACATCCACCTTTTGAATCGCGCCGCCAACCAGCTGGATTTCGCGCTGCTGCAATGCGCGCAGTAGTTGCGGCTGTACTTCGGCAGGAGTGTCGCCAATTTCATCCAGAAACAGGGTGCCGCCTTGCGCCTGGGTAAAATATCCCTCTCTCGCTCTGGTGGCCCCCGTAAAGGCTCCCCGCGCGCTACCAAACAGGGTTGCCGCCGCCAGGCCGGCGGGAATAGCCGCCATATTAATACGGACCATCGTACGCTTGCTGCGGTGACTGGCGCTGTGGATGGCGGCTGCGACCAACTCTTTGCCGGTGCCGGTTTCACCGCGAATCAATACGTCCAGCCCACTACTACCGAGACGAATAACCTGCTTGCGCAGCCCCGCCATGTAGGCACTGCTACCCAGTAGTTCATGCAGCGCCGGGGTAGCCTTGTCAGATGGCATTTCCGGCGCCAGGCGCAACAGAAGGACAACACTGTGGCCCAGCAGCACGCGCACACCCTCGCGTAATTGCTGGCGAGACAACTCTACGGTTTGCCGCAGTTCTCGCCCCGCGATACGGCAGCGACTGGAATCCGGTAGCCGCCTCACCAGCAGCCCATCGACGCGGCCGCTCAGGGATATCGCCTGCCGACTGACATGCCCCTCCCCCAACGGCGTCGCAGCAGCCCCGCCGTCTCGACAAAACGCTGGGCTGCGACGCCCGAGGACCCACGATTGCGAGGCAGCCAGGGCCGGTATAACAACTCGTTCGCCAATACGACTCGTATCCGGATGGAACACAATGGTCAACACGAGTTGTAGCTCACGAATACCCGCGGACAATTCGGCCACCGGTGACGGTAAAGTCAGGTCGTCGTCAGGTCTTGTCGACATGGGCAAATTGCTGCATATGGCTTTTTCCACGAAGAATTCGCGGCGGCTTCAGTGCGACGACAATTCGCCCGACTGGCCCCACCACAAAAGCTTAGCAGTTGATGGAAAAAGTGCCCTGTTTTGGCAGGTCGTCAAAACACTGATCTAGAACAGCAGAACCACTAAGGAGAGAACCACAACCCAGCAGACAGCGCTGCGTGAAAGAAGAGCGTCGAACTCACGGTTCTGGGCTGCGGCAACCGGTCCAAATTCATTATCGCTCCCGCCCGGAACAGCCTCGGTCGGACCCAGCGCAGCCAGCCCAACGGAGTACAGCACTATCCCCGCCTCAGCGGTCAAAGCCTGGAAGGCGACGAGCAATGTTGTCCGGCTGCCCATAAAATCGCCAGTGAGAGCGAAGGTTGCTGCCAGCAACCGCGCCGGCAGCCAATCAAGCAAAAACAGCCAGCGCCGCGCCAACTCCGACTCGAAACTCCCTCGACACATCTGTAACAGACGGTACGCCAGGGCGCCGCCGGGCCCAAAGAGCACAAAATACAACAGCACCGCGAACCAGCGCTGCAAGCCTTCATACAATAAACCGCGCTGAATGATGGCGTGCACTTCCGGCGCTGTCTCAGGTGTTTCGGCTTCCTCTTCGTCTAATTCCTCGCGGGCTGCCAGGTAGGCAGCCTCAAAATCCCCGGCGTATGCGTGCCCGCGATAGCGCCCCATCGCGGCCTGGAAATCACCCCTGCCAAAAGAATATAGCAACAGCAACGCTGCCAGCGGCAGCCAAATCAAGCCGAACAACAACGGTTGCACCAGATCGAGCACAAAGACCAATAACATGGACGGCAGCAATATCAGTAGTGCCAGGCTGATGCCACTCGGGAGTCCCCAACCCGCAACACGGGTTTGCCAACTTACAAACCAGCCATCGGCATGCACACGCTCTGCCGTACCCCAGGCCTGGAGTAGCACCACTGCAATAATGATCGCCAGAAAAGTCACCATTAATCTCCTGTTCCCGCTAGCAGGCTGCGGTATTTATGCCACTCAAAAGCCGGGCCCGGGTCTGTTTTTCTTCCCGGGGCAATATCGCTGTGGCCAACGATGCGGCGGTTACTCATACGACTGTACTGAGCAAGCACGGTATTGCTCACAGCTGCGAGGGTCTCGTACTGGACCTCAGTGTAGGCGTCATCGTCGGTTCCCTCCAGCTCAATACCGATGCTGAAATCATTGCAGTTGTCCCGCCCGCCATAGCGGGACCGGCCCGCATGCCATGCCCGCTGGCGCAAATCGACAAACTGCACCACCTCGCCGCAACGGCGAATCAGTAGATGAGCGGATACCTGTGCACCGCGGATTTCGTCGAAAAAAGGATGCTCATTCCAATCCAGGCAGTTGGTAAACAGGCGTTCAATACAGTCTCCGCCATACTCTCCCGGTGGCAGTGAAATGTTGTGTATAACCAGTAACTCGGGCTCACACCCTTCTGGCCGAGGACCGAAATTAGGTGAGGGTGCGTGCCGTGCCGGTTGTAACCAACCTTCGGTAAGGGTGAACGTACTCTGTAGGGTATTCGACGCCATGCGACATCATAATCGAGAGGTACCAACATACTCAACGCCTGGGCGTATTAACAGGCAGGCGCGGTAACTGCTACAATCGCCTCTCTTTTCAACACCCAACTTCCTGCCACATGACTCAGTCACACTCAAAACGCATAAACCCCGACAGCAAATCCATCCTCAACAACGTACGCGCTGCGCTGACAGAGGACATCGGCAGCGGTGATATAACCGCCGCACTTGTCCCCGACACAACACAAGCCAAAGCGAGGGTTATCACCCGGGAAGACGGGGTGCTTTGCGGACGCGCCTGGGTAGATCAGGTATTCGCTGAACTGGATTCTCACATCGCCATCGAATGGCAAGCAGACGACGGCGATGTGATTGTCGCAGATCAGCTGTTATTCACCGTAAGTGGGCCAGCGAGGGGGCTGTTGACAGGAGAGCGCACCGCACTGAATTTCCTGCAACTCCTGTCTGGCACGGCCACGACCTGTCACCGCTACGCCAGCATGGTCGCCGATACTGCGGTAAGACTACTGGACACCCGCAAAACCATTCCCGGATTGCGACTGGCGCAGAAATACGCAGTCACTTGCGGTGGCTGCTACAACCATCGCCTGGGGCTTTATGATGCGTTTCTAATCAAAGAGAATCATATCCACGCCGCCGGTAGCATCGCCAGGGCCGTACAGGCTGCCAGACAACACGCGCCCGGAAAGCCGGTGGAAGTGGAGGTTGAGAGCCTGGCAGAACTGGAACAGGCGCTTTCCGCCGCATGTGACAGGGTAATGCTGGACAATTTTTCGCTGCAACAGATGGCCACTGCTGTCAGGCTCAGCGCGGGCCGGGTCGAGCTGGAAGCCTCGGGCAATGTCACCGATCAGACCCTTAGACCCATTGCAGATACCGGCGTGGATTACATATCCATAGGTGCCCTGACCAAGGATTGTCGGGCACTGGATTTGTCGATGAGGCTGCTATAAGAGCGCGCTTTTACTGACAATTACCGCATTATTGTCAGCGTAGATGTAATCCCCGGGGGCGATTGATACGCCACCCATGCCAATTGTCACATCCCGCTGCCCCACGCCCAGCTTTTCGGTTTTGAACGCACAGCGACCCAGAGCCTGGACGCCTATTGCGGTGACCGCTATCTCGTCAACATCGCGAATCGCGCCATTAATAACCAGCCCCGCCCAGCCATTACCGGCGGCCTGATCCGCCAACATGTCTCCCAGCAACGCCCGGCGCAGGGAGCCACCGCCATCCACCACCATAACCCGCCCCACGCCCGGCTCCGCCACGCACTGCTTCACCAGGGAATTATCCTCATGGCATTTAATGGTCACCGCCTGTCCACAGAATTGCTTGATAGAACCGTAACTGGTGAACTGCAACTCGATGGCCGCCGCATCCGGGTGTGCATCCGTCAGGTCGGGTGTGGAAATGGTCGTCATGGTTTCAGCTCCATCCTAAAGTCGTTGGCAATTTTAGTAAGCACGGTATAATTTCCGCAATCAATACGTAATATTATCATCATTCGCCAAGTGAATACGGAGCAACCCCTGAACATTAACCGTATCGACCTGAATCTGCTGGTCTATCTCGATGCCCTGCTGCGAGAGCGCAACGTCACCCAGGCCGCAAACCAGCTGAACCTCTCGCAGCCCGCCATGAGTAACGGCCTGCGGCGCCTGCGCGACCTGTTCGACGACCCCTTGCTGGTACGTACCAGCGAGGGCATGACTCCCACAGAGCGCGCGCTGGAACTGGAGCCAATAGTGCGCGAGGTACTGTCCCGGATCGACAGGGCAGTGCAACCGCGATCCGAGTTTGATGCTGGCAACGCCCACAGGGTATTTAGAATTATGGCCAGTGACTACGCGGAGTCCACGCTGTTTCCCAGTGTACTGGGCAAGCTGCGCACGCTCGCCCCCGGCCTGACCCTGGATATCATGACACCCAGTGACGTGAGTTTCCTGGACGTGGAACGCGGCAAAGTAGACATGGTGATCAACCGTTTCGATTCCATGCCCCAATCGTTTCACCAGATCCATCTGTGGAATGACACTTTTACTTGCGTGCTAAGCCCGGAAAACCCGGTACTGAAAGACTTTACGCTGGAGAACTATCTCAAAGCCAACCACGTCTGGGTCAGTAAGACCGGGATGGGGGTAGGTGTGGGGGTGAACCCGGGTGACGTACAACGGCTTGGCTGGGTAGACCTCGCGCTCAACAAGCTGGGGAAGAAGCGCCAGATTCGGGTATTTACCCGCCATTACCAGGCCTCCATGACGCTCGCTGAACAAAACGACCTGATTGTCACCCTGCCAACCCGGGCAGCCGAGTTGAAGCGCGATAACCCACGCGTGGTATTGCGCCCCCCCCCTCTGGACATCCCCCCACTGGAACTGAAAATGGCCTGGAGCCCGCTGCTTCAACACAATCCAGCCAACAAGTGGTTGCGAAAGCTGATTGCGGATACCGCCAGAGAACTGGACGACAAGGCACCAACTCCCTGAGCCTCCCAATCACCCGGCGACCCAGGTCGCATTCACCTCAGGAATGCTCACGATAAAAACGATAAATTAGCTAAATTAAGGTGCTCGCCCTAGACTCTGCATATTTCCGCGGCGCAGCTGACGCCGACCATTTTTCCAAAGGACTTTCACGATGACTGATCGTATCCAGCGCGGTGGCCTCCGGATCGCACCTGTTCTCTGTCAACTCCTCGAAGACGACATCGCCCCCGGTACCGGAATTTCGCCAGAGCAGTTCTGGCAGGCGCTGGAGAGTATTGTCGACAGCCTCTCCCCGCGCAACCGCGAGCTGCTGAAAACCCGGGAAGCGCTGCAGACCAAAATCGACGGCTGGCACCACGCCAACCCGGGTGCAGATTACGACCGCGTGGCGTACAAGGCGTTCCTGGAAGACATCGGTTACCTGCTGCCGGAAGGTGATGACTTCGCCATCGGCACTGAAAACGTGGACGAGGAAGTGGCAAGCCTGGCCGGCCCCCAACTGGTGGTACCCGTAATGAACGCTCGCTACGCTCTGAACGCAGCCAATGCACGCTGGGGCAGCCTCTACGACGCACTGTATGGCACCGATGTCATCTCGGAAGATAACGGCGCACAGCGCGGTGGCGCTTACAACGCCGTCCGCGGAGATAAGGTCATCGCCTACGCCAGGGACTTCCTCAACCGTCATTGCCCCCTGTCGACAGGCAGCCACAGCGCGGCCAGGTCGTACACGGTTGTGGCGGGTAATTTGCAGGTAGTGCTGGCCGACGGCCAGATCGGCTCGCTGGCAGACCCCGACCAGTTCCGCGGCTATACCGGAGAACCCAACGCGCCTACCGGTGTTTTGTTGCGCCACAATGGCCTGCACCTTGAAATCCAGATCGATCCTGCCAGCCCGATCGGCAGCACGGACGCTGCCGGTGTGAAAGACCTGGTGCTGGAGGCGGCATTGACGACTATCCAGGACTGCGAGGATTCCGTCGCCGCGGTAGATGCCGAGGACAAGACAGTGGTCTATCAAAACTTGCTGGGACTCATGCGCGGGGATTTGTCTGACACTTTTGAGAAAGGCGGCGGCAGTCAGACCCGATACTTGAACCCCGACCGGGTTTTCACCTCAGCTAACGGCGGCAAACTCTCTTTAGCGGGCAGAAGCCTGATGTTCGTGCGCAACGTGGGTCACCTGATGGACAACGACGCCATCCTGGACAGCCGTGGAGCAGACATCCCCGAAGGCATCATGGACGGCGTCTTCACGGCCATGATAGCGCTGCACGACCTTCGCAAGGGCAGTGATGCCAATCGCAATTCCCGCAAGGGAAGCGTGTACATCGTCAAACCGAAGATGCACGGACCGGAGGAAGTGGCATTTACCTGCAAATTGTTTGACCAGATCGAAGATGCCCTCGGGCTGCAGCGTAACACCCTCAAAGTCGGCATTATGGACGAGGAGCGACGGACCACCGTCAACCTGAAAGAGTGCATACGGGCCGCGCGGGAACGGCTTGTTTTTATCAACACTGGCTTTCTCGATCGCACCGGTGACGAGATTCATACCAGCATGGAGGCCGGTGCAATGACTCCCAAGGGAGCCATGAAACAGGAACCCTGGATCAATGCCTATGAGGATTGGAATGTGGACATCGGCCTGCGGTGCGGGCTGCTGGGGCGCGCGCAGATCGGCAAGGGCATGTGGGCCATGCCCGACCTGATGGCAGAAATGATGAAAGTAAAAATCGGCCACCCTCTGGCGGGCGCCAGCACCGCATGGGTACCCTCACCGACCGCGGCAACTCTGCATGCCATGCACTACCACGAGGTGGATGTGGCATCGCGGCAGGCGGAACTGATGCAACGGCCCAGGGCCTCGCTCGACGATATCCTCAGTATCCCCCTGAAAGGAGCCGCCGGTTTAAGTGCAGAGGATATCCAGCGGGAACTGGACAATAACGCCCAGGGAATACTCGGCTACGTTGTACGCTGGGTGGAGCACGGCGTGGGTTGCTCCAAGGTTCCCGATATCAACCATGTGGGGCTGATGGAAGACCGGGCCACACTGCGTATCTCAAGTCAGCACATCGCCAACTGGTTGCGCCACGATGTATGCACCCATGCCCAGGTCAGAGAAACCCTGGAGCGAATGGCGGTGGTGGTAGACCAGCAGAACGCGAGTGACCCTTTCTACCAGCCCATGGCAGCGAATTTTGAAGAAAGTGTCGCTTTCCAGGCCGCCTGCGACCTGGTATTTCTTGGCCGGGAGCAACCCAGCGGGTATACCGAGCCCGTCCTGCATGCCAGACGCAAGGAAGCGAAAGCGAAGTAAACACCTGACAGAACGGCGCAGGTCACTGGTGGCCTGCGTCAGACTCCTTGTACTGGAGGTTGGTCAGCTGCTCGGACAAGAGGCCCATCAGAAACACGATAACGCCGGATAGAAATAACAGGGTGGACATATTGGTGAAGCGCCAGGAGCCACTGGCAAGTGTCGAGACAATATAGTTGGTCAACCCCAGCCCCGACATTAATACCGCCATGGGAAAGTAGATTTTGAGAGGCGAGTACAAGGTACCGATCTTGAAAATAATCAGGAAAAACCTGATCCCATCACGCATTATGTTGATATGGCTACTCCCCGCGCGGGGTGAGACCTCGATCGGCACAAACCCCACAGAATACCCAGCTCGAAAAAAAGCCATGGTGGACGTTGTCGGGTAACTGAAGCCGTTTGGCAACAGGTAGAGAAAATCCAGAAACTTACCGCGGTGAACACAACGAAAGCCCGAGGTTAAGTCGGGAATTTCCCGGTTTACCATCCAGCCTGCGAGCTTGTTGTAGAAGCTGTTGGCACTCCAGCGCGCTATGCTGGCCTGCGAAGACAGGCCGCTGCGAGCACCTACCACCAGGTCATAACCCTCTTCCACCCGATGCAGCAAGTGCTCTATATCTGCCGGGTCGTGCTGGCCATCGCCGTCCATAAACACGATATAGTCGCCGCGTGCGGCACGGGCTCCGGTCTTGATAGCTGCGCCATTTCCCTTGGAATAGGGGTGTGAAATAACCCTGACACCGTGCTCTTCAGCGACCTGAACGGTGCTGTCACTCGAGCCATCATTCACCACGATCACCTCGACCTCAGGATACATCTGTCGGAGCGTTGGCAGAAACCTGGCCAGGCCCTCTTCTTCATTTTTGGCCGGGATGACGATGGAAAAGTCCAAGGCTAATTCTCCAGATACAGTGACAGAGTTTGTTGCTCACCCACCGTCAATTTCCCCTCGTCCTGTAATTGCATCAGCTGGGACCTGACCGCATCGGCGGCGTCCACTTTACCCAATGCCGTGACAAAATGCAGCTTCATCAGCAGGCCCTGGGCATTTTCCGGAGCGGAACGCTGGAACAGGTCGATGTAAGCCAGTGCATATTCCCATCGATTCAGGGTATTTTCGAGTAAGGCCAGACCGAGGTAGATGTTGGCAGAGGCCGTGGCCGGCGATTCGTCCGCCAGAAAGATTTCCGTCATGCGATTAGCAAACCGCAGCCGGTCGAAATCCGGACACGCACCGTCCTGTAGTAAGCGCACCATCGTCTGCAGAGTGACGACTGAACCAAAGGGGCGTCCGCGATTTTCCGTACCTAGCCGCTCGATCTCTATCGGAGTTACAGGACTATTCGCGATACAGGCTAGCGCCAGGTCGCGTATGTCATGATCGCCACTGCGCTCGCCGGCAACACTCACCGCAAATGCCCTGGCCGAGTACTCCTGCGCGGCTTCGAGCTGCCCGAGGCTGGCCAACTGCTCAGCCATATCGGCGTTAGCACGAAATGAATCAGGGTGTGCATTCACGTGATTCAGGATTATCAGCGGGTGACTTGACCAGACCTGCACCTGGGAACTGGTCAGGCTGGCGAGCCACAGCACATAGCAGGCCAGGTAAACCAGCAAGGGGGCTTTGATTTGGGGCCACTGCCTCACCAGGGCAGCGAACATCACTCCCAGCAGCAGAAACAGGCCGATTCCGGGAAAGTAGTTGCGGTGTTCAAAATAGAGCTCCAGGGGGAACACGGTGGATTCAATACTGTGTCCGACGAGGAACCAGGTGACGCCCAGTGCCAGGTAGCGACCCCAGCGAGAAAACGCAAGAGCCAGCAGGAGCACTGCGACAGCAAGCCAGGCCAAAACCGCGTAAAGGGTTGAAACGGGTTGGAAAAGCGAGGTCGAAACAACCACGTCGTCGTGATAAAGCCCCATACGAAAAACTTCTGGTGCCAGCAGCTGACGGACATAATCCCAAACAATGCGGGTCTGGGTCAGCAGGCGCTCATCGAGACTGAAGTAACGACGACCAAAAGCTGCCGCCAGGTCCTCGTAGTCCGCCACCAGCATTATGCTAACGCCCAAAACCCCGAGCGCGATCAGGCCGAGCGTTGTCAGCTTCAGCCAGCGTATAGGCTGGTTGTTGGCCCCGGTAAACTGGAACCACAAGGCTTCTAGCAACAGCAAAACCGGGATCACGACAATGGCATTCTCCTTCGCAAACAGCGCGAGCAAAATACTAGCGAGGACTAGCGCGAGAAGCGTCACTGAAAATTCCTGGCGCGACAATTTTTCACGCCAAAACACATAGAACAGGCAAGCGAACAGCATGAATGTTGCGCTCAGCATGGCCATGCGCTGTACTACATAGAGCACGGTACTGACGAGAAATGGCGACAATAACCACGCAGCACCCAACACCACTGCCAACCACCGATAGCCGGGTACCGGGACCTGGCGAAACAGCAGCCAAAACAGTCCCATCACCAACGCTCCATTAAACAGATGAAGCAGTATGTTGACACTCTTGCTGGTCTTCAGGCTGTCGCCCAGAAAGAGCTTTTCAAGCACAAAGCTCGCCATTGCCACGGGACGCCCGAGTGGGCCTGAACGATCGCCCGTGACATAATCCCAGGCCCGTTCTGGATGTTTTTGAAGATCACCTATCACTGCCACGCTGGTGGCATCGTCAAGCAATGCAGGTCCTGTGTGACCGGGCCAGTAGACCCAGCAACTCAGAAGCAGGATCAAAGCAGCGGCAGACAAGGCCCCCCAGGTGCTTATGCGATCAGTCAAGGGACGGCCCCATCGGCTCTACGGGTAGGGTAAACAGTGCCTTTATCTGGTGAATGCTCAAGCGATTGCTGTCGTGGAACAGCCACAGGCCAGCATAGTGATACATGCTGGCTGCATCCTGATCTCGGGCATACTCATAGAGCAGTTGGTAGTAGGGCCAAAAGCTCCCGGGGTCAAGTTCCTGGGCACGTTGCAGCAAGGGTAGAAGCTGCGCAGAATCGGCTTCCATGGCAGACTGGTACTTGTAGCGGTATTGCAACATATGCACTGAATCCGGGTATCTTGCGGATAACTTGTCAAGCAGTCCCGTCACCGTAGCCTCTGTCGATACAGCCGGGTTCGAAGTGAATATGTCAAACAAGGTGGCAAGCGCGTTCCAATCAGAGGGCTGCATAGTTCTGGTGCTCAGCAGGACATCAAGTTTCGCCAGCCAATCGACTTTACCTTGCAATTCCGTGAAGTAATGACTATCGAGGTAGAACAACATGACCAGCGCGGCCACATCCCGGTTATTGGTCTGGTACATACGTTCGAAATAGTGCCGTGAGAGGAGTAGTGATTCGCCCTTTTCGCGCTGAGTGAGACCGAGCTGTTCACTGCGTCGGTATTGCCGCAGCAAGGCATTGGCATAAAAATAGTTCGAGCGGGATGATTCCGGATGTTGCGCCTGGTTTGTACGACTCAGACTCAGTTCATCAGACCATGTGTGCACTCGAATAAACAGCAGCATACACAGGATGACCAGGGCACCCCCGACGGGGTACCAGGCTTTGAAGTGCTTACCGCGCGAGACAGGAATAACCAGCAGCCAGGCCAGCAACAGACACACCAGTGTACTCGGCAGATAATTTCGGTGCTCGTAAACCATTTCGAGGGGTATCACACTGGATTCCAGGCTCTGCCCTACCAGGAAAAAAAGTACAGCCAGAAGCAGCAGCGGATAACGCCGCCGCAGTGAGAACGCCGTCAACAGCACTACCGGCCAGCCAAGCAGTGCGAGAATCGTGGTAACCGGCGCGAACAGTCCAGCGGAAAACGCTATATCGTCATGCTGAAAACCCATGCCACCGATGTTGGGCAGGCAGATCCAGCCCAGGTAATGCCAGAGTACCCGAGCTTGAGTCAACAGCCGCTCTTCCAGCGTAAACTCCCGTCCGGAATAACCACCTTGCAGTGTTTCCGGGCTGAGAGCGAGCACCAACACCACCGCCACAACAGGCAGCACAAGTAGCATCCAGCCACACCCACGCAGCCAGGTGATGGAACGCCCTGCCCAGACGCCGCGATAAATACACACCTCCAGCACGATGATCAGCCAGGGCAGTAGTGCGCCGCTCTCTTTTGACAATGCGGCCAGGGTCGTCAACAGCAGCAGCCAGAGTGAAGCCGCTAGAACCTCACCCGCAGGAGCGCCCTGATCGAACCACCGCTGGCGATAGCGCATAAAAACCCACAGCCCTGCAACCACAAACAAAGCTGCCAACTGGGCCATACGCTGCACCGCATACAGTACCGTGGATACATGCAGTGGATGCAAAAGCCAGATGGCCGCGGCGGTGACCGCAATCAAGTCGGAGGTGGAACTATCTCGACCGATTGCCAATGCCGTGAGGATTGATCGAAAGAGCAGGTAAAGCAGGACAGCGATGACCAAATGAATGGCGAGATTCACCGCCTTCAACCCTGCTGTGGAGAACTCACCGGCGAGCGCATAATTGGCCGCAAACGACAACATCGCTATCGGTCGTCGCAGTGGGCCAGAACCGGAGCTAAAAGCGGCTACCCGCCACTCATCGAAGGAACTGCCGGTGATATGCACAAACTCATTGGCTGTCAAGGCAGGCATGTCATCGAAAAAAAGTGGACCTGATAGACCCGGCAGGTAGATGAACAAAGCAGCCAAAAGTACCAGACCGGCCAGAATCCGCAAGCGTATTGGTTTTCGCACAATAGCCTTGCTACCTGTCATGTAAAATCCTGCAAACAATAACCAGTAACACTAAAATTGAAACGAAAAAAAGCCCGGTCTAGCCGGGCAGAAGCAGTGACTGATCGTGTTATCCGCGACAGTTTGCAGGCAGGTATTTGGTTGCCAGCGCTGTTCCAGCGGTGAGACCAGGCTTACATTTCCATATAATTCTGTTGCCAGAGGCGGTGGTACCCGACAGTACGAATTCGTAATCGCTAGCGCCATTCGGTATTGTCGCCTGCGTCACAACCGCGGTCAGCAGAGGCAATCTGGCTACATTGGTGGAGGAATAGTAGATTGAAGCGACGATGTTTGTATTTGGATTGGTGTTAATGCCCGCTATACCGGCGTCCGCTGGGAGGTAGTTGTTCGCAGAGTAATACTCCGCGATAGTGGTCTTTGCCTCAGCCAGTGTCACCATGGCCTCGGAAACCTTCGCACGTACGGTGTAATCCTGGTAAGCCGGCAGCGCGATGGCGGCCAGAATGCCGACGATCGCAATAACGATCATCAGTTCGATAAGAGTAAAACCCTGTTGCTTCTTCTGAATGTTCATTGTGCTATCCCCATGATGAATTTTTGCTTAAATATTGGCTCGGTTGCCTGCCAGGCAGCACGAACCAATGTATGCACAACCTGAGATGCAATCGACGTGCCAGTTTCTTCGAAAAACGTAAATTTCATAAATTTAATAATACAAATCAATAGGCTAGATTATTCATCGCATACATCGACAGGTTCTTATCCTAGCAATTGTCAGGGAGCGTATAGCCTTGATCCGCCATAAAGTGACAATTTTTGTCCACTTCTTACAATTCTCCTCACTGCTAAGCTCACGGTCTTCCTGCCGGACAGCACCTTTATATAGCCTTCTCTTCGGTCACGGGCGCTCGCCCCGGTGCAGTCTGGCTTTGCTCCCAAAGAAAAGGTGACTCCCCCGGGGCCGTAAAATTAACCTAAATTCAGCCAATTAGCCTTGCCCTACCCCTAGGAGTCGAGTCCCGGGCTGGTTATACTTCTTCTTATAATGAAAACAAGGCCTTAAGGTACCAGCGACACTCAGGGGTTAGAACAGCACCTGCGGGTGGGAGACATATCTGCGGGTCTATTGGCGCAAGCAGTAAACCGGTAGTAGGGGCACAGCAAGAATGAACGAAAAGGCAATTGGGCAACTGAGCGGATTGGCCGGGCGGCTTGTAGCCGAAGGGTTGATTAGTGCGCAGGCCGCATCTCAGGCGCAAAAGGATGCCTCCCTGGAGCGCATGCCCTTCGTCCAATATCTGGTCGAAAAGAAAAACGTGGACAGCCAGCGGCTCGCAGAAGTCGCCTCTCATGAGTTTGGGGTGCCACTGTTAGATTTAACGGCCTTTAACAGCAGCGCAATGCCGGAAGGGTTGGTCGAAGTTTCCCTGGTAACCAAACATCACGCCCTACCGCTCATGCGCCGCGGGAACCGCTTGTTTATTGGCATTTCCGACCCCACCAACCTGGCAGCTCTGGACGAAATCAAATTCCACACTGGGATCAATACCGATGGCGTGCTGATAGAAGATCGGGCGCTTACTAAAGCCATAGCCAGATGGGTGGATGCACAGGATCAACTTGAAGATGGGCTGTCGGAGTTGGATTCTGCGGACCTGGACGATATCGATGTATCGGCAGTAAGCGAAGCCGGCGAAGGAGAAGATGGGGCAACAGGCAATGAAAGTGTCGACGAGACACCCATTGTCCGCTTCGTAAACAAAGTGCTGATCGACGCTATAAAGCAGGGCGCATCAGACATACATTTCGAACCTTACGAGAAAAACTACCGCGTGCGTTTTCGCACCGACGGCATCTTGAGAGAAGTGGTAAAACCGCCAAGAAACCTCGCTCCTCGACTATCCGCTCGCCTCAAGGTTATGTCCCAAATGGACATATCAGAACGTCGTATGCCCCAGGACGGGCGTATCCAGATGAAGCTGTCTCGCAGCCGGGCCATCGATTTCCGGGTCAATACCCTGCCAACGCTGTTCGGGGAGAAGATCGTTTTGCGGATTCTCGACCCTACCAGCGCACAGATGGGTATTGACGCCCTGGGTTACGAGCCCGAACAGAAAGAAATGTACATGAGGTCGCTGAATCAACCCCAGGGCATGATTCTCGTGACTGGTCCCACAGGATCGGGTAAGACAGTCTCGCTGTATACCGGCCTCAATATACTGAACACACCAGAACGGAACATTTCCACTGCGGAAGACCCTGTGGAAATAAACCTGGAAGGTATCAACCAGGTACACGTGAACGCCAAAGTCGGGTTAAACTTTTCCGAGGCTCTCCGCTCGTTCCTGCGCCAGGACCCGGACATCATCATGGTAGGTGAGATCCGGGATCTGGAAACGGCGGAAATCGCTATCAAGGCAGCCCAGACAGGACACCTTGTGTTGTCTACCTTGCACACCAACAGTGCGGCGGAGACTGTTACGCGCCTGCTCAACATGGGGGTTCCCGCGTTTAACGTCGCTTCATCCGTCAGCCTGATCATAGCCCAGCGCCTGGCACGGCGGCTTTGCAAAGAGTGCTGTACCCCGCTGGACGATGTGCCCCAGGAGGCTCTGCTGAAATTGGGTTTCACCGAGGAGCAGTTGGCCACCGCCACCATTAAGCAAGCAGTGGGCTGCGCACAGTGCCACGAGGGTTTCAAGGGCAGGGTAGGTATTTACGAGGTGGTGCGGATAACACCGGCTATTGCCAGAATCATCATGGAAGAGGGCAATTCCATTCAGATTGATGAGCAGGCGCGAGCGGAAGGTTTTAATGACCTGAGGTCATCGGCCCTACAAAAAGTGGCACAGGGGCTGACAACACTCGAGGAAGCCAACCGCATCACGGTAGATTAAAACAAAACAGAGTAATGCGCCGGGGATACCAGGCACAGGGGCAATAAGATTATGGCAACTACTGCAACCCGAAACGACATATTCACCTGGAGTGGCACGGACAAGACCGGCCGCACCAGCAAAGGCGAAATCCGTGCGGCCAGTCCAGCCATGGCCAAGGCGCAATTGCGACGCCAGGGCATCAAGCCAAAAAATGTCAGAAAGAAGTCCAAGCCCTTGTTTGGTGCGGGCGGCAAGGCGATCAAACCCGCCGACATCTCCGTGTTCACCCGCCAGATGGCTACCATGCTCAAGGCGGGTGTGCCGCTGGTGCAGAGTTTTGAAATTGTTGCCGAGGGTTCTGAAAAACCCAAAATGCAGGAACTGGTGAACACCATCAGAAATGACGTGGCTGCCGGAGGCGGTTTGGCGCCATCACTTGCCAAGCACCCCCGCATGTTCGACGACCTGTTCTGTTCTCTGGTGGCATCGGGAGAAGACTCGGGAACACTGGAAATCATGCTCGACAGAGTGGCCACCTACAAGGAAAAAACCGAACAGCTGAAAGCCAAGATCAAGAAAGCCCTGACCTATCCCATCGCTGTTGTTGTGGTTGCTATCGTGGTCACCGGTATCCTGCTGATCAAGGTTGTACCGCAGTTCGCAGACACTTTCAGGAGCTTCGGCTCTGACCTTCCCGCCTTTACTCTCTTTGTCCTGAGCATCTCGAACTTTGTGCAGGATTGG
The DNA here is from genome assembly GCA_963977275.1 of uncultured Haliea sp. Classification (GTDB taxonomy): domain Bacteria; phylum Pseudomonadota; class Gammaproteobacteria; order Pseudomonadales; family Halieaceae; genus JARRPM01. The sequence continues at coordinate 79,975 of CAXBNX010000003.1, read as the reverse complement.
TGGTTTGTCATCTTACTGATGATCATCGCGGCGATTTTTGTCTTCAGGGAAGCGAAAATACGGTCGGTCAAATTTTCCGAACTGCTGGACCGGATAGCATTGCGCCTGCCTATATTCGGTTCGATCGTACACGACTCGGTGATCGCGCGTTTTTCCCGCACCCTGGCGACAACCTTTGCCGCCGGTGTCCCACTGGTTGATGCACTGGAGTCCACCGCAGGTGCTGCCGGCAACTCGGTATACGCCAAAGCCATCCGCCAGATCAAGGATGATGTAACAACCGGTTCAACCCTGTATTCATCCACCAAGGGAACCGGCCTGTTCCCCAATATGCTGCTGCAGATGATGTCCATTGGTGAGGAATCCGGCTCCCTGGACGAGATGCTGGACAAGGTTGCCAACCATTATGAGGAGGCCGTGGACAATTCTGTGGATAGTCTCAGCTCTCTCATGGAGCCCATGATTATGGCGATACTCGGTGTGCTGGTGGGTGGTCTCATGATAGCCATGTACCTGCCCATCTTTATGCTCGGTTCGGTAATCTAGCCCCATAATTGAGAGCAGCAAGCTGATGCTGGACGTCTTCAACCAGATCGATTGGCTACTGCCCCTGTGTCTGCTTTCACTGGGTCTGGTGGTGGGCAGTTTCTTCAATGTTGTCATCTATCGCCTGCCATTAATGATGGAATCCCGCTGGCGGCGGGACTGCTGCGAGTTGCTGGAGCAGGAGCAGGAAAAAGAAGCCGCACCCCTCACACTCGCAACGCCGAACTCACACTGCCCCCACTGCGGCACCGGCATCAAGCCCTGGCACAACATACCTGTGCTGAGTTATTTGATGTTGCGCGGCAAGTGCGCCGCCTGTGGCGTGAGAATTTCACTGCGGTACCCTGCAGTAGAGCTGGCCACAGGGCTACTGACGCTGTCGCTGGCAACTGTTTTTCCAGCGTCGGTCGCTCTTCTGGGTGCGATCGCATTCACCTGGGCACTGATCGTACTGACCATGATAGATGTGGATCACAAGTTATTGCCGGACGATATCACCCTACCGCTTTTGTGGCTGGGCCTGGTGTTTAACGTCTACGGCACCTTCGTCAGCCTGGAAGAGGCTGTGTTGGGCGCCATACTCGGCTACCTGTTGCTTTGGAGTGTGTACTGGCTGTTCAAATTGGTAACCGGCAAGGAGGGCATGGGCTATGGCGACTTCAAACTGCTGGCCGCCCTTGGTGCATGGCTGGGTTGGCAGGCTCTTCCGCTCATCATTTTACTGTCATCACTGGTAGGCGCTGTCTGCGGCATTATGTTGATGATTGCAAAAGGCAGGGGGCGTGAAGTGCCGATACCCTTTGGCCCCTACCTGGCCGCTGCAGGCTGGATATCGCTGGTGTGGGGCGGGGAAATTACCCGCCTCTACCTGCGCGCTACAGGCTTGAATTGATGACCTTCGTGGTCGGCGTGACTGGCGGCATCGGCAGTGGTAAATCTGCCGTCACCCGGTGTTTTGAGCATCTGGGAATTGCCGTCGTAGACGCGGACGTTGCAGCCAGGGTTATCGTCGAACCTGCCGGTGCTGCACTGGCTGAAATCGCCGGGCATTTTGGCAAGGATATTATCCTGCCAGATGGCGCGTTGGACCGAGCAGCGCTGCGCGAACGCGTATTTTCTGATGCGGCAGAGCGACTGTGGCTGGAGCAACTCACACACCCCTTGATTGGTCAGGAAATACGTGACCAATTGGCGGCCGCAGAATCGCCCTACGCCATACTCAGCTCACCGCTATTACTGGAGACCAGTCAGCGGGAGTTGGTCGATTGTGTAGTGGTCGTCGATGTGCCCGAGGAGGTTCAGTTACAGCGTGCCGCGGCAAGAGATGGCAATAGCGAAGATCAGATACGTCGTATAATGGCAGCGCAGATGCAGCGTGAGCAGCGACTGAAACTGGCTGATATTGTGATCGATAATGCCAGGCCGTTGGCGGAACTGGATGGCGTTGTCGACGAGCTCCACAAGGAATTTTTGCTGCGCGCAGAGCAGCACCGCTAGCTCACACCTACCCCACCGGCGAGAAGCGTGCGAATGGCGGCGATAATGGGCTCATTCGCGGCGGGAAAGCGGTATTGCGACAAGGCCTCACAAGGCACCCAGGCTAACGGCTGGCTTTCAAGCCCCACTGCTCTACCAGAGAATTCCCATACCACGTGCACATCCAGATGCACCCGCTTATCGCCATAGTCGTGTTTTACCTCAAGCAGAGGGCTGGTGCGGGCGGGCTTAATACCCAGCTCTTCATGCAGCTCTCTGGACAGCGCCTGTTCGAGGGTCTCCCCCTTTTCTACTTTGCCACCGGGAAACTCCCATAGGCCACCCTGGTGACTGTCAACAGCCCGCCTTGTAATCAGCACCCGGTGAGCGTCATCGATTACGACACCTACGGCGACATGAACAACAGACATGTCAGCTGCGATACTCGGCATTTATACGCACGTAATCGTACGAAAAATCCGTCGTCCAGACGGTGCCACTGGCACTCCCGCGGTTCAGTTCAACGCGTACCACAATGTCCTCTGGCGCCATTGCAGCAACACCCTGCTCTTCCGTGTAACTGGCCGCGCGACACCCTTCACTGGCAATCAGCACGTCATTGAGATACACGCCGATACGATTAACATCCAAATCTTCCAGGCCGGCGCGGCCAATGGCCGCCAGCAATCGCCCCCAATTGGGGTCACTGGCAAACAGCGCTGTCTTCACCAGAGGTGAATGGGCGATGGTAAACGCCACATCAAGACACTCTTGTTCCGTGTGGCCACCATTGACCTGCACAGTGACAAATTTGCTCGCGCCCTCGCCATCGCGCACCAGCCCCTGCGCCAGACTCAGGCAGATCTGTTCCAGAGCTGCGCGCAGCGCCTGATAGAGCGGCGAAGCGGTGTCCGCTGGCGGCGTATTTCCAGCCGCACCGGTAGCGACAAGCACACAGGCGTCATTGGTCGAGGTATCGCCATCCACCGTGATGCGATTAAATGTGGTGTCCACCGCTTGCGCCAAAAGCTCATGCAACTGGCCTGGCTCCACCGCCATATCCGTCGCCACATAGGCCAGCATGGTTGCCATATTCGGCCGGATCATACCGGCGCCCTTGGCTATTCCGGTTATCACGTACGCCTGGCCAGCTGCACTGAACTTCAGCGAGTGGCCTTTCGGGCGCGTGTCCGTTGTCATGATACCCCTCGCGGCCTCTGTCCAACCATCAGCTGTCAGCGCCTCGAATACTGCCGGTACTGCCGCCTGGATCACTCCCACCGGTAGAGGTTCGCCAATAACGCCAGTGGAAAAGGGCAACACGCTTTTTGCGTCCATCGCAGCGAAGTCTGCGACAGTAGCGGTGCAGGCCCTGGCCGCCGCGATTCCCTGCTGACCGGTACCTGCATTTGCATTGCCGGTATTGGTCAGCAAGTAACGGGGTTTGCCAGCACAGCTTTGCAGATTGTCCCTGGCGACTGTCACCGGTGCAGCGCAAAAAGCGTTGCGGGTAAATACTGCGGCGGTGTGAGCCGTGCTGGCTAACTCCATAAGTACCAGATCCGGCCGTCCGGGCCGCTTGATGCCCGCCGAGACAGTCCCAAGACGAAAACCGGGGACAGGATGGAGTTTACCCAGCTTGTCATCACCCACTGCCATATCAGTCAGCTCCGGTCACAGCTTGCCGTGGCACTGCTTGTATTTTTTACCACTGCCACAGGGGCAGGGTTCATTGCGACCAACCTTGGGCTGATCCCGAGTAAAAGTCTGCGGCGTGGCTGCTGCTTGCCCCTCCGGTTCACCATCACCCTCGGCGGGAGCGGTCAAACCCGAGGCCTGGGCGTGTTGAAAAGCCAGTTTTTCACGCTCTGCGGCTTCGCGACGCTGTTGCTCTATCTGCTGGCCCTCGTCCTGACGCTGGATTTGCACATGGCTCAAAAACTTGACCACTTCACTTTTGAGGCTTTCCAGCAGTTGTTCGAAAAGCTCAAAGGATTCCCGCTTGTACTCCTGCTTGGGGTTCTTCTGGGCATAGGCTCGCAGGTGAATACCCTGGCGCAGGTGGTCCATGGTTGCCAGATGTTCCTTCCAGAGGGTATCCAGAACCTGCAACATGATCTGCTTCTCGATCTTGCGCATCCCCGGACCCACGGCCTCGCTTTTTTCGTCATAGGCCGCCTGCACTGCGGCACACACCTTCTCGCGCAAGGCTTCCTCATGGAGCTGGTTGTCCTCCTCCAGCCATTGGCCTATGGGCAGGGATGTAGCGAACTCGGCCTCGAGCTGTCTCTCCAACCCGGGAACATCCCATTGCTCCTCTACACTCATGCGTGGGATATAGCTGTCGATAGCGTCGTTTACCACATCGCGGCGAATGGCGGTAATTGTCTCTGATACGTCAAGCTCTCCGAGCAGGTCATTGCGCTGCTGGTAGATGATTTGTCGCTGGTCGTTCGAAACATCATCGTATTCCAGCAACTGCTTGCGTATATCGAAGTTGCGCCCTTCCACCTTGCGCTGGGCCTTCTCTATCGCATTGGTCACCATTTTGTGCTCGATCGCCTCGCCTTTTTCCATACCCAGGGCCTGCATAAAACCCTTGACCCGATCCGACGCAAATATGCGCATCAGGCTGTCTTCAAGCGAAAGGTAGAAGCGGGATAATCCCGGGTCTCCCTGGCGGCCGGCCCGGCCCCGCAACTGGTTGTCGATGCGCCGAGATTCATGGCGTTCAGTACCGAGGATGTGCAGGCCACCGGCCTCCAGAACCTGCTGATGGCGCAAGCGCCACGCCGCCTCGATCTCAGCCCGCCCGGCTTCGTCCAAGGCGCCAGCATTCTCAAGCTCTGCTTCGAGGTTGCCTCCCAGTACGATATCCGTACCGCGACCCGCCATATTCGTCGCGATGGTAACCACTCCCGGCCGCCCTGCCTGGGCGATAATCTCCGCTTCCTGTTCGTGATATTTGGCATTCAGCACCTTGTGCTCAATTTTGGCCTTGCGAAACCGGGAAGAAAGCTCTTCCGAGGTTTCCACAGAGGCGGTACCTACCAACACCGGCGCCCCTTTTTCCATACAGTCCTTTACGTCCCCGACTATGGCGTCAAATTTTTCTTCCTTGCTCAGATAAACCAGGTCATTCAGGTCCTTGCGTTGCTGTGGCACGTTGGTGGGAATCACCAGCACCTCCAGCCCGTAAATCTGGCGAAACTCGAATGCCTCGGTATCAGCGGTACCCGTCATGCCGGACAACCTTCGGTAAAGGCGGAAATAGTTTTGAAAGGTAGTGGACGCCAGTGTCTGGCTCTCGCTCTGGATAGAAACTCCTTCCTTCGCTTCTATCGCCTGATGCAAGCCCTCCGAGAGGCGGCGCCCGGCCATGGTGCGACCGGTGTGCTCGTCGATCAGCACCACCTGCCCCTGCTGCACAATGTACTCGACATCCTTGTTAAACATGATGTGTGCCCGCAACCCCGAATACACATGGTGTAACAGGTTGAGATTGGTGGCAGCGTAGAGGCTGTCGCCCTCCTCCAACAGCTTTTCCCGGATCATGAGTTCTTCTATGTACTCGTGCCCAGTCTCAGTAAGCTCAACCTGCCGTTGCTTTTCGTCTACGGTGTAATGGCCTTCCTGCCCCTCTTCATCTGCTTTCAGCAGAGGTACCATTCGATTGATGCGCTTATACAGTTCCGAGCTGTCCTCAGACGCGCCGGAAATTATGAGTGGGGTACGCGCTTCGTCGATCAGGATCGAATCGACCTCGTCCACAATGGCAAAGCCCAGATCTCCCTGCAGGCGATCCTCCATGGCAAAAGCCATGTTGTCCCGCAGGTAGTCAAAACCGAATTCGTTGTTGGTCCCGTAAACGATATCTGCGCTGTAAGCAGCGCGCTTCTCATCCGGTGCCTGACCGGAACGAATAACACCCACTGAGACACCGAGGAACTCGTATAAGGGTTTCATCCACTGGGCATCTCGCGTGGCCAGGTAATCATTCACCGTGATGAGGTGAACGCTGTTACCGGCCAGCGCATTGAGATAGGCAGGTAGGGTCGCAACAAGTGTCTTACCCTCGCCGGTCCGCATCTCGGCGATTTTGCCCTCGTAAAGGGCCATACCGCCAATGAGCTGGACATCAAAATGCCGCATACCCAGCACCCGCTCGCCAGCCTCGCGAGCGACCGCGAACGCTTCAGGCAGTATTTTGTCCAGCTCTTCCTCATCGGCTATCCGCTGCTTGAACTCGGCGGTTTTAGCCGCCAGCTGTTCATCGCTAAGCGCTTTGATGTCATCGGTAAACGCATTAATTTTTTTGACAACCTTGCCCATGCGCTTCAGTTCGCGGTCATTGCGGGAACCGAACAGTTTCTTCAGGCTATTGCTTATCATCGTATTTCACTTATTGGCATAGAGAGATCCGCCGGGACAGCAGCCCCGACGCAGATTACACTTGGGAACTGAGAGTTACCGCTGAGTCCGGCGCACGTAGCTGGAAGGGTCGACAGAACGGCCGTGCTTGTAAACTTCGTAGTGGACATGAGCACCAGTGGATCGGCCTGTTGAGCCAACCAGGGCAATGGGCTCACCCTTGCGAACGATATCGCCAGAGGCTACCAGATTTTCCTTATTGTGGGAGTAGCGTGTGACAAAGCCGTCACCGTGGGAGACTTCCACCATATTGCCGTAACCGGATTCACGCCCGGTCCAGCTGACCACGCCTGCCGCAACAGCCAACACTTCGGAACCGGCCTTGCCGGCGAAGTCGATACCATTGTGCATCGACCTGCGACCGGTAAACGGATCGGTCCGCATCCCGTAAGCGGAAGATATCCAGCCCTTTTCTATTGGCTGGCCAGACAACCAGACAGCATCCGCAAATTTGCGATTCTGGAACAACGACTCCAGGATGCCCAGTTGCTGTTCACGATTACCCAAACGGGCCTCGAAACTGGCCAATTCGCCGCTGAGGTCTACGGAGCTGAAATCGACCCGGAAGTCTCCCGCCAGCGGGCCGCCGACAGCGGGGGCCTGACTAAAGTCAAACTCGCCATCGCCCAGATCCGCCATAGCGGTAAGGTGCTCGCCCAGCGCGTCCAGCCGGGTCATCCTGGCTTGTAATTCAGCCAGATTTACCGTCAACGCCTGGAATTTGAGTTCGGCCTTGTTCTGCAGTGCCTCCAGTCCACTGGATTGCTGATCCAGGCCTTCCTGAATCGTGTCCAGAGCAGCGCCTCGCAGCGCACTGGTTTCGCTGCCCTGCCCGGCCAGATAGCCAATGGCCAGCATACCAAGGGGGAAACCCAGGCAACAAAAAGACAGAAAAGCACGGGACCAGCGCCCCAGCTCGATAGAACGGGAGCCCCCGTGCTTGCCGCTAATAAGAATTACTTTCATTTAATAGTGGTAAGCAACAGTTTGGCTGGCGACTCTGCCACAATTACCGTGAAAAATCCACTAAGCAGACCAGAGGGGACACCCACGAAGCCGTTTACACCTGGCTCGCTATAGCTGGGGTCATCGCATAACAAATCGGCGCCGGGGCATGCTCCCCGAAGGTCACCACCTCCCAGGCATCCGGCTGCGAGATGAGTGCCCGCAAGGTGGCATTGTTCAGTGCATGTCCCGACTTGTATGCGCGAAACTCCCCCAGCAGACTGTGGCCAAGCAGGTACAGATCGCCGACGGCATCCAGCACCTTGTGCCGCACAAACTCGTCTTCGTAACGCAAGCCGTCCTGATTAAGAATGCGGTAATCATCCACCACGATGGCGTTATCGACGCTGCCGCCGCGGGCGAGGCCCCGGGACCGCAGGTACTCTATCTCGTGGATAAAACCAAAAGTCCGGGCACGACTGAACTCCTTGATGAACGATGAGGTGGAAAAATCCAGCTCCGCATGGGCGGTGCGATCGCGAAACACCGGATGATCGAAATCGATAGTGAATGACACCTTGAACCCATCAAAGGGCAACAGGCTGGCCACTTTGTCACCGTCTTCCACGGTAATCTTGCGTTTGATGCGAATAAATTTCTTGGCTGCGTGCTGCTCGATCACGCCGGCTGACTGAATCAGGAAGACGAAGGGCCCGGCACTGCCGTCCATAATCGGTACTTCGGGCGCACTGAGGTCAACAAAGGCGTTATCTATCCCCATTCCCGCCAACGCTGCCAGCAGGTGCTCCACGGTCGCAACGCGCTCGGTACCCGATACCAGCGTGGTGGAGAGCGTGGTATCGCCGACATTCTCCGCACAGGCGAGCAACTCCAGAACCGGATCGAGATCAGTTCTGCGAAAGACTATGCCTGTATCAACAGGCGCCGGGTGGAGAGTCATGTAGACCTTCTCACCCTTGTGCAGACTGACACCAGTCGCCTTGATCGAGTTACGCAGTGTGCGCTGTCGCATCCAGTCCTCTCCCACCCAACTGTCACCACGGGCACAAGGCCGCGGTGGACGCGACAGCTTGCTACCTAATCGGCCTGGCGACGTAAAAAGGCCGGTATATCGAAGTACTCCTCGCCGCCGGCCTCTACTGCCAGCGCTTGTCCTGAGCCCCCGCGACGCGATTTACGCATGGCCGTAGGCCGTTCAAATTGAGCGTAGTCAGGCTCGTTTTCAACGTCTACACTGGCAGACTTGGGCGCACTGTCAACAACCTGCAAAGGTGCTTTTGCCGCTTCACTACCCAGCCCTGTCGCCACCACGGTCACCCGCAGTTCATCTCCCATAGCGGGATCGATTACGGTGCCAACAACAACAGTAGCATCTTCCGATGCAAATTCCTCAATCGTGTCGCCAACCTCGGAAAACTCACCCAGTGACAGATCGAGACCAGCAGTGATGTTGACCAGGATTCCGCGTGCTCCGGCCAGATTAACGTCGTCCAGCAGCGGGCTATTTATTGCTCTTTCCGCCGCCTCGCGTGCGCGATTCTCGCCCTGCGAGCTGCCGGTACCCATCATCGCCATGCCCATCTCTGACATGACAGTGCGTACGTCGGCAAAGTCCACGTTGATCATTCCGGGCCTGATAATAAGATCCGCAATGCCCTGAACCGCACCCAACAGTACATCATTGGCTTCTTTAAAGGCATCCAGCAGACTGGTATTTTTTCCCAAAACCTCCAGCAATTTTTCATTGGGGATAGTGATCAGCGAATCCACATGCTGCTGCAACTCCATCACGCCTTCAGCGGCAATTTGCAGGCGTTTTTTACCCTCGAAAGGGAAAGGTCGCGTTACCACTGCAACGGTGAGAATTCCCATCTCTCGAGCAATTTCCGCCACTACAGGCGCGCCACCGGTACCCGTACCGCCACCCATTCCAGCGGTAATGAACACCATATCGGCACCCCTGAGAGAGTCGGCAATGCGCTCCCGATCCTCCATGGCCGCCGCCCTGCCGATTTCCGGATTGGCCCCGGCACCGAGACCCTTGGTGATGTCGCCACCGAGCTGCAACACGGTCTTGGACTGAATGTCCGACAGTGCCTGGGCATCGGTATTGGCGCAGATGAAATCGACACCTTCGACATTATTCGCGATCATGTGCTTAACCGCGTTGCCACCACCACCGCCTACTCCGATGACTTTAATCACGGCATTTGACGGAACATTCTCTATCAATTCAAACATGGCCTTACTCCCCTTGGTATAAATATGCCGCACTCACGCACGACGTTCTGCTACTAAATAAAAAACTCGACTCACAACCACAACAACTAAAAATTACTCTGCAACCAGGCCCGCACCCGGCCGAATAAACTCTCACCGCTACTGCTGGACTTCCCGGAATTACTCGTACCACCGTCCTGGTAATGCTCAGCGCCATACAACAACAGTCCCACGCTGGTGGCGTAGATCGGATTGCGTACGATGTCGTTCAAACCCTGTACCGTCTGCGGGTAACCCACTCTTACCGGCATATGAAAAATCTCCTCAGCCAGCTCCACTACGCCCTCCATCTTGGAGGTGCCGCCACTCAGCACCACACCGGCCGGGACCAGGTCTTCATAACCACTGCGGCGCAATTCGGCCTGAACCAGAGTGAATAGCTCGTCGTAACGCGGCTCTACCACCTCCGCCAGTGCCTGCCGGGATAGGTCCCTGGGCGGACGGTCACCTACACTTGGCACTTTTATCGTTTCGTCAGCTCCGGCCAACTGGGTGAGTGCACAGGCGTAACGAATTTTGATTTCCTCGGCGTGTTGAGTGGGGGTACGCAGCGCCATGGCAATATCATTGGTCACCTGGTCCCCAGCTATAGGAATGACTCCGGTGTGACGTATAGAACCATCGGTGAAGATCGCGATATCTGTGGTGCCGCCGCCGATGTCGACAAGGCAAACCCCAAGCTCCCGCTCATCATCGGTCAACACCGCATAACTTGAGGCCAGTTGCTCGAGGATGATCTCTTCAACTTCCAGACCACAGCGACGAATACACTTCTCAATATTCTGGGCTGCATTGACGGCACAGGTAACAAGGTGCACCTTGGCCTCCAGTCGCACCCCCGACATTCCCATGGGCTCTTTGATGCCTTCCTGGTTATCAATGACATATTCCTGCGGAAGAATGTGCAGGATTTTCTGGTCCGCCGGAATCGCAACGGCCTGTGCTGCATCGATCACCCGCTCAAGGTCCAGCCCGTAGACTTCGCGGTCCTTGATCGCAACGATGCCGTGAGAATTGAGGCTGCGAATATGACTACCGGCAATACCCACGTATACGGAGTGTATCTGGCACCCCGCCATCAACTCGGCCTCTTCCACCGCACGCTGGATCGATTGCACAGTGGACTCGATATTCACCACTACACCTTTTTTCATTCCCTTGGACGGGTGCGAGCCAATACCGACTATCTCGATACTACCCTCGGGCCCGATTTCCCCAACGATCGCGACGACCTTGGAGGTACCGATATCCAGGCCGACGATCATTTTTTTGTCCTGTACGCTGCCCATGGCAGTGTTTCCCCCCGACCTACTTGTTATCGACTTATAGTCCCGCTACCTGGGACGACTCTTCGTTAAAGGCTACCGCTATCCCTGTCTCGTAGCGTAAGTCCACTCGTACCACTTCAGTGGCTCTGGTGCCCAGTTCACTGCGATAGATTGCGACGAATCGGTGCATGCGCTCCAGGAAGTCCTCACTGCCAAGCAGCAACTGCATGCCGCCCTCCAGCACCACAGCAACCTGACCGCGCTCATCAACCGCAAGCTGGACGACGGCCAGATGCAGCGGTCTCAGAATTTCCACGATGCGTTGGTAGCCTGCTACCAGTGCCTTGGCGCTGCCCTCGGGTCCGCGCAACTGCGGTAGTGTCTGCCACTCTTTGCTGGAGCTGGAGCGAAACACCTCCCCCTCGTGATTAAGGAAGTCACTCTCACCCCAGCGGGCGATCGGCAACTGCTCTATCACGTGAATTTCCAGCGCATTTGGCCAGCGACGCTGCACTGTGGCCTGATAGATCCACGGCAGCTCTTCCAATTGAGCCTGGATGCGCTGCAAATCTGCACGTAAAAACCCTCCCACCAACGCCGGCTGCACCATATCCTGCACAAGGTCGGTGCGGGTATGTTCCAATTCCCCCGTCACCGTAATGTGCTGCACAGGAATAGACTGCAGGGTGATGTAAGCCTGTAACGCAGCAACCAACACCACACCAGCACCGGTTACGATGATCAGTCGATTGAGCCAAGCCGAGGGCCTGCGTTGCGGTTTCACTTGCGGCCCTTTGCGGGTTGCGCCCTGCGCCGAGTTACGACCGCGGGCACTGGTTGCCGACCTGCCAGCCTGCCGTTCCTGTTTGGTCATTAGCATGCTAGCGCCCTCCCTCAAGGCTCAACTCGAGAATGCGTGCCACCAGCACTTCAATATCCATACCCGCAGCTTTAGCTGCCATGGGCACCAGACTGTGTGATGTCATACCCGGCACGGTGTTCACCTCCAGCACATAGAACTCCCCTGAGCGACTGCGCATCAGGTCCACCCGGCCCCACACCTCGCATCCCAAAGATTGGAATGCTCGCAGGGAGAGGGCCGCCATCGCAGTCTCCTCCTCCTCAGTCAGGCCACAAGGACACAGATATCGGGTTTCGTCCGACTTATACTTGGCTTCGTAATCGTAAAATTCGTTGTCCGTTTCCAGCCGTATCGCCGGCAGCGCCCGGTCGCCAAGAATGGCCACCGTGTACTCTGGACCGTCAATAAACTGCTCCGCAAGAACACCCCCGCCGTATTGGCTGGCGACCCTGTAAGCCCTCTCCAGTGCATCTGCGTTCACGGCTGAAGTCATACCGATACTGGAACCCTCGCAACTCGGCTTTACAAACACTTTGCCGAAGCGGTCGATTACCTGCTGCCAGTCTGTTTCAGCATCGAGGCGGACAAACCCACTCGTAGCCAAGCCTATGCCCTGCCACAATTGCTTGCTGCGCAACTTGTCCATGGCCAGGGCAGAGCCGAGTACTCGTGAACCAGAGTAGGGAATACGCAGGGCCTGCAATGCCCCCTGCATGCTCCCGTCTTCGCCGCCCGGCCCATGCAATGCTATAAAAGCAAAAGACACGTCCTGTAATTCCGCCATCCAATCCGGCTCAGCAGAGTCGACAGGTCGCACCTTGAAGCCCCGCGCCGCCAGCGCATCAATCACGGTTTGGCCACTCGACAGCGAGACCTCGCGCTCGGCGGAGTTTCCGCCCAACAACACAGCCACCGGCTTACCGCGCAAAACGTCCAGACTCATTCCGTCGGCCCCCGCAAAAAATCCATGGCTGCCAAATCCTGCGCGAGACGACCGATATTGCCAGCTCCCTGCGTGATCACTACGTCGCCCTCCTCAACAATGCCGCTCAATACCACCGGCACATCCTCGATTTGCTCGACGAAAATTGGATCCAGTTGCCCGCGCTGACGAATGCTGCGGGCCAGGCTCCTACTGTCGGCTCCCGGCACAGGGTCTTCACCTGCGGCGTAGACATCCAGCAGTAAAAGTACGTCACAGCGGGACAACACAGCCACGAAGTCCTCGTAGAGATCACGCGTTCGAGAATAGCGATGAGGTTGATAAATCATCACCACCCGCCTTTCGGGCCAGACCTGCCGCGAGGACTCCAGTGTGGCGCGAACCTCAGTCGGGTGGTGACCGTAGTCGTCGACCAATTCGACAGTTACTCCTGCGAGGCGCAATTCCCCCATCCGGGTAAACCGTCTACCAACACCGGCAAAACCCGCTAGCCCGCGCTGTATCGACTGATCGTCCAAACCTTCGTCGCAGGCCACTGCCGCGGCAGCGGCAGCATTGAGGACGTTATGCATGCCAGGCATAGCCAGATTCAGCGCCAGCACCGTCTGCTCCCCAGGGCGGTGTAGTACAAACCGGGTAGACACCCCCTCTCCTACCACGTCCGCTATTCGATAATCAGCGTCCTCGGCAAAACCGTAGGTGATCACCTGTCGCGAGACATCTGGCAACATGTCCCGAATCACCGGATCGTCCACGCAGAGCACCGCGACACCGTAGAAAGGCAGATTGTGTAAAAACTCCAGAAACGTACGGCGCAGCACGGAAAAATCACCGCCGTAGGTTTCCATATGATCCGCTTCTATATTGGTCACCACGGCAACCATGGGCTGTAAGTGGAGAAAGGAGGCATCGCTTTCATCTGCCTCCGCGATCAGGAAACGACTGGCACCCAACTGTGCATTACTGCCCACACTGTTGACCAAACCGCCAATCACAAAAGTGGGGTCCAGACCCGCTTCGGCAAAAATGTTGGCTACCAGGCTGGTGGTGGTGGTTTTCCCATGAGTCCCCGCTACCGCAATGCCGTGGCGGTAGCGCATCAGTTCTGCCAGCATTTCCGCACGCGGGACCACAGGAATGCGCGCTGCTCGAGCCGCCGCAACTTCAGGGTTACCTTCGTTCACGGCGCTGGAACTGACCACAACGTCGGCTCGACCCACATTACTCTCGGCATGGCCGATATGGACCTTGATACCCTTGGCCTCGAGCCGCTGGGTCACGGGGCTGGTGCGAAGATCGGAACCGGAAACTTCGTAGCCCAGGTTAACCAGCACTTCGGCAATACCGCTCATGCCCGCACCACCGATACCAATCATGTGAATGTTACGTATCCGTCGCATTTCGGGCACAGCATAGACATTCCGTTCAGCGGCCATGGATCAGCTCCTCGCAGTAATCACTTACCTGCGCCGCGGCTTCCGGGGTCGCTACTGCGGCGGCGGCACTCGCCATGCCCGCCAATATCTGGGGGTGTTTTAGATACCCTAGCAGTGACGCGGCAACAGCATCGACGGTCATGTCGGCCTGACGCAGCAACATGGCGGCGCCACAGCTACTCAAAGAACGCGCATTAGCCGTCTGGTGATCATCGATCGCCTGGGGCAAAGGCACCAGAATTGACGGGCAGCCCATAATGGCCAGCTCCGAAACGGTCAGCGCGCCAGCCCGACACAACACCAGATCCGCCCAGCCATAGGCAGTTGCCATATCCTCTATAAAAGGGTCAACCCGCATTCCTGTCCCCAGCAGCTCACCATAACTCTCGCGAACACCAGCGACATGCGCATCACCCGTCTGGTGCCATACTTCCAGTTGCTGGCCGTCACTGAGAATTTTCCGCACAGTGGGCGGCAGAATTTCGTTGATAGCCTGAGCACCCAGACTGCCACCCAGGACCAGCAGTCGCAGCGGCCGCTGACCGGTATAATCGTAGTGCCTGCCGGCCCCTGCCTGCACCAGTTGCCGACGCACGGGGTTGCCCAATACGGTGATTTCAACCTGTTCTTTGAAGGCACCGGGAAACGCTGCCACAACCCGGACGGCGAGCGGAGCCAGCATCCGATTCGTGGTACCCGCTACAGCATTTTGCTCGTGAATCAGCAGAGGTTTGCGCAGCAGCCATGCGGCCACACCTGCCGGTCCGGCGACATAACCGCCCATACCCACAACGCAACGCGGTGCCAACCGATGGATCAACCAGAGCGCTTTTACAGAGGCAAGTGCGAGAAACCACAGCGCAGCCACCTTGTCGGAAAGGGACTTGCCGCGCACACCTCTTACCGGCAAACAGTGCAGCGTGATACCCGCTTCGGGCACCACCCTGTGCTCCAGCCCTCGGGCGGTACCCACCCACTCAACTCGCATTCCGCGATCCAGCAACTCCCTGGCCACTGCCAGTGCCGGGTAGACATGCCCACCGGTTCCACCGGCTGTCATTAATACCAGAGGGGCGGTCATCGGGCCTTCCTCGGCAAGCTATTGTCGCGGTCGATGCGCAACACCATCGCGAGCATGCAACAGCACACGATCATGCTGGTACCGCCGTAACTGACAAATGGCAACGTGAGGCCCTTGGTCGGCAGCAGGCCTGAGCTCACCCCCATATTCACAAACGCCTGACCGGAAAACACCAACGCTACCCCGTAACACACATAGGCACCGAAGGGGTTAGCCACCGCCAGCGATTTGCGCCCCGCCCAGAGAATGCGGCCAATAAGCCCAACATAGAGTGCGATAAGCACTAGCGCGCCGACAAAGCCGGTTTCCTCTGCCCAGATAGAAAATACAAAATCGGTGTGCGCCTCGGGCAGGTAGAACAGCTTTTGCACACTGTTGCCCAGCCCCACTCCCAGCCACTCGCCACGACCGAACGCGATGAGTGACTGAGTGAGCTGAAAGCCGGTATTGAAGGGGTCTGCCCACGGGTCGGTATAGGCTGTCAGTCGCGCCAGTCGGTAGGGCGCGCTGACTACCAGCACCAGCATGGCTGCCAGGGCGCCACCCAGTACCAGCAGAAAATGCCCCAGCTTTACACCAGCCAGAAACAGCATGCCAAAAGCACTGCCTGCGACAATAACGGTGGCTCCGAAGTCGGGCTCGATCATCAACAATAGTGTGGCGGCGAACAGTACCGCCATGGGCTTGAGAAAGCCCTGCCAGTGGTTGCGAACTTCGTGTTCCCTGCGCACCATATAACCCGCCAGATATACCACCATTGCCATCTTCGCAATCTCGGAGGGCTGCAACGTAAAGGGACCTAACGGCAACCAGCGCTGACTCCCGTTAACCTCGCGACCAATCCCGGGAATCAACACCAGGATTAACAACGCCAGTGCAACAAAAAGCCAAACCCAGCCAGTATCCAGCCAGAATTTGGGCGGCACCCGGTAAATCATTGCACCGGCGCCTACTGCGAGTAGGAGATACACCAGGTGGCGCTGTGTATGGAACCAGGAGTTCTCGTGGTGCCAGTCGGCATATTCAATTGACGCAGAACTGATGACCACCAGACCTACCAGCAACAGCGCCAGGCCAAGCAAGGCGAGGACAGTGTCCGGCGCGATGGCAACAGCAGTGCCGGGCCGATAGGCGCTCATGCCTGACCCTCCCGCAGGTGATCTACCGCCTGACAGAATACTTCACCACGGTTAATGTAGCCGGTGAACATATCAAAGCTGGCGCAAGCCGGTGACAACAGCACAACATCACCAGGGCCAGACTGCGATGCCGCAGAGCGCACGGCCTCATCCATGGAGGCGACTATGGTCACAGGCGCATGATCTTCGAGCGCCGCCTGCATCTTTTGTGCATCCTCTCCCAACAGGATCACGCCTTTGCAACGGTGGGCAACCGCGCTCTGCAACAAGCTGAAATCAGCACCCTTGCCCTGACCGCCAGCGATCAACAGAATATTGTTCACATCGCCCAGGCCGTTAAGCGCTGCCAAGGTCGCGCCAACATTAGTGCCCTTGGAGTCGTTGACGTAACTTACACCCGCTATTTCGGCTACCTGCTGACAGCGGTGAGGAAGACCGCTGAACTGCCGCAGGGTCAACACCATGCTCTCCATCGGGATTCCCGCGGCGTGACCGAGGGCTAAGGCGGCGAGTGCGTTCGCCACGTTGTGGCGTCCAACCAGGCCGAGTTCGTCGCTGGGCAGGATGGTATCGAAGCCGTGACATAGTATTTCTCCGGCCTCAGTTTGACGGAGTCCAAAGCCTCCCAGCTCGGGTTCACCCATACGCCAACTGATCACGTCTACATCGCTTGCAAGCAGTGGAATCGTGAGCGGGTCATCGCGGTTTACCACAGCTTTGCGGCAGCCGCGGAATATACGGTGCTTGGCCTGGTGATAGCGGGGCATGGAGCCGTGACGATCGAGATGATCCGGACTGACGTTCAGCACAGTCGCAACTTCCAGCCCGAGATCACCTGCCCGCTCCAACTGAAAACTGGACAGCTCCAATACATAAAGCGCGCGCGCGGGATCCAGCAGATCGAGAGCGGGGGTACCGAGGTTGCCACCCACTCCCGCGTTCAGGCCGGCGTCCCGCGCCATCTGTCCCACCAGTTCGGTCACGGTCGATTTGGCATTAGAGCCGGTAATCCCCAACACCGGTGCGGCAGCCTCCCGAACGAACAGATCGATATCGCCTATGATGCTGACACCAGCATCTTTCGCCTGCTCCACCACTTGCGTATCCAGAGCAACCCCGGGGCTCACCACCATCTCGGTAGCACCGGTCACCAGTTCCACCGGGTACACGCCGGCATAAACCGCAACATCCGGCATTTCCAGACGAAAAGCCGCCAGTCCCGGAGCGTCGGCACGCGTGTCAATCGCTACGAAGGGCAAGCCGCGTCGATAAAGATGGCGCGCGCAGGACATACCCGTAGCGCCGAGGCCGACGACCACGCGATTTATGCTGCTTGCAATCACACCCTGTGTCACGCTCTGCGCCACTCCCCTAACGCAACTTCAATGTGGCCAGCCCGAACAGGACCAGCATCACGGTAATAATCCAGAAACGCACTATTACTCTGGGCTCTGGCCACCCCTTCAATTCAAAGTGGTGGTGAATGGGAGCCATACGGAATATGCGCCGCCCGGTGAGCTTAAAGGAAGCCACCTGCAGAATGACCGACACGGTTTCCAGCACAAATACGCCGCCCATGATGAAGAACACGATTTCGTGGCGCGTGATGACAGCGACTGTCCCCAATGCAGCGCCCAAAGCCAGGGCGCCCACATCCCCCATGAATACCTGGGCGGGATACGTGTTGAACCAGAGGAAACCCAGGCCTGCACCTGCGATGGCGCCGCAAAAAACAGCCAACTCGCCGCTGCCCGCCACGTAGGGAATATGCAAATACTCGGAAAAGTCCGCGCGCCCGGTGAGGTACGCGATGATGCCGAGGGCCGAGCCCACCATCACCGTAGGGAGTATCGCCAGACCGTCCAGCCCGTCGGTCAGGTTGACCGCGTTACTGGCACCGACAATGACAAGGTAGGCAAGCGGGATGAACAACCAGCCCATACTCCAGGCAAAGTCCTTGAAAAACGGCACGTACAACTCGGTAGTAACCGGCGTATCGAAGGCGACATAGAGATAGATGGCGGCACAGAGTCCCGCCACTGACTGCCAGAAATATTTCCAGCGTGCGGGCAGCCCGCGAGAATCCCTTTCCACGACTTTGCGGTAATCATCCACCCAGCCAACGGCACCAAACACAGCTGTAACCAGTATGGCCACCCACAAGTAGGGATTACGAAGGTCGCCCCACAGCAAGCTGGCAATCGCGATGGCCACCAGAATCAGAGCACCCCCCATGGTAGGTGTTCCGGCTTTGCTGAGATGGGTCGCAGGCCCGTCATCTCGCACCGACTGACCCACCTGGTAATAATTGAGGCGCCGAATCATCGTCGGCCCCACCAGCAACGAAATAGCCAGAGCAGTTCCCGCCGCAAGAATGCCGCGCAGCGTGAGGTACTGGAACACCAGGAATACTTTGTTGAACTGAGCCAGATACTCTGCCAGAAATAACAACACGCTCAGCCCTCCCCCGCTGGCGCTGGCGCCAGCAATGCGTGCAACATCCGCTCCATGCGGGCACCACGGGAGCCTTTGACCAGAACTGTATCGCGCGCTTCGAACTCACCTGCCAGCGCAGCAATCGCACTGTCGCAATCTGCAAACCATGCGGAGCCTGCACCGAATACATCTACCGCGGTTGCCAGTTCCGGGCCAACCCCCCAGAACCGCTCGATCCCTGCGTCTCGCGCGAACTCGCCAATTTCCCGGTGCAATTCCTCGCTCGCCGGACCCAGTTCGCGCATGGCGCCCAACACCAGTGTGCGCCGACCCTCACAACCCGCCAGCATGCCGATAGCGGCGCGGACCGAGCCCGGGTTGGCGTTATAACAATCATCGATCACTGTGGCACCCGAGGGAGATACTGTCGTCGAAAGTCGTCCGGCAGTCGGTTTTACCGTTTCCAGTCCCGCCCGAATCTGCATCAGATCCAGCCCACAGGCTATCCCAACAGCCGTCGCTGCCAGAGCGTTGACCACGCTATGTACACCCGGCAGCGCCAGGGTCACTGGCATCTCTCCCGCCGGTGTTCGAGCAGTAAAACTGACACCCTTTACACCCAGCGCCCGCACATCCCTGGCCGTTATCTCTGCCGATTCTTCCAGGCCAAAATCAATCACTGACGCCGCGCCAGCACGTTCGCGCCAACTCGCAGCCCAGGGAAGATCAGCGTTTATCACCGCGCAATCATCCGCGCCCAGTCCGTCAAAAATTTCACCCTTCGCTGAGGCAATGTTTTCCAGCGAGCCAAACCCCTGTAGATGAGCAGGCATAACCGTTAGCAACAGCGCCACCGTGGGGCGACCGAGCTCACATAACCAGGTGATGTCGCCAGCCTTGCCGGCACCCATCTCCACCACCGCGTATTCCACGCCCGGCTCCAGCGCAAGCAGTGTCAGTGGTACACCAATCTCATTATTGAAATTACCCTCGGTCGCCAGGGTTCTACCTTTTTGTGCGAGCACGGCACGCACCATATTCTTAACGGTAGTCTTCCCACTGCTACCGGTAATCGCCACCAGCGGCCCGTTGTACATAGACCTGTTGTAGGCGCCAAGCAGCCCGAGCGCACGCTGAGTGTCGGCCACCCGCAATCTGCTCGGAGGCATATCACCGCCTCGGCTGACCACTGCTCCTGCGGCATGAGCGTCAGCAACCTGCCCGAGAAAATCGTGACCGTCGAAATTTTCGCCTTGCAAGGCTACGAACAGATCGTCAGGCGTCACCGCACGACTGTTCGTTGTCACCGCTGAAAACGTTCGATCCGGACCTATCAATTCAGCCCGTAGAGGCTGCACAAGTTCGGACATTGCCATGGCGCGCATCATGAGCCTGCCCTCTGTGACAGCGCCTTGAGCGCCTGCTCTTCATCGCTGAAATGATGGCGCACGCCTTCGATAATCTGATAATCCTCATGACCCTTACCGGCAATAACCACACAATCACCGGCGCCCGCGTCTCCTATTGCCATAGCGATGGCCCGGCTTCTGTCAGCGACCAGTTCAAAGTTGCCACTGCATCCGGAGGCGATATCCGCCAGGATAATTGCAGGGTCCTCGCTGCGGGGATTATCGCTGGTAACAACCACCCGATCGGAAAACTTGCTGGCAACCCGCCCCATAACTTGCCGCTTCGCCCGATCCCGGTCTCCGCCGCAACCAAAGACCGTCACAAGGCGGCCGCTCACATGATTCTTCAGCGCCGACAGTACCTGCTCCAGCGCATCTGGTGTGTGGGCGTAGTCAACCACCACCTGTAAACCGAGCGCATTGGGAATAAGTTGCATCCGGCCAGGCACGGGGCGCAACCGGGATACTGCCGCCAATACGGCCAATAAATCTTCCCCGGCAAGCACCGCCGCGGTAACTGCGGCCGCCAGATTGGCGAGGTTGTACTCTCCGGGGAGCGGGCTTGAAAAGCGACCACTGCCCCAGGGTGTGTGTAATTCCCCCGCAACGCCGGCTGCGTTGTACCGGGTATTTTTAACGCGTATATCCGCATCGTCCCGGCTGATGGAATACGTCAGTATCCTGACCCCCCCGGGTACGGCAGCAATCACCTCGGGCGCGTACTCGTCGTCGAGGTTGACTACCGCATGCAACAAGCCTGCACTGGAGAACAGCAGCATTTTCGCGCGGGCGTAGGCATCCATACTGCCGTGGTAATCAAGGTGATCGTGAGAGAGATTAGTATAAATAGCCGTTTTGAATTCCACCCCGCTCACCCTGCCCTGCACCAGGGCGTGGGACGACACCTCGATACTGACAGTTCGAACGCCCTGGTCGCGCCATTGCGCGAGCTGCCTCTGTAGTGAAACGGGGTCGGGGGTGGTGTTAACAGAGTCAGCAACCGAGTCGTCCAGCAACGCGCCCAGGGTACCAATGACCCCGCAGGATTGACCCTGCGACCGTCCCAACTGTGCAATCAGACTGGTGGTGGTGGTTTTGCCATTCGTGCCAGTGACACCTACCACGTGGAGATCACGGCTGGGATGACGAAAAAAACGGGCCGCCAGCGGGCCCACGTCAAAGCGCAATTCGGGAATTTCAACAAGCGGTACAGGCAGCGCATCCACGAACCCCGCGACAGGCGCTTCTGCTACCACTGCCACTGCGCCGTTAGCGACTGCCTGCTCAATAAACTGGCGGCCGTCATGTAACTCTCCTGGAACCGCGAAGAACAGGTCACCGCTTTGCACCTTACGACTGTCGAGCTGCAAACCTTGTATCGGCGTGTCGCCACCACAGCAATCGGCGCGCCCCAATAATTCGGACAGTGGCATAGGCTGCGCAACCACGCCGCGCGCGGGCATCATGCCGGCCCCCCTGCCGCGGTAGCCGCCGCAGCCGCCACGGACTCGATCTCGGTAGGGGGAACATTCAACAGGCGCAGTGCACCTTGCGTAACAGCGGAAAACACCGGTGCCGCAACAGCGCCGCCACCATAGGCATCACCTTTGGGGTTATTGATCACCACCACGGTGACAACACGGGGGTTTTCTACCGGCGCCACACCGGCGAACCAGGCCACATACTGATCATCGATATATCCCTGCGGCCCCACTATGCGCACGGTTCCGGTTTTGCCACCCACCAGGTAACCTGGCACACGGGCCTTGCGGGCCGTGCCCTCGTCCCCCGTTACCGCGTGTAATACCTGCAGTACCTTGCTGGCGATTTGCGGGGAGACAATACGCTCACCCGGAGACACCTCACCCTCCAGCGCCAACAGGGAAATGGGCTGCTGAATGCCACCGTTGGCAAACACACTGTAGGCCCTGGCAATCTGCAAAGGAGATGCCGAAATACCGTAACCGAAGGCAAGCGACACTTTTTCAGTGGCGTACCAGCGCTCCCGGTCGGGCAAGGAGCCAGAGCTCTCGCCGGGAAAGCCTGTACCGGGAGCATGGCCTATACCAAAGCGGTTAAATACCTCCCGTATCGGCTCGTGACCCAGGTCCAGCGCCAACTTCGTCACTCCCACCTGGCTGGATTTTTCGATAATGCGCGACACACTGATCAGGCCGTAATTGCGCGGGTCGGGATACACCTTGGGGCCGACTCTGATCCGCCCGGGAGAAGTATCAATCATTGTCTCAGTCGTATAGCGCCCGCTCTCCAGTGCGGCCACCAGTGTCAAGGTCTTCATGGTAGACCCGGGCTCGTACACATCCGTGACAGCGCGGTTGCGCCTGCTGGCCGGATCGGCCCCCTTGCTGTTGGGGTTGTAGGCGGGGTAATTCACCATCGCCAGCACCTCCCCGGTATGGGCATCAAGCGTGACAATGGAGCCTGAAACTGCGCCGGCGGCGGTAACAGCCCGGCGCAACTCGCGGTGCTGCAGGTACTGGAGGCGCAGATCGATACTCAGCGTGAGATCTTTGCCCGGCTGCGCAGGTTGCAGCACACCGATATCCCGAACTACCTCGCCATGGAGGTCCTTGATGTATTTCTTCTTGCCCGGTACGCCTTGCAACCATTTGTCGTAGGCCAGCTCAAGACCCGCAATGCCCTGATCATCAACATTAGTGAAACCCACCAGCTGGGAAGCCACCTCGCCCGCGGGATAAAAACGCCGGTATTCTCGCTCTCCGCTGACGCCACTGACCCTGAGGGCCAGGACTTCCCTGGCCGCTTCCGGCACCATATGTCGCTGCAAATACATAAACTGTTTTTTACTGTAACGCGCCAGCCGCTCTTCCAGCGCCGGTAAATCAAGTCCCAGCGCAAGCGCAAGCTCCGGCAAACGCTCCGAATTAGCCAGCACACTGGGATTGGCCCAGATCGAAATGACCGGTGTGCTCACCGCCAGGGGCTCGCCACGGCGATCGGTGATCACGCCGCGATAAGCCGGAATTTCTGCAGTACGCACCGAGCGCATGGCACCCTGGTCCTGCAGGAATTCATAGCCACGCTCGCTATCGATAATCTGCAGTGACAGTACACGGCCCACCAACAGGAGCAGCAACACACACAACACCGCGACCACCAGATAAAACCGCAATTGGGATTCAGGCTTTTTTTGCCGGGCACGCATCAGCGTGGCACCACTTTCATTTGGGCCAGCCCGGGTGGCTGCATACCCAGCTCTTCTGCGGCAACCTTCTCAACCCGGTAGTGGGACGCCCAGGTGCTGTGCTCCAACAGCAGGCGACCGTAGTCCTCCTGCAAATACCACTGCGACGACTCCAATTCTTGCAAGCGGGCGTACATGGCACGACAGGCGTGGGTGCTGTGGACAACGGCAAATGCGGAGCACAGGATCAGCAACACCAGGCCGGCATTGAGCCAGACCAGCTCTCGGCCGGTTTTTCCTGTGTCGACTGTTGTCGCCCCCACCACCATCACCTCACACCCATTTGCCGGTCGCCCGGTCAGCTAATCTTTTCCGCAACACGCATGATCGCGCTGCGCGAACGAACATTCTCTGCAACTTCCTCGTCACTCGCCCGCACCGCCTTGCCGATCAGCTTCATGCGCCGATTGATGGCACTGTCGGTAACCGGAACACCCACCGGGAACTGCTCGCCTCGGGCCATGTCACGCATGTAGCGCTTGACCAACCGGTCTTCCAGGGAATGGAAACTGATCACCACCAGCCGGCCGCCTATGCGCAACATATCCAGCGCCCCTGCCAGCAGGCGTTCAAGATCGACGAGCTCGCGATTAACCTTGATTCGTATCGCCTGAAAAGCGCGGGTTGCGGGGTGCTTGTGCCGTTCCCACTTGGGATTTGCCTCACTGACAATCTGCGCCAGGCGCGCGGTAGACGTGATGGCGCGCTCATCCCTGGCCGCCACAATGGCTGCGGCAATACGGCGGGAAAATCGCTCCTCGCCATACTCCTTCAAAACCTGCGCGATCTCGCTGACCTCCGCATAGGACAGCCACTCGGCGGCCGTTTCACCGCGTGTGGTGTCCATACGCATATCCAGCGGCCCATCCTGCAAAAAACTGAAGCCCCGCTCTCCATCGTCCAGCTGTGGGCTGGAAACCCCGAGATCGAGCAATATGCCGTCAACCGCCTCTATGCCCATTGCAGTCAGCTGCGCCGGCAGTTCGGCGAAAGAACCGTGGAAAAACTGAAAGCGGGGCTCAACGCTGGCCAACGCCTTGGCGTCCACCTGCGCCTCCGGGTCTTTGTCGACACCCAGCACCCAGCCATTGGCATCAAGGCGCTGCAGCAGATGACGACTGTGACCACCGCGACCGAAAGTACCATCGACGTAAAATCCAGCGGGTCGTGTCACCAGAGCCTCTACCGCCTCTCGCAACAGAACTGTCTGATGCATTGAACTCACCTACAGCGTCAGCGACATTAATTCTTCTGGCAGTTCCGCTTCGGGACCCGAGTCCTGCAGCGCCTGGTCGCGCTCGGCGAACCAAAGCGGCTCGGACCACAACTCGAGCTTGTTGCCCTGCCCTACCAGCACCAGCTTCTTGTCCAACCGTGCGTATTCCCTCAGGGACTGAGGCAGCAGCATGCGCCCGTTACCATCCAGCTCAAGATCAGTGGCGTACCCCAGCATCAAACGCTGGAATCGCTTTACCGCGGGTTTGAGGGCAGGTAGTGCCTGAATTTCCTTTTCGATTCGCTCCCACTCTGGCAGCGGGTATATCGCCAGGCACGCAGACTGGGTGTCTATGGTCACCACGATTTGCCCCCCGCACTCACTCAACAATGGCTCGCGCTGTCGAGCCGGCATAGCCAGCCGTCCCTTTGCGTCCATGTTGATATGTTGTACACCGCGAAACATCCCAGAACTCCCCACCTACCCGACTGTAAACCCCACTAAAAACCAATTTCTTCCACTTATTCCCACTTTTCGACACTATAGGTCTCGGCCGGAGAAAGTGTCAAGCTGGCAGGAGAGAAAAACGTTGTAATTTCAGCTAATTAGAGCAACATTTGGGGACTGAACCACAATGATGCAGGCTGTTATGAAGGGAAATAATGTCGTAAAACAGAAGTGTAAGGGTGAATGCTGAGGATCCACTTTAACTTACAGTTTATTTTCCTCTTTATTTTTGCTCTTTTTAGCACGAAAAAACATAAGAGAATTGACTGGAGCACTGGCCAGTAACTGGCGTGACAGCTGACACTTCTGCTGATGCGCGCGAAGCGCCCGAGAAGGAGGAACTACGCGCCCGGTGGACGCGCTGAAGAATAGGTGAGTCGGTCGATAAGCCGGGTTCTGTCGTGGACGATCATTCATCTGCGACAGGTGTCACCACCTGCCTGAAGCGACCTACCCGAATCCACTGCGGGTCACAGCTAACGGATTCCTATTTGGTCTTGCTCCGAGTGGGGTTTACCATCGCCACGCCTGTTGCCAGCCGCGCGGTGCGCTCTTACCGCACCGTTTCACCCTTACCCAGCCACAAGTGGCACTCAAATGGAGTCAGACCCCATTTTTGGGCGGTTTACTCTCTGTTGCACTTTCCGTAGGCTCGCGCCCCCCAGGTGTTACCTGGCACTCTACCCTTTGGAGCCCGGACTTTCCTCCCCCGTTGCGCTCGAAAGCGGCCCGGGAGCGATCGCCTGACCGACTCGGCGCGAAGACTACCTCCCCGGCCGCGTCATAACAAGCTTTTGCGTTCCAGCAGAAAGTTATACAGCAGTTTTTTGCGTAGGCCGGTGTAGTCCGCCACCACCGCCGCCGCGGTCTTGGCGGGAAGCTCCTGCGCCAGACGCAGTAAAAGGCCGGCAATTTCCGCCGTTACCTCGGTGTTATCAGCCCGGGAGCCAGCCACCAGCAATACCATTTCACCCTTCTGCTGATTGCTGTCGCCAGCGACAAAATCCCTGAGATCTGCCAGTGTACTGCGCCTGATTGTTTCGAAGGTTTTGGTCACCTCGCGCGCCAGCACTGCCTCGCGTCCAGCCCCGAATGCGTCGATCATAGCCTCCAGGCAGGCAACTACCCGGTGCGGAGCCTCGTAGAAAATCAGGGTCGCCGTCTCATGCGTCAGCTCAGCCAGTCGATTCTCCCGCGCGCCGGCGCGCGACGGCAGAAACCCTTCGAAAAGAAAACGATCGGTGGCAAGGCCGGAGGCACTGAGTGCTGCCACCGCAGCACAGGCTCCCGGCACCGGGACCACCATAAACCCCTGATCCTGCATGGCCCGGACCAGGCGATAACCCGGGTCCGAAATCAGCGGAGTACCGGCATCCGATACCAGCGCAACACTGCCCCCGGACGCCAGGCAGGTACTGATCTTGTTAACCGCCCTGTTATCGCTGTGATCGTGGTATGCCATAAGTGGCGTGGATATAGCATAATGCTGCAACAAGCGCTGGCTGTGGCGAGTATCTTCGGCGGCTATAATGTCGGCTTGTTGCAACACACTCACAGCCCGAGCGGAAAGATCTCCGAGATTACCAATAGGTGTCGCCACAACATAAAGACCCGATTCCACTATTTCCCCTTATAATGTATTCCCACACCAATGCAGAAGCACCTCAACCCACAACCAGCGGTAAAGCATAGCATGAGAAACACCCGCACCAGCCACCTAACCCGCAGTGCACAGCTCTGCCTGACTCTGGCCATCCTAGGCCTATTGGGCTGCAGCAGCGAGCCGACAAGAGCACCTCAGCCGACGCCACCACCGGAAGAGGTGCCAACACCTGCCGCCCCGGACCAAACCAGCCTGACTCTTCCTCCCAGCACCTACAGTGCACAGTTTCGCAAGGCGGATCAGTTGTTAACGGAGAAACAGTGGATGCCGGCAAGTGAAATAATGGCGGCCATTCCAGAAGAGGATGCCAGCGATACCGACCGGGTGTACCTGGGTTACCTGCGAGCACGTATAGCCTACCTCAGAGGTAAGCCGGCCCAGGCGCTGACACTGCTGGATACACTGCAGTACCCGGGCATGAACGGCGGCCAGCGCTACCGTATTTTGAACCTCAAAAGACACATTATGGCGATGCAGGGGGACTACCTGGAAAGTGCCCGTCTGGGAGACCAGGCACTGAGGCTGGCAACTGTGGCCGACGCACCGCCACTCAAACGCCATATCTGGCACGACCTGCAACGGGTTGATACCACACAGTTGGAACAGGCTGCTGCCTCCGCCAGCGACCTACAATGGCAAGACTGGCTGAACCTGGCTCTGTTAACACGTGCGCCGCTCGCAGCACAGATGCAAAGCCTACCGCTGTGGTCGCAAAACAACCCCCGACACCCGGCGGCCAACCCGCTTCCGGGAGGCCTGGCATACCTGATCAATACTCCGCCAAAGGCAGAGAAAGTGGCTGTCATCCTGCCCCTCAGTGGCCGCCTGGCACCGGCCGGTAGAGCAGTTCGCGACGGCTACCTGGCCAGTTACTATGCCTCGCGGGAGAGTGGCGGCCCGCAATACGACATCCTGGTACTGGACCAGGACAGCTACGGTTCCGCGAGCGTGGCCTACGACGTCGCCCTGACACAGGGCGCAAGCATCGTGGTCGGACCTCTCAGCAAAGAGGCTGTGGCGGAACTGGGTGCGCGCCCGGACCGCTCAATACCCGTACTGGCTCTGAACCGGCTGGATACGGGAGACTCGGTTATCCAGGGTAGCAGTGCCATGGTCCAGTTTGCCCTTGCCCCAGAAGATGAAGCCCGGGATATCGCCGGGCTTGCCTTTGGGCAGGGTGCGCGCAGCGCCCTGATAATTCGCCCGCAAGGCGAATGGGGCAGCAAGGTCGCGCAGGCACTCATTGAACGCTGGAAAACACTGGGAGGCACCATCGCCAACAGCGTTACCTACAGCGGGCGGGAAGACTACTCGGCCAGCGTCAAAGAGGCATTGGGCATTCCCGCCAGCGAACAGCGTGCCCAGGCGGTGCGGGACAGTCTGGGCAGTGATGTCGAATTCAATGCCCGTCGGCGCCAGGATATCGACGTGGTATTCCTGCTGAGCAGCAACGGAGCAGAAGCGCGGTCCTTGAAACCTCTGCTGGCTTTTCATTATGCGGGCTCGGTACCGGTCTATGCGATTTCCAGTATCTACAGCGGCAGCCCCGACCCCCGCGACCGCGATCTCGACGGCATCAATTTTGTTGAGACACCATGGTTGCTGGAAGCCAGCCCGGAGCTGAGAGGCGCAATAGCCGCGGGCCAGACCGGCACTGACAGTTACACCCGCCTGAATGCACTTGGCGCAGATGCTTTTACGGTACAGTCGCAATTTCGTCAGTTGCAGGCGGGAGCAGACGCCTTGTTGCGGGGCAATACCGGGCTACTGAGCATGAATCCGCAACTGCAGATCCAGCGCGAACTGGTGCTGACCACATTTGATGAAGGCGCGATAGAGCCGCAGTAGAATAGACTGTCTGTCTCAGATCAAATGAAGATGGGACACCAGTATGATATCCCGGGGCGAAGACTACGAGGACCAGGCGCACCACTGGCTGGAAGAGCAGGGAATGCAGGTGCTGACCAGGAACTTCGGGGGTAAGACCGGGGAAATAGATATCATCGCGAGAGACGGCGATTACCTGGTGTTTGTAGAAGTGAGGGCGCGCAGCAACCGCGCATTCAACACCGCTGCCGGCTCCGTCGACCGGCGCAAGCAACAACGCCTGGTGCGGACAGCGCAGTTGTTCCTGCAGCGCCACCCGGCTCTGGCCGGATTGCCCTGTCGATTTGACGTGATTGCCTTCGAGCCGCGACAATCCGGCAGCGATCTCGACATCCGCTGGATACCCGGGGCGTTTACTGCCTGAGCAGGGAGCAGCGGCCAGTTAAAAGCTGGCCTGAAGGACCACAAAAATAATCGCGCGCGAAAGGGCATAGCAGTCAATGGATTACTACCAGATAATCTCCAGCAATTTTCAAAGTACCATTGAAACCATCGCCGCTTCGGTAGACTCCCTGGCAGAGCCCGTACACCGCGCCAGCGAGCTGATGGTCAAGGCACTGCTGGCAGACCGCAAGATTATCGCCTGTGGTAACGGTGCGGACGGCGCCTTGGCGCAACTGTTCGTTTGCCACCTGCTCAGCCGGTTTGAGCACGACCGGCCCGCCCTGCCCGCCCTTGCACTCAACAGCGATGGCACCACACTGACGGCGATTACCGAGACGGGGGGCCTCAACGATATCTACTCCAGGCAGCTGCGAGCGCTGGGACAACCCGGCGACGTACTGCTGTGCATCAGCAGCTCGGGCGAAGCCAACAACCTGCTGCGTGCAGCACAGGCGGCGCATGAACGGAACATGGAGGTGGTGGCGCTGTCGAACGCTACAGACAGCGAGTTCGGCACACTGCTGCAACCCGAAGATGTCGAGATACGCATCGATAGCCTGCGGCGGCCACGGGTACTTGAACTACACACCATGACACTTCACTGCCTTTGCGAACTGATTGAAAACAGTCTTTTCGGCAACTATAACCAGGATTAATGCATGAGAATTATCGCCCTCACCCTCACACTCTGCGCCTGCCTGACAATGATTGGCTGCGGCAGTTTTCTTAAAACAATAAAGGCCGACCCCATCCGGGATGAACCCGCCGAGCGCACCCTCGCCCAACAAATAGAGGATGAGAGCATTGAGACAAAAGCGGAGGTGAACATACACGCCGCCAACGAAGCGTTCTACGATGCCAATTTGGCCATCGTCAGTTACAACGGCTATGTATTACTGGCCGGCCAGGTCGGTACCGAAGAACTTAAAGCGCAGGCCACAGCGGTAGTTCGAAAGGTCCGCGGCGTGCGCCGTATATACAACGAACTCGAGATAGCCTCCCCCAGCTCAGCCATGACCCGCTCCAGCGACACCTGGATTACCACCAAGGTCAAAACCTGGCTACTGGGCAGCTCAGATACCGAGGGCACACGCGTAAAAGTCGTTACTGAGGACGGTGTGGTTTACCTGATGGGCCTGGTAACCCGCGACGAAGCAGAGCGCATATCTGCTGTTGCTGCCGATATTTCAGGCGTGCAACGCGTAGTGCGGTTGTTTGAACTGGTGAACTAAACACCAGCCAAAACATAGCGGTGCCCACCTTTGTTGGGCGAGCAATAGTAGGGGTCGAACCGAGTATCGATTGTGGGGACCGTTGAGCGCAGGGATGAAGGGGGCGGCCATCCGCAAATGAGCCTACATGGATGTACTTGCGGCGTGTCCCAGCAATGGATACACGGTTCGACACCGGTTCAGGCTGGTACAGGAGAAGTGTTTGGTCTGTTTCTACTATTTGACGATCTTAAGCGCAGGCCCACCCTTGGGCTTGATCGGCTCCGGTGGTGGCTCATCCGGCGGCGGTGTGGACTCTTCAGGCTCAAACACCATCCCCTGGCCATTTTCCCGGGCGTAGATACCCACAACCGCCGGGATAGGCACATAGATGTCTGTCGCCACGCCACCGAAGCGGCCGTTGAAAGCCATGGCCTCATTGCCGATATTGAGATCCATCACGGCACCCGGAGAAATATTCAGGACGATTTGGCCGTCCTTCACAAATTGCTGCGGCACCATCACGTCGGTGACAGCTGCATCTACAAGCACGTAGGGGGTGCAGTCGTTATCCACTATCCACTCGTACAAAGCGCGCATGATATAGGGACGACTGGGTGTCATAGCTGGGTGGGTGCGCCCTACAGGCGCATCTCCCGCTCCTGCTCCGTCAAGCTCTCTTGAAAAGACTCTCGATTGAAAATCGAATCCATATAGGTCAGCAGCGGCTTCGATTGTTTGCTGGTGCGTATATCAATACCAAGAGACGGCAGACGCCATAAAATCGGCGCCAGGCAGCAATCTACCAGCGTAAACTCCTCGCTCATGAAAAAGGGTTTCTCTGCAAAAATTGGTGAAATACCCACGATACTCTCACGCAATTCCTTCGTGGCCTTCTTCACCACGTTATCACTTCGAGAGTGGAGGATTGAATCAACCAGAGCACACCAGTCCTTCTCGATACGGTGAATGTACAAGCGGCTCTCCGCTCGTGCCACAGGATACACCGGCAACAGAGGCGGATGGGGAAAGCGCTCGTCCAGATACTCCATCATCACCTTGGATTCATACAACACTAATTCACGATCGACCAGGGTAGGCAGACTGTTGTAGGGGTTCAGGTCTGCCAACTCCGCAGGCGGATGAGCGGCATCGGCCTCGATCAGGTCAACCGTTACGCCCTTTTCTGCCAGGACGATACGAACACGATGACTGTACTGGCTCGTGTTATCGGAGAAAAAGGTCATCGAAGACCGCTTAGCCACAACACCCATCAGGGGATTCCTCAGTTATTTCCAGGGTAAAACTACACAGCGCAACAACAGGTTGCCGCGCCGCAACAAAACGGGGATCAGTGTACGTCTTTCCAGTACTCCCGGTTCAACAGCCACGCGAATACAAAAAACAGAGCGATAAAGAGCAGGACAAAGGTACCGATGCGCTGACGATCAGCCGCTATAGGCTCAGATGTATAGGCCAGGAAATTGACCAGGTCATACATCGCCGCGTCAAACTCCTCTGGCGTCATCTTCCCGGGCTCGGCAATGGTAAAGCGGCCACAAGGGTCTTCCAGAATATCCTCACCGGTCAGGGGGTCGCGCTTAACGCCACCGTTGTGAGCGGCCACCGGCCCCATCGCGC
Source organism: uncultured Haliea sp. (assembly GCA_963977275.1). GTDB lineage: Bacteria > Pseudomonadota > Gammaproteobacteria > Pseudomonadales > Halieaceae > JARRPM01. The sequence goes on along the minus strand of CAXBNX010000003.1, from coordinate 47,967 downwards.
ATTCCTGCATGCCCTGCAACTCCAACAACACATGAGGCATACCTACATCCTTGAATACCTTGTTGTTGACACCATAAGGTCGCTTTGGGTCCGCGTAAAAAGCGCGCAAATACGTGTAAAGCCACTCGGGCTGACGCGCGCGCGAAACCAGCGTCAGATCTGGCGGCGTGGCGCCGAACCAGAGCTTGGCTGTGCGATCGTCCATGGCATTGTCCATCAGCGAACCAATTTTGATATTCGGATTGAACATCAGATTAGCCATGAACATGTCTTCCGGGATACCCAGATCAGTGGCGACACGGTTATAACGGGCGTATTTCAATGAGTGACAGCCCATGCAGTAATTCATGTAGAGCTTGGCCCCGCTCTGCAGCGAGGCCTTGTCGTGCGGGTTCACGTCTATCTCGTCACAGGCCATGCTACCGCAGTTGAAGCTGGACTCTGAACCCACGGCCTTAAGCGGCAGAATAGTCAATGCCAGGATAAGAGCAAGGCCCGCCAGGCTTCCCCAGAAGCCAATGCCGCCGTCCATAGTGACCCGCGTGGGCACCGGCTTGGTCTTGTCCATCTTGCTCCAGATAGGCATGAACAGGAAGAAGCCGAAATAGATCACCGAACAAATCTGCGCCAGAAATGTTCGCTCAGGGTTCGGTGCCTTGACACCGAGCACACCCAGGATCAGGAAAGATGCCACAAACACCACCAGCATAACCTTGGTGATATTGCCGCGATAACGCCAGGAGTTCACCGGGCTTCGATCCAGCCACGGCAACAGGAACGGTATGGCCACCGACGCGGCGAAGGCGATGAAGCCCCAGAACTTATCCGGTACCGCACGCAACACCGAGTAAAAGGGAGTGAAATACCATACCGGGGCAATATGCTCCGGCGTTTTCAGCGAATTGGCCTCCTCGAAGTTGGCGAATTCAAGGAAATAGCCTCCCATCTCCGGCAGGAAGAATACGATGCCGCAGAACACGAATAGAAACACGCCTACCGCCTGCAGGTCATGCACCGTGTAGTAGGGGTGGAATGCGATGCCGTCCAGCGGGATGCCATCGTCTCCTTTTACTTTCTTGATATCTACACCGTCCGGGTTGTTGGAGCCAACCTCGTGCAAAGCCAATAAGTGCAGGACCACCAGAGCCAGCAGCACAATGGGCAAAGCGACCACATGGAGTGCAAAGAAGCGGTTCAGGGTGATACCGGAAATGAGAAAATCACCACGAATCCAGGTCACCAGGTCCTCGCCAACAACCGGAATAGCCCCAAACAGCGAGATAATCACCTGGGCACCCCAGTACGACATTTGGCCCCAGGGCAGCACATATCCCACGAAAGCCTCAGCCATCAGCGCGATAAAGATCAGCATGCCGAAGATCCAGATCAGCTCACGGGGTTTTTTGTACGAGCCGTACAATAGAGCACGAAACATGTGCAGGTACACCACTACGAAGAAGGCTGATGCGCCGGTCGAGTGCAGGTAACGTAGAATCCACCCGAAATCCACATCGCGCATGATGTATTCGACCGATGCAAATGCGCCTTCCTGACTGGGGTTGTAACTCATGGTCAGCCAGATACCGGTCAGCAGCTGATTGACCAGTACCAGCAGGGACAGCACACCGAAAAAGTACCAGAAGTTGAAATTCTTCGGCGCGTAATACTTCGCCATGTGGGTATTCCACGCGCGCATAATAGGCAGGCGAGCATCGACCCAATCACGTAAACCAACAAGCATATTGACCATCAGACAGCCTCCCAATCCACGCCAATTAACAGGACATTATCACCCTCAAATGTATAGGGAGGGACTTCCAGGTTGCTTGATGCGGGCACGCCGTTGTAGACACGACCAGACAGATCAAACTTGGAGCCGTGACACGGACAGAAAAAACCACCCAACCATTCTTTTCCACCCGACCCCTCAAGATCGGCGGCGCCCACTTCCGGACGGAATTTCGGGGCGCAGCCCAAGTGAGTACAGAGTCCGACAATGACCAGCAGGTTGGGCTTGATTGAACGGTCGATGCCGTGAATGTACTCGGGTTGAGCCGAGATAAGGGAATCAGGATCCTTCAATTGGCTATCCAGACTGGGCAGTGCCTCCAATTGGGACTCGGTCCGGTTCACGACATAAACCGGCTTACCACGCCACTCAACAATCACCATTTGGCCAGGTTCCAACTGACTGACGTCCGCCTTGACGGGCGCTCCGGCCGCTTTGGCCTTGGCTGAAGGATTCCATGATCCTACGAAGGGGACTGCTATACCCACCGCGCCGACCACACCCACGACACTGGTGGCTGCCGTCAGGAATTTCCTCCTGCCGGAGTTTACGCCATCGCTACTCATGCTTTTCTCTCCTGATTTCCCGCCCCTGTACAGCCGTTGCCACGACGTCGCTTGAGCTCGCCCCAAAAAGGATCAAATGGTAATGATTTTACCCTGCCCTTACAAGGAGAACCCATTGACCTCAAAGGGTTTACAGCGACATTTTACCGCAACGCCAATACCCCGGGGAGAACTGGTCGAGAAGCGCATCGCTCTCCCCCACTGTTGCAAATACTGTACCTAAAAAAAACGCCCGGGCTGAACATACAGCCGGGCGCTTCCGGTGCTTCCGGGACTCCCGCAATACGCGGGTCTCCAGACTGCTTAACGCTTGGAGTACTGAGGACGCTTGCGCGCCTTGCGCAATCCGACTTTTTTACGCTCAACTTCACGCGCGTCGCGGGTTACATAACCGGCGCTACGCAGCGGTGGGCGCAGGGTTTCGTCATATTCCATCAGGGCCCGGGTAATCCCGTGGCGAATAGCGCCGGCCTGGCCGAAGCTTCCGCCGCCTGCAACGGTTACATTAACATCAAATTTATCATTTAAATCAACGAGTTCCAGCGGCTGACGCACAATCATGCGAGCCACTTCCCGGCCGAAATAAACGTCCAGGGGACGTTGGTTGACGGTGATATTGCCGCCACCATTCTTGAGAAAAACACGGGCTGTAGAGGTCTTGCGACGTCCGGTTCCGTAATATTGCGTTGTTGACATAAGTAGTATCCGTTAAACGTTCAGTACTTGCGGCTGCTGCGCAGAGTGCGGGTGCTCGGAGCCGGCGTAAACCTTGAGCTTCCTGAACATGGCGCGACCCAGCGGATTGCGCGGAAGCATACCCTTCACAGCGCCCTGTATAACACGCTCAGGCGCCTTTTTGATGAGTTTTTCGAAGGAAATATCCTTGATCCCACCGGGATAGCCAGTATGGGAGTGGTAAATTTTGTCGGTAGTCTTCTTACCGGACACCCGAATCTTCTCAGCATTGATCACAACGATGTAATCACCGGTGTCCACATGCGGCGTATATTCCGGCTTGTGCTTGCCGCGCAGGCGGTGAGCAATCTCACTGGCCAGGCGGCCCAGCGTCTTCTCAGCGGCGTCCACTACGAACCAGTCGTGGTTGGTTTCCGCTGCTTTAGCACTAAAAGTTTTCATCAATAACTGCCTCTTGGAAGGCTCCAATTTCGAGAGCGCGAATACTAATCAATGGCGGGCCCTATTTCAAGCAAAAAAAACACGGTGAGTTTAAACCCCTTACCCAGCCACTATCAGGCCTTGTGCTCGCGAACCAGATAGTCGCGCGACTGCATCTCCTGCAGGCGCGAAGTGGTCCGCTGAAACTCGAAAGACAAGCGGCCGCCGGCATAGAGCTCCAATAGCGGTACAGCTGCAGCCAGCACCAGTTTAACATTGCGATCATAAAATTCGTCCACCAGGTTAATAAAGCGCCGTGCCTGGTCATCAGTATCGGGGTTAAAGGCGGGCACGCCGGATATCAACACCGCGTGAAACATCCTGGAGAGCTCGATATAGTCGTTTTGTGATCGGGGGCCATCACATAGCTCGGCAAAGTCAAACCAGCCCACATCGTCGGCCCGACAGCGACAGGTAATGTAGCGACCATTAACCTCCATACGTTCCCAGTGGTTACCCGGCTGACCGGCCAGTTTCCCAAAACTGTCACGCAGACTGTCGTCGGCGGCTGAACCCAGCGGAAAGTGGTACAACTGCGCCTGTTGCAAAGTGCGCAAGCGATAGTCGACCCCTGCATCTACATTGACTACCCGGGTGTACTTCTCAACCAGCGCAATGGCCGGCAGAAAGCGCTGACGCTGCAAGCCATTCTCGTACAGCCGCCCAGGCTCAATATTGGAGGTGGCCACCAGACTTACTCCACGGGCAAAGAGCGCCTCCATTAGGCCTCCCAGGATCATGGCGTCGGCAATGTCGCTGACGTAGAACTCGTCGAAGCAGATCACAATGGCCTCTTCGGCCAGGCGGTCTGCCACCTTTTCCAGCGGGTTCACCTCGCCTTCAAGCTGCTTCAATTCCTCGTGAACCCGCCGCATAAAGCGGAGGAAATGTACCCGCATTTTTTGCTGGAAGGGCAAGCAGTCAAAAAAGGTGTCAACAAGATACGTTTTGCCGCGGCCCACACCACCCCATAGATAGAGACCTACCTCCGGCTCCCGGGGCTGACCACGCAGCTTCTGCAGCCACCCCAGCACGCCACTCTTGCGCTCTCGCCGGAGCGCCAACAGACGCTCATAGAGGTCCTGCAACAGCTTTACTGCATGCTCCTGGGCCGGATCATGGGAAAAGTCGTCACGCTGAAGGTCTGACTGGTAACGTTGCCAGGGTGTTGTCATGAAAAATAGTTCACCGGCATTAGGCCCGGCCCTATTGCCTTGCGAGCGCAACACTTTAACCACCGACCGAAGACTTCGCAATATGCCCGGCAAAGCCGCGAAGGGCAGTAGCCCTTTCAGATGCTTACAGTCGAGGGCCCATGGGGTTATACTGCGCGTCTTCAAATTTCCCGGTATATGAGGACCCGCCTGTGGAACCTGTTCAATACAGCCAGACTATCCTGATCATTGCGGGGGCAGCCCTGTTTATTCTCGGCCTCGCCCTGGGCGCGCTATTGGGCCGTCGCAGCTCCCCAGCGGCTCAGCGTCAGCGCGAAGCCGAGCTCAAGCTGGACCAGATGCTGCAAGACAAGAAGGCCTACGAAGACGAAGTGGTAGACCACTTTACCGAGACAGCCACGCTGCTAAACAATCTCACGGAACGCTACCGCGACGTCCACAACCACCTTGCCAAAGGTGCTAATACCTTGTGTCAGGGCAAAGGCCCAGTGTCACTGGACCGCCTGGAAGACAGCCGCGAGAGTTCTGAAATCCCGGCGCACCTGGCGGATATTCGTCCACCTCTGGACTATGCACCGAAAACATCACCTGGCGAAAAGGGCATGCTTAACGAGGAGTTCGGCATAGACAGAAAGAACCCTGCAGAGGCTGCTGACGCGGCCACACCCAAGGCGACCCCAGCCAAAGAATAAGGAGGCTGCCAGGGCAAATACACAGACAGCGGTGCGCTCTTGAAGAAACTGACCTTCCTACTCTGGCCCGCTCTCGCAGGCCTCCTTGCCGCGCTGCTCATTCTTGATCGCTGGGTGCTGCCCGCAGCAGGTCACCGCGGCACATTCGACTATGAACCCGTCAGCTATGCCAGCGCAGTACGTCTTGCCACACCAGCGGTCGTCAACATTTATACTGAAAAACGGGTAAGTTCTCGCCCCAACCCACTGCTGGATGACATCTTTTTCCGGCGATTTTCCAAACCGGGGCAGCAGCGTCAGCGCATAGAGCGGTCGCTGGGCTCAGGCGTTATCGTCACCGCAGAAGGCCATATCCTCACCAACAATCACGTTATCGCGGGCGCAGATGCCATCCGCGTCTTGCTGCAGGATGGTCGCTTTACCAACGCGGTGGTAATCGGCACCGACGCCGCTACCGACCTGGCTGTACTGAAAGTGGATTTACCCGACCTGCAGCCGATAACCCTGGGAGACTCCAACGCCGCGAGAGTGGGCGATGTGGTGCTGGCGATCGGCAACCCACTGGGTTTTGGCCACTCCGTTACCCAGGGGATTGTCTCGGCACTGGGCCGTTATGGCCTGCAACCCAATGCCTACGAAGACTACATACAAACAGACGCCACTATTCACCTGGGCAACTCTGGCGGCGCGCTGGTCGATACCTCCGGTCGCCTGCTGGGTATTAATACGTTGATTTACACTGGCAATTCCGACGGACAAACGACTGCCACCGGAATTGGCATCAGTCTGGCGATACCGGTGAATCTTGCCGTTTTCGTGATGCAGGACCTGATCGACTACGGCGAGGTCATACGCGGCTGGCTGGGCGTTAGCGTGGAAGTTGTTGGTGTAGCGCGAGAAGACGGCAAAAGCGGCCAGGCACTTGTCGTCGTTGAAGTAGCGGAAAACAGTCCGGCAGAGAAAGCAGGCGTTATGCCTGGCGATCTTATCACCCACATCGATGGCGAACCGGTGAAGGATGGCCGCATGACCATGCAGCGCATCGCCATGCTGCGCCCCGGTGATTCGGTAGATATCGCCCTGCTGCGCGAGCAGCAAAGCCTGGAGTTACGGGCGATCGTCGGGGTACTCAATCAATCTCGTGACTGAACGCCGGGAAGGCCAGCGCTAGTCGGGCGTGTAATCAGCCAGCCGCATTTCTGCACTGCGGGCGTGCGCGGTAAGTGCCTCACCGCGCCCCAGCACGGAGGCCATGCGGCCCAACTCCTGTACTCCGCTCTCACTACACATAATTAACGAGCTCCGCTTCTGAAAATCGTAGACACCCAGCGGCGAAGAGAATCGTGCGGAACGCGACGTAGGCAACACGTGATTCGGACCTGCGCAGTAATCCCCGAGTGCCTCCGAAGTATACGGGCCCATAAAAATGGCGCCGGCGTGACGCACCCAAGGCAGCAGCGCTTCCGGGTTTTGCACAGATAGCTCCAGGTGCTCCGGCGCAAGCCGATTGCTGACAGCAATGGCATCCTGCAGATCCCGGGTTTTAATCATCGCGCCGCGTGCGGCAAGGGATTTGCGGATTATATCCACTCGCTCCATACCCGGCAGCAGGCGGTCGATACTCGCCTGAACCTGATCGAGGTATGCAGTGTCCGGGCACAACAGCAATGATTGAGCATTTTCGTCGTGCTCTGCCTGGGAAAACAGATCCATCGCGACCCAGTCCGGGTCGGTAGCGCCGTCGCAGACAACCAGAATCTCCGATGGGCCGGCAATCATATCTATCCCGACCCGGCCAAATACCTGGCGCTTGGCTGTGGCCACATAGATATTTCCGGGGCCGACGATTTTGTCTACACCGGGCACCGTTTGGGTCCCGTATGCCAGCGCAGCTATGGCCTGAGCACCTCCGATCGTAAATACCCTGTCTACACCGGCAATCATTGCGGCAGCCAGTACCAGGTCATTCAGCTCACCCCCGGGAGCCGGCACGACCATGATAATCTCATCCACACCAGCAACTTTCGCAGGCAGTGCATTCATCAGCACCGAGGAGGGATAACTCGCCTTGCCACCCGGCACATAGATGCCGACACGCTGCAATGGCGTAATCTGCTGGCCCAGCAAATTGCCACCCTCATCCCGGTACTGCCAGCTCTGTTGTGATTGATGTTGGTGATAGCTGCGTATTCGGTTGGCCGCATAGTCCAGGGCTTCGCGCTGTGCCGGTTCAATAGCCGCCAGCGCGGCTTCCATGCGTTGTGGCGAAACCTCTAGCTCAGCCACCGATGCGGCCCTGAGCTGATCAAAGCGTGCCGTGTATTCCAGCACCGCCTCGTCACCCCGCGTCGCCACATCCCCGACAATGGTGGAGACCACCTGACTGACCCGCTCATCGAGGTCATCCTGCCACGCAGTGAGTTGCGTCAGTGCCGTATCGAAATCTGCCTGCGTGGTGTCCAGTCGTTGCATGGTGGGCTCCAGGTCAATCCTTCGGCACTGCGGCTGCAAGGTCCTGCACCACCTGCTGGATGATGGCGCAGCGCGACCGCATGGCCGCCTTGTTGACCACCAGCCGCGAACTGATTGCAGCGATCTCCTCCAGCGGCTCCATACCGTTGGCGCGCAATGTATTGCCGGTGTCGACTATGTCAACAATCAGGTCAGCCAGATTCATGATCGGCGCCAGTTCCATGGCGCCGTACAGTTTAATCACGTCCGCGTGCACCCCCTGACGGGCAAAATGGCGGCGAGCAATATTGACGAACTTGGTCGCCACCCGGATGCGAGCGCCAGAGGCGCGCCAACCAACCGGGCCCGCAGTCATCAGGCGGCAGCGCGCTATACCCAGGTCCAGTGGCTCATAGAGCCCCTCAGCTCCGTGCTCAAGCAGGATATCTTTACCTACCACCCCCATATCCGCCGCGCCGTGGCGCACATAGGTCGGCACATCCGACCCGCGAATAATCACCAGCCGCACGGCCGGGTGACTGGTCTCAAAAACCAGCTTACGACTGCTGCCGACATCGTCCAGTGGCGTAATTCCGGCACTGGCCAGCAATGGCAGGGTTTCCTTCAGGATGCGCCCCTTGGTCAGGGCAATTGTGAGTTGTTGGGTCATAGTCTTTGGCAGCGGGCGACTCAGTCGCGCGACTGCGCCTGCCACTCGGTTGGGGTGAAGGTACGTATATTAACTGCGTGCACGCTGCCGTCGCCGATGCAATCACTGAGGGCGCCATACACCAGTTGCTGCTTGCGCACCGGGCGCAACCCCTCGAACATCTCCCCGATTGCGATTATCTCAAAGTGACTGCCCTCCCCCTGCACATGGAACTCACAGTCACTCAGGTGGTTTTGCAATAGCGACTTAAGGGTGTCGGCATCCATAAAATATCTCCTGAAATAGGGGCCAGTGCGCGCAGCGTCGGGGCCGGGCGAGGTGGCAGTAAAAACCCGCCATTCTAGGAGAAATCCGCTGGGATGGCCACCGCTACTTAAGCCAATGCTGATTCAGCTGCACTGGTCGGACCGCCCGATGCAAACATCCCAACGCCGGGGGGATACACCCGCAACAGATCAGGACTCCTCTGTGTCCACCTCAACTGCAGTCCAGCTGGCAATTACCGCGTCAATATCACCGTCATTCTTGCGCGCGCTGGCCTCAAACTGACTGCGATAAATTTCGCCCAGGTTCACGCCCTCGATGATAATATTGCGCAACTGCCACTCCCCGCTTTTGGCGAGCCCCATGTGGTAGATCAGCACATAGGGTTCCGGCTGGTTGTTGTACACCAGCTGCCTTACAGCCGCCCGCCCACGCGCGACGTCTTCCTCTGCAGCGGCGAAAACTTCGATACGTGAATCGCCGTAAACCAGCAGGCCCTTGCTGTAGGTTCTGACCAGCCCCACACGCATCACATCAGTGAACGTGTCCAACTGCTCACGCAAGCGCTGCCGTCCCGCCTCATCCAGTGAGCGGTAGCGCTCACTGCTGGCATACGGCCCCATGACGCTGCGGGCAAAACCCCGGAAGTCGATAACAGGATCAAGGATGTCTTGCACCTGTTGGTAATACCGCTCGGGATTCTCATCAACATACGCGCTGGACTCCGACACCACAGCCATCACTTTCTGAGTAGCGTCATTTACCACCTCGTGAGCACCGGGTACCGTTTCCTCTGCCCAGGAAGCCGAAACAAGCATGGCCAGACCGAAAAACCAACCCCAAGATACCTTCAACACCATTACTCTCCTCAAATTGTAATTTGCACTACCAAGGCTTATGCGGGCCTGTATAATCCTGCCGTGTGAAGCACCAGCCTTGTCCTGCCGCTGCAAACACGCTATGTAATAGACATTCGCCTGCCTCGCCTGGTTCCCACTGACAGTGCGGCGCACACTTTAACAGGAAATACCGTCGTATGCTGATAGCCGCCGCTGCCATATTCGCCGGCTTTGCAATTCTCATCTGGAGCGCCGACCTTTTCATCATTGGTGCCGCAGCCATCGCCCGAAATATGGGTATGTCCCCCATAGTCATCGGCATGACCATCGTTTCCATTGGCACCTCTGCTCCGGAGGTGCTGGTATCCCTGACGGCAGCCTTCACCGGCGCCGGCGAGCTTGCCATCGGCAATGCCATCGGTTCCAACATAGCCAACATTGGTATGGTACTGGGTATTACACTTTTGGTGACACCCTTCGTGGTACTGCAAAGTGCCGTGAAAAAAGAACTGCTGATCCTGCTGGCCGTAACCGCTGTGGCCGGAGCAATGCTGGCAGACAACCTGCTGTCGGGCATGGAAGGCTGGCTGCTGCTGGCAGCCCTGGCCCTGGTGATGACATACCTGCTTCGCAGCCAAGCCACGGACGCCAAGTTACAAGAGGAAACAAATGACGAATGTTTGCGGGAACTGCCGACACTGCGCGCCTGGCTGACTTTTGCCACCGGCTTGATGCTACTGATTGCCAGTTCACGCCTGCTGGTGTGGGGCGCTGTCATCACCGCAGAGGGTCTGGGCGTATCAGAACTTCTGATCGGCCTCACGGTGATTGCCATTGGCACCAGCTTGCCGGAACTCGCTGCTACCGTGACCAGCGCCCGGCGCGGTCACACAGAGATTGCCATTGGCAATGTGATCGGCTCAAACCTGTTTAACTTGTTGGCCGTCATGGCCATACCGGGTATCGTATCTTCCCAGTCACTGGCCTCGGAAGTAATCGGCAGAGACTACCCGTTCATGACCTTGCTCACGGTACTGCTGGCATCCGCCGTCTACATCGGTGGACGCCGGCGCAAGGCGCCGCCGGGTTATGCTTATCTGGGGCGCATGGTGGGGTGGTTGTTGCTAACGTTCTACGCACTGTATTATTACCTGCTGTACCTCAGCTTCTAGGATTTTTTATGTCGGGGACCGACTTCGCTACCTCAGGCCGGCGCACAATCAAAATGGAGTCCGCTGCAGTTGCGGCACTTGAAAGCCGCATCGGTCGCGATTTTGAGCGAGCCTGTGAGCTGCTGCTCGCGACCCGTGGCCGGGTCATCGTGACCGGCATGGGCAAGTCCGGGCATATCGCCAGAAAAATCGCCGCGACCCTGGCCAGCACGGGAACCCCCGCGTTTTTCGTGCACCCCGGCGAGGCCAGCCATGGCGACATGGGCATGATCACCGCCGATGACGCGGTTATCGCCCTGTCCAACAGCGGCTCTGTTGCCGAAATCGTTACCCTCCTGCCGCTGTTGAAACGCATGGGCACATCGCTGGTTAGCATGACCGGAAACCCGCAGTCGGTATTGGCACAGGCCTCCGACGTACATCTGGACACCGGTGTGGAAACCGAGGCCTGCCCGCTGGATCTGGCGCCCACCTCCAGCACCACAACGGCCCTGGTAATGGGTGATGCACTGGCCATCGCCCTGCTGGAAGCGCGGGGCTTCACCGCCGACGATTTTGCTTTTTCGCACCCGGGAGGCACACTGGGAAAGAAGCTCCTGCTCAAGGTAGGAGATATTATGCGTTCCGGCGATACGATCCCAAGTGTTGCACCAGAAACTTCGCTGTCTGAGGCCCTGCTGGAGATCAGCAACAAGGGCCTGGGGATGACCACGGTGCTGGACAAGGACAAACTACTGGTCGGTATTTTCACTGACGGTGACCTGCGTCGAACCCTGAAAGCCCGAATCGACATCAACGAAACGCCCATACAGCAATTAATGAGTACCGGCGCCAAGACCGTCACACCGGATATGCTCGCCGCGGAAGCGATGCGAATCATGGAAGAGAACGAAATCAGCTCTCTGGTGGTGGTCAATGCCGATAACAGCGTGGCTGGCGTGATCCACCTGATGCACCTGTTACATGCGGGGCTCGCTTGATCCATGCCGAAACTGGAAGAAACGATGTGCGCAAGAAAATATAGTGCCTCTGCCTGCGAACCAGTTACCATCAGCACGGGTCTGATAATAAGCGACTGCACCGCCGTCTATGACGGAACCGGGTGTGTATTGATGCGCAATGCGGAGAGTAAGCATGTTCTACCATAGCCTCAAGGGGCACCAGAGGTGGTTTCCAGATCAGCTGAGGCAGCTCCGTACAGCAGCGCTGCTTATCGGCCTGCTTGTGTGCGGCCCCGCCCTCTCACTGCCAGACGACCGCGATCAGCCCATTCGCATTACAGCTGACACCGCTATCCGGGATGAAAAGCAGGGCTTTACGGTGTACACCGGGAATGTCCATATGATCCAGGGCAGCCTGGACATCGTCGCGGACAAACTCACCATATATCATGAAAATGCCGACGCGGACAAAATTGTCGCCGAGGGCAACCCTGCCATGATGAAACAACGGCCTGCGGTAGATGAACCCATGGTTCGAGCCCGCGCTCAAACCATCGAATTCTACAAGCTCGAAGACCGGGTTCATCTGAAAATCGATGCGCATATCACGCGCGATGATGGTAGCTCGGTCACCGGTGACTCGATTGATTACTATATAAGCGACGAACTGATAAAGGCGGATTCTGATCAATCACCGGACGGCAGCCCGGTTGTGGTGGTGATTCCGCCCACCGTTCGCGATAAAGCCAACGCACCTCCATCGGAAGATGTGCAACAGGAAGACAGCGCCGATGCCCCAGCTCAAAGCAACTAATCTCGCCAAGCGTTACGGTGGCAGGGATGTCGTGCAGGACGTTTCCCTCGAAATCGAGAGTGGCCAGGTGGTGGGCTTACTGGGACCGAACGGTGCCGGCAAAACGACCTGCTTCTACATGATCATCGGTATCATCCGGGCTGACCGCGGCACTATCACCATCGACGGCGAGGACCTCACCAACCTGACGATGCACCAGCGCGCGCGCCGTGGCGTTGGCTATCTTCCCCAGGAAGCTTCCGTATTCCGCAAGCTCACGGTGGGAGACAACATAATGGCGATCCTGCAAACCCGTTCCGACCTCAACAAAGCCCAGCGACTACAAAGACAGAACGAGCTTCTGGAAGAGTTTCATATAGAGCACTTGCGTGACAGCCTGGGTCAGTCCCTCTCCGGGGGAGAGCGCCGGCGGGTAGAGATCGCGCGCGCGCTGGCTACTGAACCGGAGTTCATTTTACTGGATGAGCCCTTCGCCGGTGTCGACCCCATTTCCGTCAGCGATATCAAGCAGATCATCAATCAGCTGCGCGACCGGGGCATTGGCGTGCTGATAACCGACCACAATGTGCGCGACACCCTCGATATCTGCGAAAAAGCCTATATCGTAGGCGAAGGGCACATCATTGCCGCTGGTTCTGCAGACGAGGTACTGGCCCACAAAAAGGTCCGGCAGGTTTATCTGGGCGATCATTTTCGTATGTAACACCGTCCAGGCGCGCCCGGCCGGGGGACTATTTTCAGAGACCTCCATCGCAATCCCGAAACTCACAAGCAAATTTCGCGCCAAGTGGTTGCCACACCCTGCGCGCGAGTACTACACTGAGTTCGTAATCGCACATTTGCGTCACCGGGGGCAAACGCCCTCCCGAGGAAACCCGATACATCCATGAAGCAGTCGCTGCAACTAAAACTGGGCCAACAGCTGACGATGACACCGCAGTTGCAGCAGGCAATCCGGTTGTTACAACTGTCGACCATGGACTTGCAACAGGAAATACAGCAGGCACTGGACAGCAACCCCATGCTGGAGGTGACCGACGAGGACAACGAGGGCGAAGATCGTTCTACCGAGCGCGATGACGATAGCCCCAACCTGCAGTCAGCCGCCTCTGACGCCCCGACAAACAGCGCTGACAGTGCCTCCTCGGATCAGCCCGCGGATGACAGTGAATGGAGCGCGGGCCTCCCCGAAGACCTGCCTGTGGATACCCAATGGGACGACCTGCTTCCCGCCGCCTCCGCTTCGGTCTATTCCGGCGACGATCTTTCGGATACGGGCTTTGATAGCGGCAATGCATCAAACGGGTCGCTGCGCGAAGAACTGCTGTGGCAACTTAACCTCACTCGCCTCTCCGATGTAGATCGCCTGATTGCACTGGCCATTATCGACGCCACTGATGACAATGGGCGCGTTACTCAGGAGCTGGAGGATATACACGAGTCACTGTCACGCGAGGTAGACATCGAAATCGACTTCGATGAGATAATGGCGGTACTGCACCGCCTGCAGCAATTTGAACCCGCTGGCGTCTGTACTCGCGATCTTCAAGAATGTCTGCTGGTTCAACTGCAACAGCTACCGCCCTCCACCCCGTGGCTGGACCAGGCCAAGCTGGTTCTGAGCCGCCACATCAACCAGTTGGGCAACGGTGACTTCGCCCAGATTCTGCGGCGCACCCGCCTCAAGGAAGCTGACCTCAAACAGGTACTGACGCTGATCCAATCACTGGATCCGAATCCGGGCCACTCGGTTGGGCAAGACACCACCGAGTACGTCGTGCCGGATGTGTTTGTCAGTAAAAAAGAGGGCCGCTGGGTCGTCGAGCTCAATCCGGATATAGCACCCAAGCTGCGTATCAACAGCAATTACGCCGGCCTGATCAAGCGCGCCGACAGCAGCGCCGATAATACGTTCCTGCGGGACAATCTGCAGGAGGCACGCTGGTTCCTCAAAAGCCTGCACAGCCGCAACGAGACATTAATGAAGGTTGCCACAAAAATTGTCGAACACCAGCGTAATTTCCTTGAATACGGCGCTGAAGCGATGAAGCCGCTGGTGCTGAGTGAAATTGCGGAGTTGGTAGAAATGCATGAGTCCACCATTTCCCGTGTCACCACCCAGAAGTACATGCATACGCCACGCGGTGTCTTCGAATTAAAATACTTCTTTTCGAGCCACGTGGCCACCAGTTCGGGTGGCGAGTGTTCATCAACCGCCATTCGTGCACTTATTCGCAAACTGGTAGGGGCCGAAAATCCACGCAAGCCCCTCAGCGACAACAAAATCACCAAGCTATTGCAGGAACAGGGCGTACAGGTTGCACGTCGGACTATCGCAAAATATCGGGAGTCACTGATGATTCCGCCATCAAATGAACGCAAACGACTGGTGTAGCGGCCCGTGTCCCATGTCCTGGTGTGAAATATCTCGTGCCTCGAACTGCAGTGGTCTAAAATTCGAGAAAGAATCAGGCAAATCCGGTAACCGCCGGTGCCGGTAGCCCCGGCTTAACATAGAAAAGGAGCTGTATATGCAACTAAACGTCAGCGGACACCACGTGGAGGTTACAGACCCATTACGGGACTATGTTGAGAATAAATTCGAACGCCTGCAGCGGCATTTTGACCATATCACCAACACACAGGTCACACTGATCGTAGAAAAGATGGTGCAAAAAGCCGAGGCGACCATCCACATATCCGGAGGGGACATTTTTGCCGCCTCCGAATCCGAAGACATGTATGCAGCAATTGACGCGCTGGCTGACAAACTCGACCGCCAACTCATCAAACACAAGGAAAAATCCAGAGGCCGTTAGCCTCCGATACTACTGTGAACTTCCTCAACGAAATCCTGAGCCCGGCGCGAACCATTTGTCACGCGCCTGGCATCAGTAAAAAAAGACTTTTTGAAACCATCGCCAGAGTCATCAGCAATGACCAGCCATCCCTCGTGTACGAGGAGGTGTTCGGGCAGCTCATAGCCCGGGAAAAGCTGGGCAGTACTGGCCTGGGCCAGGGAATTGCCATTCCACACTGCCGTGTCGATGCCTGTCCCGAGCCATTGGGGACCCTGGTCACCCTGGAACAGGCGATAGATTTTGACGCGCCGGATGACAAACCGGTTGATTTGCTTTTTGCGCTACTGGTACCCGGAGAAGCCCATCAGCAGCACCTGGATATTCTCGCAAATGTAGCGCGCCTGTTTAGTCAGGGCAGCTTCTGCCAACAACTGCGCGCAGCAAAAAATAGCGACGAATTGTTCACCGTGGCCACCAACCGGGACGTTTAGACGCGGCTCTAATGCAGCTAACCCGGAATCGGCAGCCCGGAGGGTAATACTATGACTAAGGTAGCATCCAGAACCATGGAACTGGTCATTATCAGCGGGCGCTCGGGCTCGGGGAAAAGTACCGCATTACACCAGCTCGAAGACGAGGGCTACTACTGCATCGACAATTTGCCTGTCTCGCTACTGCCTGCGTTAGTGCAAGAGACGGGGCGCGAGGAATTCAGTCATTTTCGTGGCACTGCGGTTTGTATAGATGCTCGCAATGCATGGAAAGATCTGGCTAATTTCGTCGACATCGTCGATGCCTTGCCAGCGTCTGTCCATCGGGAGATCCTGTTTCTCGACGCCCAGGACTCAGAACTCATCAAACGTTTTAGTGAAACCCGTCGCCGGCACCCACTGAGCAGCGACACGACACCCCTGGCAGAGGCAATTGACAAGGAACGTCATTTACTGGGCCCCATATCCGGCGACGCATCACTGGTTCTGGATACCACCCAGATGACTATTTATGAATTGCGCGACGCGATCAAACAGAGGCTGCTGAAAAACAGTACCGGCAGTATGTCGCTGCTGTTCCAATCTTTCGGCTTCAAACGCGGCGTGCCCGCCGACGCCGATCTGGTTTTTGACGTACGCATGTTACCCAACCCGCACTGGGTGAAGGAGTTACGGCTGAAGAGCGGACTTGATGCCGAGGTGCAACAGTTTCTGGAGTCGCAGCCCCTGGCGGAAGAACTCTACGCCGACATCTGCCATTATCTCGACACGTGGCTGCCGCGGTATAAGGACAGCAACCGCAGCTATATGACAGTGGGGCTTGGTTGTACCGGAGGCCAACATCGTTCAGTATATCTGGCTGATCGCCTGTACCGTTACTATAAGGCGCAGTATCAGAACATCCATGTACGACACAGGGAACTGCAATAAACCCGTGATCCAAACTCAGGTAACCATCATCAACAAACTTGGCCTGCACGCGCGCGCGGCGGCGAAGTTTGTCAGCTGCGCCGCCGCCTTTGCCAGCTCAATACAGGCAGGCAAGGACGGCAGCCTGGTCGATGGCAAAAGTATCATGTCAGTGATGATGCTGGCCGCAGGGAAAGGCACTGTACTCGACCTCTGGATAGAAGGCCGGGATGAAGACGCCGCGCTGGAAGCTCTGCAAATCCTGATCGCAAATCGCTTCGACGAACCCGAATAGCCCCTCAATCACCACCATCTGTAACTAATCACATTGTTGTAAGCACAGCTTTACCCGATAATTGCCCCCCACCGGGCAGGAGCCCGATACGGGATATTTGCGGGAAAAGACGGTGAGCCAGATAGAGGAAAGTTCCCAGACCACCATCGACAAGCTGAACCTCGCTCTGGACAGCGGTACGTTCGTGGACGTCAGGCACATGCTGAACAGCTTGCCTACGGCCGATGCTGCTCACCTGTTGCAATCGTCACCCCCCAAGGTCCGCCATATCCTCTGGAAATTGCTCGATGAGGATAACGAGGGCGAGGTTCTCAATGAGTTGAGCGACGAAGTTCGTATCGACTTCCTCAGCGAAATGGAAGTGACCAAAGTCGCCGAGCTCATGGAGGGGCTGGAAGACGACGATGTTGCGGATATCCTGCAGCAGTTACCCGACCGCATCACCTGGGAAGTCCTCAACTCCATGGACCAGCAGGACCGGGGCCGCCTGGAACGGGTAATGCTCTACCCGGAAGACACTGCCGGCGGCCTGATGAACACGGATACTATTACCATCCGTGCGCCGCTGACACTGGACGTGGTATTGCGCTACCTGCGACGTCACGAAGAAATACCGGAAATGACCGACAGCCTTATAGTTGTCAACCGCGCCGGCCGTTTTATCGGCCTGCTTCCACTGCGCACGCTATTGGTCTCGGACCCCTCCGCCACTGTTCGCGAGATGATGGACACGGACGTGGAACCCATTCCGGACGACATGCCCGACTCCGACGTGGCCAGACTGTTTGAGCGGAATGACTGGGTATCGGCACCCGTTGTCGATGCAGAAGGCCGGGTAGTGGGGCGGATTACCATCGATGACGTGGTCGATGTTATTCGCGAAGACGCGGACCACTCCTTTATGTCCATGGCCGGCCTGGGTGAAGATGAAGACACTTTTGCGACGGTGTATCGCACCGCGCCCAGGCGCGCAATCTGGCTGGGCATTAATCTGATCACGGCGTTTATTGCCGCGGGCGTGATAAACCTGTTCCAGGGCACTATCGAAAAGGTGGTAGCGCTGGCCGTACTGATGCCGATAGTGGCCTCCATGGGCGGTATTGCAGGTACCCAGACGCTCACGGTACTGGTGCGCGGTATCGCCATGGGTCATATCGGCCGCAATAACCAGATGTGGCTGATAAACAGGGAGGTCATGGTCGGCATTCTCAATGGCGCGCTGTGGGCCGGTGTGGTCGCTGTGGCGGCATCCCTCTGGTTCGGGGACTGGAATATCGGGCTGATCATTGCGGCTGCCATGATCATCAACCTCATTACTGCGGCCTTTATGGGTGCCGTACTGCCGCTGCTGATGACCCGGTTTAAAATAGACCCGGCATTGGCGGGGGGCGTGGTCCTGACCACTGTCACTGACGTGGTCGGGTTTGTTTCTTTCCTGGGATTGGCGACACTCGTTTATGCGTGAATGGGATGAACAGCCGGATAGCGCCGAAGGAGAAGCGCCCAGCAAGAGTGCACTAAAGCGTCGTATGCTCGAATTGCAGGAACTCGGCGAAGCACTGGTCGGTCTTAGCGAAAAGCAATTGGAGAAATTGCCGGTGGAGGATGAGCGTCTACTCGAGGCCATTCGCGAAGCCGCAGATATGCGCAGCCACAGCGCAAAACGGCGGCATATGCAACTTATCGGCAAGTTAATGCGCGACATCGATGCCACGCTTATCGAAGGCGCGTTGAACGCCATGGACAACCAACGCCGGGAGGATGCGAGCGCATTCCACCAGTTGGAACAGCTGCGGGATGAGGTGCTGGCCGCAGGGCCCGGCGGTACAGCATTGGTTATGGCGCGCTGGCCCATGGCCGACCGTCAACAATTGCGTCAGCTCATACTGCAACACCAGCGCGAGAGTAAGCACAACAAGCCGCCCGCTGCGGGCCGAAAGTTATTTCGCTTGCTAAGAGAGTTGGAAGAGCTTTACGGCGATGCCGGCTGAACGGGGATCACTGCCGCAGGCGGGGTGGTTTCCTGCTTGGCCGCTGGCGTTTGACCGGCCTCATTTGCCTCAGTGTCATCAAAAACCCGATCAAACTCGACCTGCGGGTCATCCCAGGTGCCAGTGACGCTGTAGACCGCACTGGTCAAACGATTGACCTGATTTTCAAACAGTTTGCTCAGTACAAAAACACCCGCCGCCACCGGCAAGCCCGCGGTAAACGCGGCCAGCCACGGCAGGTTACTGGCCACCGGCAAGGTCACGACGAGTTCGCCATCCAGGGTACGGGATGCCACCTCGGAGACCCCACTGAACTGAAAGCTGCTGGCTCCACCATCCACGTCCATTCTCGCAACATCAATGGTACCGCCGTGGAAAATCACTTCACCATCCACCTTGTCGAATGGAACGCCTGATTCAAACATATGCGACAGGCTCAAGCGCTGCACAATTTCTGTCAGGTTAAGAATGCTGACGACGCGCAACGTGCCCGATGCCCCTCCGGAGACGTCGGGGAAAGTTCCCGCGCCAATATCCACCAGTAGCGATCCCCGCGCCTTCTCCAACGAAAAATCCTGGGGGCCTCCAGGCCAATCCAGTGTCAGCTGAAATGAACCGTCCTCCGTAACAATGATACGCTCGTAGCCAAGGCGCTGAAGGGTATCGCCAAAATCTTCAAAATGCAGGCTCGACTCAATGGCGGTGTGGCCGAGGAGGCCTTGTCGCCACACCAGACTGGCAGGTTCACTGGAGCGGATCTGCATCGCGCCAATTTCCCCGCTGATACTGTGTGCATGAATGTTCTCGCCATCGCTGTAGAGCTTGAATGCCAGATTGCCAAGCAGCGTATCACCCCGCCGCATTTCACCGACGGTGACATCCAACTCGGGCAATTCAACTACCCGCCCCTCCCCGGTCTCCGGGTTGATCCGGGCCAGGTCATCCAGGCCCGCCAGGTCGATGTATTCAATGTCCAACAAGGAGGCACCACCAACGCGATATAGCAATTCTCCGCGCAACCACCCGGCATCGGCACGCAACCGCCAGTGCTCGCCCTCGTCCGCCAGTCCGAGCGTTACCGTACCCAACTGCCACCCACCCACTACAAGTTGATCGATTTGCAGTTGATCTACGGAAAAATGCAGCGGCGCAGGCGCTTCAGCCACAGGCTGTCCCAGCGCAGGCACCTCAACTGTGGGTTCCGCCGTGCTGCCGCTCGCAAGGTAGCGATCCAGCAAGCCCTCCCACTGGGCGACATCAGCGAACGCCACATGGCCACTGATACTCACCAGTCCCTCAATCATCTCCATGGGATCACTGTCGATACCCAGAGCAGCAGCCCGAAGTTGACCATCCTCCAGACTCAATTGTGCTGACAAACCGCCTGCCATCTCAATGCCGACTAACAACTCCCCTCCCGCAAAGCCCAGGTCGACATGTAACGGTCGTGTACTGTCCGCGGATTTATCCCAGGGCAAGGGTAAATCCAGACTGACGCCCCGCAGATCTGTGTCGATACTCACCCGTGGCGTGGCGCCCGCAGAGGCGGCAAGCTGAACCTCAACCTCCGTCCGCCCGCCGACATTATCCAGCGCTGGCAGGCCCAACCATTCTTGTACCTCGGCCAATTCCACTGCAGAAGACAGCTTAACGGTAACCACCGCCTGGCCGTCTTCCACGGCGGCTAGCGAGTGCGGAGCCAGCTGTTCAACGACGACCTGCACCGGCTCACCCCATAAACTGGCCCGTAAGTCCCGGGAGGAAAAGCCGGCGGCTGTGGTGTAGCTGAGGACACCGTAAATATCCCGAAGGGGCAGGTTACCTGGATTCAGGTCGAGCTCAACAGCGGAAAAGCGGTTCACTACGTCTACTTCCGGCACTGCAGCCTTATCGCTCAGGTTCACCAGAAGGCTAAGCTCAGTCTCCAGTTCTCCGCGCAAATCCGCATCGGCAAATACACCCCCGGTGTAACCACTTAATGGTGAGTCATTAATCACAGCGAGGGCATCAGCAGCGGGGCCCGCCAGACTCGCATCAAACGCCAGCCATAATGCCGAGGGCTGGGTCGCCCATACCTCCACAGAAAGATCTTCGACAGACGAGCCCATCAGTCTGGCGTTTTTTGCCCAGACACTGACATTGCTGTTATCAATCAGTACCGTGCCATCCACGGCTGTAAGCGACGGCCATCGCGGATCGTAGTCCAGAGTGGTATCCATGATATTAAAAAACAGCTGAACAGTGTGGTGTGTGGGGGCGTCGCCTTTGAGACTACCACGCCAGAGGAAACCGCCCTGCTCTATGCGGCCGTCACCGATACTTGCCGCCAGCCAGTCTCGCAGTTGCTGGTCGAGAATATGGGGTATGTATTTCTGCCGTTGCCCCGCATCGGTTTTTTCAAGCCCTACCAGAAGATCCATTTCGATTCCCACATCGCCGGGAGTCAACGGGATCGACAGGCCGAACTTAACCGGCACTCTACCCTCATCCCCGCGCGCTTCCACCAGGCCACTGGAGAGGCGCACAAGCTCCTCATTCCAATCGATAAATATTGTTCCGTGGAAATCATCGTAACGCAGCGCGTGTGCGTAAACAGTGGGAAAATCCATGCTGAACTGCTGACTGTCCAACACCACAAAACCGGACCCGGGGGAGAGATGCACATAGCCCGTGGCGCCGGCCACGCCAGGGGCACCATGCCAGGGCGCCACCGCCAGCTCGCTGAAGTTGGCTGCCAATTGCCAGTCGGCAAGCGGCGCGCTGATATCCGTGACATCCAACTCCAGCGCGGACACAATTCCCTGCGGCTGCAATACGCTCAGAACCTCCATGCCAGCAGGCGGAAACACATTCGTATCTGCCAGCAGCTCAGCCAGCGGCGCAAGCGGCAACGCCTGTGCCTGTAGCTTCAGGGTTTCGCCTCTTGCCAACATTTGCATACGGGGAATCTGCAGCAGCGTTTCTCCCCGCTGCAGCTCCAGCTCAGCGATGTCCAGGCCCCAGCCGCCACCTCTATTAACCAGAGCTGCGGCGAACTGAATCCTGTCCAGGGGTAATCGCGAGCTGGCCTCCCGGGACGACAGCAGCACCCTATCCATACCGATACGAAACTCAACACTGGGCCGGGTCTGCCCCGGCCCCCAGTTCGACCACAGTGCCAGGTCGAGCCCACCGGCCAATTCCACTCCCGACATCGCCTCGCCGAACAGGTCTGTCACGGCTGCCACATCAGGTGCAGCCAAGTCCAGATACAGCTGCCCCGAAAACTCTCCAGGCTCGAAGGGGTTTCCTACTCCGTCGCCCAGCACCAGCGCATCCAGGCCGCGGGAAGAAGACAGCCTACCTTTGAGCTGACGACGACTGCCTTCACGCGACAACGCCAGATCCAGCGTAAAATCGCGTTGCTCACCGTCGGGCAGCAGCAGGTTGAGACGAGCATCGCGCAGCGCTAGCCGCTCTACGTTCAACAGGAAGGATTCCAGCCACTCGCCAAGCAACGGATCGCCACCGTTGAATCCCCGGAGACGCACCGCTCCCTCGGCATCCAACTCTGCAGCGAGATTTAAGCCTTTGAGACGCAGCAGTGTCACCTGCAGGGAACGCGAGGTAAGACTGCCCGCCACATCGAACGCGATACGTCCTTCTGACAATTCTATCGAGCGCTCAAACTCGCCCGGCAGTGTAAGACGCAAACCCTCCAGCACGATCACGGGTGTAAACGACCGCCACTCCGCGCTTACCTTGTGTGCATCGATGAAAAAAGGAACGCGGTGATTCAGTTCCTGCAGAATTTCTGTCTGGTAGGCACCCGTCAGAGAACTCAACATACGACCGACGCTGACATAAATTGCCAGCAGCACGATCAGGATAACGATGGTACTCCAGAGTACGCTACTGAGCTTGTGAAAGATTGATTGTTTCAATGAGCGCCCTGTAACCGCCTATTTATCTATGCTATCGGCGGGAGTCAGTCCTGTCGCAATACCGTTGGCGCGCAGCAACTGCCAGGTTTCACACAGTGGCAAGCCCACAACATTGCTGTAACTGCCTTCTATACTCCGTACAAAGGCACCCGCCATCCCCTGTATGCCATAGGCGCCCGCTTTATCCCAGGGCTCATCGGTGGCGAGATACGCTTCGCACAGCTCCCGCGTCAGCGTGATAAATTCCACCCGTGTTTCGACCAGTTCGCAGCTCACAATGTCCTGAACCTGCAGACATACGGCCGTTATTACACTGTGCCGCCGCCCGCTCAACCTGGCCAGTATGGCCAAACCGTCGAAACGATCAACCGGCTTGCCCAGCACATCGGCGTCGTCGACCAGCACGATAGTATCAGCGGCAATCACCACCTTGCCCGCGCAGTGATCGCGCGTGGCGACGGTTGCTGCTTTCTCGCTTGCCATGCGCACAACGTAGGCGCGCGGGCTTTCACCAAGGTTGAAACTTTCATCTATATCCGCCGGGTCGCAAACATAGTGCACCCCCAACTGGTCAAGAAGTTCACGCCTGCGCGGCGAAGCTGACGCCAATACCAGGTCCGACACTTCAGGTAACCCAGTAATGACGTCGCAGGCGACGCAAAATATGTAGCACTACCGGCCACAACAGAGCACTGGAGACTGCCGGCAGCAGGAACAGCAGTGACGGACTGCCAATACCCTCCAGATTCTGCACCCACTGGCAAACCAACTGGTTAATCCCTATCACCACAAACACCGTGCCAGCCTGCTGCAATACACTGAATACGCGCAAACGCTGGTACAGCGTCTGGCACAACACTGCCACTACCACCAGAGAGAATGCATTCTGCCCCAGCACGGCTCCTTCCAGGGCGTCGAGCATAATCCCCAGCGCCAGGGCAGTCAGTATCCCCACCCGATGCGGCAACGCTATTGCCCAGTAGATAAGTATCAACGCCACCCACTCAGGACGCACCCACATCAACCACTGGGGCATGGGCAGCACTGCGAGCACATAGGCCACAAGAAATGAAGTAACAATCAGCCAGTAGCCGTGTGATCCCTGCTGGAACACTTGCTACTGATCCCCGGTGAGGTCAATAGTCTCGGGAGCGACAGAACTTTCGGCGTTGTCGGCAGCTGCGGGCAACTGCAAGGGTTTGGATGGCCGTGTGGCGAAGACCAGCAGAACATGGCGGCTGCGGTCAAGCGCGGCACTGGGCCTGGCCACCACATGGGCAAACATCTGGCCTGGATCACGGTCTATCTCCGTCACCACAGCCACGGGATAACCGCCCGGAAACCGACCACCCAGGCCAGAGGTTTCAAGCAGATCACCGATCTGAATATCGGTAGTGGCGGATACGTGCCGTATCTCAAGAGCGCCCAGCGACCCCGTACCCTCCGCAATCGCGCGAACACCGTTGCGATTGACCTGAACGGGAATTGAATGCGTGGCGTCGGTTATAAGCAGTGCTCGCGACGACGCGGGACTCACTTCCACAATCTGGCCCATCAACCCGTCGGCATCGATCAGCGGTTGACCCACAAAAACACCATCTGCGCTGCCTTTGTTCAGCACCAGCCGGTGCCGCACCGGATCCGGAGAGATACCCACCAGTTCAGCGACCAGAACGTCGTCGCGCAGCATCGCAGTAGAATTCAGCAAGGCCCGCAACCGCACGTTCTCCGCCTGCAGGGCAGCCATCTGCTGGGAACGGCCCTGCAGAACCAGGTTTTCCCGGGACAGCCGTTCGTTCTCTTCCAGCAATTGGATGCGGGATTGCACATGCTCCTCCCCCCAGTCGCGAAAACGCAGCGGCAGGTCAGCGAGCCAATAGATAGGGGCACCCAGGGTATCCAGTGCAGAGCGGGTCGTCTGCATGCTGTTATAGCGCAGATCTGCTGTGATCAGAATGAGGACCACGAGTATCGCCAGCAATAGGCGCGGCCCCACAGAGGACTGTTTGACAAATAGTGGCTTTATGTCCAGCCCTCACTAAATCCAGCAGCCCGGAGAATTTTTCGGGCGCCCATTCAAGCCATCATTCCGTGGACAGCAGTTCCAGTGTGTGTCTATCCATGCGCTCCATCGCCATGCCACCGCCTCGGGCGACACAAGTCAGCGGATCCTCTGCCACGATTACGGGCAAACCGGTCTCTTCGGAAATCAGTCGATCGAGGTCACGCAGCAGCGCGCCGCCCCCGGTGAGCACGATGCCGCTCTCGGCGATATCGGCAGCCAGCTCCGGCGGGGATTGTTCCAGGGCCGATTTTACCGCCTGCACTATAGACGACAAGGGATCCTGTAGTGACTCCAGTATCTCGTCACTATTAAGGGTAAAGCTGCGCGGAACACCCTCGGCCAGATTACGGCCCCGAACATCGATTTCGCGCAGCTCGCTGCCGGCAAAGGCACAGCCGATCTCTTCTTTTATTCGCTCCGCAGTCGCATCGCCAATCAGGCTGCCGTAACGGCGTCGCACATGGGCGACAATGGCCTCGTCGAAACGGTCGCCGCCGATACGTAGTGAATCCCGGTAAACCACACCATTGAGAGAAATTATCGCGATCTCAGTGGTGCCACCACCCACGTCCACCACCATGCACCCCGTGGCTTCCTCCACGCTGAGGCCCGCCCCGATGGCTGCCGCCATAGGCTCCTCGATGAGGCGCACTTCGCGAGCTCCGGCACTCAGGGCTGATTCGCGTATCGCGCGGCGCTCAACCTGGGTAGACATACAGGGCACACAAACCAGCACTCGAGGACTGGGCCGAATGAACTTACTCTCATGCACCTTGGCGATAAAATGCTGCAGCATCTTTTCAGTGACCTGGAAATCGGCGATGACACCATCTTTCAGTGGCCGGATTGCCGTGATATTGCCCGGCGTTCGACCCAGCATGCGCTTGGCCTCGGTGCCCACGGCCTCGATGGTTTTCTGCCCATTGTGGACTCGAATGGCCACAACCGAGGGTTCATTCAGTACTATTCCTTTATCGCGCACGTAAATCAGGGTATTAGCGGTACCCAGATCTATGGAGAGGTCGTTAGAGAACACTCCGCGCAGCCTTTTCAACATGGATTTTTACTACCTTCTGAGTACAACGGAGAGCCCCGGTAACAGGCCCTGTATGCTTCGCTACCCATCGCCTCCAGGAAAAAAGCACCCCGGATGGGCCGGAAAGAGCCCCGAAATCGTTGCGGCGACGGTTGTTTTCTTGGAGTTGTAATTTTCCCGCAACTGTATCAACCGCGGGGATTTTGGGCAAGGCGCAAATATGATAACTTTACGCCCCCGCTGCTCCCGAGGCAGCCCTCTCCGGTTAACAATACCATGGCAATTGAGCAAGACGAGTTAGAGAAAATTGCGGAGCTTGCGCGCATCCGCATCGCGCCCGACCAAATCGGCCAGCTTACCCAAAGGATTACCGAGATTCTCAGTATGGTAGACCAGTTGCAGGCGGTCGATACCCGCGATGTAGAACCCATGGCCAATCCCCTTGATGCGGTGCAAAGCCTGCGGGCGGACGAAGTGACAGAGGGCAACCGCCGCGAGGCCTTTCAGGCCATAGCCCCCGCCGTGGAGAACGGCCTGTATCTCGTTCCCAGAGTGGTGGAGTAGGTAATGAAAATCGCGTCACAGGATATTTCTTATGCATGACCAAACCGTCGCCCAACTGGCCGCTGGACTGCGAGACAAACAGTACTCCAGCGCAGAGCTGAGCCGCTGCTTTCTCGACCGGATCACCAACCTCGACGCCGGCTATAACAGTTTCGTCACTGTTGACGAAAATGCCGTGCTGGCCAGCGCCAGGGCCGCCGATGAACGCATAGCGGCGGGAACGGCCACAGCACTGACCGGAATTCCCATCGCCCACAAAGACATTTTCTGCACCGAGGGCCTGCGCAGCAGCTGCGGCTCGCGTATGCTCGATAACTTCGTGCCGCCTTATAATGCTACCTTGATCGAGAATTTCAACCGTGACGGTGCCGTGATACTGGGTAAGACCAACATGGACGAGTTCGCCATGGGCTCTTCCAACGAAAACAGCTACTACGGTGCCGTTGCGAACCCCTGGGATACAAGCCTGGTGCCAGGTGGATCATCCGGTGGCTCTGCCGCCGCCGTCGCAGCCATGCTGGCACCCGCAGCCACTGGTACCGATACCGGCGGCTCGATCCGCCAGCCCGCAGCCTTCTGTGGCATTACCGGTATCAAACCCACCTACGGCCGCGTATCTCGCCTGGGTATGGTTGCCTTCGCGTCAAGCCTCGATCAAGCCGGGCCAATGGCCCACAGTGCCGAGGATTGCGCCCTGTTACTCAATACCATGGCGGGCCACGACCCCAGGGACTCAACCTCGTCTGCACACCCTACTGAAGACTATTGCGCTGGACTTGAAACCAGCCTGCAGGGATTGCGCATCGGACTGCCGCGGGAATACTTCGGCGAGGGCCTTGATGCAGAGACTGAACAACGGGTAAGAGACGCTCTCAGTGAACTGGAAGCCCAGGGGGCCACGCTGGTCGATGTTTCGCTGCCGCACAGCCACCTTACCGTGCCGGCTTACTACATCATCGCCCCCGCTGAGGCCTCCACTAACCTGTCGCGCTTTGACGGTGTGCGCTATGGCCACCGTTGCGAAAACCCCACCGACCTTCACGACCTCTATACCCGCACCCGGGAAGAGGGCTTTGGTGCAGAGGTAAAGCGCCGTATTCTGGTGGGTACCTATGCGCTGTCAGCGGGCTACTACGATGCCTATTACAAGAAAGCACAGCAGGTCCGGCGCCTGATCCAACAAGATTTCATAACCTGCCTGGAGCAGGTTGATGTCATCGCCGGGCCAACAACACCGGGACCGGCCTTTGCCCTGGGTGCCAAGTCAGATGACCCGGTGGCCATGTACCTGGAAGATATCTACACCCTGGCAGTCAATCTGGCAGGATTGCCCGGTATCTCTGTACCCGCCGGTTTCGCGGACGGCAAACCGGTGGGACTGCAGCTGATAGGCCGACATTTCGCCGAATCGCAACTATTGAATATCGGCCATCGCTTTCAGCAGGCCACAGACTGGCACCAGCGCCGCCCTGCCACGGCGACCGGGGAGGCAGTGTGATGCAGTGGGAAACCGTTATCGGGCTGGAGGTGCACTTGCAACTGGCCACCCGCTCCAAGATCTTCTCGGGCTCAGCCACCACTTTCGGTGCCGAGCCCAACACCCAGGCCAGCGCCGTCGATCTCGCGATGCCCGGCATGTTGCCGGTACTGAACGCCGAGGCCGTGCGCTATGCAGTGATGTTCGGCCTGGGAATCGGCGCAGAGATTGGGCGCCGTTCGGTGTTCGACCGCAAGAACTATTTTTATCCGGACCTGCCAAAGGGTTACCAGATCAGCCAGTTCGAGGCACCTATCGTGGGCCGTGGCACTTTCGAAATCCAACTGGAGGACGGCACTACCCGATCCATCGGAATCACTCGTGCCCACCTGGAAGAAGATGCGGGCAAGTCCCTGCACGAGGACTTTCATGGCCAGACGGGAATAGACCTCAATCGCGCCGGCACCCCCTTGCTGGAAATCGTCTCCGAACCGGATTTGCGCAATGCTGCCGAGGCCGTGGCTTACCTGAAAGCCATGCACAGCCTGGTCACTTACCTGGGTATATCCGACGGCAATATGGCAGAGGGCTCGATGCGCTGTGATATCAACATTTCCCTGCGCCCCGTGGGCTCCGAAACACTGGGTACGCGGGCGGAAATCAAGAACGTCAACTCCTTCCGTTTCGTAGAGAAAGCCATTCGCTACGAACTGCAACGACAGGCCGATATTCTGGAAGATGGCGGAACCATTGTGCAGGAAACCCGGCTCTACGACGCCGACCTGGACGAAACCCGCTCCATGCGCTCCAAGGAAGTCGCCAACGATTACCGCTATTTTCCCGAGCCAGACCTGCTGCCCGTAGTCATAGACGAAGCCTATATCGATGCGCTGCGCGCCGGCTTACCGGAGCTCCCCACGGAAAAGCGCCACCGCTTTGTAGAGCAGTACAGCCTGGGAAAATACGATGCCAACGTACTGGCGGCCAGTCGTGAACTGGCGGATTACTTCGAGGTCGTGGTGACCGCCTGTGGCGACGCCAAGATCGCCGCAAACTGGGTACAAGTGGAATTGCTGGGCCAGCTCAACAAGAGCGAGCTGGGCATTACAGGCTGCCCGGTCAGCGCAAGCGCGTTGGGCGGGCTGATCACACGCATACTCGATAACAGTATTTCCGGCAAAATCGCCAAGCAGGTTTTCGAAGGTATGTGGCAAGGTGAGGGCAGCGCAGACGAGATTATCGAAGCACGGGGCTTGAAGCAGGTCAGCGACAGCGGAGAATTGGAGTCCATGGTGGATGAAGTCATTGCCGCCAACACGGGTCAGGTCGAGCAATACCGCGCGGCAGACGAAGACAGGCGCAAAAAGCTGGTGGGATTTTTTGTTGGCCAGGTCATGAAAATTTCCAAAGGCCAGGCCAACCCAAAAATGGTTAATGTATTGCTGGCGAAAAAGCTGGTTTAGAGGTTTTAAGAAATGAAAAAAGACAAGGTAAAAGTTCTCGACGAGGTGTGGACGGAGGATCATGTCAAAAGCTTTCTCTCGGTTCGGCCGCACGACGGCAGTGACGAGAATTTCCATATGCTGCTGAAGGCCTATCAGAGTATGCGGGCGGACGACTTCGAGCTGTTTGTCGGGTTTTTTACTGGCGAGGGACGCGATGTGAACGCTACCGGGCAGGATGGGCAATCAGTGCTTGATATCGTTAAGACGCACCGGCATGGGGTGGAGTACGCGAATATTCTTACTGCTGCGGGTGCCGTTTAAAGCGCATTAAATTACCCGCCTTAAGTCTGGCATTACATCTGTTAAACCGATTGTTCGTTTTCCATTCCCAGACGGCGAACTGCCTTCGAATATGAAAGAAACCCTAGCATGGATCGTATGGATCTAAGCTGGAAAGTATTAAGGCTGGCAAAAAGGATAAATTTTTTATGGAGCTATGGAGGCTACCGGGATGTAAATGGCTGAGAATTCGAACTAATCGGCATCGTACGACACTCGCCCTTTCGAAATCTTCTCCCGATTCTCCCGCTTTTTCTCCTCGCTCTTCTTCAAGAGCACATACACAGCGCCAGTACCGCCATGACGCGGCTGCGCGCTGTGAAAGGCCTGCACCCTGTCCAGCTCCCGCAACCACTGGTCTGTGCAGCCTTTGAGGATAGAACTGCGCTCTTTCTCAGCGCTGGTCTGGCCCTTGCCATGAATAATAAGCACCGTGCGCAGGCCCAGCCTGATTGACTCCTCGAGGAACCAGAACAGCTCGCGACGGGCAATGGCTGCGGTCATCCGGTGCAGGTCCAATCTGGCATCGGTTTCGTAGCGTCCCTGCTTGAGCTTACGGAATACACCGTTTTGCACACCCGGCCGTTTGAAATCCATGACATACCAGGAGTCCAGCGGCACCACAGCGCCGTCTGTCAGGGTATTTCGATCCTGTTCGGGGCCCTGTTCCGCTGCCTGCCGGCGCAGTTCCTGCGAGCTGTCCCGTTCAGCAACAGCTCCCGGGCGAATGGCGACCCTGGGCTCCCGCTTGAGGGGCACCACGTCGGCCATTTCATCGATAAATCTCTTCTCTTCGTCGCTGGCCATACTTACACCTCGCCATGAGTTCGCTATTATAACCTCAGCCAATTCAGCAGAGAACGGGGTAAGATGACAGCACAACAAACCTGGCTGAAAACCTGCCCGCTTTGCGGCGGCGAGAACCAGTGCGCCATGATGTCGGGCGACACAGACCGGCCCTGTTGGTGTCAGGCAATAACTCTGGACGCTACAGCACTGGCGGCGATTCCGCCGGACTCGGTCGGCAAACGTTGTCTCTGCCCGGCCTGCGGCCAAACTACAGGAGACACATCCGATGCAAGGTAATATCTCCCACGGTGCACGTTATCTGGGGCGCGGTGCCTCGATGCTGAAACACCCGTCTCTCCGGCTGTTTGTATTAATACCGCTGCTGGTGAATATCGCAATTTTCGGCAGTTTCATTTGGTATGGGCTGAGTTACCTCGATGCCCTTATGGATGATTGGCTGGGGAAGATTCCCGACTGGCTGAGCTTTATTAAGTGGATTCTATGGCCTCTTATCGGCCTAACGGTGAGCCTGGTGACAGGCTACCTGTTTACGGCCGTCGCACTGATTGTCGCCTCGCCATTCAATGCCCTGTTGGCTGAAAAAGCCGAGGAACTGATTACTGGCAAGGAGGTGGGGTCGCTGGAAGGTCTGGGCGCGGCGCTCATGGCCATGCCAAGGGGCATCCTCCGCGAACTATCCAAGTTGCTCTACTATGTGCCGATGGCGGCTTTTGTGCTGATACTTTCATTCATTCCGGTACTCAATATGGCGGCGCCGGTGTTGTGGTTCCTGCTGGGCGCCTGGATGATGAGTATACAATTTGTCGACTATCCCATGGACAATCACCAGCTGAGCTTTGGCGATGTCAAAGAGGCGGTGCGGTCGCGGCGACTGAGCAGTATGGGTTTTGGCGGCGTAGTTGCCTTGTGTACCGGCATTCCCATCGTTAACTTCTTCGTGGTGCCCGCCGCAGTGGTGGGCGCCACGTTATTGTGGTGCGAGGAGTTGGATGTCGGCGGCAGCTAAGCCCGAAGGCTGTTAAACCAGCAATTCCTTTGGCGGGTGTGTACATTCCAGCCGCGTCCCCAGTAGCGCCTCCAGGTCGGGCAACAGGAAAGCGTCATCTTCACTGGCAAAACTGATGGATATGCCGGTGGCGCCGGCACGCCCGGTACGCCCGATGCGATGTACGTAATCCTCAGGGTCCTCTGGCAGGTTGTAATTCACCACGTGACTCACCCCCTCCACGTGAATCCCGCGCCCGGCGACGTCGGTTGCCACCAGCACCTTGATTTTTCCTTCCTTGAATTGCGCCAGGGTACTGGTACGCTTCGCCTGCGGAATTTCTCCGGACAGGATACCCGCGGCAATACCTGATTTACGCAAACGCTCATGTAGACGTCGCACCTGATCGCGACGGTTGGCAAAGACAATGACGCTGGTGGCATCCTCGCTGCGAACCAGATTATTCAGCACGCGATAGCGCTGCTCGCTGCTTACCAGATAAACCTTCTGGTCCACCGAATCGGTAGCCACGTGGTCGGGTTCAATCTCGATGGTAATGGGCTCGTAGGTCCACTGCTCGGACAAATTGATAATGTCCTGGGTAAAGGTCGCCGAAAACAACAGGGTTTGCCGGTCTTCACGGCGCGGGGTCGCCCGCACTATACGCTTGACCTGCGGTATGAAC
Source organism: uncultured Haliea sp. (assembly GCA_963977275.1). Lineage (GTDB taxonomy): Bacteria > Pseudomonadota > Gammaproteobacteria > Pseudomonadales > Halieaceae > JARRPM01. Next base: position 15,602 of record CAXBNX010000003.1, on the reverse strand, counting down.
CCCATGTCCAGCATGCGATCCGCCTCATCCAGCACCAGGATTTCCACGTGGTCCAGGTAGAGGTCCCGGCGGCTCATAAAGTCCAGCAGGCGACCCGGCGTGGCCACCACCAGATCAATCACATTATTGTGCAATCGATTGAGCTGCTTCTGGTAGTCCATGCCGCCGATTAAGGTCGCCACTTGCAGATCGCTATGCCGAGCAAGGTCCTCGGCATCCTGGGCTATCTGCATCACCAGCTCGCGCGTCGGTGCAATCACCAGCGCCCGGGGCTCGCCAACAAACCGTTCGCCTTCTACGGGATTGCACAACAGGTCGTTGAATATGGTAATCAGGAAGGCAGCGGTCTTACCGGTGCCGGTCTGAGCCTTGCCAATGGCGTCACTGCCCTGCAGGGTATGTGGCAGTACTTTGGCCTGAATAGGTGAACTGTACTTAAAACCGAGATCCGCGATCGCCTGCATCAGCTCATCGCGCAAACCGAGGTCATGAAACCGTGTCTCACCCTCCTTGGGGTCTACGGGGAACATATCAATTGACCAGGCCGCCGTCTCCGCCGTCCCCTTACCGCCACGTCGACGTCGTGTTTTACCCTTCGTCTTGCCACCTCCGTCACTGTTACTACCGGGTCGCGCCGGGGAGGAAGCTTTATGGGAGGGCTCATGTCTGGGCGGAGTGCCGTGCCCTGAGCTGGCCGGGCTGCGATCAGCCGGGTTTCGGTCGGCTGAAGCGTGATCCTGAGACGCGACGCCTTTGCCTGCGAAACGCCCTACTAGATTTTTAATCAATGCTGAATTTCCCGTAGCTGCTCAAAAAACGCGCTAGTCTACCATTGTCGGCGGGAAATAGGTGAGTGCTGATGGCCACGACCAGTGGCCGCACAACGATAGAATAAAGCCTTCTGTACAGCGTACCGGCGCGCTAACTGCGCGACGGATACAGGCGGGAAAGGTAGTAATCCAGGCTGACATAGCGCCCGCCACCGCCAAACAACAAGGCGATAAGCATAACCAGGTAGGTAACTGCAAACTCAATACCGTTGTTGAGCACTACCAGACTACCCTTTTCGGTCAGCCAGGCATAGTTGCCATGCTCCCGCAGAAGCTCCTTCGCAGCACCCAATCGCACCGCCACCTCCTGGGAACCGGAGTCGGCGATGGCAGCCCAGCCGTGATCCCAGTGCACGGTAAAAATCGCCACCAGCATGGTCACAATCAGGGGTATGGATATCCAGCGGGTGGCCAGGCCAACCGCCAGTAACATTGCGCCCACGAGTTCCGTATAGGCCGCCAGATGGGCCAGCAGCCAGGGGAATGGCAAGCCCAACCCCCAGTCCGGATTCCCGAACCATTCAATCGTTTGCTCCATGCCGGCGATTTTGTGACTGCCCGCCATCCAGAACACCGGCACGAGAAACAGGCGTAGCGCCAGTGGCCCGAGGCCATCGAGGTGTTGCAGGCGGCCGAAAATTGCGTTGTGCACACTGTAATACCACTGTGCCAAAGTATTCATAGCTCAATTCCTGGTAGGCCTGCTCTGTGTGACACCGGGGACGCGATAAAGTTTTCCTAGCACCGATTTTCACCCGGCCTCGTCATCCTGTTCTGCAGATCGCCGCAGTCCGGGCAACCCGGGCGTGGCACCACACTGAGCTGGCGTATATCCATACTGCGTAAGTCCAGTAACAGGAGTTTGCCGCGCAAAGGCTCGCCATAGTCCGCGAGGATCTTGATAGTTTCAAGCGCCTGCAGGGAGCCCAGGACACCCACCACCGGGCCAAGCACCCCGCTCTCGCTGCAACTGAGCGCGGTCATATCATCCGTGTCCGGGTACAGACAGCGATAACAGGGCGCACCGCGATGCGGGTCGAATACACTGAGCTGCCCCTCGGTTCGCACCGCGGCCGCCGACACCAGCGGCACGGCAGCGGCGATACAAGCCCGGTTCAAGGCAAAACGTACCCGGTAGTTATCGCTGGCGTCAACCACCAGGTCCACATCGCGGACCCGTTGCGGAAGTTCTGCCTCAGTCAGTTGTCGAGGTATCACCTCAACCGTGATGTCCGGGTTCAGTGCCGCAATTGTCGCCGCCGCCGACACCGCCTTGTTGGCACCTATATCGGCGTTGCCATGGGCAATCTGGCGCTGCAAATTACTCAGTTCTACCGTGTCACCGTCGGCCAGATGCAGCGTGCCCACACCGGCGGCCGCCAAATACATTGCTGCCGGGCAGCCAAGCCCGCCCAAGCCAAGCACCAGCACCCGGGAGCGCAGCAAGCGCTCCTGCCCAACCACATCAAAATCGTTGAGCAGCAACTGTCGACTGTAGCGCTGAAGCTGATCATCACTCAGCACGGATGCACGCTCCGGTAACGCGTTCCTGGCCGGCCAGATCACGGCGGGTGGCGATGCCGATAAAACCGGCTTGCCGAAACAGGCCGCGAACCGCCTCGCCCTGATTAAAACCGTGCTCCAGCAACAGCCAGCCGCCCGGCTCAAGCTGCATTCTTGCCCCGCCCACCAGCACCGCAAGATCCGCCATTCCGTCCCGGGATGCGACCAGCGCTGACTGCGGCTCAAATCGCACATCACCCTGCTGCAAGTGGCTGTCCAACGGGTCAATGTAAGGCGGGTTGGCTACCAGCAGGTGACTCTGCTGGTTCTCTACTGCGGAGTACCAATCGGATTGGCAAAAAACCACGCGCTCAAGCTGCAGTTGTGTGGCATTGCGACGGGCCACGGCAAGGGCGCCCTCGCTGGTATCTACGCCGCGCACCTGCCACCCGGGGCGCTCGCTCGCCAGCGCGAGAGCAATAGCGCCGGAACCCGTGCCGAGATCCAGCACCCGGGCATCCACAGGCAGCGCCAGCTCCAGCGCCCAACTGACCAGTGTCTCTGTCTCCGGGCGGGGTATCAGCGTGTGGTGGTTGACCGCCAGCGACAGTGACCAGAACTCCCGCTGCCCCACCAGGTAGGCCACAGGCTGGCCGCATCTGCGCTGCTCGAGCAATTGCTTGAAGTGATCGACATCGGGGGTGGGAACTTCACGTTCGGGCCAGGTATATAACCAGCTGCGGGGCTTTGACAGGCAATAGCCCAGGAGTATTTCCGAGTCACGCCTGGCGCTGCCTCCCGGCAGGTCGTCGCCGCTTCGCAGCAACTCCTGCACCGTGGGCATTAGTTCTCCGCCATGGCCGCCAGTTGGTCGGCCTGGTACTCCTGGCGCAGGGGCCCTACCACCGCGCCCACTTCGCCCTCGAGAATTTCCGCGAGCTTGTAAAGCGTCAGGTTGATGCGGTGATCGGTCATCCGCCCCTGGGGGAAATTATACGTGCGGATGCGGTCTGAGCGGTCTCCGGTGCCCACCAGGTTGCGACGCTGTTCGGCCTGCTCCGCCGCCGCTTTGTCCTGGGCGGTAGTCGCCAGCTTGGCCTGTAACAGGGACATAGCCCGCGCCCGGTTCTTGTGCTGCGAGCGCTCGTCCTGGCACTCAACAACAATGCCGCTGGGAATGTGTGTGAGGCGCACCGCCGAGTCAGTTTTGTTCACATGCTGGCCACCAGCACCGGACGCCCGGTAAGTATCGACTCGCAGATCGCCTTTGTTGATTTCGATGGCGTCTACTTCATCGGGCTCGGGCATAATTGCCACGGTGCAGGCGGAGGTGTGGATACGCCCCTGGGATTCCGTTTCGGGTACACGCTGCACCCGGTGGGCGCCGGACTCAAACTTCAGGTGGGCGTAGACATCACGCCCTTCAACCCGGGCAATGATCTCCTTGTAGCCGCCGTGATCGCCGGGGCGTTCAGACAGCACTTCCACCTTCCATCCCTGGTTTTCCGCATAGCGCGAATACATACGAAACAGGTCACCGGAAAAAATGGCGGCCTCGTCACCGCCGGTACCGGCGCGGATCTCGAGGAACACATTGTGCGAGTCCATCGGGTCCCGCGGCAACATCAATGCCTGCAGCTCAATCTCCAGCTCTTGCATCCGATTGGAGTTGGATTCCACCTCTTCCCGCGCCATTTCCCGGACGTCGGGATCTTCGTCTTCAAGCATCTGCCGCGCTTCTTCCAGGTCGCGCCTGAGGTTGCTATACAAGGTATAACAATTCACCACACCCTCTAGCTCGGCGTACTCCCGCGACAGCGTGCGAAACCGTTCCTGATCCGCGATGGTTTCGCTGTCGCTAAGTAACGCCGACACTTCTTCGTGCCGGTCGGTAAGGCTTTCCAGTTTAGTTAACAGAGAGGGTTTCATTGCAGTGTGCGTCCGGGCTCTTCCCTGGTTTGTCTCGACGGATCAAAATTTTCTTTGTCTTCGCCCTCGTTGTCCTGCTCAGGCTGTTCCGGGCGGGTGAACCGCCCAGTCTCTATCCCCAGCAGCTTGCAGGCGTGGGCCAATTGATCGTGGCGCCCAGCAGCGCTGGCCTGTCTGAGCCCAGCCGTCGGTGCATGTATCAGCTTGTTGGTGATTGCCCGGGCCAGCTGGGCAGTAATTTTTTGCGGGTCCTCTCCTCGGGCCAGTGCCCGCAAAGCGCGCTGTAACTCGAACTCGCGCGTTTCCTCTGCCTGGCGCCGGTAGTCTTTCACCACGTCCACAGATGCAAGGCGTCGCACCTCCTCCATATACAAGCGCACACCGTCAGCAATAATCTCATCCGCCTTACGGGCCTCCTGATGCCGGCTGCGCATGTTCTGCTCAACGATTTCCCGCAGGTCGTCAACACTGTACAAATAGACGTCGCGCAAATCTCCTACCTGGGCCTCTATATCCCGTGGCACCGCAATATCCACCATTAACATGGGGCGATGCCTGCGCGCCTTCACCGCCTGTTCTACCGCACCCTTGCCCAGGATGGGTAGCTGACTGGCTGTCGAGGTAATGACAATATCCGCGTCCAGCAACTGCTCCGGAATTTCCGCCAGCAGCACGGCTTCAGCACCAAACTTCTGGGCCAGCTCCCGCGCTCTCCCAAGGGTGCGGTTAGCAATGACAATGCCGCTGACACCGGCTTCAATCAGATGCCGGGCGACCAATTCGATCGTCTCCCCCGCACCCACCAGCAGGGCATTGCACTTGTTCAAATCAGCAAAGATATGCCGCGCAAGATCGACCGCCGCATAGGCAACCGACACCGGGTTTTCGCCGATGGCAGTGTCAGTGCGAACCCGTTTGGCTATGGAAAATACACGAGGAAACAGGCGACCCAGCTCTCCACCAACGGTGCCGGCCTCACTCGCCACAGCGTAAGCAGATTTCAACTGGCCAAATATCTGCGGCTCGCCGAGCACCATGGAATCGAGACCACTGGCGACCTGTATTATGTGCTGCAAGGCCTGCTCCGACTCAAAATGGTAGGCCGATTCGCGCAGCTCTCCTACCGAAAGGTGGTGGTAGTTCGCCATCCAGTCGATCAGCTGCAGCGCCTTGTCCACCGCGCAGATCCCCTCGGGCACAATGGCGTACATCTCCGTGCGGTTGCAGGTAGAGAGAATAACGACCTCTTCCACCTGCCCCTGTTCACAGGCGTCAGACAGTGCCTCGCCAACCTGCTCCGGAGCAAATGCCACACGCTCCCGCACTTCTACAGCGGCAGAATTGTGGTTGATGCCCAGGGCGATCAGGTTCATGACAGTGCGTCGTCTCTGTGAGGGAGGTGTGACAATGGCGACCAAAACGGGCCGCACATTATCATAGCTACAGCAATTTTCCCTTGATTTTAACAACTTAGCCAGCAAATGACACTGGGGCAAAGCCGGCCCATGCGGATCTCGAATAAGTGGCCAGGCGCAGAAGTGGGTTTCGGGCCCGGTCTATGTCATCATACGTGTTATCTTTCCGCTGGATTCTTGCGCTGTTGTCCACCATGTTTCGTCTATTAGTCCCCGGCATCGGCTTTGCCTTACTGCTCGGCTGCGCCAGCCCGGCAACTGTGACAACCCACAGCCCTGTCGATGTGCAAAAACCAGACACGGCTGCCCCCGTCATCGAGCTGCCCGAGCGACCTTTTCCCGACGACAGTATCTACCCCCTGCTGCTAGCAGAGTTCGCCCTGCGACGCCGCGAGTACGACGTCGCACTGCAGCAATACATGGCCCTGGCGCCGCAACTGCGCGACGCCAGTGTCAGCGCCCATACCACCCACCTTGCGCAGTTTATGGCAAACGAGGGTGCGGCCCTGGAAGCAGTCCAGCTGTGGGTGGAACTGGAGCCGGAGAGTGTCGAGGCCAATAACACCCTGTCCATCTTACTGATACGCCAGGGGCGTGCCGTGGAAGCTCTGCCGCATATGGCAGGATTAGCGCGTCGGGGAGAACAGGTTAACTTCCCGGCACTGCTGAGCGGCTTTGCCCAGCTCAGCCCGGATCAGCAACAGGCCCTGGTCAGTGGCATCAACGGCGTGGCGGCAGAAATTCACTCTAATGTGCAGTTGCTGCTGACCCAGGCGATGGTCAGGGCAGAGCTGGACGAGTTTAACCCCGCTCTGGATTCACTGCGGCAGCTGTTCGAACTCGACCCCGACCAGAGCCAGGCAGCGCTGCTGGAAGCCAAAATACTGCTGGCGCAGAACGCACCGCAACCCTATAAGCGGCTGGAGCGCATGCTCGAGGAAAACCCCAAGGACACACAAATCCGGCTGCAATACGCCCGCCTGCTGACAGCCACCGATATGAGCGCCGCCCAAACCCAGTTCGAATTGCTGTCTGAGCAATCTCCCCGTGACGGCGAACTATTATTATCATTGGCACTGGTCAACCGGGAGACCGGGGACGCCGATGGGGCCAAAGCCTACCTGCGCCAATTGCTGGCACTGGAACAGCATGTGGACGAAGCCCATTACTATCTTGGGCGATTCGCGGAAGAAGCAGGTGATCTGGAAACCGCGTTGCGCGAATACAGGCAAGTCGATGAAGGTAGAGAACTGTTTGTCGCCACCAGCAGAGCCAGTGTCATCCTCATCGATGCGGGGCGAATAGCCGACAACAGCGCCTGGTTCGAGGATGTGAGACAGCGACATCCGGAAAAGGCGGAACAATTCTTCGGCATTGAGGCAGACCTGCTGACACGGGCCGGCGAACTCAACGCAGCCGAACGGGTACTGGGCCAGGCGCTGGCACAGATGCCGGACGCCAGTTCGCTGCGCTACGCCCGGGCCATGCTGGCGGAAGAGCGGGGTGATCTGGCAGCTATGGAATCCGATCTGCAAGCCATAATTGCTGCAGAACCGGACAATGCGACCGCCCTCAACGCCCTGGGATACACCCTGGCCAACCGCACCGCACGCTTTGAAGAAGCCTATGCCCTGATCACCAAGGCGCTGGCACTGCAACCGGGAGAACCCGCCATTCTGGACAGCATGGGCTGGGTTTTATACAGGATGAACCGCAACGAAGAGGCCATCGCGTATCTTACTCGCGCCTACGCCGCCTTTCCGGACCCGGAAGTGGCAGCCCACCTGGGCGAGGTGCTGTGGATTGCCGGCGACACCGACAATGCCCTGCTGGTGTGGCGGGGTGGCTTGATGAAAGATCCCCGTAATGCGGTGCTGGCGGAGACTCTTGAGCGCCTGCAGGTCACCAGCCTGGAGTTCGGTCTGCCCGACAGCGTGACCCCCGCTACGGAGACACCGGAGCCCGAACTCTAGTGCACTGCAAGCGGGCGGCGGCCCTATTGCTGCTGATACTCACGGCTTGCACCGGCCAACAAGCGCAACCCCCTGGTGCAGCAAACTGGCAACAACACAGCGACGCACTGCGAGGGCTGACCCGCTGGAGCGCTGAGGGCAAGCTTGCCCTGCGCACGCCAGACCAGTCGGAATCGGCCTCGCTGAATTGGCACCAGACCGGTGTCATCACACGCTTGCAACTCAGTGGTCCGCTGGGGGCCGCCGCAACCACGCTTTACAGCGACGGCAAGACCCTGGAAATCCGCCAGGGAGCAGAACTCAGCACCTGGGACCTGACAGACACCAACGCCCTGGAGCAACAAACCGGTTGGGACCTGCCCCTGCAGTCACTGCCCCACTGGATAAAAGGCCTACCGGCCCCCGGCAGCGACATCCAGGAAGTACAAATGGGGCCAGATCAAGCACGGATCGAAATGCTGAAACAGAACAATTGGGAAATTCACTACGAGGCTTATGCCGCGTTTGGCGCACTGATACTCCCCACCCGCCTGTCCCTCCAACGCGCTGGCACCACAGTGCGGCTTATCATCCGCGACTGGCAGACCACCGGCAACTGATGCACCCGACTCTGACCCAACTGTCACCTGCCAAGCTCAACCTGTTTCTGCATATCACAGGGCGTCGGGAGGATGGATATCATAATTTGCAAACCCTGTTCCAACTATTGGACTGGGGAGACCTGCTCAGCTTCACAGTGAATCACAGCGGCGAGATTACGCTACAAGGCATGGAGATTCCCCCCGCCGAAAACCTGATTTACCGCGCGGCGGTGCTGCTGCAGCGCGGTGACCTGGGTGCAGATATTACTGTGCAAAAGCGCGTTCCCGCCGGGGCAGGCCTGGGGGGCGGCAGTTCAAACGCGGCCACGACCCTATTGGCGCTAAACCACTTGTGGCAGCTCAAACTGCCGCGAGAGGAACTGCAGGCGCTGGGGATGACACTGGGTGCGGATGTGCCGGTATTCGTGGCTGGGCGCACGGCATGGGCCGAAGGAATTGGCGAAGTGCTAACACCAGTGAACCTGGAGCAACACTGGTATGTAATTATTACCGCTGCCTGCCACGTGTCCACCCGACAAATATTTTCCCACTTACAATTGACACGAAACACCTCTCCGATCAAAATGGCGGCCTTTTTTGAGGGGTACTCCCGGAACGACTGCCAGAAGCTGGTCACACGCCTATACCCAGACGTCGACGCAAGTTTAAGCTGGCTTAATCAGTTCGGAGAGGCCAGACTAACCGGCACCGGCGCCAGTGTTTTTGCCAGTTTCGGTACAGAGTCAGAAGCCAGGGCAGTTCTTCAACAGCTGCCAAGTCAGTGGCAAGGTGTCGCGGCGAGGGGGCTGAACCAGTCACCGGTGACGGCTTCCCTGGAAAGAGAATAACCCACAAGTTTATTGGGGTGTCGCCAAGCGGCAAGGCACCAGGTTTTGATCCTGGCATTCGGAGGTTCGAATCCTCCCACCCCAGCCATACAGCAGAGCCCTGGCGGTTAACCGTTACAGGACAGCGAAACCGCAAGGTTTGAAAACATCAGGCAACAGGTAGCGACCGTGTCCTCAAAAATGATGGTCTTCTCGGGCAATGCGAACCCGGGTCTCGCCCAGAAAGTGGCCAGCAGACTCTACCTGTCCCTGGGCAAGGCGGATGTTGGCAAGTTCAGTGATGGCGAAATCGCCGTGGAACTGAACGAAAACGTGCGCGGCAAGGATGTTTTTGTCCTGCAATCGACTTGTGCGCCGACCAATGACAATCTGATGGAATTGATTGTGATGATAGACGCCCTGCGCAGGGCATCGGCATCACGTATTACCGCCGTAGTGCCCTATTTCGGCTACGCTCGCCAGGATCGCCGTGTGCGTTCCGCCCGGGTGCCGATAACAGCCAAGGTTGTGGCGGACATGATGGTCACCGTTGGTGTTAATCGCGTGTTGACCGTCGATCTGCACGCGGAACAGATCCAGGGCTTTTTTACTTGCCCAGTGGACAACATTTACGGCTCGCCGGTGTTGAATGACGATATCCAGGCGTGCCGGTACGACAACCTGATGGTTGTATCACCCGATATAGGCGGTGTGGTTCGGGCCCGAGCAATAGCGAAACAGCTGAACGAAGCTGATCTGGCCATTATCGACAAGCGCCGCCCACAGGCTGGTGAAGCCCAGGTGATGAACCTGATTGGCGAAGTCGAGGGCAGGACATGCCTACTGGTGGACGACATGGTCGACACCGCTGGCACCTTGTGTAAGGCCGCCGATGCGCTCAAGGAGCGCGGCGCTTCCAAGGTCGTGGCCTATTGTACGCATGCCGTACTGTCGGGCAACGCCCTGGAGAATGTACGGACTTCCCAGCTCGATGAGTTGATAGTCACAGACACGATTCCCCTGAGTGCCGAGGCGCGGGAAATCAGCAAGATACGCCAGCTCACCATAGCTGGCCTGTTGGCTGAATCCATGCGTCGCGTTGCAAACGAGGAATCAATTAGCGCGCTGTTCGAATAAGGGCAGCGTTAACAGCAACTCATTACCGCATCGGTCGCAAGTGCAGTAATGATTCATCAAAGGAGTCACGACTATGTCTGACCAATTTGAACTATACGCAGAAGTACGCGAGGACATGGGGAAAGGTGCGAGCCGCCGCCTGCGTCGTCTCGCAGACCAGGTTCCCGCTATTATTTACGGCGGAGACAAAGACCCCCAGCCCCTGACCCTCATCCGCAAGGATCTGGAAAAAGCGCTGGAAAATGAAGCGTTTTATTCTCACGTGCTGACCATCAATGTCGGCAAAGAGAAGCAGAAGGCCATTCTGAAGGACCTGCAGCGTCATCCCGCCCGGGAGAGCGTAATGCACGCGGATTTTCTGCGGGTTAACGAGAACAAGGCCATCAAAATGCACGTGCCTATTCACTTCATCAATGAAGCGAAGTCTTTTGGCGTCAAGACCGAGGGCGGTATCGTCCAGCACCAGGAAACAGACGTCGAAGTTCAGTGTCTGCCGAAGAATATCCCCGAGTACATTGAAGTCGATATGCTCGAAGTGAAAATCGGCGAGATTATTCACCTGTCCGATATCGTACTGCCGGAGGGTGTCATATCTGTCGCCCTGGCCCTGGGCGAAGACCACGACCTGGCCGTGGCCTCTATCATTGCACCTAAAGGCGGCAGTGATACCGACGAAGATGACGCTGAAGCTGTTGATGACGCGACCGATGCGGAAGGCGAAGCAGAAGGCGAAAGCGAGGACTAAACCTCTCGCTGCAGGCGGCTTCCAGCTTTCGGAAGCCGCTAATGTCGTCTGGATAAGGTGCCAACGTTGACTGCAATCAAACTGATCGTAGGTTTGGGCAACCCCAGTAGCGAATACCGGGGTACCCGGCACAACGCCGGTGCCGACTTCGTGGAAGCATTGGCCAGGCAGTGTGGTGCCAATTTGCAGCCAGAATCCAAATTTTATGGCATGACCGGAAGGGTGACACTTTCCGGGCATGACCTGCGCCTGTTAATTCCCACCACTTTTATGAACCTGAGCGGCAAGTCGGTGGCGGCTATGGGCCAGTTTTTCAAATTTACGCCAGAGGAAATGCTGGTCGCGCACGATGAGTTGGACCTGCCTGCCGGCACGGCAAAGCTGAAACAGGGCGGCGGCCACGGTGGCCATAACGGCCTGCGAGACATCATCCCGGCGCTGGGAAACAACAAAGATTTCTACCGACTACGCATTGGCATTGGGCATCCCGGGCATGCTTCAAAAGTGACGGGCTATGTACTGGGGGCACCGTCGCAAACGGACCGCACGGCGATAGACGCCTGTATTGATGAGGCGATAGCCACCCTGCCCCTTCTCCTTGGTGGGGACAAAACCAAGGCAATGACACGGCTACACAGCTTCAGCGCAGCCTGAGCCGCGACAATCACAAACTAATCACACAGGACAGCCAGATGGGTTTCAAATGCGGTATCGTCGGTTTGCCGAATGTCGGCAAGTCCACTCTATTCAACGCTCTTACACAGGCGGGAATTGATGCGGAGAACTTTCCTTTCTGCACCATCGAACCTAACGCCGGTGTGGTGCCAGTGCCGGACCCCCGCCAGACGCTGATCTCAGACATTGTCAAACCCCAGCGGGAAGTTGCCACTACCATGGAGTTTGTGGACATCGCAGGCCTGGTGGCCGGGGCCTCCAAAGGTGAAGGCCTTGGCAACCAGTTCCTGGCGAATATTCGGGAAACCGATGCTATTGCCCATGTGGTGCGCTGTTTCGAAGATGAGAATGTTATACACGTGGCCAATCGTATCGACCCGAAGTCAGATATCGAGGTCATCAATACCGAACTGGCACTGGCAGATCTGGAAAGTTGTGAAAAACAACTACAAAAGGTGATTCGCACAGCCAAGGGTGGCGACAAGGAATCCATTGCCATGAAGGCACTGCTGGAGAACAAGCTGCTGCCACACCTGAATGAGGCGCTGCCGGTGCGCTCACTTAATCTGGACGAAAACGAGCGCGCCCTGGTAAAGCAGCTGTTCATGCTCACCGGCAAACCGACCATGTACATTGCCAACGTCGACGAGGAAGGTTTCGAGGACAACCCCCACCTGGACACAGTGCGCGCCATTGCCGAGCAGGAAGGTGCAAGTGTGGTTGCCATCTGCAACAAACTGGAATCCGAGATTGTGGAACTGGAAGACGAGGAGCGCATAGAGTTCCTCAAGGACCTGGGCATGGACGAACCGGGTCTCAACAAGGTGATCCGCGCCGGCTATGACTTACTGCGCCTGCAAACCTACTTCACCGCTGGCGTAAAAGAAGTGCGGGCTTGGACAGTAAAAATAGGGGCCACCGCTCCGGAGGCCGCCGCCGTCATCCATACCGACTTCCAGAAAGGCTTTATTCGCGCCGAGGTCATCAGCTATGACGACTTCATTGCCTACAAGGGTGAACAGGGTGCCAAGGATGCCGGGCGCTGGCGTCTGGAGGGTAAGGAGTACGTGGTGCAGGACGGGGACGTAATTCACTTTCGCTTTAATGTCTAGAGCGGCCCTTATCAGCTAGTCACTACTGAGAAACGGGCCTTTCCCCACAAACTCACCTGAGTCGATCTGGCCTACGACAAAGCGCGCCAACTCGCCGGCACGCAGGGTAAATGATGTCGGCGTCTCAAGCGACACGACGGGAGGTTGTACAAAGGGCTGGGCCTCCAGCAACGGGCACCTTAGCAGCGTCCATTGCAGGGAACTGTCCGCCAGTAACTGGTACTCCGCCTGCTTGTCTTCAAGTTCACTGTGCAGGCCCAGGAAAACCAACTGCTGCATGAGCCAACCTGTGAAATTACGATCATCTCCCGGCATCACTACAGCTGCCCCGGACACCAGGATATAGCGCCCTATACCGTATTTTGGCATTAAACGAACCAAATCAGCTGTGACGCTGAAATTGAGCATTTTTGCCGCGCCCCCATCGGCTTTGACCGGCCCCAGCGCACTGATCACCACGTTACTCCCGGCCAGTAGATCCTCCAATGCAGCCGAATTGAGAGCATCGCCTTTAATAATGGTTATCCGACCCTGATATCTCTCCAGCTTTTGTGGCGTTCGCGCAAGAGCCCTGACGTCATACCCCTCTGCCAGCGCCTGCTCCAGAATAAACCCGCCAGCCAGGCCGGTAGCGCCCAGTAGCGCAATCGTGACATTCTTTGGAGCTGCCGCTCTACTATCCTCGACTGCCGCGGTGGGGAGTGTCTGTTGGCCGTGGGACACGCAGCCTGACAGAAGAACCGCGAAGATAGCGACCAGGAATGTGCTGCTGGTACTACGCCCTGAGTTTCCAATCCTGGCAAACATAGCTGGTTTCTTTATTGAGGGATTATAAGCGGTGTCGAATTTGTAGTGGCCTGGCCACTACCCTGCCACAAGCACCCTTGACTTGGCATCCCAAAATCTGGAGAATTCGCGCCTCTCGAGAAGTCTCGAGTTCTGCACTGTCTAAGGCTACGTAGCTCAGCTGGTTAGAGCACAGCATTCATAATGCTGGGGTCGGTGGTTCAAGTCCACCCGTAGCTACCAATTTTTACCTTATAAATCAATAGTTTAAGTGACGATCAAACCGTCTTCAGGTTCTCCCTTCGCCCAATTGCGGGAGAATTGCGGGAGTTTTCATTTTTGATCAACGTTAACGTCGGCGCTGAACTACCCGACCAGCTCACTTTCTCCACCGCGTCTATCAGTTCCCCAATTTCTACAGCGGAGTAATGCGTGGTGATCTGGCCATTTTTATGGCCCAGCAGGACTTGCCGGGTTTCATGACTCACGCCTTTGGCCCGCAACCGGCGACCGAACGTATGTTTCAAATCATGAACCCGCACTTGCGCCAAACCAGCCTCCTCTCGCGCACGGCGCCAAGCCTTGGTATTGATACGATCAACCGGCTTACCCTTTGAGTAGGTGAACACATGTTCTGAACTCTTGCCGCGCTGACGATTGATCACCGCTCGCGCTTCAGCATTCATCACCACCAATCGATCCTCACCATTCTTAACGCCATTACCGGGAACAACAAACACACTGGTCTTCAGCTCGGGAATCGATACCTCCCAATTCCACCTCAAACAAACCACTTCCTGCTCCCGCGTTCCGGTATTGACCTTGAACAACGCCATTTCCCTCAAGTGTTTCGGCAAGCGCGCAAACAACCTCGACTGCTCGTCCCAGGATAAGGGATACGGCTTTCGGGCATCGTCACAATCGAGTAATTGCAGCAAGGGAGCCGTTTCGAGCCAGGTCAATCCGGAGTCGTCCCGCCACAATCGGGCAGCAAGAGTCAGAATTCGCCGCACCACCGCCAAATCGCGGTTAATGGTGTTAGCTCGCATACCCTGCTTGCGACGATGCCGGATAAACGACTCCAGCGTGCCCTGATGGACCCGGCGCAAAGGCAGATCACCTATATGCGGGTCCAGAATTTTCAGGGATTGTGCATAGCGGCCAATACTGCGCTTATGCTGGTAATCCAGCAAAAACTTGGTAGCCGCTTGCCGAAAAGAGCGCTCCACTCGAATGCCGTAAACACTCGCATTACGCATCTCTTCCAATCGTCGAATCAGGTACCTTTCCGCCTCCTCGAGCTCGCTTGTTCCAGTGCTCTCGTGAAGTCGGCCATACCCCCTGACGCATTTATCAATGTGCCAGATGCCCTGGGTGCCTCTCTTGTAGAGGCCCGGGATTCGCTTTGACATAGGAAATCTCCTCTATGCTTTGGCGAACACCCACAGCGGTTCATATACTGCTCCGCCCAGGCGTCCATTTCAAGCCGATCAAATGCAATGCCCTGCTTACCGATAGGAATTTCCGTCAGGTTTATCCTAACCTCCCGGTTGAATCGGTTCTTATCCATTCCCAGATAGCCGGGGGCATCACGCAAGCGGATAAATCGAGGGAGAATCGAAGTCATCTCTCAGCGCCCCAGATAGACGGCAGTGATCTGTTCCCTGACATGGCCCAGCTCTTTGCTGATGGTCAGGCGGGCCTGCTGATCCCGTTGTCTTTGAGCCTCGCTGAGTTTCCCTTTGCAGGGCCCGCCCGCATGGGGCGATGGCCAGCCGGTGAGCTCTCGGTAGCGCTGCTGGGCATAGGCATGGCGCAGGCCGTGCATTTTGGATAACCCGGCATTGGCGGTGTGTCGTTCGTAGATTCTGAGTTGTGCAATGTAATTCCGGCTAGCTGGGATCAGGGCACCCAGCCCGGCCAGTTGCTTGGCCTATTCCAGTACAGCTCGCTGTTCGATGGTGCGAATGGGCACGGTGCGTTCCCGCCCGCCCTTGGTCCAACTCGCCTTGAGATGGAGGTGTGTGCCCCGGTCTGCGTATTCCAGACCAAGCCTGCCACTGATTCCAGACGAAGCCTGCCACCCATT
>CAXBNX010000002.1:0-225512 GCA_963977275.1 uncultured Haliea sp. | reverse complement strand
GAACTGAAAAATGCCGCTTAACTGGGTTGTAAAGAAATGCTGGACCAGGTCAAATAACCAGGACCGGCAAGGCGAATAGCAGGATTGTAGAAGGCAATGCTTCCAGGCCCAGCTTAACCCCAAAAGCTCTATCCGGGTTTTCACTGTCCCCCATGACGGCCATGCCGAGAGCATAGAGACCCCCAAGTCCGATCCCCATAACAGCAAACAGCATCATTATGGACTGATAATTGGCAGTAAGCGTAACGGCCAATAGGGAAGCTATAGAAATTCCTGAGCCCCAAAAGGCCGCGAACTTCCAGTTAATCCGCCTTACAAAAAAGAGGGAGGCGATTGCGATCATGGTGAATGTAAGATTGAAAACTGCAATGATATCGCCGAGTTGGGAATCACTGAATGTAAAAGTCTCAGCCATCGTTCCAATCACCATCGGCATGGTACTGGAGATCATGGCCCCGATCCCGGAAAGCAGGCCGGCAGCTATGTATACCGATTTTCGGTCGATTGGGTGTCTTGTCGGAACTGCGGAAGTCGGCGTAATGGCCATAGCGTCATCTTTAAGTTATTAATGCTTATTTCTGTATACTGTATACATTACAAGGAGCGCTGTCTAGCTTGCCTTGTGCCGACGGTTCTCCTGGATTATGTTTCAATTCCTTATTGCTCGGGGTAGAGCGTCTTCGACTCGCTGTTGACCGGACGAATGACGCAGAGCATCACCAATGTAATTGCGCAGGTCAGTACTTTGACCAACTAGCTGCTTGCCAGAACATTCGTTCCCGCAAAAATAAGGGTGTCAGGTACCTACAATAAAATTTGAATATTGCGATGTGGTGCGTCGCAATTATTGAGCACAACTTTCTTCTGCTTAATTTTGAGTTGTTTATCGGTTCTGACCAGCTGATGGAAATACTTCCCACCATAGACTGTTTGGGTGTTTCTCAGGTCTTCTTGATAACCAAGCGTCATGAAGCTTGATGACACATGGTAGACTGCCCCGTCTTCATCGATCACTTCATCGAGCATTATGTTGGATATCAAGTGTGTGGACTCAGGTCTTCTGTCGAGCGAGTGTGCTTGTGGATGTTCCATCCTTTTGGCCCTGAGTCGTAGGGTCGTTTTGCCTTCATATACAAGCGATGCCTGTTGCAACGGATCAACCTGATCTCTGCTGGTCGGTACCCAGTAAATTGCGTCTTCGAGGTAGAGTGACAGCCAGTCATCCCAGCGTTTTTCATCGATACAACGGGCTTCGTAGAACAGAAACTGCTCCAGCTCGGCTATTAATTCGAGCTGTGACGGTTTCTTAGGTTGGGATCTATTCTCCATAGAGCGCTACTCTCCATCAATTCTCATATAATCCAGCCAGGCCTCGTATTCGTGACGATAGGTTATATCGCTAGTCCCTGGTGCGCTGATAGTGCCATCTGAGTTGTGGGTCTCTGCATCCATGTGTCGATGTAGACTGACCCACTCAAGACCGCCACCCTTGAGCCCTTGTTGCATTCGACAAAAGGCTTCGTTGTCATCATGTCCGGCTATTGAAGCAGGAGAGAAAATCGCTTGATTGTATAAAAGTGAGCGCTCCAGCATTTCGTCGGGTGCTCCCCGTAGCCTGAAAGTCCAGGTTTCCAGTAATGTTTCGTCAACGCTGATCGGGCGAAAGACTCGTATGCACTGCAAGTTGCACTTAAGAGACAAGCTGGGGTAAATGACGGTGTTGTGGCGTTCAACAGACAGTATATTTTTAAACGCTTCTTCCCCATGGGTAGCCAGCATCGCCTGGTTGTAGTCTTCATTTTCCGGGTAAGCAGAGTGAATGCTGATTTCCCCCCCGGTAAACGAGTGGCCGTTTCCACAGATTGTCTGACCGATTTTTTCAAAGAATGATAGAGGGCTGCCAAATGGTGTCAGCATATGGAGAACTGTAGGAATCTCATCGTCGTTACTAATGCTATCGGCCATTTCTTTGGCTGGGGCGCTTGCGGACCTGTGCGTAGGAAGGGCGTGCAAATTATCCGACACATTTTCGACCAGCATTTTCCAGTTACAATCGTTAACATACTTTAGTGGTGGGCCAACAACTTCGAGTGCCCCACCGGGGGCCCGATCTACCAAATTATCTATCGATGTTCTGGCTTCGCCTAGCCACGTGACAAGATCAGGTCCTTCTGTATGGATACGTGCAAACACAAAGCCACGATAAGACTCAACGCTAGCTATCCCTTTTAGATTACAGTCGTCATTGTCTGTGTTCAGCCGACTTCCTTCATAGGCATCTGCCAACGGGCGTGCTTTGAGAGAGCCGTCTGTATCAAATGACCAGGCGTGGTACATACAGCGAAATGCGCGAACATGGCCCGAGGCGGCTGTAGTGAGCTGTGTTCCCTTGTGTGGGCAGCGGTTGTACAGAACCTTTATCGTGTCGTCACTATGGCGGACGATGATAACGGACTCCCTGGCAAGTTGTGAGCTACAAAAATCCCCAGGATCCGGAATTTGACTTTCATGGCATACGAAAATCCATGCTTTTGCAAAGACCCGATCCATTTCCAGCTCAAAAATGTCACTATCGGTATAAAGCCGTTTATGGACTTTGTCCGCTTCGACCAGGTTTTCTAGTTCTTCAATGCTTAAGCCAGAATATTCCATGATAGTGACACTCTAGTATTGTCAGAATGTGATAGTAACGTATACTGTATACAATAAACAAAATATACGCCAGAGATATATATTCAGGTGGGAAGTGTTACTGCGACTGACTCTACGCTAGTTACAGGCATTGTGGCCGCTAAGCTCTCGAGTCAAAAGCAAGGCCTATGCAGGACCTGAGACCGTCTTGGCGATAGATTCTGGCGCGTGTTAAGATTGCGCCGATTTGTGAATACTGTATACGCTACCCAGGCGCTCGAACTGGAAACACTCATAGTTGTTTCTTTTTTGGGTTTTGGAAAACTCATGCGAAGCGCTAGTCAGTATTTTTTTTACACTAACAATGCGCCGGAAATTTTATGCAATCAATGAAAATCGAAAAGCCCGTTCAGCTGCGAGACCAGGTCTATAGCCGGGTGAAGCGGGCCCTTCTGGAGGGAATTTACTCCCAGGGAGAAAGGGTTACCGAAGATAAAATTGCAATGCATCTGGGAGTGTCAAGAACGCCTGTTAGAGAAGCGCTGCGCTTATTGGAGGAGTTGGGCTTTCTGGACAGTCGCCCCTCCGGGGGATACTCCGTTCCGATGCTGAAGGAAGAGAATATTGTCGATTTTATTGAGGTGAGACTACTGCTTGAACCCCGTGTTATGCAAAAAGCCGTCAAGTCGGCGACCGATGAGCAATTGGCGGAGTTGGAGTTGAGCTTATCTCAGGCCAGAACTACCGCAAAAGGTAGAGACGTTTTTGAGTTCTATGCATGCATTCAGGACTTTTGGGAGCGCTTTTGGCTGACGAGTGGTAGTGCCGGTCTTTATGCTTGCTTGATGAAGCTAACTGAGCAATATCATTATCAATACCTGTCGGCGATTGCATTGGATAATGTGGAAGTGAGGTTAGGTCTCGTTGACTTTTTGGCTGACTTGCAGCGGCACTTGGCTAATCGCGATAGTAAAAAGGGTGTCGAAACGATAAAGACACATTTGAAATTTAAGAAAAAGGAACTGCTACGCGTTATCGACGCGCTCAACGCAAAAACGAGCCAAGACGATGGCGACGCCAAAAAGTAGCAACGGCTCCAGCGGCCTGCTGAAAACCCGACATGAACTACAGTAGCTCAACCATCAGGCTGCTGGTCCTCGGCTGGCCAACGACTGATTTTCGGCCACTGGCACTAATAACTTTGCGCAAGCTTACGTTTATCACACGGTGAAAGTTGCGAGAAAACTTCAGCGAGGCCATCGGGATATTGTACTGGCTTCACCCGTATCGGTCCCTTACCAGAGGAAGACAGAGCAGCCGGCCAGCTATTTTATCGGGACTGCGCTGCGGGAAATGCTGGCCGCCGCCGGGCTTGAGAAGCCGGAGTGTGACGGCTTAATGGTGTCCTCGTATTCTCTTGCGCCAGACACCGTGGTATCACTTGCCGAAACATTTGATATCAGCCTCAACTGGATTGAACAAGTGCCGCTGGGCGGCGCGTCCGGGATTGTCGGTGTGCAACGAGCTGCGCGTGCCGTGGCTGCCGGCGATGCCCACGTAATTGCCTGTATCGGCGGGGACACATTTATACCCGATCAGTTTGCCGTTCTTCTGGGGCGATTCAGTAACTTTACTATCGACGGTGCTGCACCCTATGGTTGTGGTGGGGCCAGTGTGCCGTTTGCCCTGTTGACACGCGCCTATATGGAAACCTATCACGTTGCTCGTGAAGATTTCGGCCGCTTATGTATTCTACAGAGGAAAAATGCCCAGGCTTACCAACAGGCCTTGCTCCGTGAAAATTTAACGATGCAGGCTTACCTCGCTGCGCGGCCTGTCTCAGACCCTTTGGGGTTGTTTGACTGCGTTATGCCTTGTGCCGGCGCAGAAGGTGTTTTGGTTATGCAGGAGGACAGGGCGCAAGCACTGGGGATACCTTACGTACACCTCCGCGCCTCCGCAGAGCGACACAATGCCTCTCGCGGAGTGGCCATGCCGCTGACCTTCGGCTGGAGAGACTTTCGAGACGATCTATATCATGCCGCGGGTCTTCGGCCGGAAGCGATGGATATCGTACAAGTTTATGATGATTATCCTGTGATGGCGCTGCTGCAACTGGAGGAGTTGGGGTTGTGTGAAGCCGGACAGGCCTCACGTTATCTCACGGAGGATAGCTTTATTCCGCGTGACCGGGTCGTGCACCTGAACACATCTGGCGGTCAGCTGTCCGCTGGTCAGGCGGGTTTCGCCGGCGGCTTTATGGGGCTGACTGAAGCAGTAAGACAACTGACCGGCCAGGCACTTGGCAACCAGCGTGCCGAGGTGCGAAACGCATTGGTATCGGGTTTCGGCATGATCAATTACAACCGCGGTTTATGCGCTGCGGCAGCTATCATCGAGCGTGCAGAATTGTGACGGAGAGCGGAGAGTCCGAGAGGGACCTCAGCACAAAGCAACTTGCTCGTACTTCTTTTGGGCAGGCTGCAACCCGATTTGCGAGAAATATTGCAGGCCAAAATACGGGAGGAGACGCCTCCGGGAATTGGTTGCTACAGGGTGTGATATTGCAGCAATGTGGCACATGCACTGCTGAATTTTATCCACCACGCCCTTTGTGTCCGGAGTGTTTGTCTGAGCAACTTCAATGGCGGCGGAATGACGGTGGCGGGCGAGTGCTTTCCATAACATGCCTGCACGTCAGTGTGAATACGTTTTACCACCGTTCTGCCCGCGACATTGAACCTTGGGTGATAGGGATGGTGGCGCACGATGACGGGCCAGTGCTTCTGGTATTTTTGGATAAATCTGTTACGGCGGTTGGCAGTCGAATCGCACTGTTTACAGCCCCGGATATCATCGGAGAGTCCGTCATTATCGGGGTCAGGGAGGGCTCGCTTGCTGAGCAGAGCGCTGGGGACATTGCGGCCACGTTAGTTCACAAAGACGAAAATTGACGGTAAATTCACTTCCAGATTTGAGTATAACAGGAGGGGGGGAAAACTACCCATGTACTACGATAACACCTTATTTATGCTGCTCGGTGACCTGTCTGCTCATATCTTATTGAAAGCCAACTACATTACATTACCTGGTCCCATATCATGACTGAACCATCCGACGACAAGGTCACTTCCAAAACTCCCCCTAAGCCAGGCATCTTAGCCAGAGCACTGGAGTTCAATGACCGGACTTTACCGAAAATTCTGGAGTGCCAAGCTGGGCTAGCTGAGCGAGTACTTTTACGCTGTGCCGATCGGGAGCTTACCTACGGCAATGCACCAGTCGTTGCGGCGCGATACGCCAGTCGACTCCTTGCAGATGGGGTCAGTGCAGGCGATACGGTCGTGGTGTTTATGTCCAACCGAATTGAACTGATAGAGCTTTGGTTTGGTATCACCTGGCTTGGCGCCATTATGGTGCCGATCAATACTGCGCTGCGGGGCGAACAACTTCGCCATGCTATTGCCACTGCGCAGCCGTTATTGGTTATCACTGAAACCGACTTCTTTGCGCATCTGTCAGGTGTTGAGGACATACTCGCTCAATCGCGTGCCGTACTCTCCATTGATACCAAGGTTGCTGAAAAAACCATTGGAAAATTATCGGTTACACAGTTTCAGCCCAATAAAGCAGCTATTCCCGCCCACCCGGTGACACCTGGCGATCCTGCAGCCATTCTCTATACGTCGGGTACGACGGGTGCAGCGAAGGGTGTGCTTTGTCCTCATGCTCAATTCTATTGGTGGGGTGCTCTGACCGGCGAGGCCTTGGGCCTGGGTCAAGATGACGTTCTTTTTACAACTCTTCCAATGTTCCACACCAACGCGTTGAATTCTCTTTGGCAAGCCATGCTGTTTGGTGCCACCTATTCTTTTGCACCGGCATTTTCTGCGAGAAACTTTTGGCAGCAAGCGCATGGCAATAGGGCAACGGCTACTTATCTGCTTGGGTCTATGGCCCAAATTCTATTGAAGCAGCCGGCCAAGCAACTGGATAAGGAGCATTCAATTGGTGTGGCTCTTTGCCCGGCCACACCGTTGGACGTAGTTGAGAAGTTTTATGCCCGGTTTGGTGTAAAGCTTATTGAAGGCTACGGTTCGACTGAAACCAACTTCGTGTTTTCCAATACGATCGGCGGTTATGTTCCTGCCAGTATGGGCCGGGTTACCGATGGTTTTGAGGTGAGAGTCGTCGATAAAAATGACTGTGATGTGGAAGATGGTAAGCCGGGCGAGTTAATTATTCGCCAGCGCGAACCGTTCAGTATGTCGCAAGGCTACTATGGTAATCCGTTGGCCACCGTCAATGCGTGGAGGAATCTGTGGTTTCATACTGGCGATAGGGTATTTTGCGATGCTCAGGGCGTCTACCATTTTTTGGGACGGTTGGTGGATGCGATACGCCGCCGAGGCGAAAATATTTCATCATGGGAAGTTGAAAACGCGCTGACGTTGCATCCTGATATAGAAGAGGCTGCGGTTATAGGAGTTCCCTCGGACCTGGGGTCAGAGGAGGACGTCATGGCGCATGTGATAATGCGCCCTGGATGTACGCCGGATCATGTCAAGATTATCGGTTTTCTGGAAAGTCGGCTCGCATATTTTGCTATTCCCAGGTACTGGGAATTCACAGCTGAATTACCCAGGACAGAAAATAATAAAATAAAAAAGCATGTGCTACGCGAACTTGGTATCACATCCACTACATGGGATTTGGAAAAATCTGGAATTGTTATCAACCGCACAACGAAACATACATAAATTAAGGTGTTAAAGACTCTTACTATCGAAGCCCGTTTTCATAAGAATTTGTAGCTTGTAGCTCTTTGCTATCCATAATCTGCATATCCTTACCCATTGCTGGGGTTAATGATAGGCAGTTACACAGAATTTAAAACAGTCTCTTTATCTGCAGTAAGAAAGGCCCGGGTAACTTCATCCACCACCCCAAGTGGTGGCAGATTTTGTTGCGCTCCCCAGGTTGATACGGACTACGCATTCTCGGCATTGCCACGATAGCGAGCAGAGGAGGCGGTGCCTCCGTGCCGTTGGTGTTAGCCGCCCTTGGTGCGGGTTTTATTCGGCTTGGCATTCTTTTCAATGAATTCAATAATCATGCTTGCGATATCTTTTTTCGTGGCCTCTTCTATGCCTTCGAGCCCAGGCGAGGAATTGACTTCCATAACCAATGGCCCGCGGCTGGACCGGAGCAAGTCCACGCCACAGACGTTAAGCCCCATGATATTGGCCGCTTTTACTGCAACGGCGCGTTCCTGTGGCGTTAACTTAACCAGTTTCGCGGAACCCCCGCGGTGAATATTGGAGCGGAATTCTCCCTCGGGTGCAGTCCTTTGCATGGCGGCTATGACCTTGTCGCCAACGACAAAGCAGCGGATATCACTGCCACCGGCCTCTTTAATAAACTCCTGTATTAGAATGTTACTTTTGACGCCCATAAACGCCTGAATAACACTTTCAGCAGCCTTCTTGGTCTCGGCTAATACTACGCCGATGCCCTGGGTGCCCTCCAACAGCTTTATAACCAGGGGTGCTCCTCCCACTTCCCGGATCAAGCCATCAACATCGTCAGGTGAGTTGGCAAAAGCGGTTACCGGGATACCTACGCCTTTGCGAGACAATAACTGTATGGAGCGCAGCTTGTCTCTGGAGCGGGTAATGGCCACTGATTCATTCACACAGTAGGTTCCCATCATTTCAAACTGACGGGATACCGCGGTTCCGTAGAAGGTGACTGAAGCTCCTATTCTGGGAATAACGGCATCAAAAGAGCCGGGTAAAAACTCTTCGTCCTTATAGTGTACTGAAGGATTTTTTGTTCCCATGTCCATAAAGCAACGGACGTGGTCAATAACCCGGGTCTCATGGCCGCGTGCTTCCGCAGCTTCTACCAGGCGTCTGGTTGAGTAGAGTTTACGGTTTCGTGACAATATAGCGATTTTCATGATGTTGCTCCATTTTGCACTGATGTGACTTCAGGCGTTTGATTTCGAATTCAAGTTGGGTGTCACAACACCAGGGTAGTAGCCAACCCGAGCATCAGGCCCATACCTACAATATCGGTAAATGTTGTAAGAAAGATGCTGCTGGCCATCGCCGGATCCGCGCCCGCTTTTTTCAATGTCAAAGGCACCAAAACACCGAACAGGCCACTACACATGCAAGCACCCGTCATGGCCAGTAGTATAACAATTCCCAGCATTACCGGGTTTTCTGCTCCACTGGTCGTTGCATAGATCAGCATAGCACCGGCCGCTATTACGCCAACGCCCAGGCCATTCAAAGCGCCCAGGGTGATCTCCTTCATATACAATTTTCGGATCGGATAATTTTTTAGCTCGCCGAGGGTTAGCCCGCGTAGTGTAATTGCCAACGCTTGACATCCGGTATTTCCGCTTTGCCCCGCCAGGACGGGCAAAAATACTGCCAACACAATAATTTTCGCTATGGTGTCTTCGAATATCCCTACCACAAGAGCCGCAGCAAACGCCGTGAGTAGATTGACCTGCAGCCAGGGATGTCGCATGCGCAGAGCCTGCCCAATGGGCGTGTTGATGCGCTCTTCTTTGTTCAAACCCACCATGTTGCCGGGTTGTGCGCTGACTTCTTCGGCAACTTTTTCAAACAGCTGCCAGGCGTATACCATGCCCACCATCTTGCCCAAGGAATCCGTTACGGGATACAAGCGGTAGCGGGTGCTCAAAGTTCCGTGCACTGCCTCTGAAATTGTCGTATTCGGAGAAAATGCGAAGGGATCCTGCGTCATAATCTCGCCCAGCGTCTGGCCAGGCTTTGCCAGCAACAAATCTCGCAGTGCTACCACACCCAGTAGCTTCCTTTCTTCGTCGATGATGTAAATATAAGTGACGTCGGGGGAGACCGTTCTCCTTACCAGATAGTCCAGAGTACCTGCGACTGTCGTTTCCGGATAAGCCAGGCCGTCGGCATCGCGCATGATATCGCTAATATTGACTTGAATCTTCTGAACTGAAGCTTCAGCGCCTGCAGTATCGGCGCTGGATAGATCTCCGCCGGGTCCGGCAGTATCGGCCGCTTCGCCTTCTACCGATATTTGCGCTTTGCTTACAGCGGCGGCATCCATAGGCGGCGAGGTCGTCGCGCCTTCCGACTTGAAATCTTCATTAACGGTACTCATAGATAGCATTATCCTTGTTGTCTGGCCCGCACCTTGCTCGGTACGTAGCCATTAATCTCCGTTACGAGAGGTTAGGAAACGGCAAGCAACAAATATAACTATATATATTTGCCATGTAGCATAATATTATTTATCGTTGAACAATGGATCTTGAGCTGTTGAGAACGTTTCTGGAGGTGAATCGCACCCGCCATTTTGGCCATGCAGGCACCAATCTGCATGTGACTCAGGCTGCCGTAAGTGCGCGGATTAAACAACTTGAATTACTTTTGGGCGCGCCTTTGTTCGTTAGACGCTATCGGGACTTGCAGCTCACTTCTGAGGGCCACAGGCTCGTTCGGCATGCGGATTTACAGATCACGGGTTGGCGCAAAGCCCGGCAGGAGGTGGTGTTGGGCGGGAGCGCGCAGCAAATCAGCCTCGGTGGCAGTCTGCGTTTGTGGGATGTTGCTCTGCAGGAATGGTTACATACTCTGCGACGGCAGTTGCCCGAACTTGGCCTTATCGTTGAAAGCCACAGGCCCGAACATCTGACCCGCCGCTTGCTCGATGGCCAGTTGGATATCGTTTTTATGCTGGAGCCTCCCCAACTGGAGACCCTGCAGATAAAAGAGGTGGCGTTGATCGAACTGGTACTGGTTGCAGGGCAACCCGGCCTGAGTACAGAAGATGCGGTGGGCCAGGATTATCTGATGGTGGACTGGGGGCTGACCTATGGATTAGAGCATCGGCGGCTGTTTCCCGATGCGCCAGAGCCGAAGGTTCGGCTGTCCCAGGCGAAAATGGCACTGGAACACCTACTGGCAATCGGTGGCTCGGCCTACCTTCCCGTGCGCATGCTGGCCAACTATATAGAAGCTGGTCGTCTCCATGTTGTAAAAGATGCCCCTGTGATTCGGCGCCACGCTTATGCCGTCTTCCCTTTGCGCAGCGAAAAAATTGAACTTATCGATAAAATACTCATGCTGTTCCAGTATTCCATAGACATACCGCGCCCGAGCCGATGAGGTCAAAGTAGCCTGAATAATACTAAAGCAACAGCTCCTCTATTTATGGTGGGCGATGCCAGGTTTCGGGAACTTCATTACCATAATACGTGAACACGAATTCATATATTTCTGAAAAGTAATCGCTGACTCGGCGAATCACTTCAGGCTCAAACTCCATCGAATTGCTCGGGTTGACCTTTCTCGAGATATTCGGTGATTGAAAAGATATCTTGAGAAAGTTGCAGAGTTTCTGTAATTCTCGAGTGCTGACATCACTAAAAATATTTTCGTAGAAAAGAGCGCAGAGATTGTCGGGTGTAGTGACACGCAGCAGTGACTCGATAGTGCGTTTGTAGTCGCTTCTCGCTGTGTAGGAAGTGTTTTCGAGGAATTCAATTGCTTTTGAGTTCGGATCAAAATCCAGTGCTTTATCCTTGCCCTGGATTTCCCTTATCGTCTGCGAAAATTGAATTTGCGATAGATACCGCATAGCCGGATCACGCATAATAAAAATAAATTTAGCTTCAGGGTATAGCTCGATTATTGCCTTGAACCCGGATTCTGGCAGCAGGGAGTAGGCGGGCGTGATTTCACCAAATGCTTTGTGATGATCGCTGATCAACTCATCAAAATACTGCCGATATACTGTTGGGTTCTCGACCATGGCCAGACGCAGATCAAGACACCTCATTTTTTGTTTTAGTTTGTCATCTGGTGCTGCCTGGTATTTTTTAGTAAATTTCGCACGAATTTTTGCCCATCGATTATTCCAGAAAGCCGAATGCTCCTGACAATACATGGCATCAAAGTAATGCAGTTCCTTAATTGGAGAGAATGCAACTTCAGGGTGTTGCCCCAAATAATCAGCCAGCCAGGAGGTGCCTCCTTTGGCGGCTCCGATACCGACGAAAAAAGTCTTCGTCATTTCTTTTAATCTCCCATAAGCAGGTATATGGAAGCGTTAGACAGTACGTCTTGTTTCATTGATTCCTCAATCAGTACCCTGCTACGCGCTTGCAGTGTTTCTCAGGAATTTGTTCGCGGCTCAAAGTAAGCTTGCTTGTGGATGGTACTCCAGCTTACTTCACTCGGGCAATACCTTGATGTGCTCACACCGTTGGCAAACTTGCTGAGCGGAAATCAGCTCTTTTTTTTATGGCCGCAATAGCGATTCTGAGTACTTAAGTGAGGTTGGAGGGTTGACACTGGTTGCGATCTGAAAACTCTCCTGTAACCAAGGCGAGCGCACCAGTGCCGGATTGTAGAGCGAAAAACGGCCACTGACCGGGGAGGTCGGTCAACCAATGCCATTATAATGCTGGTGGTCCACGACCTGTTACGAGGTGGATGACCAACAAGATGATGCCGATGACAAACAGTACCCATGATATCTGCCCGGCGATGGCAGCGATTCCGGATGCACCGAGTATACCGGCGACCAGGCCGACTACCAAGAATACTAAGGCCCAATAAAGCATGGTCGTACTCCTTTTTCTTCAGATGGTGAGGGAGGAGGGCGGGTGTGCCGTGCCTACCCTCCTCTCTCGCGGGACTGCCTAGCTCTTCACTTCCAGTTGGTTGTCGACATCGGCGACTCCGTCAACCTGTTTGGTAATTTCACCCGCCAGATCCTTTTCGGCGGAGGAATCTACTGTGCCTGTCAGGGTGACATTGCGTGCGACGGTATCAACATGTATTTTGAGACCGTCTGTTTGGCCATTGGCCAGCAGCTTGGTCTTCACTTCGGCGGTAAGAGTTGCATCTTCCACTTTGTCGGAGAAATCCCGGTCGCCGGCCGCTGCGTTAGCCCTGGCTTCTTCAGAGGGAACTACGAGCAATCGGTTAGTGACTTCTGTAATGCCGTCGATGCCCTTGGCCAGCTGCTCCGCGAGTTCTTTGTCAACGTCAGATTCGACCTTGCCGGTTAGCACCACAGTGTTCCCCCGGACTTCTGGATCAATCGTGAAGTTGTTCAGGTGTCGGTTGAACAGATATATGGTATCCAGTTTGCCTTCACGCCAGGCATCACTGGCCTTCCTTTCCATAGAAGCCGTGGTACTGGCCTGAACTGTTGCTCCCTCATGGTGATCTGCAAATGTGTGCAGGCTCAATCCCGATCCCAAAAGCAGCGATGTATATGCAACGGTCGCAATGGCTCTTGTCTTCTTCATGATTCACTCCTGATTGTTGTGTCCGAGTATCTTTGGCAGTTATGCCGGTGTGATCACCGACCTGCTAGTAGAGTAGCGAGAATCGTGCCAAATTCTGAAAAATGGGAACAAAAAAACTTACATCGATGGGTGTAATGCCTGATTTGACTGGGCTCGGAGCTAATAATTGAAATGCAAGAGGGCAGCCCGTTGGCGTCTGTGGCCAGTTGTTCGCCGCTGCATTACTAGCGATTTTGAAAAGCTGACAATAATTCGTGGATTTTTTACACGCCCGCTTCCTGTGAGAGAAGGTTGTCCGGCTCACGGTGGCTTATCAAGAAGATAGCGCAAACCTCCCCGCCGCTCTCAGGCTACTGATTTACGGAAGACGAAGCTTCTTTTTTTCATATTTGGCTTTCTGGCACGTATCTCGCTGGTTAACCCTCACGGTTAGATCTGCCAGAGGAGTACCTATGCCTTTGATAAATGGGGCGCCATTACCACTATTGATCATTGTATTGTTGCTCCCTTATGCAGCGGACACGGCGTCGCAGCCCACATCTCAACGGCTCAATAGGCTGCTCGCGCCCTTCGAGATAGAGGCAGATCTACGAGAAGGTGAAGCGCTACTTCACGGCGAAGTCGATAGCGAAATCGAACGAGATCTCGCCGAAGAGCTGGCTGCAGGAATCGATGGTGTTGAGGAAGTAAAAAACCAATTGGACGTGCGCCCGGCAGATAGCTCGGTATATTCGAGGGAAGCCAAGCCGGCGTTCGGCTCGGATTCGGATGGTCGGCTGTCAGATGCCTTCCTGACTCTAAAGGTCAAGCTGCAGTTAGTGTGGAGCAGGCACACCGATGGGTTGTCAATAACGGTTGATACGGTGAATGGCCAGGTAACCCTGGAGGGATCGGTGGAATCGGAAGCCGAATCGCTACTCGCAGAGCAAATCGCGCGTGAAACAGCCGGTGTTATACAAGTGGAAAATAGGCTTGAAGTGGCCAGGCACAGTGCGGGCGATTTCACTTGGACATCTTCATTGACAAGTTGAAGGAGGAGCCGTTATTTACTCTCTGGCGGTAGCGCAAACGTTTTTGATGGCCGTGGTGTTGGCCTTCATTTGCAGTTTGATTCTGTCACCCCTGATAGGTTGGCTGCTTCGAATTCATGTGCGCGCCACCGTCAGTTCGGCCCTGATAGTATTTGCATTGTTGTCAGCATGTAGCGTTGGCCCTGTTGTGGAGCGCGGCTTGGATAGCGCCCAGACAAGCAAGCCGGATAACGCAGATCGAACGAAGGCTGAGAGTGGTATCAAGCTTGAGGCTTGCCAGCCTTCGTCACGCGACCAGCAGAAGAAAGGTCAGGGCGGAGCCGCAAGTGAAGATCATATTTCAACATCCGAGAAGGTGGGTGACCTCACATTTCAAGCCGGCAATGATGCGCGCCTAAAAATTGACGGCCCCGGCACCTATGGCGCCATGTTTGCTGACATGGAAAAAGCGAAACAGCATATCCACCTGGAAACCTTCATACTCGAGGATGGTAAAGTTGGTGAAGACCTCGCAGAGCGGCTCATTGCCATTCGCAGGCGCGGGGTGGAGATCCGTATCCTGATCGACGCTTTCGGTAGCATGGATTTACCCGATGAGTATGTCGAGCGTCTGCAGCAGCACGGCATCGAACTGCGCAAGTTTCACCCAATTGACCCCTCGGAAGATCCCCGTATCTGGCGCAGCAACAATCGAGACCATAGGAAATTACTGATCATCGATGGAAAAATCGCGTATACCGGCGGCCTAAATTTTTCAGCTGTATACAGTGAGGGTTCTTTTTCCGTACAGTCCACAAGTGGCAGTGTAGATCCCGACACGGATAGTGCCTGGCGCGACACGCAGGTGCGCATTGTCGGGCCGGCTGTAAGCCAATTTCAACACTATTTTCTCGCTATGTGGAACAAGGATATTTCGCCTGAAGAGCCGCTCCAGGGAGAGACTTATTTTCCAGTAATCGATGCGCAGGGGAATATTGCTGTGGCCGTGGTCGCCAGTAGTGGCGGGGATAGTGACGAGTTTAATGTTTACTCGCTTGTCGTCTCAGCTATAGAGCAGGCGAGACGTCGAGTGTGGATTACCCAGGCCTATTTCGCACCCAATCCAGAATTTATTGATCGCTTTACGGCTGCCGCACGGCGTGGGATAGATTTGCGCTTGCTTTTGCCAGGTGTCAGTGACTCTTCTCTGGTTGTCCAGGCCTCGCGATCCAGTTACCAGGCGCTGCTGGAATCCGGCGTGCGAATCTATGAGCGCAGTGGCTCGGTCCTGCATGCAAAGACGATTGTGGTAGACGGTGTCTGGTCAAGTATTGGCTCCACTAATTTTGATTACAGAAGCTTTGTACACAACTATGAACTGAATGCAGTGCTGGTCAGCTGCCACTTTGGTGCCGCGATGGAGAAATTGTTTGAGGTCGATCTTACCCAATCGAAGGAGATTACCCTGGAGGCTTGGGAAAACCGGCCGTTTTCACAAAGATTTGAAGAGTGGATAGGAGATATGTTCAGGGAGTGGCTTTAGCGGGAAGGAGCTATAGCACAAAGCGCTGCGCCGGCACTAAATAAAGAAGGACCTATGTGTTCTCGCTGCCAGCTTGCAGGAGCTCTGCAAGCTTTTGCAAGCCTATTGGTTTCAGTATCAGATCATCAAAACCCGCTTCCTTAATACGGCCGGGTTCCGCTTGCGTGCCGCTTAACGCGATGATCCGACTGGAGCAAAGTGGGCCGCTACGCAGTTTCTCTGCCAGCTGAAAACCATCGATATCGGGTAGACCAAGATCGATTAATGCAATATCAACGAGAGCACTGCTATGTTCAGTTCCCGCCGCCTGTTCACTGTGCAGGAGACTCACCTGTGCCAGGGCATCGGTTGCATTGCGTGCGGAAACCACTTGCCAGCCGAGGTGGTTTATCAGCTTGGTAGTGGCATTGCGAGCGTCATCATCGTCTTCCACCAGCAGTACCGTGCGCTTACTGCTGCCGTCTTGCGACGCCCGAGCTGGATTCTTTGCATTATCCAGCTGTGCGGTATGTTTTAAGAGCGTCTTCAGTAGCGTCCCCACATGGACCGGCTTGCTAAGGTAGTCTGTGAAGCCTGCCTGCAGGCATCGCTCGCGCTCGCCCTTCATGTTGGAGGCAGTCAAGGCGATGACTGGTAGCTCGAACCCTTTGCCCCGCAGAGTCCGCAGTGCAGAAAACCCATCCAGTTCTGGCATCTGCAGATCCATCACCACTGCATCGATTTTCTCATTGCTGGTTTCACTCGACTGGACTTGATCCACGGCTTGCTGTCCATTCTTGGCAAAAACCACCTCGGCGCCAGCGGCCTCAAGTATTGAACCAATCAATCGTCGGATGTCTGCAAGGTCATCTACGACGAGGATTCTCCCTGACAGGTTGGGTGTGACCTGAGCAGGTGGCAAGTCATTGCAACTGGTTAGATTTAGCGCCTTTCTGGGTATGCTCGATATATCACCTGTTGCCACACTCAGGGTGAATTTACTGCCGGCACCCAGCTTGCTTTCGCAACTGATTGACCCTCCGAGCGCATGGGCCAATTCGTGACTAATAGCCAGGCCCAGCCCAAAGCCCGCATCGCGATTGCGCGCGGAAGAATGTCCCGCCTGGCTGAACGGCTCAAAGATAGTGTTTTGCGCGGCGGTGTCAATACCTATGCCTGTATCGATAATATTGAAGTCTATACAGCTATCATCCGAGGTCAGGTTGACCCGGAGCTCTACGCTGCCTTCCTCTGTAAACTTAATAGCATTGCCGAGGAGGTTCAGCAAAATTTGTTGCAACCGAGTCGGGTCAGTATAGATAGTCTCTGGGAGATGATCAGTGGCGGAGATGCGCAGTTGGATGTTTTTCTCCCTGGCACGCACCTCAAGTTGCGATTGTAAATCGGCCAGACAGGCCTCAAGGTTTACTGCTTTATGGTCCAGTTCAAGTTTGCCTGCTTCAATCCGAGACAAATTCAGTACATCGTTAAGCAGGTTAAGCAAGTGATGGCCATTGCGTTCGATTGTCCTGAGATCCTTCAACTTTGTGGCTTCCCGCTCTTTGGAAAGCAGCAATTGTGTGTAGCCCAGTATCGAGGTCAGGGGGGTCCGCAATTCGTGACTGAGGTGCGTCAGAAACTGGCTTTTGGAGCGGTTTTCAGATTCCGCTTGCAGGCGTTGTAACCGCTCTTCCTCCGCCGTGCGGCGCGCGCGAGCATAGCGGATACTGCGCCCCAGGGTGGTTGAACTCAACTCAGCTTTTACCAGATAATCAACTGCACCCGCTTGTTGTGCTTCAATCTCAAGATCACTGTCGGGGTGCCCTGTGAGCATGATTATCGGGGTAAGTATCCCGGTTGTGCGCGCATTATTGAGTAGCTGAAGCCCATCCTCCTTTCCCAGTTGATAGTCCACCAGACAAAGATCATGATCATTCGTCTGGAGCATCTCGATGGCTTGCGCAACCGAGGTGACCCAGTCCAGTTGTATCTTTGCAGGACGAATCTCCGCCAGCAGGTCTCTGGTGAGGATGTAGTCATCCTCATCATCCTCAACCAAAAGTAATTTGATTCCGTTCAGCATTGTCCACCACTGTTCGGCAGTTGTACCAGATCCGTCCAGTAGTCGCTGAGAATTGACATCATACTAACCAGGTCTTTATAGGCTGCCGGCTTGGTAAGAAACGAGGCTGCGCCAAGGGAATAGCTGCTGACAATGTCCGTTTCGGTATTTGAGGTGGTGAGCACAACGACTGGAATCAAGCACAAGCGTGAATCTTCCTTAATTCTGGCAAGCGCTTCAAGTCCATTCATTCTGGGCATATTCAGGTCGAGTAGTATGAGGCCGGGCAAAGAGCGTGGGTGCGCCGCGTAGTCACCTTCTGAACGCAGATATTCCAGAAGCTCACAGCCATCTTCAACAAACACCAGTTTATTGGAATCGCGCCTCTCGGCCAGTGCCTCACTGGCCAGCAATCTATCGTCGGCATCGTCTTCGGCCATGAGAATTGTAAAGGATTGGCCGCGGTTAGCTGGCATGCTGGTTTGACTCCTGAAGTAGTGTGCCTGGAGGTAGGCTCTCAGAGGCAGTGTCGACATCCGGGGACTCATGCCTCACAGGCAGGATGACGGTGAAGTCTGTGCCGTGGCCGACTTTGCTGGAAGCGATGAGTTCACCGCTGTGCCTCTCAACTATTCTCCGACACAAGGCGAGCCCTATTCCAGTACCAGTATATTCGCTGCGAGAATGCAGCCGCTGAAAAGGTGTAAAAATACGCTCAGTGTATTTCGAATCGAAACCAATGCCATTATCGATCACGTGCAACTCCAGAAACTCCTGATCGGACAGGGTCGCAGGTACGGACAAAAGCTTTGTGTTTGCTGTAATGCGCACTTCTGGCGTTTTTTCAACGCTCACAAACTTGATTGCGTTGCTTATCAGATTGAGTAGTAATTGACGCATTTGAGTGCTGTCAGCCTGGATGTCCGGCAGCGGATCAGCGCGAATCGAGGTTTTGCTGGCATTGATAGATTCTTCGAGATCTTCAAGAACGCCGGCGAGCACTGCATTGAGAGAAACCTGCTCGAACTCCTTGGGCTTAGCGGTAACTCGGGAAAACTCCAGTAGATCCTGAATGAGCATGGACATTCTCGCGGCAGCCGACTGCATTCTATTAAGGTAGTCTACATTCTCGCCCAGCGCATCCCCGGAGCGCGCTTTCAGCCGGTCGCCAAATGCCAAAATCTTTCGTAGGGGTTCCTGCAGATCGTGCGATGCGATGAACGCAAAGTCTTCAAGCTCACGATTACTTCGTTCCAGCTCACGGTTGCTGAATTGTAGTGCAGCGGTGCGGCTTGCGACCATGTCTTCCAGGGCCTGCTTTTGCTGCAGCAGTTCGGTTTCCCAACGCTGCTGCCGCGCTAGTGAACGTTTTAGGGCGCGATACATCAGCGCGATACCCAGTACGCCAAGAGTGGTAACCAGGGATACCGCGATCGAAATGTTGCGTTCGCTGGCCTCTAGCTCGCCATTACGGCTAGAGAGTAAAACCCCATAAGATTGCTCAATATCCAGAATGGTTGAGCGAATTTCCTGTAAAAGCGCTGCATTCTCGGGAATACTCCAGGTTTCCAGGGAGCTTGGTGTGCCTGCATATGGAAAACTCAATTCATCCAGAGAACTGACATGGAGGCGGCGCATTAACAGGGATTCAAAGCCGACCAGTTTTGCAAAGGTATGGCCATCATACTGACTGGTACGGATCCGTTGCACCCCCTCGACAACCTTCGCCACCGAATCGCGATAAATTTGCTGGGCATCTTCATTGTTCCAGAGCAGATAGTCGCGTTCACTAATTTCCACATCCTGAATCGCCGAGTAGGTTGCTCTAATCGTCATCATTATCTGTCTGGCCTGCTGCACGGCATCCTGTGTTTGACTTACACGCGCCAGGCTGTAGATCACTACCACCACATTGAGGATGATCACCAGCGCAGTGAGTAAAAACAGTAGCTGCCAGTAGCGAATTTTTGGCATTGGACTACTTTTCAAGGGACGGCTTCAATTGCGACATGACTGCCGTGTCTGGGACAGGTGCGTCAGCCAGCTTATCGACGATTTCAGAGCACCTGTTGCTGGCCTCGAGAATGAGATTGATGCACGCCAGTGAAGCGTCCAGATCTTCACGTGAAACAGTCTGGCTTGACTCTGTAGCCAATTCCAGTTTTGCCAGTTCTGCGTTCAGGAAGATATTATTGAGTTGGTTGCGCAAGTCATGCAACAGCTTTTCAGGCGTTGTTTTGTTATCCATACGGTTTTCCGCAACTAGTCCTCATCGCCATAGGTTTTGATACGGTTGTAAAGTGTTTTCAGGCTTATTCCCAGCAACTCGGCGGTTTTCGCTTTATTGCCCTTACAATGGTCCAGTGTCATGGTGATGAGCTTACGCTCAACCTCGTCGATAGTTTGACCAAGAAGCTGCGGTGACAAGCCTGGCTCAGAGCTGCGGGAAAATGGGGATGAAAAATCCTCTGGCAACTGTAATTGTTCAGAGCCGGGGTCCGACATGATAAAAGCTCGGTGAATAGCGTGGCGTAACTCGCGCACGTTGCCGGGCCACTCATAATCGCCCAGCTTCGAGAGTTGCTCTTCATTCAACTCGAGCCGCGTTTGATTGTCACGGTTCAACTCCGCCAGGAAGTGCAGAGCTAACAGCCCAATATCGTCGCCGCGTTCTCTGAGAGGCGGAATGGCGATAGGAAACACCGCGAGCCGGAAGTAGAGATCCTCGCGCAAACAAGCTTCTTCCGCCAATTGCGAGGATGTACGGTTGGTTGCGGAGATCACGCGGCAATCAATAGGAATCTCCTCGGTTCCCCCAACCCGAATAACCGACCGGGTTTCCAGTGCTCGCAATAGAGAAGGCTGCTGATCCAATGGCATCTCGGTAATTTCGTCTAGAAACAGCGATCCGCCAATGGCGCGTTCAAATAATCCGATTTTTTGTTTTACTGCACCGGTAAAAGCGCCTTTTTCATGGCCGAAGAGCTCGCTGCCAATGAGTTCTTTTGACAGAGCGCCGCAATTCGCGGCTACGAAAGGGGCGGAGCCGTGCGCGGCCCTGTGTATAGCACTGGCCACCAGTTCCTTGCCAACACCGCTTTCCCCCTGCAGTAACACATTAGCCCGCGTTTTCGCCACCCGCTCAACAACCTGGTAGAGCTCCTGCATGGCAGCAGACTCTCCAACCAGGTAGCCGAAATGGGCTCCCTTGCTGGCTTCTTGCTGCTGCTCCGGGACGGCTTCTTCAGTTCGGTTCAACAGTGATTTTAACTGAGCGAGGTCGAAGGGTTTGACCAGATAGGAGATATTCGGGCCGTATAAGGATTTCACCAGAGATTTGACGGAGGGGTGCCCGGTGACCAGGGCGATATGCGCCTCTCGCTGGGCTTCATCGCAGGCTTCCAGGACCTGCAGACCGCTGCCATCAGGCAGCATGATGTCCAGCATCAGTAAATCAAAGTACGATTCGGCTAATTGCGCGCGAGCGTCGGCAACGCTGCTGGCAACAGCGGTGTCGTGACCCAGTTTTTTGAGGATCTTGCAGGTTGTCTCCGCGAAGACCTCATCGTCGTCAACTATGAGGATATTGCTCAATGCGGCTCTCTTGTCTGACCAAAACGGCGAAAGTGTAGAGTAGTTTGCCCTCAAGGTCGAAGTTTTCCTACCGTAGATAATCCACAAAATCACTGTTGCAAGCGGGATGGGTATAAAACTTGCTTATATTTCGGGTACTACTGTCCAGTTAGGGGTAAGCCCTAACGACGCCATGTATCACACGGAGGTACAATAGGTGCAATTACTGTTGGTGGAAGATCATCAACCATCTGCTCATAGGCTGAGCGAGGCGCTAAGCCAACTGGATAAGCAATACGTGATTACCCACGTTAATACTGTGGCTTCTGCTCTGGAGGCGTTGGAGTCAGGCAAGGTATTTGATGCGGCGTTAGTTGACCTTGGACTGCAGCATGCTCGATCCCTGGAGGCGTCGGCCAGGCTTTGTGAGAACTTTCCCGATCTTGTCGTGGTAGCGCTCACGGGAAAAACTGACGCCCGACTGGCCTCTGCCATTATCTGCCTGAGCGCCCCGGAGTTTCTACTTAAAGGTGAGCATGACGTTGATGCAATCGACCGCGCCCTGCGTTGCGCCCTGGAACTCGGCAGAGGCGAGCAATCCCTCAAAATGGCTGCCAACAGAGACGAACTGACTGGCCGGCTCAACCGGCGGGGATGCCAGGGAGAGGTCGACAAGGATCCGCTGGGGAAGCTTTCCCATGAAATCTGTAATCAACTCAATGTCGTAGCGCTTGAAGCAGATGTTATCCAACTGGCTGTCGGCAATGGCAGGGTCGCTGAGGTAGACCAATCGATAGCCAGCATCCATCAGAAATGTGATCAACTGGCCAGTTTGGTACGGCAATTGCTGCGATGATAACAACCAATCCGCTGCAGTTCCAGCGACTAGTCCACCGCTTCCAGCGCGTCCTCAAATTCGATTTCGTCATCCACGGTGCGTTTGAATGCTTCTATCCACGCATTCCGAAACACATTTAACACGGCCGTCAATACACCTGTGTTCAGGTCATTGAGATTGCCTTCAAAAGGCACTTTAGAGGCCACGGTACCTTCATCTTCGTTCTCCAGTACCAGTCCGACAAACCCCACCAGCGCCTCCCATAGTGTCTCCAGTACCTGATCTTCCTGACTGTGCAGTTCAAAGTCCTCAAGCATGGGCTTCACGTAGCCAACCAGATGCCCATCGGCGATGGCTAGCTCGCCGTATACGTTGACAGTGCCTTTTTCGAAATCCACACCGGAGTAATGCTCTGAAAAGTCATTAAGTGACTCGGCTGCAGCATGCTCCAGCGAAAATGACATATCGACATCTGGTATACGGCGAAGGAGGTTCATTTGGCCGTTTAATGTGGCCTGTCCGTTTCCGATAGACACGGCGTGAGCCTCAATAGATGAGTTCAGCGTGCCATCCCTGGCGACGACATTGCTTAGATTGGTTGCCAGTAATTGAAGTTGGTGGAGGTAAATGTCTATTGCCGGTGTCGCCGACAGTTGCAGGAAACCGATTTTCCCGCTGACAATTTCAAAGCTGTTGACGTCGATCGGCACCAGATCCCGCAACGCTTCGGTCCAGTCCGTCTCACTGGGGTCCACCGCGTCGACGGCATCGTGATCCTCCAGCACATACATCACTTCAGGCTGCGTCAGCTTGATAGCAGTGACGATTCTGCCTCTGAGCAGCGCTGCCCACTCAATCGAAATATCAGCACGACTGATGCTTATGAAGGGGACTTCGCTGACAGCCTCGATTTTGTTGAGGTGTAACCCTTCTATAACATAGGCGCCGCGCAGCAACTGCATGTCAATGTCTTGCACGGCTCCGTGATAGCCCGGTATGTCTGCCAGTACATTATTGACATAACTCCGAACCCCGTTGGGCAGCCAAATCCGGAATGAAATCAGGATCAACGTTATAAGCATTAAGCCCATCCAGAAATCACTCGAGCGCTTTGATGAATTCTTGATCGGCCTATCCAACGTCTTGCACCTCGCGAAGGCGATAAAATTATTGTGGTGGGTGTGAGAAAGCAAAAGCCGTGCCACTTAGGGTAATTACTCCCCCAGCCCCGGTTAGCGCTCACCTGCTGCGATGGCGAACATTAGAACAATGGCGGGCTTCTGGCCGCTGAGTTGTAATTTTTACATTCGACGCGGTGGATGTTGCAGATGCGGAGCCTGTCGCGCTAGACGCAAAGACACCATAAGACCCTGCTCCAGTGCGGCCCCGGATATCCTTTGTCAAATAGTTGCCGTGAGTGCATCTTAACCCAGCTGGCTGCTAGTAGATTTTTCAGCGGTGTGGCGATTCAATACTCAGTCGCTTAACCGTGTCGTGGACGAATTGTAGCTTGTCCTGAATCGGCTGGTGCAGCACGAAAGGGTAGGGGTCCGGCATGCCCATACTTCTGTTTAGACTGTTCAGCATGATCGAAGCCGCTACCCAAAGATCCGCTAACTCGGCAAAGTCGGTCTTGCCATCATTGTCACGTGATCCGACGCTAACGGGTAGACTCATCTCCTTAACGGACTCAGATAGAACGTCCGAGTTTCCGCTGAAGCTCTGCAGTGTCTCCAGTGTGTCGATCATATGCAGATAGTGCGCCCAGGTTTCAGCCCAGTCCTCCCACGGATGCATTGTTGCGTAGGTGCTGACGAAATCGTTTTGCCAATCGGCTGGCGGGCCCATATCGTAGTGGCGGTCCAGCGCTGCCTGGTAGTCCGCGTCCTCGTTGCCGAACACTGCTCGAAAAGACTCCACGAACCCGGGGTCTGTGACCTTCAATTGATCCCAGAAGTAATGGCCTGTCTCATGTCTGAAATGCCCTAGCAGGGTTCGATAGCTTTCCTGCATGGCAACGCGAGTCTGCGTTCGGGCTGTGTCGTCCGCCTCGGCAAGATTAATCGTAATAATACCGTCTGCATGTCCGGTGAGAACGGGCTCTTCACCGGGGATTGGTCGCTGGAAGTGACTACCTGCTTCCTTGTCACTCATAAATCGAAACGATAGTGGAGGTGGGTTCGAATCGCCTTTGTCGATATTGCTGGCGTGAACCGGAAGATTCAGTTCCAACAGCGTGAAGAGACATCTCCGCTTGGCTGCTTCGAGATCCTGCCACAGCGGTAGATTTGCAGGATCGGTCAGGTCAGGGATGATATCGTTCAGTCTGCAGGAAGGGCATAAGCCGTCAGGGTTGGTATCGAAATTTTGTAGATTCGCGGGATTATCATCTGCTACCAATGGCAACATCCAGTTACAGGCCTGGTGATTCGTCCAGTTCGCACACTGCATATACTGGCGCCCGGAATCGTCTTCGTAAACCGCTGGCAGGGCCTGTGGAGCCTCGCCTGAACCGTTATCTGGCGCACCCGTGCCGCCATTTTCCACCGGAGTAAAAGGCTTCAGCTCCAGGCTTTCCGGGCAGAAGCCCGTGGGGCGACCGCAGCTTCCGCACTGCACATTTTCAAAGTAGAGGACGGGTTTGTTCTTGCAAGTGCAACGAAATAATTTCATGGTCGAGTCTTCGTCATTGAAGTCGTTAAGGTCGATTTAGCTACGATCAAAGTGAGTAATTGGAGATTTTTCGCCATTCTTATAGGTCAACCGGACCGTGACATAGGAGGTGGAGCGGGGCACGGTAATGTACACTTTTGTATTGGCGTCTATAGTGGCCAGGCCGGTCTTGTTCCAGGTAGGGAAGCTGAAATCCTTGTTGGGTACTTCGCGGTCCACACCATACTCAATCTTTGATAGCGCGCCGCGATATACCATCAAGTGGCTGAAATACAAAAGCACTTTGCGATCGTCGTCTCGAAAAGAGAGCCAGGAGGTGGAGGTCATTTCCAGCATGTTGCGATGGCCGTCTGCACTTTCCTTTTTCGCTTCAAAATCAAACGTAAAAGGCCCCTGTTCCGCACCGGAAAGGTCGGTGTAACGAATTTCAATTAGGGCATTGTCCTGGTTGCTGGGAAGAGAAAAAAACGTTATCGGCGCTGGCTTTCCCGTGGTTGGGTCTACCTGACCGCTGCTACCGGTGCTCACCGGTTGTGTTTTCCCCCTAATATTCCACTTGATGTCCTGTACCGGTTCGCCAATCTGTAGGTTGCCGTTCCAGCCGGCATTGTGAGGCATCCAGCTAAGAGACACCGGGTTCTCCAGTGCATTGCCAGGGCGACCCTCAAGAGTGAGGCGTCTGGCCTGGGCATCTTGCCGCCACTCGCTAACCAACTCCTGGTCGACCATATAGCGTAGCAGGCCCCCATTCTCATCAATCTCCTGGAAAGCTATCAGATAGGCTAGCTCCCGACGTTTGTCGGCGATGGTCTGACTGCCGAGGCGTACCTCGGAAAACTCCAGGCTTAGATGATAGGGGGCGGGGCCAAAGGCGGGGTTCTCTTCAAAATACCGGGTCAAACCCGCTATGCGCTGTGCTGGATTTAGCAGCAAGATTCTGGCGTATGCGGGTATCGGGCTGGCGCTTCTTGCGGTTACAGCATTGTAGGTTTCTCTCGCACCCGCAGTGCCCTCCTGCACTTTAAGAAACGCGATAAACCGCAAGTGTGGATCCAGAATGGGAAGGTCACTTTTGAAATATTCGAGATATGACCGTCGCGCTGCCGCATAATCACCACTGAGTTCCTGCACCCGCGCATTGTGGTAATAATCCTCCGGTGATTCAGGGTTCTTGATAATTCCGCCACTCCCCACACCTGCTTTTATCGCCTCCAGTGAGGTCATTATCGTTTCAGAGTTTGATTCAAGTCGCGCTGTTGTTGCCACGATGGTTTGCGTGTCGCCTTTTATATCATCGAGCTTTACGTCGATGATTCCCAGACGTTCCTGCAAGTTTTCGATGCCGGGAATGGCGGTGGCCAGAATACCGTGTTCCTGTGATTCTTCTCCCTGTTGTAGTAAAGACAACAAAGCAAATAGCGCGGCTGCAATGCCCGCCAGGGCAAGAGGCCCCAGGAGATCTTTGTTGCCCCGCCAATACAGAAACGCCACCACTACAAGTCCGGCAGCCGATGCCACGAACAGATAGAAAGCGAAGGGCGCTATGGGCTGAAGCACATCCGCAACCAGTCCGCCTATGGTGCACAGCCACCCGGTTACTGCCAGGCTGGTTTTACGCAAGCTCTGGACCAGGCTCAAGTTCGAAAGTGTTTGGACATAACTCATTTTTATCCGCCTGTGAGAAGCTGTGCCAGCATGGAAGACACGCGTAAAATAGTGGGAAAAAACGGTTTCATAACAGAATCAGGTTTTTGTGTTATCAGAATTGCTAGTGTTATTCTCATTGTTGTCGGCCCCTTGCTGGCGTCTGATAGAGGTCAGGGCTGACGCCATGATACCCGTGGGCATGGCGACCAGGCCCAACCCCAGCATGAGAACGATAAACGAAAACACGCGGCCACCCACCGTTACAGGGTAGATGTCGCCATAGCCGACCGTAGTCAGAGATGTTACGGCCCACCAGAGTGAGTCGAAAATAGAGCGAAACTTGTCAGGTTGTACCGTGTTTTCAAAGTAGTAGATGCCAACTGCAGCGAGATAGAGAAAAATCAGGGTGCCAACTGTAAAAATAATCAGTTCTTCCCGGGCCAGCATAAACGCCTTTCCGAGGCGGGCAATCGCCCGGTGGTAGCGAACCAGTTTTAGCAGGCGTGCGAGTCTCAGCAATCTGACCAGCCGCAGGGTCCGAAGATCAACAGCCGTAGCGAGATAGAATGGCAGGATAGCCAGCAGATCGACAAGCCCATAAAAGCTGAAGATAAACTTCAGTCGATTCTTCGCAACATACACACGGTACAAATACTCCGCGGTGAAAATGGCGACAACCGCTACCTCTGAATAATAGAGAAATTCCCTGGTAAGGGGGCGAAGGTTGGGTAGCGTTTCCAGCGAAAAGCAGACGGTCGAGAACAGAATAAGTGTTGCAATAATGCCACCGGCCACCGGGTGATCCAGTAACCCGGCGTCGGTGGACTCTGTCTGCAATCTTACGGTCTCCTGAAGGTCGTTGTCTGGATTACAGTAAAGCCGTCATATGTG
This sequence comes from uncultured Haliea sp., assembly GCA_963977275.1. Taxonomy (GTDB): domain Bacteria; phylum Pseudomonadota; class Gammaproteobacteria; order Pseudomonadales; family Halieaceae; genus JARRPM01. The sequence goes on along the minus strand of CAXBNX010000002.1, from coordinate 198,332 downwards.
AATTCCACAACTGAGCGTAATTCGCCGACCTCACCCGGAGCGAATTTCAGCTCGGTCGGCCCGATCAGGGAAGAACTGTTAAAGTAGATATCTACTAGTAGGGCACTACCGTTATCGACAATGGAAAAGTTGGCTTCTGAGCGGAACGTCACACAATCTATGGGCGCATTGTCGTACATAAGTGTGGCAGTGAACTTGCCAATGCCGCCCGACACATCTGATTTGAGTGTCCATCCGCAGGATACGTCAGGGAAAGCTTTCGCAGTGATGTCCACTTCTCCAACCCACTGACCCTGGATATTCTGTGCAGTGAGGGGCAAAGTGATATCGCCGGTCGCCTTGAACACAGGCTGTAAATAAAAGACCTCATCTGATTCAAAGAATGACACCATGACATCGGCAAGATTCTGGTTGGTCTCAAACCCTTCAGTTGTTACCAGACAGTTACCAGACTCTCGGCCGCAAAAGCGCCTGTCGCCTTTTTTCCAAAAACTGAATTCATAGCCATTTCCCGGTCGCGCAATAAATGTCTCTTTAAAGAAAAAATCGACAACGTCGATATCACAGGTCTCTCCGGTATTACAGTTGTAGGCGCCCGAGACGGTATCGACGCTTCCCCCCTGGGGCACTATGATGTGAAGTTTGCAAGACGTTAGAAACAGTATGGCAACTGCTACGATCATGAATCGATAGATATTCATTATGATATCCCTCTCTTTGATTATTTTTTCGATGCTATCAAGAGTCTATCTCAGTCTCGGGGTCTTGCAAATCAAGCTGCCTGCAGTTTTTCCATTAGCCAAATTTGGATTCACAGGGCAGGGTGCATCGATGTTTTACGGCTTTGAGTACTTCTGCTTACGACGCCAATCCCAGGGTGGTACCGGGTTGGGCTGCGCCCAGAGCCCGCGCTTTTCGCTTCTGGCTTTTTCCTCGGTAGCCGCGAGCAGTCTGTCGTGTGGTGCATAATAGCGGTACCACCAGGCGTGGCCACCGGCGACCATGGCGACATTGATATTGCGGTCACCCAAGTAGATTGTGCCGTCAGTGCGGCCGTAACGGTCTTCACCCAGTACCACCACACCCACTGTTTTGCCGTCTACCATGCTATCCAGGGCGTCCCATGCCGCCTTGCCGTAAGGTTGGTCGCGTTCGGGGGTGTCGATGCCGTGCAGGCGAATCTTATGCTGCTTATTGTTTCTGTCCAGCACTGAGAGAGTGTCGCCGTCTGCGACTCTCACCACTCGGCCGGTCAAACCAAAATCGGGGAGGGGGTTGCCCTCACGCTCTGATCCCAATTCCTCCAGTTTTTCTGTGGCTTCACGCCAGCTGGCTTCGGGGCGGACGGCATAGTCACGCAGGCTGTCACTGACCTTCTCGGCGACAGTTTTGGGCCAGCTGACTGTGCCATCGCTGAAATACTGGAACAGGCTTAGTGCTATCAACAGAAATAGCAGGCTGCGCCACAGGCGTCGGCGGTGGACTTTTTTCTTTGCGGAAGCGCGTCGCGATTGGCCAGTCACAGCTATTGTCCCGGGGAAGTAGGTTGGCGGGCAGAGGTTTCCGCCGAAGGGGAATTAGCCCCTGCCTTCAGGGGCCGGGGGCAATTGCGATTACTCAGTAACAGCCGTGTCCTCGATGTGGTCTAGTTCATCATTGCCGTTGAATACCAGAATTTTGCGCTGTTCCTTGTAGTACCAGCGTTCATAATCCTTTTCGGTGGGTTCACCGCACATTTCCAACACCTGCTCCTTAATCAGGGGGTGTATCTGATCACCGGATATCAGATGAGAGCCGCAGCGTATCTCCTGGGCGAGCGCCGGAGCGGCAACCAGAGATGCTATAAAAAGTGATGATAACACTTTGATATTTAACATAAAATTCCCCGAAGTTTTCATTTTAGCAAGGCTTGATGCACGCAAGTCGGCTACAGTTTATTGCCCGGTGGCGCTTGCGAATACCTGACCATATCGACAAACCATATGAAGTTCAACGGCCTCTAAAAGGAGTAGACCAGCTCAGCGCCATACCAGAAGGCATCGCCATTATCGGCATCGGTCAAACCGCCAGCCAGGTTTATCGCAGTGGCCCGCCCCAGGGTAGCCTCCAGGCCCACGTCCCAGCGGACACTGTCGTCGTCCTGCTGGTAGCCGGGTAATTTGGCTGAGTTGCCGGTAACAGACACCATGCCGATACGGGGGTTTGTGGCATCGTTATCGACATAGCCGCGGTAGGTCAGCTCACTGTAAATTTCGCAGTCGCAGAACCCAAGCTGACGCTCGCCGAACAGCCCCGCGCTGATAATACCTGCGGTAGTGCTCATATCGTGTACGCGCAGCGCTGTCGCCGAACCGCCTTTCTCCTGGTAACCGTCGACATCGGCGTCTATGTACTCGTAGCCCCAGATCGGGCCGAAGCGATAATTGGAGCTGCTGTCCACGAGGTTCAGCCCGGCATTGAACTTGATACCAAAGGTCTTGCCGTTTGTATCGCCGGTCTCGGTGCGCTGCAGCACCGGGCCCAGGGTGAATTTACGCTTGAGCTGGTCGTAGTCAAGGTCGCTATAACTGACAGCGCCCTCAAAAAACCAGGGTCCGTTGTTGTAGCCGCCCAACACAGTGAGGTTGAGGCTTTCCATTTCATACCGTGAGGCACTGGCACCGAAATCGAGTTCGTTATCCGCCCGGCCCAACTGGCCGCCGATATACCAGCTTTCTGCGGGTCGGAAACTGACACCCACGTTGTACTGCGTGGCCTTATTGGTGCCGGTGTTGTTATAGCTGGTCTCGTGATCGTCTTCGTTCCAGTTGGTACCGCCCCAGACGGAATAACTGCCGACGGGTGTTGCGGCTTGCCAGCGGTTGGAGCGCATGATGGGGTGCGCGGAACGCCATTGGGACTGCATATCGTCCAGGCCCATTTGCGGCAACAGAGCAAGCTCGCCCGGCGCCTGTAGAACGGACAATATGTAGTCTCCGGTAATTTGTTGGCCGATGGTTGTTTGATGTAGTGGGTCGTTGAAGTAGAACTGGTCCGGGTCGGGGTTGCTGCCGTCAAGCTTTGCGTCGGCGTTGCCCTCGGAACAGGTACCGGCGGAAGTGCTGAAACAGGCGAGGCTGGCCTCGGTGGATGAAAGTGGCAGGCCGTAGGCCTGGGGCGTTGCGATTACCTCTTGAAGTAAACTGTAGGAATCGAAAATCAGGATATTCCCGCTGCCCACCTGCTGCTGAATTGACGCATTTACCTTACCCGCCATCTCGCTGGCAAATTCACTGAAGGGAATGCCAGCGGGAGCCAGACCGAAATCGGGCACGTTGGCAATGACCACATATTTCGCACCGCGCGCCCTGAGCGCGTTGGCTGCATCGACCATATTTGTGGCGACCGCTGCCGCGGTGGCGTCATCGAATACTTTGCCATTACCGATATCATTGCCGCCGCCATCAAGAATATAGAGTGCATTTTTTTGCAGCGAGCGGCCACTGAGCTCCAGATCGTAGAACAGTGAGTTGACGTTCGGGTTGAGCCCGGAATCCGGGCGGTCCAGGGCGTAAGGGGCCTGGAAGGTGGTGGCCGCAGTGATCGACGCCAGCGTTTCTGCTGACTGGTTGCCACCAACAGCGTAGTTGGTGCCACCTGCACGGGAGGGCTCGGCCTCGGTAAGCTTGAGGCCATCCGCGATAAAGTTGGGGGATACCGGCCCGTAGGCAGAGGTTTGGTAGTTTGGCCCAACCCGGTTGGTGAAGCGCAGGCCGTGAAACTGGCCGTTGTCCAGCAGGCTGTCGCCAAACAGGTATATGTCGGAATAAGGGCTGGCCAGGGCGGGAGCGGCGATGGTGGCAGTGGCGAGCAAAAGAGCCCCAATATCAGATTTGCGCACGATTCTTTTCCATTATCGGTAGAGTTATACCTAGTATACGCACACAACTGGCGTGCAGATCGCTATATTTTGAGCAGTCAAAAGTTGCGTGGGGGCGAAAATGGTATCCCGGAATCGCATTCGAAGATTTCGGTGCCCTGACGTATAATCGCGCTATGTCTAACGAGCGAATATCTACAGCTATGCAGCCACCGGTCCAGCAGCGACTGGGGGTTGCGCTGATACTCTTTTTCAGCTTGATGAGCAGTATCGCTGTGGCGGCAACGGTATATAAAACGGTGGATGAGAAAGGCGTGGTGAGTTACTCGGATACTCCCCCGGCAGAGGAGGTGCCAGTGGAAACCCTGGTGATTGATGTTCAGGCGCCGGAGCTGAGTGATACGGCTCAGGAGCAGTGGCAGGCGCTGCGTGAGACCACCGACAGGATGGTGGCCGATCGCCAGCAGCGTGAGAAGCACCGCGCGGAAATGCGTGAGCAGCAGGCACAAAGCCAGGCCCCGCCGCAGGTCGCGGAATACACAGAGCCGGGATTTAACAATGGTACATCCAGGGCTTATTACCCCTATCCGGTTTATCGGCCTGTGCGCAGACCCCGACCGGTTCATCCCATTGCCAGACCACCGCTGCGGCATCAGGTGCCCGCGCACACGCCGGCGGGTGTGATCTCCCCAGGGTACGATTATCCCGCGTCTCTGGTTCGGCGGGGTTACAGCCCGCAAGTGCGGGCGGCCTTTGAAAAATGAGCTGGAGATCCACCCGGCCGGGAGCAATGTCGTGCCCGGCAAAAGGTTCATTACAGCAGCGCTTTAGTTTCCCCCGCGGTAATCAGCGATACTCGCACCAGTAACTGTACATTGTCCAACAGCCGGAGATTCCGCCAATGACAGGCAGATATGCCATCTTTTACCTTGTGTTTATGCTCGCGGGAAAAATCGCCGTGGCTGATGAGTTGATCATGAAAAATGGTTCGCGACTGGTGGGTACACTGATAAGCGCCAGCCAGAGCGATGTCGTCTTCGAGACGCCTTTTGCCGGACAGATCACTGTCAAGCAGGCCAACATCGAGCAGATTGTTGCGGATAAGAAAGTCACTCTGATGATGCAGGATGGCAAGATTTATCGCGACAAACAGATCGTCACCAGAGATCAGAGGCTGTTGGTGATGGCGGCAAAGCAGCAGCCGGTGATGTTTGATGTGGCTGATATCAAACTTGTGAACCCGGAGCCCTGGCGCATTGGGGACGGCTATAAATGGTACGGGCAGATGAACCTGGCTGTTCTCGCGGAACGCGGTAACACCGACAGCGACCAGATGGACATCGATTTTGAAAGTATATGGCGCAGCATCGAAGATCGGGTCACCGTGCGCGGGCTGTGGGAGATCGATTCTACTGACGGCACTGAAAACAAGAATGCGGCCACTCTTCGCAATAAGTACGACCGCTTTCGAGTAGAAGACCCGGACAATTATATAGGCGCTCAAGTGGCATTCGAGCGGGACAAGTTCGCAGACCTGAATTTGCGAACTACCGTCGGGCCCTATCTCGGGCGACAGTTTTTTGAAACGCAGTTACTGTCGGTGCAGGGTGAAGTGGGTGTGGTCTATGTGGAGGAAGATTATGATACCGCCCCCAACGACGACTACTGGGGTTCCAACTGGGAGCTGCGGCTTATCAGCGACATCATTCCAGACACGCAACTCTATGTGAATGCTGATGGAGTATTCAATTTTAACCACACGGACCGGCAGCTGATCAACGCCACTGTGGGCGTCAGTCTGCCTGTTATGTATGGGCTGAAAGCGGGTGCTGAAGTGAGGTACAAGTACAATGGCGGGGCAGTGGCGGGAGTGGATGAGCTCGATGAAACCTACAATATCAAGTTCGGCTATGTCTGGTAGCGGCAACCTGCCGGATCAACCCGGGATTGAGTCAGCGCGCGAGTCTACCTGGGTCTTCGGTTACGGATCGCTGATTTATAAGGTCGACTTTCCTTTCCTGGAACGCGAAGTGGCGGCTATCGGAGGTTGGCAGCGCAGGTTCTGGCAGGGGTCGCACGATCATCGCGGTACGCCCGACGCGCCGGGCAGGGTAGTCACCCTGATCCCCGCAGCCGGTGCGGTTTGCAAGGGCGTGGCCTACCGCATAAACCACGAGGTTTTCGAGCACCTGGACCATCGCGAAAAGAATGGTTACGAGCGCCATGCGGTGAGCATCGCACTCACGTCTTCACAGCGTCAGGTCGGTGGCATACTGTATGTGGCGCGAGCTGACAATCACGCCTATCTGGGGCCGGCGCCAATGGCAGAGTTGGCAGCGCACATAGCCGGGTCCTCAGGGCCCAGTGGCAGTAATCGTGACTATGTCCTGGCACTCGCCACCGCGCTGCGCGAGTTGGGCGACCCTGACCCCCATGTGCTGGAGCTGGAGTCGCTGCTACTGCTGTCTACCGGAGCCTCCCCAAAAGTGCGTTAGTCGCGGCACCAGTCGATCACCTGCTGATGCACGCGGCTGTCACTCAATAGGTCGAAATGGTTCTTCTCGTGGAATACGCGGCAGTGTGCTGCGTCAACTTTTAATTTGCGCAAGTCGCTCTTGTGCAACCCAACCGCGCTGTCCGGTCTTACCAACAGGTCGCCCAACAGACGCCCCAGTGGGTCACTGTGGTCGCGGCCAACGCTGGCTGCGGCAAAAAAGTACTGTACCCCGGGAACCATCGGTACCACTTTGCGGGAGTCGGGGCGGGCGCTGTCCGGATCATGCCCTTGCCAGTCTTCGTCCAGCAGGGAGCCGTGACGCAAATCCTTGATACCTGCGCTGCGCATTCTGCCAAACAGCATGGGCTCCACATAGGGGATTTTTTGCATGACGCTTTCGAAAGCATGACCCGCTTTTTCCAGAGGAGACCCGTGATGGGGGGTGCCGAGACAGATCACTTTGCGCAGCTGCCGTAGCCATTCACTTTGATTACGCTGGGCATACCAGCAGGCACTACGAATAACCAGCCCACCCATGCTGTGCCCCACCAGCGAAATCGATTGCACCGGCGTCGGCCAGTCGTCGCACAGTTTCTGCAGCAGTTGCGCAAACTCCTGGCCGTTGGTGGAGATATGGCGCCCGGTGTTATAGCGCAGGTACAAGGGGGTCTGGCCCAGCTCGCCTTCGAGTTGCTCCCCTATGCAGGCACCGCCACCGCGTTTCCAGCTGAGTTCCGACAGGCTCAAACCGTGCACCATTATTACAATATCAGGGCTGGCTTGCGGCAGTGCAGATTTTAACGCCTCTGGGTTAATGTCGAGCGGGCAATGAGGCGTACTGAGAGCCATTTTTGTTGCCAGCGGATTACCTGTTGTTTCAAGATGATCGCCACATACGCCGTTGAGAGCGGCGACGGCACGCGTTTCCGCGGCAGAGCCCGCGGTGTAGTGCGGCTGCAACGGCAGTGCGGTAAATGACCTGTCAATTCCCTCACGCAGGCCGCCATTGATACCGCGGATGGCCCTGTATACGCCGGCAGCAACCGTTCCATGGGCGCGGTTGGGGCGCTCCGGTACCGGCAATACGGCCAGCGGCGCACGGGCGATGGTCTCGTGCATGTGCTCTACTTTGTTGGTGATACCTTCCAGCGAGTCGAATAGAAGCCGTGTGCCGCCCTGCAAGGTGCGGATAGATGTATTCATGATTGTGCTCCTGTTGATTCAGTCAGGTTAATGTCTGCGGCAGCGCTCAAGGACGCCAGGCAGGTTGGGCACAACAGCACAGGCCTCGCGGTGACGGGTACACCCACCGCAGCCCGCTCGCCCTTGTGCAATATGCTATTGCACTGGTCACAGATACCGTTGCGGTTTAACACGGCCTCCTGCCAGCCGATCACACCGGGTTCCGTATCCTCGCTGGCAGTCTCCACAGCAGGTCTGGGGCGGGCAGGGCGGCCCTGTGCAGCCCGCGCCAGGTTGGTGCTGTCTACCACAACACCTTCTACCAGTTCGAAGGTATTAAGCAGAACGTTGCGCACAACCGTTGAAACCGAAAGCCCGAGTTGCTCCGCGTGGCCGCGCAACTCCTCATCCAGGTGCTTGGGGATTCGCGCCTGTAGTACGCGGTCTTTATTCTGGCGGGTTTTTCCTCGTCCTTTTTTGCCAGATGTCGCCATGATTGTCTGCTCTCCACTACGGTGTATTCGCTAATAGACTGAGAAAGTAATCGTAATGTAATACAAAGTCAATAATTGTAATACAAATATTGCCTACGCTGAAAAGCGGGCGCCGTAGTCGCGTGACGCAGGCAGAGTGTCTCAACCGATTGCTTTTGACGATCTGTGGTGCAACCCTTGGCGTCGGATTTTGATGGGCGGGGCAGTGATGTACTACGGTGAAAAATTAAACAGTATCAGCCACCTGGTTGGTGCGGTGCTGGCGCTGGTTGGGCTGGGTGCGCTGCTCACTGTGGGACTGCAATCGGGTAACCCGTGGCTATTAGCAAGCTTTACCGTTTTCGGTCTTACCATGGTGTTGCTCTACACCATGTCTACGCTCTACCACAGCTTTCACCCCCCCGGGCTGAAGAAGCTGTTCCAGCTGTTTGATCATATATCCATCTATCTGCTGATAGCCGGCACCTATACACCGTACATGCTGGTGAGTTTGCGGGCGGGTAATGGTATACCGATAATGGGCGTGGTCTGGGGCCTGGCGGGGCTGGGCATCCTGAGTGAGGTTTTTCTCTCCGGTAGGGCGGTCAAGGTCGGTCAGCTGGCAATCTACCTGGGAATGGGCTGGGCTTGCTCCTTCGACATGGCAAGCCTCAGAGCGGCGCTTTCCGACACGGCGTTTGACTGGCTGCTGGCCGGAGGGCTGGCCTACACTGGCGGCGTTGTATTTTATGTTTTCGATAAAATGGGCAAGCTTCGTCATTCCCACGGTGTATGGCATATGTTCGTGCTCGTTGGCAGCATGTGCCATTTTGTGTCGATTATCGGCTATGTCAGATAGACCGTCGCCTGCACGCAGCAAGATTATGGGAATCTATACGCACAAGGGCTTACTTGAGGTCACCGCGGCTCTGCCACCCTTCGCGAGCTGAACAATTATCGCCCTGCTCAGCCCCTTGAAATTTTTCGCGTCGGCACTATGTATAGAAATGTCGGAAGCGTGGCTTGATTCAAGGGTGTTTCCGGCGGACTTATTGATGAATCTCGTATTGCTTCTTTTGGAGGATATGCAAATGAATACTATCGATCTTACACCGTTGTATCGCAACAGTATCGGCTTCGACCGGCTCGCGTCACTGCTGGACGGTACCCGCAGTTCAGAGGCTGTGGCAGGTGGTTTTCCCCCGTATAACATCGAGGTCTGCGATGAAAACCGTTACGCGATTACCCTCGCAGTGGCGGGTTTTGAACGCGGCGAACTCGACATCAGTGTCGAGCGGGAGGTGTTGACTGTGCGCGGCCGCAGGGCAAATGGCGAAGAGCGCAATTACCTGCATCAGGGCATTGCCAATCGGGCATTTGAGCGCAAGTTTAATCTCGCAGACCACATTGAGGTGACGGGTGCAGATCTGGCCAACGGCCTGCTGACCATCAGCCTGGTCAAGGAGGTACCCGAGGCGATGAAACCCCGTACTATTGCCATCAACCAGACGGCTGATGCACTTGAACACAGTGGTGAGCGCCAGGACGACAAGGCGGCGTAAACTGCCAGGGGCCGCGGTATCGCCGCGGCCCGATGGTCCAGGGGATATTCAGTGGAGTCTCTCGCCGGTGCTATCGGTGGAACCTGCTCGGATATATGTAGTCTACCAAGTACCCCATTGATGCAGGCTCAGTTCATGAAGACATTATCACCTCTTGCTCTAATACTGTGGTTCAGCCTTGTGCCGGCGGCTAACGCCGACACCGCCACTGCCCTGTTTGCCGGCGGCTGCTTCTGGTGTATGGAGTCCGCCTATCAGGGCCAGGAAGGCGTGAGCGATGTAGTATCCGGTTTTACCGGAGGGACGATTCCAAACCCGACCTACAAAGGCAATCATGAGGGGCACTTCGAGGCCGTGCAGGTGACCTATGACCCGGCAGTTGTCAGCTATCAGGAGTTGCTGGACCTCTATTGGGTCAATGTCGATCCTTTTGACAACAATGGCCAATTTTGTGACAAGGGCCCGAGCTATCGCAGCGCCATCTTCCCGGCGACAGATGAGGAGTTGCAACTGGCCGAGCAGTCGCGAGCTGTCGTAGAGGCCCGCTTTGCTCCCGACAAAGTGTATACCGAGATCCTGCCGGCAGGAGATTTCTGGCTGGTGGAAGAGGGGCACCAGGATTATTACCTGAAGAATCCGGTGCGTTACAAATACTATCGCTGGAATTGTGGCCGCGACCAGCGTCTTGAAAAAATCTGGGGCAATGCCGCCGGGCACTAGTCAGGCGCGAATGATTCTTCCGGAGTCGCGTATTGCTCAAGGGTTGCCTGGCAGAGGGTTGGTCAAGCGTACTGATCTGTGTATATTGGGCGCAAATAAACACCGCCGAATTTACTGGAAGCACACTTGCCCACGGAAGCTGATGCCGACCTCGTAGCCTGCCCCTCCTGCGATCTGCTGTTCGATGTGGGCGGACTACTGCACGGCCAGAAAGCCAGTTGCTCGCGCTGCGGCTGCTTCCTCACCCAGGTGCGAGATGACGGCTTTGTGAAACTGCAGTCCTATGCCATAGCGGGCCTGATCTTCCTGATCATTGGCTGCAGCTTTCCCTTTCTTTCTTTCGAATCCAGCGGCCTGGAAAGTATCATGACGCTGCCGCAAACGGCGGAGCAACTCTATACGCAGGGGCGGCCCGACCTCTCTTTACTGGTCGCAGGGTTTATTATCTTTATCCCGGCGGCGGTGCTTGTACTGCTTCTCTTGCTGTCAACCTGCATTCTGCGGCAAAAGTTCTATCCGTGGATGATTCCCACTACCCGCTTGGTTTTCCATATGCAGAGTTGGGCCATGGTCGAAGTTTTTTTTATCGGGGTGCTGGTCAGCCTCGTTAAAATCGGCCATATGGCCACGGTGGTTATGGGCATATCGTTCTGGGGCTATGGTGCCTTTGCGCTATTGTTCATCTCGGCTGTAGGCTGTCTCGATCGAGTACAGTACTGGAACGAACTGGACAGACTGGCGAGCGAATATCATGCCGCGTGAAACTGCCGCGTCGCGGAATCTGGCTTCGTGTCACCTGTGTTTGAAGCTGGCCGATGCCAGCTTGCACCAATGTCCGCGTTGCGGCGAGGCCCTGCACCTGCGCAAATCGAACAGCCTTCAGCGCACGCTGGCATTACTGATTACCGCATCAATACTCTACATTCCGGCAAATATATTGCCGATTATGATCACCGATCAGTTTGGTAATGCGACTGAAAGCACCATTCTAGGTGGTGTGGTTTTGCTGATCGATATGGGCTCGGTGCCTATCGCCGCGATTATTTTTATTGCCAGTGTCATGGTGCCGTTGGGAAAAATGATGGCCTTGTTTTACCTGTGCTGGAGTGTGGGCAGAGGCCGGCCTAACAGTCCTCGTCAACGTACAGTGATGTATCGCGCTACGGAGTTGATTGGCAAGTGGTCCATGGTGGATGTCTTCGTGGTTTCGATTCTCGTTGCACTGGTCCATCTAACTGGAGTGCTTGTTATCCTTCCCGGTGCAGCGGCCGTGGCGTTTGCCGCAGTAGTTATGGTGACGATAGTGGCGGCTGAGAGTTTTGACCCCAGAATAATCTGGGACCAACAGGAAGAAGTCGATGAGTGATTTGAAACCCGAGATAAAAACAGGGAAAGGGTTCAATCCGATCTGGGTTGTACCGGTTGTGGCCGTGATGATCGGGCTCTATATGGTGATACACACCAAAATGAACGAAGGGCCGGATATCAGTGTCGAGTTCAAGACTGCCGAAAGCCTGGAGGCGGGCAAGACAAAAATTCGCTACCGGGATGTTGATGTGGGCCTGGTAGGTGAAGTGACTCTGAGTGATTCCATGGACGGCGTTGTGGTAACGGCCAGGATGGACAAGGATGCGGCTCATTTATTGCGCGAGGACACTCGCTTCTGGGTAGTCCGGGCACGTGTAGGGGCGGGTGCTATCAGCGGTCTCAGTACACTTCTTTCGGGCGCTTACATTCAGCTCGATCCCGGGACAGGCAAGCGCAAGAAAGACACATTCAAGGGGCTGGAACTTCCGCCGCTCACCCCGGCGGACGCCCCCGGTGTGCGACTGGTTCTGCACAGTGAGCACGCCGGTTCGTTAAGCGCGGGCGATGTCATCGTATACAACGGCTTTAAGGTTGGCCGTATCGAGGGTATTACCTTCGATACGAAGAAAAAGGAAGTGCGTTACGATGCGTTTATAGACGCGCCTTACAGCGACATGATCACCACCAGCACGCGATTCTGGAATACCAGCGGCGTAACCGTGACGGCTAACGCCAGTGGCGTACAGGTGAGAACCAGCTCTATGGAGACCATATTGCTGGGCGGTGTGGCTTTCGGCAGCCTTCCGGGCATTGCCGCCGGGGAGAAAGTCAAATCCGGCGCCAGGTTCAAGTTGAGTGCCTCTTACAGTGATCTGGAAGCGGACCCTTTCCGTCACCGAGCCTACTTCGTGGTCGAGTTCAAGCAATCGCTGCGGGGCCTTGAGCCCGGGGCGCCGGTGGAATATCGCGGTATCCAGATTGGCCAGGTAGACAGAATCATGGTCAAGGAACTGATACGTCAGGGCTTGGGTGGAAGTGGCGCCGCGATTCCCGTGCTTATTTATCTGGAGCCCGCCAGACTGGGCGCCCCGGATACCGCCGTCATGGCGCAGCTCATGCCGGCCAATATTCAAAAGGGAATCAGCGCGGGTATGCGCGGTAGCCTGCAAACCGGCAATCTTCTGACCGGGAAATTGTATATCAGTTTCGACCATTACGAGGATGTTGAACCTTTTACCCCGCAAAAATTTGACGGCTATCAGGTGCTCCCCACTATTTCTACAGGGCTGGGTCGCCTGGAGAAGCAGGTAGGCGATTTGTTGGATAAATTCAATGCATTACCTCTGGATTCACTGGTGGAAAACACGAACACCACGCTGAAAACGCTGGATGTTACCCTGGCGTCATTAACCGGCACGATGGATGCGCTGGAGGATATTTTGGATGAAGAAGCCACGCAGGACATGCCGGAAGAGATCAACAAAACGCTGGCAAAACTCAGGCAGGCAGTCAGTGGTGTATCGTCAGACTCCGCAGTAGGACAGTCGCTGAGCAGCAGTATTTTTGAGCTGAACCGGGCCCTGAAAAACCTTGAGGAGCTGACGCGGACACTGAGTGCGAAACCCAATGCGCTGATCTTCCCAACTGATATTCCCGCCGATCCAATACCGGAGGCACGCCCCCAATGAGAGTCATTTACCTTATCGCAGCGCTGCTGCTCACCGCTTGTTCCGGCCAGCCAGTCAAACAGGAAAGCTACCTGCTGCGGCCGGCGGTGGCTCCGGGTTCCGCCACAGCCGTTGTAGAGAGCGGCTACGCACTGGGCGCTATCCGGGTCGCCAACTATATCGACCAACCCGGCCTGGTAATAACCCGTGGCGATGGCAAGATCCACTCCGCCAGGAACCATGTCTGGGCAGAGCCACTGCAGGTGAGCTTACGCCGCTATCTCGCTGTCGAGGTGTCCGGTAGCAGTGGCAGGGATATCGCCGTCAGTACAAGCAGCGCAACCAAAACACGGATTGACGTGACGATTGACGAGTTACACGGCAATGGTAGCGGCGCCGCGGTGCTGGTTGCCTATTGGGATGTTGCCGGTGACGAGGGCAGCAAGTCGTTCCGCTTTTCAGAGGATGAAGCCCTTTCCGGTGATGGTTATGACGCCCTGGTGAATGCGGAAGAGGCACTGTTGAAGCGTTTGGCGAAAGCCATTGCAGCTTCTCTTTCGTCTGTTTGAGTGCGGTGCGGGCCGGTCTCCGGATAGTGTGGTCTGATGCAGCTCAAATGAGTCATCTGAATTGAGTGGTCAGACTTGGTTCCATGTACTATTTTTATGTATCTCCACATCGACTGTGGTGATCATAACCATTTTCAAGGAGTAACCGTATGTCATTGAAGGGCAGCCAAACCGAACAAAATTTGAAAGACGCCTTTGCGGGTGAATCCCAGGCCAACCGTCGCTACCTGTATTTCGCCGCGAAGGCGGATGTGGAAGGCTACAACGATGTGGCGGCCGTTTTTCGTTCCACAGCGGAGGGCGAAACCGGGCACGCACATGGGCATCTCGAATACCTCGAAGAGACGGGGGACCCTGCTACCGGCCTTCCTATTGGCCCCACTGGCGACAATCTGAAGGCCGCTATAGCCGGAGAAACCCACGAGTACACCGACATGTATCCCGGGATGGCCAAAACTGCCCGGGACGAGGGTTTCGACGAGATCGCAGACTGGATGGAAACGCTGGCAAAGGCCGAGCGCAGCCACGCCAACCGATTCCAGAAAGCCCTGGATACACTCGACAGCTAAGCTGCAGCCGGCGGACGCATCTGTCCGCGGGCTGCAGATCCTTGCATATCGACGAGGTGATTTTCCCGTGAGAGAAGGAAGCCTGGAGGCGCCTACGCGTCATCCGATAGAGTGGAAGTCAGAGACATACTGGGACAAGGCGGATCTGGAGCGGGAACTGGAGCGGGTGTACAATATCTGTCACGGCTGTCGTCGCTGTGTGAGCCTGTGCGATTCCTTCCCCACGCTGTTTGATCTGGTAGACGAGTCTTCCACCATGGAAGTGGACGGCGTCGCCAAGGACGATTTCATCAAGGTCGTGGACCAGTGTTATCTCTGCGACCTGTGTTATATGACTAAATGCCCCTATGTACCGCCTCACGAGTGGAATGTCGATTTCCCCCACCTGATGCTTCGGGCCAAGGCGGTGAAGTTCAGGGAGGAGGGTGCCAGGCTCAGGGACCGGGTCCTCACCAGTACCGATACGGTATTCAGCCTGACCTCCATTCCACTGGTTGATGTCACGGTCAATGCCGTTAACCGCAACACTACAATGCGTAAGGTAATAGAAACCACTGCCGGTATTCACCACGAGGCGCCGCTACCGCGATTTCACAGCAAAACTTTGCGCAAGCGGGTTGCGCCGCTGCTGCGCGACATCGCCCCCACAGCACTTGGTAACACCACGGGAAAACTCGCCCTGTACGCGACCTGTTATGGCAATTACAACAGTCCTGAGGTCGGTGATGACTTCGTTAAGGTATTCCAGCAAAACGGTATTCATATTGATGTGGTACCGAAGGAAAAATGTTGTGGTATGCCGAAGCTGGAACTGGGGGACCTGGAGGCGGTGAACAAGCTGAAAGAGGCCAATATTCCGGCATTGGCGGCCCTGGTAGACCAGGGCTACGATCTTACGGCCCCCATCCCCTCCTGTGTACTGATGTACAAGCAGGAACTGCCCTTGATGTACTCTGACGACAAACAGGTACGCAAAGTACAGGCGGCCTTCTTCGATCCTTTCGAGTACCTCTGGCTGCGGCACAAGGGTGGGGCTTTGAATACAGAATTTCCCCAGGCCATGGGCACCATCGCCTATCAGGTGGCCTGCCACCAGCGGGTGCAGAACATCGGCTTGAAAACCCGGGATGTGCTGTGCCTGGTGCCGGGCACAACGGTGACCGCGCATGAGCGTTGCTCCGGGCATGACGGCACCTACGCGGTCAAAAAGGAAACCCGTGATAAATCGGTCAAGATTGCGAGGCCCGTGGTGCGCAAGGTGGATCAGCAGGCGCCCGATCACTTCATGAGTGACTGCCCCATGGCGGGAACTCATATTGCCCACCTCTCAGAAACGGTCGAGCGCGCCGAACACCCCATGACGCTGTTGCGTATGGCCTATGGTTTATAAACGGGAGGAATTTGCGATGCCAGTTTTATCACGCGCCGATCTATGGTCCCTGGAAGAGTATGCCGAGCTCAGGCCGACCTTCCGACAGCAGGTCATGGACCATAAGAAGTCCAGGCAAGTGCCTCTTGGCGAACACGCCAGGCTGTATTTTGAAGACGCGCTCACCATCAAGTACCAGATTCAGGAAATGCTTCGCATCGAGAAAGTGTTTGAGGCCAGTGGCATCAATGAGGAGTTGGAGTCCTATAATCCGCTTATTCCGGATGGACATAACTGGAAGGCCACCTTTATGGTGGAGTATCCTGATCCGGAGGAACGCGCCCGGCGCCTGGGCGAGTTGATTGGCATTGAGAACAAGGTCTGGATGCAGGTGGAGGATTGTGAACCGGTTTTTCCCATCGCTGATGAGGACATATCCCGCGAGAACGAGGTGAAGACGTCTTCGGTTCACTTTCTGCGCTTTGAACTGACCCCGGTTATGATAGCCGCACTGGGCGGTGGTGCCGGGATATATGCCGGAGTCGACCACCCGGCGTATACCGTGTCGGCATTTCAGCTGCCCGCGGACAGCAGGGATTCCCTCGCCGGCGATATTCTGACGACACGCGTTAACTGAAACCCCGGGACACAGTGCAATGATGGGCAAGATGGCAATTTTAGTGGCAAGCGCTCTGCTGGTGGAAGCCGGCCCGGTCAGTGCATTTCGCAACTGCGGTACTGAAAATAGCGAAGCGTGGTCAGCGGCCACCCGCTATACCGTTGGTGAGCTGGCGTTCGACGACACAACAGGCCTGGCGTCCGGCACTGAAACGATATACAACTTCTCGAACACCTACGAAAGTCATATAGGTGAGTGCCATGTTACCTATGAACTGAGTGGCAGCTATGTACCCGGTGTCGAGGTATTTGTACTCAGTGGTACCCGTTCCAACTATAGCGATACCTGCCCCCCGGAGTTGCTGCGTATCGAATACCCGACGGACTTACTGCTTTCGTTCCAAATGCAGCCGGCACAGGATGGTTCCGCTGTAGTGAGCCGCGCAGACAGTGGCGTGAATTTCGCGGAGGGTTCCTGGCAACCCGGCAAGGCCGTGTTCAAAACGGGTGAGCATTGCTCTATTTTCTGATTTACTGACGGCCTTATACTTCCGACCTCGGTACAGATACATTATGAAAATAGATGTTATACGGGCAGATTACCTGGACCCAGGGCACGCTGCTGACCTGGTATTTTTACTGGATAGCTATGCTCTGGACCCCACTCAGGGCCAGGCCCAGTTCTGGCAGATGTCGGTTTGCCGGTAGCGGCAGAGCTTTGCGACTGACCTGAAGGGGTGCAACAGCTACTCCAGTAGCTTATTCTGTAGCTGCTGGATATCAACCGCACTCAATTGCAGGCCATTTTCGGCGTAGTTGTCAAATGTTCCCCAGCTTGTATCAATTTGGGCGAAGGCCGCCCGCAGCCAGGCCTCCTCCACGCCCATCAGCACTTCCAGTTTGCGCGCTGCCTCCTCGCCTTTAAACAGTTCGAGCATCCGCAATTGCCCTCTGCGACTCTCCAGGGCTGGCGATCTGCTTGCCATATAGTCCCGCATGACAGTCTCCTGTGGCACGCCGAGAATGCGCAATAGAATAGCGGCGGCGAAGCCGGTGCGGTCCTTCCCCGCGCTGCAATGCCACAGCACGGGAGCGCCATCCGCTTCCAGTACCGTGTGCACAAATTCCTTGAACTGGGGCGTAAATTCACTGGCAAACTGACGATTCGCAGTCAGCATGGCCTGATTGGGGTCGAAGCCGTCGAAATTGCCGGATTCAACCCGCGCCATGATCTCGCCGACCAGCGCCTTATTGCCATCGTCCAGCACCGGTATCTCCACCACCGTAAACCCGGGTGGTTGCGGCAGGCGGTTGGGCTCTTCCGCCTTTTCGGCGGTGGAACGAAAATCGATGAAAGTGGCGAGATCGAGCTCTGTCAGCCCCGACAGGTCTGCCCTGGATGCGTCGGCGAAGGTGCCCGAGCGGTACAGTTTGCCCCACTTTACGCTTTTGCCGTCCCCGGTTGTGTAGCCTCCCAGGTCCCGGAAGTTTGCAATACCTTCGAAATTGAGCAGGCGATGGTCAGCGCGCTGCTCAAGCGGAAGCTCTGCTGGTATAAGCAGAGGCGGGGCGGGAATGAACTGTATGACGGCAACCGCGACTGCTGCGACAGCCAGGCTGGCACCTAGTAATTTCTTTATATTCAAAATCGATCCCCGGCGGTGATTAGAGGGCGTTGGCGCTATCGGGCCAGAGGATAGCATTGAAAAGTGCTTGAAAAACAGTCTTGGGCGGCACATGCGATTTGCCAGCACCGCTTGTATTAACGATAATCCTCCGCTAGATCACCGGAGTGAAAGTCACCATGGCATCCCTGCAAGACCAACTATTGAAAGCTGGCGTCGTCGACTCCAAGAAGGCGAAAAAAATTACCAAGGATAAGCGCAAGGAGGCCAAACGGCAGCCCAAAGGGCACGAACTGCCTGACGAAACACGGGAACAAGTCAGGCGTGCGCAGGCGGAAAAGGCCGAACGTGACAGGGAACTCAACAGGCAACAGCATGCGCTGAATGAGAAAAAGGCGATACAGGCCCAGATAATCCAGTTGATACAGATGAACCGGATCGAGCGTTCCGCTGGTGATGTGCCCTACCAGTTTACCGACGGCAAAAAAATCAAGAAGATCCATGTCAGCGTCCCGTTGCAGAATGAACTAATTCGGGGGCGGGTGGCGATAGCCAGGCTGGGTGAGGGTTATGAGTTGGTGCCGGCGCCTGCCGCCCGAAAAATCATGCAGCGCGATGAACAATCTATAGTACTTCTCAACACCAATGAGCCACTGGGTGTTGATGAAGAAGATCCCTATGCAGATTACCAGATTCCCGATGACCTGATGTGGTAGAAGACGGTTTTGATAGCGGTTGCATTCCACATTTCCCGTTGATCTGTGTCAACGTGCCAAACTGCAGCCACTGTATCGTGCTCGTGTAAGTGTTAATGACCGAGTTGGGTGCTGCAACTGTTCGAGTAGCGATGCATTGTCTGCAGGGGGACTATTATGCGATATGAAAAGAGTTATCGGGGGATGGCGGGCGCACTGCTGATTGGCCTTGGCGCGAGCGCAAGTCAGGCCGCAGAGGGAATAACCAACACTCTGGCCGAGGCCGTTAGCAAGGGTAGCGTCGGGCTCGATTTTCGCTATCGGTTTGAGGGTGTCGACCAGGACGGAATCAGCAAAGACGCAGAGGCCTCAACCCTGCGTTCGCGTATCACCGCCACGTCCGGTTCCGTAAACGGCTTTACTGTACTGGGAGAGGTAGACAATATCAGTGTGGTGGGGGCCACGAAATACAACTCTACTGATAATGGTAAAACCCAGTACCCGGTGGTCGCCGACCCCAAGGGCACCGAAGTGAACCAGGTCTATCTCAAGTACACGGCGGACGTTGGCAGCGGTATTTACGGGCGTCAGCGCATCAATTACAGCAACCAGCGGTTTGTCGGCGGTGTTGGCTGGCGACAGAATGAGCAGACGTTTGATGGTTTTCGCGCTAACTGGCAAGTGTTGGATAGCGTCAATCTGGACTACAGCTACATCTACCGCGTCCAGCGGGTCTTCGGTCCCAATGACGGTGCAAATCCGGCTGAGTGGGATGGCGACAACCACTTTCTGTATATCGATTGGAAAATCGCCGAGGGACACAATATTGGCCTCTTCGGCTACTACGTCGATGTCGACCCGCAGAATGACTATGCCGCGGGCAAGACCGTAAATAACTCCAGTGAAACCTGGGGTGTTGAATACGTTGGGAAAATAGCGATGTTGGACACTCGCGCGGCATACGGACGTCAATCCGATGCGGGTGATAACAAGTTGGACTACGATGCCGATTACTACCTGTTGGAAGTGGCTGGCAAGGTGGCAAATTTCGGCCTCAAGGCCGGCTACGAGGTGCTTGCCGCCGGGGATGGCACCGGTTTTGCGACGCCCCTGGCCACCTTGCACTCGTTTCAGGGTTGGGCCGATATGTTCCTGAGCACACCGGGTGACGGCGTAGAAGACCTGTATTTTGGTGTTGATACAACAGTTGGGCCGGTCAAGCTTGCCGCCGTTTATCACGACTTTCAGGCCGAGGACTCCAGTGATGACTTTGGCGACGAGATCGACCTGGTAGCGACCTGGCCGGTGAACGAACACTTCACGACCCAGTTGAATTATGCGGGATTCTCAGCGGACAGCGACCGTTATGTCGACACCGATAAAATCTGGTTAACCTTGCAACTGAAGCTCTGAGTAACCTTTCAGCGTGGCCCTGCCTACTCCAGGCTGCGCTGTCCTACGCCGTGCGGTGTGCCGCGACGTTGAATGCCGGTCTGCCCCGTATCCGGACGTGATTGCGTGTTGATCGCCTCCGGTAGCGGCAGCAGCAACCCTGAGCCCCACTGGTGATGTGGCAGGTTGTCCATCATATCCTCCACATCCACCAGCGATACCAACCCCAGCAGCGGCTGAATAGCCTGCCCACCGCCACCGTCACTGCTCCAGCGCGAGAATGCGCGGCCGGTAACCTGGTGCTGCCGATTGAACGTCACCAACAGAAATTCTCCATGCATATGGGCCTTGCCCCAGTCCACGGACAGTATATCGACCCCAAGTGCGCCCAGGCTGAGCCCGACCGTGTCCTCTCGAATTTTCCAGAACTCCCAGGCGAGGACATATCCTTCGCCGGCGGCGGACAGGCGCAATGGTGGCCCGAGTTTGGCGAGTACGTCTGTGAGCGTAGCATTCGGGCTTTCTTCCGGCAGTAGATCCGGTGACAACCGGGTGCCCAGTTCGTAGCGCCACTGAGTGCAAGCCGAGAGTAACAGGGCGAGCGTCAGTACCGTCAGTAGCCGGTCAACCCTGGGCGGCATCATCTATCTTTGTCGCATAGTCGGTCAGTACGTCATTCGCATCGAAGAACAGAATGGCCCTGTCATAGTGCGTGTCGACTTGAAAGCGGTTATAAAGGATCAAAATGACTCCGCTGCCCGTGGCGCGTTCAAAGAGGTAATAGAGCACCGTTTCTTCTTCAAGAGAAATTACCTGGGAGGGAGGCCCCAGCAGCTTGAGCACCTCTTTACGACTGGTCTTGCCGGGCACCAGGTGTCGCGTGACGTCGTCCTGCCAGGTAACTTCCACCCCACGTTTATTTTCGTACTGCGCACAGCCCGCTAACACGGCTGCGAAAAGGCAAGCGATTATGCCTGCCATCGGGCGTTTCATCATAACGTTACTCCAGGACATTATAGGGAGCCTAGAGTAGGCTATTGGAATAGGTGAATCCACCGCGCACCCTTTGCAGACTTTTTTACGCTGTGGATATTTTCCTGCCAATAAATTGACTACTATAAGGAGTCTCTTCGCCCAAAATGATGTCAGGATATAAGAATATGAAAGTGAACGGCTACGGAACACTACTAATAACAGTGACTGTCATGCTGATCGCGGCCTGCTCCCGCGATGAGCCGCCGGCGGGAGCTGTTGCTGTGGCGGATGCGCCTCCACTTTCGGCAACCGGAGTTGTCCTGCCAGACGCAGAATGGCGCAAGCATGGCCTCAATGACTCGGAAACCCGTTTCAGTCCGCTGGCCGATATCAACGACGGCAATGTCGAAAAACTGGGCCTGGCCTGGTATTTCGACTACCCGACAGACAGGGGGCTGGAGGCAACACCGCTGATTGTTGGCAGTGTTATTTACACCACAAGCTCATGGAGCATGGTGTTTGCCAATAATGCCATCACCGGTGAACTCCTGTGGTTTTACGACCCGCAGGTGCCACGAAATTGGGCGGTCCACGGTTGTTGTGACGTGGTCAATCGGGGCGTGGCCTACCAGGACGGGCATCTGTTCTTTGGCACCTATGACGGTCGCCTGGTCAGCTTGAATGCCGCTGACGGCTCGGTGCGCTGGGAAGTACAAACCACGGATCGGGAACGGCCCTATACCATTACGGGCGCGCCCCGCATTATCAAGGACAAGGTGCTTATCGGTAATGGTGGTGCTGAGTTTGGGGTACGGGGATATATCAGTGCCTACGATGTCAATTCCGGTGACATGCAATGGCGCTTCTACACCATTCCAGGTAACCCGGAGGAGGGTTTTGAAAATGATGCCATGAAGCGCGCGGCTGAAACCTGGGGTGGTGCCCCGTGGTGGGTTATTGGCGGCGGTGGCACTGTATGGGACTCCATGGCTTACGACCCGGAATTAAACATGCTTTACATCGGCGTTGGTAACGGTGCGCCCTGGAATCAACAAATACGTAGCCCCGACGGGGGTGATAATCTTTATCTGTCTTCTATCCTCGCCCTCAATCCCGATGACGGCAGTTATGTCTGGCACTATCAGACTACACCGGGTGAAACCTGGGATTACACCGCGACCCAACATTTGATACTTGCGGACCTGGAGTTTGCCAGCGAGCCGCGCAAGGTGATTATGCAGGCTCCCAAAAACGGATTCTTCTATGTACTGGACCGGCAGACGGGTGAGTTGCTGTCCGCAGAACCCTACGCTGCGGTCACCTGGGCCAGTCATGTGGATATGGCGACAGGCCGGCCGGTGGAGACCGAGGGCGCACGCTATCTCGAAGCGTCTACCGGTCTACATCTGCCCGGTCCCATCGGCGGTCATAACTGGCATCCCATGAGTTATAGCCGCGATACCGGACTCGTCTACATCCCCGCTATGGATGTGCCATTTGTCTATCAGACTGATGAAGAGTTTCTCTACCGGGAGGGCTTCTGGAATACGGGTACGGATAACCGTGCGGCGGCATTGCCTGATGATCCCGTGATAAAACAGGCAGTGCTGGATGCTGTGCGCGGCGCCATCATTGCATGGGACCCGGTTGCTGCAGAACCTCGCTGGCGGGTTGATCACGAGGGCCCCTGGAATGGCGGCGTGCTATCTACTGCCGGTAACCTGGTGTTCCAGGGCAATGGCAGTGGCCAGTTTGTTGCTTATCGGGCGGATACAGGTGCCAAGCTCTGGGCTTTTGACGCGCAGACAGGGGTCGTTGCGCCGCCGGTCAGTTTCCGTCTGAACGGTGTTCAATACGTCGCAGTGGTGGCGGGCTGGGGCGGTACGCTGGCGTTGAACGGTGGTGAGGCCCTCAAGGCGGGAGCCATTCCCAATCGCAGCCGTCTGCTGGTTTTCAAGCTTGGCGGGGAAGCCGCGCTACCCACGGTTGTTGCTGAGCCATTGCTTATAGATCCGCCGGAACTCACTGCTACGCCGGAGCAGGTCGCAGCAGGCTTCAAGTCATATGTTACCTACTGTACCTTCTGCCATGGAGATGGTGCAGTCGGCGGCGGTGTTACACCAGACCTGAGAGCGCTGACACCTGAAAAGCATGCCATGTGGGATGCGATCGTTCTCGGGGGCATGCACTGGCAGAGCGGCATGGTCGGTTTTGGCGGCGAACTGAGCAAAGAAGAGTCGGACAATATTCACCAGTTCGTTATCGAACGGGCGCATTTTGCGGTCGATGAGGCACTGGTGACAGAACAGGCGGCGGAGGTAGGAGTCGATACAGCGGCCCCGTAAATGATTGCCGCCTGAATCCAGGCAAAAAAAAGCCAGTACCTTTCTCAGTACTGACTTTTTTTATAACAATCCTGATTCGGTAATCGCAACTAGCAGTAATGCCCGTTGCGATTAACGAACTTTAGACTGCAACGATATTTTCTGCCTGAGGACCTTTCTGGCCTGCAGTAACAGTGAATTCAACGCGCTGGCCTTCTGCCAGAGTTTTGAAGCCGGAGCCAGAAATGGCGCTGAAGTGTGCAAAAACGTCGGGGCCGTCTTCTTGTGCGATGAAGCCGAAACCTTTTGATTCGTTAAACCACTTCACGGTACCGGTAACTGTGTTAGACATTGTTGTATCCTATATTTTCAAAAAAAAGTGTGCCCTTGCAGTAAGAGCCTTTTCGCTGGAACTAGGGCTTATTATTTAAAGACTACAGGACGAGGTATTACAGCGGGACTTCGAAATGGGGAAAATAAATATTAGTCGTTCTTCCAAGCTGGCGCAACTATAAACCTAATACGGCAAGTGTCAACAACTAT
Source organism: uncultured Haliea sp. (assembly GCA_963977275.1). Classification (GTDB taxonomy): domain Bacteria; phylum Pseudomonadota; class Gammaproteobacteria; order Pseudomonadales; family Halieaceae; genus JARRPM01. The sequence continues at coordinate 174,385 of CAXBNX010000002.1, read as the reverse complement.
TTAAGCCAGTGCTTGCGGGTGGTGAGGCGAGGCCATCCGGTGGCAAAGTTCGTCCGGAGTCGCTGCGGCTGATACGCCCGCGGGTCGACCCCGGATCTGGAATACTATTTTTTGGAACGGGTGGCAGCGGTGACGTCTTCCAGGTGGCCGTTGAGGCTAATGGCCCAGCGTCGCAGCACGCGCTCGGCATCTGCCATATTGGTCACACTATTACGAATCTCGACGAAATCGCCTCCCACTGCCTCGGGATCGATGACGCGGGCGATGATATCGCCGGTCTTGCCATCGTGGAGTTGCATATAGAGTGTCATCTGGCCGGCGTTGGCAGAAATGGTCGCCTCACCGGGTGACATGGTATCCGGTGCGGTGACCTCGAGGTTGACGATTCCGGGTTGGATGATCAGCACGCCGCTACCCCCCTCGGTCACCATTTGGTGGCCGCCTTTGGTAAGCACTTCGGTAAATACCTTATTGAATTCCTTCGCCAGGTTGTCACGGATGTTTTTCATGTCCTCGTCGGTGACGCGATCCATCAGATCCATGGACTCGTCATTATAATTGCGTTGCCAATTCTTCTGAAATGCGACGTAGCAGGCCAACAGTGCGACCTTGTCGTACTCATCGAGGTTGGCGCCGGGTTTCATGTATATCGCACGCAATTTGGTATTCTTCATCAGGTGCAGGCCGTCGTGACTTACCTCGGGCAGTGAATTTTCGCCCATGGCCACTGTGCTTAGAAGCAGGGTCAGAACAGCGGCGATGGTGGTACGGAAAAGTTTCAGGTTCATGGCAGTTTCCTCATTTAGATTCCGGGTAGTCGCCAGCGGATGCCTGTCGACCTGCTGAATGGCGGAAAAATTGTGGACCAGAAACGCAACCATAGCAAGTTGCAGCAAAGTGATAGAAATTGTTGCTTGCGGCCGCGAGGCGCTATTATCTTGACCTTGGGAAACTACCGGGGGCACGTATATGAATAGGGCGAAATGGGTTTTATCTGGTACCTTTGTATTGGCGTTGCAGGGTACGACCAGCGCCCAGATTTATGAAAGTACCGACGCGGAAGGGGTTCCCGAATTCAGCGACACACCATCGTCGGGTTCGGAAGTGGTGGGTTTGCAGACAACCAATGTCGCCGACAAACCAGCTGAAACTCCCGAAGCGCCGCAGGCGGAGGCCGCGCGTGCTGTGCCGGCAACCGCCAACGCGCCCGCGGTAGAGGTCGGCGAGCCGGTCTACGACGTGTACGGCGTCACTTGAACAGCCGGGACACTGCCTTGTTGTCAGCGAAGTCTGCCTGTATGCCTTTTTCGAAGCGGCGCCATTTGCGCAGGATTTTCCACCTTGCCAGGCGCGAGCTGAACTTTACCAGAGGGATAAAATCCGAGTTGCCAATATTGTCCACGATCACCAGCTTACCGGTATCTGCCGAGTCCATCTGGAACAGGATGTTCTTCGGCTTCAGGGTCATGGTGATAACCCGATGCTGCAGCAAGTAGCCTTTCAGCGCTTGTAGCGCCTCTCGCAGCGCATCGTCGTGCAGTGCGGTCAATTGCTCTGATGACAGGTAGTGGCGTAGGGTGAGTGAAATCCTCCCGTCGTAATCCCGGATAAGATCGAACACCGCGCCTTCTCCAAGATTGGTTTCTACCAGCCCGTAAAATTTCGGCAGCATCTCCCAGGATATGCCCTTTTTTGCGAGTTCAGCGTAGTAGCTCTGTTCGCGCCGGTTTTCGTTTCCTGAGCCGGATACCACAATTTTAATGCAGCGCATTGGGTCGTTAGGGTGCACAAAACACTCGCGATGCAAGCCCTTGCCCACCAGTGCGTGGGGGTCCAGTTCGATTATGTCGCGGGAATGTGATTTCGGCATAGCTGTGCTCTTGTTCACTTTCAAAAGAGCGAGGATAGCATGATCCCGGTATATCGGAGCAGCGGGAGATCTGCCTGCGGGGCTTTCTATTGTGCTAACGAAATCGTAAACTTCAGGCGCTCGACACTGCCCGGTTTGCCCCGGAGCAGGTCCTCCGTGTTTGACTTACTCTCGCAGAAACAGGTGCTCCCGATGCCAAAAAGAATCTTGTTGATACTCCTGCTGCTTGGTTCATCCGTAACCCTGGCTGCTGGCACCCTGCGGGTTGGCGTCAGTGCCGATTATCCACCCCTGGTGTTTGAGCAGGACGGTCGCATTGTCGGCATTGAGGCAGATAATGCGCTGGCAGTGGGCGAGATACTCGGGCGCAAGGTGACGTTTTCGAATATGCCTTTCCAGGCGCTGATGCCCTCTCTGCTCGCAGGCGAGATCGATGTGATCATGTCCGGTTTCAGTGTCACTGGCACGCGCAGCGAGGAGGTGCTGTTCACCGAGTCGTTTATGGTGGTGGGGCAGATGGCGATTATGCATCGCGATAAGATCACCCGCTTTGCCCAGCCATGGTCGGTTTACCGGCCTGGCGTTCGGGTCGGCGTGGAGCCGGGAACCACCGGCGCGTCTTTTGCGGAGCGTGAATTGAAAGAGGCAGAAATCACCTTATTCGAGGACTCCGCTGCCGCGTTTGAGGGCCTTCGGTCGGACAAGATCGACCTGTACATTCACGATGCCCCGACCAGCTGGGGCTTGGCCACCAGCTCAGAAAACACCGACCTTATCAGTCTTTATTCGCCGATGACGGAAGAAATGCTGGCCTGGGCCGTGCGCCCGGGAGATGAGGCATTGGCTATCGACCTGAACCGAGCCCTGACTGTTATGAAGACTAATGGCACCCTGCAGTATATTCTCAATCGCTGGATTCCTGTCAGGGTAGAGGTGCGTTGACAGTGATTGCCGGCCGGAAAATGTTTTTCGCCTAGCCGCCGTCGTCCATAACGGGAAAGTTGTACTCGTGGCCCCAGAGATCGCCCTCGGTGGATACCGTAGGGGTGTAGCGGCTCCAGTCGTCCACCAGTAATCCGTCGTAGCCGTACTCGAAGGCGATACCGCCGGGCGCAAGCACATAAAACGAACACATATTGTCGTTTACGTGCCGGCCAAGGCTGGCAATCACAGGGTGACCGGCGCGTCTAGCGCGGTCCAGTGCAAGACCGACCTCGTCCAGGGTCTCGACTTCTACCATCACGTGAACAACCCCAACAGGATGAGGCTGGTCGTACAGCGCAAGTGAGTGCTGGCGGGGGTTGTCGGCATGCATGAAGACCACATTTGAGGGGGGAGTGTTGAGCTGAAGCGTATCGCATACCGCCAGGCCCAGTAATTCTGTATAGAAGGTGGTGGTTTCTTCACAAGCCGGTGCCGGGATAACCGCATGGCCAAACCCCATATCGCCGCACAACTCATCCTCGGTCACAAAACGTGGCACGCCGACGGGGGAATTGAATGGTTTGTAATCCAGTTTACGCCCCTGGTATAGCTCCACAGTGTTACCCGAGGGGTCTTTTACGGATACGAAGCGGGTGACGCAGCGGCGGGCGGCTTCCTCTGCAGAACCCTCGCTCAGTACGTGGCCGGCAGCGGCCAATTGATCACAGGAGGCCTGCCAGTCATCAAGCGTGCGGGATTCCAACCCTATCGCCAGTAGTTTGTCACTGTCCCCCGTTTGCAGCATAAAGCGAAAGGGATGATCGTCCATGCGCAGGAAGTTCGCACCCGACGGGTCTTCCCGTTCGGCATCCATGAGCCCCAGTACGCTGGTGCAAAATGCCATGAGCGCTGCCTGGTCCCTGCACTCGAAACGCAAATATCCAATGGCGGCGACAGTCATTCTCTACTCCTGTTACGGGCGATAAGTGCCCGACATTATTAACCATTTTTCATCCCGTCACAGCAGTGTTGAGCAATTGTCAGCGAGCTGGTTCAAGTAACGGAACCTGCACAGATTCAAACGAACGGCAGCAGTGGACTGATCTGAAATGTCACTGCGACCTGATCCTTTGGGTCATTGAGGGATGGCCGACACTCACAGATACTCTATCGTATGGAATGTCAGCCCCGGCACAAGAGGTCATTGTGCCAGGGGCACTACGGATATGGCGCGACAAACATTGCGAATCAGTAAAGGAGTTTTGTCAGCATGGCGCAACCCGATCTTCTAACTCAGGCCTTTGAACTGGGTTTTACCTATACCCGCTCTACAGGGCCGGTGGTTGGCCGATTTCTTACCGGCCTGCGTGAGCGCAAGATTTTTGGTATCAAGTCCAGCGATGGCCGGGTGATAGTGCCACCAATGGAGTATGACCCCGTAACCGCAAGAGAGCTCGATCAGTTTGTAGAGGTTGGTCAACAAGGAGAGATTGTCAGCTGGTGCTGGGTCAGCCGGCCACTGGCGTCTCATCCTCTGGAGCATCCCTTTGCCTGGGCTCTGATACGGCTTGATGGCGCCGATGTGGCTATGGTGCACTGCGTGTGTGCTGACGCTGAGGCACAGCTGGTCACCGGTGCCAGGGTACAGGCCGTGTGGGCCGAGGAGCCCCGGGGCTATATTACCGATATACGTTATTTTGAACTGGCGGGAGAGGTGGGCGATGAATGATCAGGTGGAAGATATCACCGGCATAGAGACCCCAGTCTATCTGCACTACCATTTTACGGCCGGCAGTGCTCCGGCGCGGTTCCTGCGTCGGATAAAAGAAGGCGTGCTCACGGGGCAGCGTTGCCCGCGCTGTCGCAATGTCTATATTCCTCCCCGGGGTTCCTGTCCTGCCTGCGGTATACCTACGGAGGACGAGGTGGTGTTACCCGACAAGGCCACGGTGCAGTCTTTCACTGTGGTGGCTATTCCGATTCCCAACAACCCCATCAAGCCGCCGTTTGTTATCGCCAACCTGGTACTCGATGGCGCCAATATTTCCTTTATTCACCTGATGAGTGAATGTGATAACAGTGAAGTCCACATCGGTCAGCGTGTGCAAGCAGTGTGGAAGCCTGTGGACGAGTGGACCTATGCCATGGACAATATTCGCTACTTCAGACCCATAGACGAGCCCGATGTGCCGGTGGACCGGATTGGCACCTTGGCGACCACCGGTCTGGAGACTTAAGGCCATGAAGGATGTTGCCATTGTGGCCTTCAGTCAGTCGGATTGCCTCGCGCAGGCGGGTGCCGCCAATGAGGTGGAGTTGATCATGCCCCAGCTGCAGGCCGTCTTTCAGCAGGTGGGCCTCAACAACGCCCAGGATGTGGATTTTGTGTGTTCGGGCAGCTGCGACTATTTACAGGGTGCGGCTTTTGCCTTTGTGGCCGGGGTGGATGCGCTGGGTGCAGTGCCGCCTATCAAGGAATCCCATGTCGAGATGGATGCGGCCTGGGCGCTGTACGAGTCTATTTTGAAGATTAGAATGGGCCACGCCGAGTCGGCGCTGGTCTATGGCTTTGGCCGGGCCTCCTCTGGCAATCTTCGCACGGTATTGTCGCAACAACTGGATCCCTACTATCTGGCGCCACTGTGGATTGACAGCATTTCCTTGGCTGCCCTGCAGGCGAGGATGCTGCTGGATCGGGGATTGGTCACAGAGCGCGATATGGCCGAGGTGGTAGCGCGATGCCGCAGGAATGCTCTGAACAATCCCCACGCTCGCCTGAGCGGCGAGATATCGATAGAAACACTATTGGCAGAACCTGGCCTGGTAGCACCGCTGCGCAAATCAGATTGCGCTCCGGTGGCCGATGGCGCTGCTGCAATGATTATATGTACGGTGGAGCAGGCCCGGGAATGGGCGGTACCCTTTGCTCTGATCAGTGGTATCGATCATCGTATTGAAACCCACAATCTGGGCATGCGCGACCTGTGTGACTCGGTGTCTACCCGGCTTGCGGCGGGAACGGCGGGTGTCGCGCAGGGCCCGGTAGAAGTGGCTGAGCTCTACGCGCCATTCAGCCACCAGGAAATTATTCTCAGCCGTGCGCTGGGGCTGGGAGCCGACACCGAGATCAACCCGAGTGGCGGCGCTATGGCGGGCAATCTGATGATGGCTTCCGGGTTATCTCGTATAGGCGAAGTCTTCCGGCGCATAGTGTCTGGCGACATCTCCCGGGGTGTGGCCCATGCGACCTCGGGACCCTGCCTGCAACACAACCTCGTCGCCGTACTGGAGAGCGCCTGATGGCCACGTTGGCAGCTGTGGTCGGTATCGGCCAGACCCGTTATAAAAGTCGGCGTGGGGATGTCTCCATCGCCGGTCTCGTGCGCGAGGCGGCCGTCAATGCCCTGAAGGACGCCGACCTCGGCTGGGACGATATTGACGCGGTCATTATCGGTAAGGCCCCGGATATGTTCGAGGGTGTGGTTATGCCTGAGATTTACCTCACCGACGCTTTAGGGTGTAACGGCAAACCGATGTTGCGTGTGCATACGGCGGGCTCGGTGGGGGGCTCCACGGCATTGGTAGCGGCTTCCCACGTGCAGAGTGGTATGTTTAAACGCGTGCTCACTGTTACTTTTGAAAAGCAGTCTGAGTCAAATGCCATGTGGGCCTTGTCTACGCCGCAACCTTTCTCGGTGCACCTGAACGCCGGTGCCGGGGGTTACTTCGCGCCGATAATTCGCGAGTATATGCGGCGGTCTAAAGCGCCTTACGACGTGGGTATCAAGGTGGCGGTGAAAGACAGACTGCACGGCGCACGAAATCCGCTGTCTCATCTGCAGCTGCCCAAGATCACCATGCAGGAAGTTGAGGAGTCCATGATGTTGTGGGACCCGATTCGCTTCCTCGAAGCCTGCCCATCCTCTGATGGCGCCTGCGCAATGGTCATTGCCGCCGAAGAGCTGGTGGCGCAATCGCCCAAACCGCCCGCCTGGATACGCGGGGTGGCCATGCGTTCGGAACCCACCATGTATGCCGGGCGTGAAGAGGTAAGTCCGCAGGCGGGCCGTGACTGTGCCGCCGATGTGTATCGCCAGGCCGGTATTTCCGATCCCCGCAAGGATCTCGATTGTGCCGAGGTTTATGTGCCGTTCAGCTGGTACGAACCCATGTGGCTGGAAAATCTGGGCTTCGCACCTCAGGGGGAGGGCTGGAAACTGACCATGTCCGGTGCGACGTCTTTGGATGACGGAGGGGATATTCCCTGGAACTGCTCCGGCGGCGTACTGTCGTCCAATCCCATTGGTGCTTCCGGTATGATTCGTTTTGCTGAGGCTGCCAGACAGGTGCGCGGCGACGCCGGTAATCACCAGGTAGAGGGCGCGAAGCTGGCGCTGGGCCACGCCTACGGTGGAGGCGCACAATTTTTCGCCATGTGGGTAGTGGGTGCGGAAAAACCTTAGGAGCAATACGCAGTGAGTAAACATTTCAATATTGCCGATATGTACGAAATGGTAGCGGACAAGGTGCCGGGCCGGGATGCCCTGGTTTGCGGCGGACGCCGCGCCAGCTACGCAACGCTTGAGCAACGGGCCAATCAACTGGCCCACTACCTCGATGAGAGCGGTGTCGGTGCGGGAGATCATGTCGGTCTCTACCTCTATAACTGCAACGAATATCTGGAGGCCATGCTCGCCTGCTTCAAACTGCGGGCAGTGCCAATTAATATCAACTATCGCTATGTTGAGGAGGAACTCCTCTATATTTTTGACAACGCCGATTTGGTGGCCTGTATCCACAATCAGGAATTTTCGCCCCATATCGCTGCCATAAGCAATGGTATCGGCGCACTGAAAGCCTTTGTGTACGTGAGCGACAGCAGCGCTGCTGATCCAACACTGATAGATTCACTGGAGTACGAACAGGCTCTGGCGGGTAAAAGTACCGATAGGGATTTTGGCGACCGCTCCGACGACGACCTGTTCATCCTGTACACCGGTGGCACCACCGGCCACCCCAAAGGCGTTATGTGGCCCCACAAGAACGTGTTTTTTGCGGCCATGGGCGGCGGCGGCTGGTTTCATCCCGATGGCGCTATAACCGCGCCGGAACACATTGCCAGTCGGGTGGGAGACTTTCCAATTATCGGTATGGCGTTGGCACCACTGATGCACGGGGCCTGCTGGTGGTATGCCTGTATTCAATTGCTGGCAGGAAATACCGTGGTGTTGAATCCCGCACACTCGTTGGTGGGTGAGGATATCTGGGACATTGTAGCCACCGAGAAAGTGAACGCGATTACCATCGTCGGTGACGCCATGGCTGTGCCACTACTGGACGCGCTGGACACGAATGCCGGACGCTGGGATCTCAGTTCCATTTTCAGTGTGGGCTCGGGTGGCGCGGTATTTTCGGTCAGTAAACAGGACGCCTTCCGTCAGCACTTTCCCAATGTCTTTATCACCAATTCCTTTGGTTCATCTGAAAGCGGCAACATGGGTATGGACGGTGGCGGTAAGAAAGGCCAGGGCCTGGGCAACGTCAGCAAGAGTGAATTTATGTCCGTCATAACGGATAACGAAGGTGAGCCCCACTGCCATGTGGCCCCGGGAGAGATGGGTATATTTGCCCGCAGCGGTTATATCCCCGTGGGTTATTACAACGACCCGGTAAAGACGGCGAAGACCATTGTAGACGTCGAGGGCAAGCGCTGGCTGCTATTGGGTGATGAGGCACGACTGGAAGAAGACAACAGCATTACAGTGTTTGGTCGCGGTTCCAACTGTATTAATACAGGGGGCGAGAAGGTTTTCCCTGAAGAGGTGGAGCAAGCCCTGAAGGCCCACCCGGATGTTTTCGACTGCCTGGTGGTGGGCACTCCCGATGAGCGTTTCGGCAGTAAGGTGGTAGCGGTGGTATCGACCCGAGGCGGCGCGGTGTTGGAGCTGGCGTCGGTGCAGGAAGATGCGCGCAAGTACATTGCAGGATACAAGCTGCCGCGGGAGTTGCACATTGTCGACGAGGTGCCGCGGGCCCCCAGCGGCAAACCGGCGTATCCCAGGGCGCTTGAGATCGCCCTGGCTGGGGAGCATCGGGTTAACTGATTTTTTACATAGACGATAGAAGACAGATCCATAATACAATTATCCGGGGGCGTGTGGAGGCAGGAGCCGAAGCGGGTATAGACTGGCTGGACACACCGTGAATACGTCCATGTAGGCTCGTGTCGGCCATCCATGGCCTCTACGGTCCAACCAATCTATACCCGCTCCGACTCCTTCACATCGTTCCCCGGCGGTCCACATCCGGCTCGGTGCCGCTTTGCATGAACGGAACAAAAAATATGAAAGAACTAGAAATAAGCACCAAAAACTGCATCGTAGAACAACACGGTCATGTGTTGATCGTGACACTTAATCGTCCCGAGGCAAAGAACGCGTTCAGCCCTGAGATGTTGTTGGGTATGTACAAGGCCTGGCAGCTGCTTGAGCACGACGATGAACTGTACTGCGCCATACTTACCGCCAACGGTGATACCTTCTGCGCCGGCATGGATCTGAAGGCCGGTGCCGAGGGGCAGCAGCGTTCTACGGAGGAGTTTATGGAAGTGATGGACCGTGTGCCTAATGTGCACTGGCAGGCGCTGTTGCGGGATAACCGTCCCAATAAGCCCTTGATTCTGGCTGTGGAGGGGTATGCCCTCGCGGGGGGCACTGAGATTTTACAGGGTACGGATATTCGCGTGGCGGCAGAGAACGCGGTATTTGGCGTTACAGAGGTCGCCAGGGGCCTGTATCCCATGTCGGGTTCCACCGTGCGCTTGCGGCGGCAGATTCCCTATTGTGTGGCGGCAGAGATGTTGCTGTGCGGCGAGCACATCAGCGCGCAGCGTGCGCTGGAGGTGGGGCTGATAAACAAAATTGTTCCCGCTGGCGAAACACTTGCGGCGGCGCGGGAGTACGCCGCGAAGATTTGTGCCAACGGGCCGTTGGCGGTGAAGGCGGTGATACGTTCGCTGCGCGAACATCAGGAGTGCATGACAGAGGAAGATGCCATGCTCGCATCGGATGAGCTGGCAGGGCCAGTGTTTGCCTCGGCCGATGCGAAAGAGGGAATGCGGGCTTTCAAGGAAAAACGGCCGGCGCAATACACCGGCAAGTAATTTGCCCCGTGGTAAACGCGCGGCAGGCTGCGCATAATAGTTTCCCTTTTGAAACGAGACAGTACCATGTCAGATCAGGCACAAACTTTTGATGAGATAGTGCGGCAACGCCGTTCACTGCGGGCTTTTCAGTCCGAGCCGGTGCCGGCGGCGACGCTGGAGCGGATTTTCGATGTCGCCCAGCGTGCACCCAGCAACTGTAATACCCAGCCCTGGATTACTCATGTGGCCTCTGGCGCAAGCCTGCAAACGTTGCGTGAGGAGATGCCGAAACGCTTTATGGCCGGTGAGATAAGTCTCGATTTTCCCTACGATGGCGTCTATGAAGGGGCGTATAAAGAGCGCCAGTACGGCTCGGCCCAGGCACTATACGATGCCGTGGGTATTGAGCGGCAAGACAAAGCGCGCAGACATGAGCAGTTCATGCGCAATTTCACCTTCTTCGATGCGCCACATGTTGCCTTCCTTTTCCTTCCGGAACCCTTCGGTCTGCGGGAGGCCGCCGACCTGGGGATGTATGCACAGACCCTGATGTTGGGCATGGTTGCTCACGGCCTGGGGAGTTGCCCCCAGACCGCCCTGAGTTTTGAGGCGGACTTTCTCCGGGAAACCCTCGGTATCGATGCCAGCTACAAATTACTGTTTGGTATTTCCTTTGGCGTACCGGTTCACGACGCGGCAGTAAACCGTTGTGCTACCGACCGCGCCAGCCTGGGCGATTGTGTTCACTTTCATTCCTAGTCGATTCGCGGGGAGATAGGATGACCGAGCAACTGCTTGTGGAAAAACGCGATGGCGTGCTGGTGGTGACGTTCAATCGACCGAACAAAAAAAACGCCATTACCATCGCAATGTGGGAGGCCCTGCGAGACACGTTTCGCAGCGCGGCCGCTGATGACTCGGTCCGCTGTGTTCTGCTTTGCGGTGCCGGAACAAACTTTTGTGCCGGGGTGGATTTGTCCAGTTTCGGCGACCTGTCCCCGGGGGAAGAGCATCCCTTTGACGCGGCCGCTCGCGCGGTGGTGGAATTTGATAAGCCGGTGGTGGCAGCGGCCCAGGGCGCTGCCGTGGGTGGCGGCGCAACGGTGCTGTTTCACGCCGATATTGTATACGTGGGGGAGAGTCTGCGCCTGCGTCTGCCCTTCGCCAGTCTCGGACTGGTCCCAGAGTGGGGCAGCAGTTATATGCTGCAGGCCAATATCGGCGCGCAACGGGCAGCTGAGTTGTTTTACACGGCCCAGTGGGTGAACGCGGCCAAAGCGCATGAGTACGGGATTGCCGCAGAGGTATTACCGGATGCGGCCCTGTTCCAGCACGCCCTGGACAAAGCCGAGGAAATTGCCCAATGGCCGGTTAACTCGCTGCGGGAGATCAAGCGCAGCCTGCGCCTGCATCATCTACCAGCCATCGACGCGGCGATCAAAACAGAGCAGGCTGGCATGAAGAAACAAGTCGGTTCACCAGAGAATATTGAGGCGATTACTGCGTTCCTGGAAAAACGTCCGGCAGATTTTAAAAAGGTGTAGCAAAGGCCATATATGACCCTGTTTTGGCCTTATGTGACCGGCCTGGATTATTGGCAATTGCTGCATCTCGGTAGAAGTGGCGGTACTATGCAGGGCGCTCGATAACACTTAAAAGAGGCATAATACATGAAGTTTTCTCTGTCGGGGCTTTGTCGCCTTACCGCCGTGGTGGCACTTACCAGCCAAATTGTGGCCTGTGACAACAACAGCAATTCCGAACCAATTGTCGGCCCGGTGGAGCCGATTGATGAAACCACCTACTCAGCCGACATCGTCTGGACTGAGTACGGTATCCCACATATTACTGCGCAGGACTGGGGCGGGCTGGGTTACGGCTACGGCTATGCCTATGCGGGGGAAAACTTCTGCACCCTGATGAGAGAGGTAGTAAAAGCCAACGGCAACTCTGCGCGCTATCTCGGGGATGACGGAAATCTTGAGGAAGATTTTGTTTATAAGCTGTACAACACGGACGAATATATTCGCGACCAGTACGTCGCAAACGCGGACTTTGCCGATGTCCTGGCGGGTTTTACCGCTGGCCTGAACCGATACCTGGATGAAACTGGTGTGGCCAACCTGGCAGAGGGCGACGAGGGTTGCCGCGGCGAGGAATGGGTGCGCACGCTCAATGACACCGACGTTGCCAAACTATTGCGCAAACTGATCCTGCGCGCGAGTACGGAACCATTGGCAGAAGCGATATCCGCCCAGGACGGGCCCGACGACCCGGTAGTCGCGCAGGCGCGGTTGCAGCGTAAAGCATTGTCTCCACTGCAAGCCGGGGAAATACAGTTTGCGGCAAGTACACTCGGGGATTTATTGCCGAAGCCTGAGCAGTTGGGTAGTAACGCTTACGCCATCGGGGGCAACAATACGGTAAATGGTGCAGGCCTGTTGCTGGGTAACCCGCATTTTCCCTGGCAGGGCGCCAGTCGCTTTTTCATGGTGCATCTGACAATACCCGGTGTCTATGACGTCATGGGCTCTTCACTGCACGGCTTTCCCCTGATCAACATCGGTTTTAACCAGGATGTCGCCTGGAGTCACACGGTATCTACAGCCAAGCGTTTTACCTTGTACGAGTTGACGCTGGACAGCACTGATCCGCTGAAATACGTTTACGGCGACGAGTTGCGTGATATCGAAACGCAAACGGTCAGCGCCGAGCGCAAACTGGCGGATGGCACTATCGAGACGGTAGAACATACTTTTTACCTCACGCATTTCGGGCCGGTGCTGGACCTCAGCGGGCCGACAGGGGTGGGCCTGTTGGGAGACTGGCCGACTGTCCTGGGTACGCTCTATGTGCTCAAGGATGTAAACCTGCAAAATAACCGCGGCTTTGACACCTGGGTGGGGATGGGCACAGCAACCTCACTCGACGAGTTGGTCGAAGCGACCAAGAACATGGGGAACCCCTGGACCAATACCATTGCAGTAGATCGACAAGGCAACGCCTTTTACGGTGATATGAGCACCACCCCGCATGTCACGCAGGCGCAGTTTGGTAGTTGTATCAGCGGCGTGATTGCCCCCCAACTGACCGATTTTGGCCTGGTGACATTGAGTGGCTCCGATCCGGCTTGTGAATGGGGTAATGATGCTGACGCACCCGTCGACGGCGTATTCGGCTTTGGCAATATGCCGACAACGCAGAATCGCGACTACGGCGCAAACGCCAACGACAGCTACTGGTTGAGCAACCCCCTGGGTTTTCTCGAAGGCTTCTCGCCTATCATCGGTAGCGAGCAAGTAGAGCAGACCCGGCGTACCCGGGCGACATTTTCTCAGGCAGACAACCGTATTGCCGGCAGTGATGGCCTGGGTGCCGCGGGCTTTGATATCGACAATATAAGGGAACTGCATTACCAGGCTGCTAATTACACGGCGGAACTCGTGCTGGATGATGTGATTGCGATTTGCCAGGCACAAGACAACAATCCTCTGGCAGGTATATCAGAGGTGGAAGAAGCCTGTAGTATTCTCGCCGCCTGGGACCGCAGTCACAGGATAGACAGTGTCGGGGCTCATATCTTCACCGAGGTCTGGCGGGTGATGCGCGACATACCGGAGCTCTTTGCCACACCGTTTGATCCAGCAGACCCGGTCAATACCCCGCGCGATCTCAATGTTGATGACCCCACTGTGGTGATGGCTGTGCAGGATGCGCTGATTGACGGGGTAGAGACACTCTCCGTGGCGGGTATCCCGCTGGACAGGAAGTGGGGTGACGTTCAGTTCGTCGAGAAAAACGGCGAGCGTATTCCCATTCACGGTGGGTCTGGCGACATGATGTTCAGTGTCATCACCTCGAACCTGGTGAACGGGTCGGGATATTCCAGTATCAGGCACGGTAACAGCTATATCCAGGCCGTCGGATGGGATGGCGGAGAGTGTCCCGATGCTTTTGCGATCCTCACCTACTCTCAGTCTACGGATCCGGCCTCCGATCACTATGCCGATGCAACAAAGCTGTATTCCGATGGTGGTTGGATTGATATGCCGTATTGTGAAATCGATCGTGACGCCCAGGAAATTGGCCGGATGTCTATCTCAGAGTAGTTTGCCCGCACAGATCAGGCAGGCTCCGGGGGTTAAACTCCCCGGAGTATTGCCGCCGTATCCGTTTTGTTGTGAGCCGTGATTGTGGCTACTGTTGCAACAGCAGGAGTGCTTTCAGGGCTGGACGAAGTCCATCACTTCCAGATTAAAGCCCGAAAGCGCGTTGAAGTGTACTGGCGCCGACATCAGGCGCATCTTTCCTATTCCCAAACGCTTCAGAATTTGAGAGCCCGTTCCGATCACCCGGTAATTTTGTATACCCTCAGAACTGTTCGGGCCGGCAACACCGGGTGCTTCCGGAAAACTCAGTACCTCTGCCAGGCGCTGTTCCGCACTATTTTGCTGGCCGATCAACACTACCGCACCGGCGCCCTCAGCGGCGATGTGTTGCATTGCTCTGCGGTATGACCAGCCCGGGTCGGCGCCCTCGATCTGCGTACCGAGTATGTCTCGCAGGGTACTTATGGTTTGCACTCTTACCAGGGTCTCGGCCGTTTCGCTGATTTCACCTAGTGTGAGAGCGTAATGTACTGTGTCATCGACAAGATCCAGAAAGGTATGCAGCTCAAATTCGCCAAACTCGGTGGCTATCATTTTACTGCTGCGCAATTCTACAGACTGCTCGTGCAGTGCCCGGTACTGGATCAGGTCGGCGATGGTGCCCATTCGAAGCTGGTGTTTGGCAGCAAATTCCTCCAACTGCGGACGCCGTGCCATGGTGCCATCTTCATTCATGATCTCGACAATCAGTGCGGCGGGTTCGAAGCCTGCCATGCGTGCCAGGTCTACCCCGGCCTCTGTGTGGCCGGCGCGGCGCAGTACGCCACCCGGTTTGGCCACCAGTGGAAATATGTGTCCCGGTTGAGAGATGTCCGCGGGAGTGGCATTCGCTGCCACGGCCTTCAACACGGTATGTGAGCGCTGCACGGAGCTGATGCCGGGCCCTTTGCGTTCGGCGGCATCGATAGACACAGTGAAATTCGTTTCGTGCTGCGAGCGGTTGTCGCGCACCATCAGCGGTAGTTGCAGTTGGCGCGCGCGCTCATCCGTAATAGGCATGCAAATCAGGCCACAGGCCTCGGTAGAAAAGAAGGTGATGATTTCTGGCGTAACAGCTTCTGCGGCGATTATCAGGTCGCCCTCGTTTTCGCGATCCTCATCATCCATCAGGATAACCATTTTACCATCGCGTATATCGTCGAGAATGTCGGGAACGCTACTAAGGGCCATGCAGGCTGCCTCGAAAGTTTAGGAGGGCGGGCAATGTTGCCCGCCGATAAGTTACAGCAGTTCGATGCCCACTGCGGTTGCTTCGCCACCGCCAATGCACAGCGCCGCTACGCCGCGTTTCTTGCCGTATTTCTTGAGGGCGTACATCAGTGTGACAATAATCCGCGAGCCGGTAGAACCGATAGGGTGTCCCTGGGCGCAGGCGCCGCCGTGAACATTCACCCTTTTGTGATCCAGCCCCAATTCGCTCATGGCAAGCATGGTCACCATGGCGAAGGCCTCATTGATTTCAAACAGGTCTACATCCTTGGCGCTCCAACCGGTCTTCTCAAACAGTTTGGTTATGGCACCTACGGGCGCGATGGTGAAATCGGCGGGTTCCTGGCTGTGGCGGGCGTGCGCGACGATGCGAGCCATCGGTTTCAGGCCGCGGGCTTTCGCCTCGTCCTCAGCCATCAGGATCAGGGCACTGGCACCATCGGAGATGGAGCTGGCATTTGCAGCTGTGATGCTGCCGTCTTTGCTGAATACAGGGCGCAGGCCGGGGATCTTCTCAACCGCCGCCTTGTGTGGTTGCTCGTCGTCGGACACCACGGTAGCGCCCTTGCGGGTTGTTACCGTAACGGGAGAGATTTCAGCGGTCAGAGCTCCGGAGTCGATTGCTTTTTTGGCCCGGTTCAGGGATTCGATAGCGAACTCGTCCATCTGTTCCCGGGTGATACCGTGAGTGTCCGCCGTTTCCTGGGCAAAGCTGCCCATTGCGCGCCCGGTATAGGCATCCTCCAGACCGTCGGTAAACATGTGGTCCAGTACCGACTTATGCCCTGAGCCCACACCAGCGCGAGCCCCGGGCAGCAGATGCGGCGCATTACTCATACTTTCCATGCCGCCGGTAACCACTACCTTGTTGGTGCCCGCCACAATGCTATCAAAGCCAAAGATGGTCGCCTGCATGCCACTGCCGCAGGCCTTGTTCACCGTAACCGCACCGGCAGATTTGGCTATGCCGGCACCGATGGCTGCCTGGCGGGCGGGACACTGCTTGAGGCCGGCGGGCAGTACGCAGCCCATGAACACCTCGTCAATATCGGCCGAGTCAACGCCGCTGCGTGACAGTGCCGCGTTGATCGCGGTGCTGGCCAGTTCAGGAGCGGGCACTGCAGACAGGCAGCCCAGCAGGCCGCCCATGGGTGTGCGTGCTCCATCGACAATCACTACCGAATTACTACTCATGGATTCTTTCCGTTCTGGTTCGTTTTTGGGTTGCCTCAAGTTGCTGGAGGCCGAAGAGGTTTGCTGAAAACCGGGCGAACATTTAGCCACAGGCCATGTGTTTACTCAAGTGTGGCCGTGTGTGAGCCCGGCGTAAACAGCTTGCCCCGCACTGCCTCACGATAGTGCAGAGGGCTCATACCGCAGTGTCTTCGAAACAGCTGTGAGAAGTAGCTGGCGTCCTGCAGGCCGATCTGCCAGGCAATTTCTGCGACTCCCAGGTTGCTGTGCTTGAGCAGTTCCTGTGCGTGACTGATACGCAGGCTCTGCAGGTAAGCCTGCGGGTTCATGCCTGTCGCCTGGCGAAAGCGCCGGTTTAGCGTGCGTGTGGTCAGGTCCAGATGCCGGGCGAGATTTGCGAGGATAATGGGCTGACCTATGCGTTCCTGCAGCCACTGCTGGGCCTCGATAATGACTTCGTCGTGGTGCGAACTGTCGGCCTCGTTCTGGTACGCCGCAGCCCGAAAACTCCGTCTGATCTCCGGGGAGAACTGGTTTTCGACGGCCTGCGCGATACGGCTGCCAAACCACTCCCCTGAAATATGCACCATCAGGTCAGCAATGGAGTTTACGCTGCCGACACAATAGATATTCGCGCTCTGCGTGATCAGGTGACGGGTTTTCAATTTGACGTCGGGATAACGCCTGGCGAACTGTTCGAAGTAGTTCCAATGTGTTGTCGCCGGTGCACCTTTGAGCAGGCCGGCCTCTGCGAGCAGGCAACTGCCGGTGCCAACACTGCAGATCCGGGTGCCCGAGGCCGCGTAATCTCTCAATGTCTGCAGCCAGGGCGTCATGTCACGAATGGTCGGCACCGGGTTGCGCCAGATCGCCGGGAGTATTAACAGGTCGAGCTCCGGAAGCTGGTCAAAAGCAAGGTGGGGCATCAGCGCCACACCGCTGGACAGGGTGATCAGTTGCTTCTCGGAGGCCGCCAGCAGCGAGTTTACCTGAGGGCCGCCGCGGGATTTCGCACTCGCCATCTGGCTGGCTGCCTGCAGGATTTCCATAGGCAGGGTGACACTTGTAGCGAGCGCGTGGGGGTACAATAAGGTTGCGGCAGTGTACAAAGTGGTCAGGTTCCGGTGGCTGGAATGTCCAAAATACCACATTTTATGTCCAATAGATTATAGTTTGCCGCGCGGCCTCGCCGTAGACTGATGTGAGGTGTTAATTGGCAGAGAGTGTGGCGATGGGTAGGCAGCGGTTACCGGTTATAGTAGGTTTCGGTGGAATCAGCGGGGCGGGGCGGTCCTCGGGCCTGCACGCCCACAAACGCATGGTCTACTCTGCACTGCCGCAAGCTGAGCGCCACCGCACCCTGTCATCACTGGCTACCCTGATGGGTCCGTATGCTTCTAGCAGCGAGGGGCCCAGGGAGCAGTACATCCTCGATCACACTCTGATCAGGCGGGTGGAGATCAACCACTTTGATGTTGATTCGGTGCGCTGGAACCAGCGCTTTCCCACCGAGAGCAACGGTCGCCCGGTTAGCTTCGATATAGCCCGCAAGCATCTCCCCACCCATATTCCGAAGGACTGGGACATCACTCCCGCGTCAGTCACTCACGTCAATGTGAAAATCACCGGGCAACAGGACTTCCTGCTTCCGACGTACAGGGATTTTGAAGTGAAGGCAGCGGGGCAGCTTCCCACCGGGTTTGATCCGGGCAAATTGTATCCCTCGCGCAATCATCCCCGTGGTCTGCAGATGGCGATTTACGCTGCCTCGGACGCGCTTGGCAGCCTTGGGCTGGACTGGGATACGGTGCGGGATCACGTGGCCGCAGACCAGATGAGTGTCTATGCGGGAAGTGCCATGGGCCAACTCGACGATTCCGGCACTGGCGGTATGCTTAAAGCGCGATATCTGGGCCAGCGCATCACCTCCAAGTTCTGTCCACTGGGACTGGCGGAAATGCCCGCAGACTTTATCAATGCCTATGTGCTGGGAAGTCTGGGTGCCACGGGTGCAACCCTGGGGGCCTGTGCCTCCTTCCTGTACAACCTGCGCCAGGGGATAGAGGATATTCGCCGGGGCAGGGCGCGAGTGGTGTTCGTTGGTGGTGCCGAAGCGCCGGTCACCCCCGAAGTGATGGAGGGCTATAGCACAATGGGCGCACTGGCGACCGACAAGGGACTGCGTGCAATTGAGGGGATCGACGACGACCGTGAACCCGATCACCGCCGGGCCTGTCGACCCTTTGCAGAGAATTGTGGGTTTACCATTGCTGAGTCAGCGCAGATGGTGGTGTTATTCGATGACGAGTTGGCGCTGCAACTCGGCGCCTCAGTGTATGGGGCAGCCACCGACGTCTTTGTCAACGCAGACGGTTTCAAGAAGTCGATCTCCGGCCCCGGTGTGGGAAATTACATCACCATGGCGAAGGCGGTTGCCTCGGCGCGGGCCCTTGTGGGAGACAAGGCCTTCAAGCGGGGTGGGTTTGTGCAAGCCCATGGCACGGGTACACCGCAGAACCGTGTGTCGGAGTCAGAAATTCTCAGCAAGACTGCCGCGGCCTTTGGCTTGGACAATTGGCCGGTGGCAGCAATCAAGTGTTATCTGGGCCATTCTTTGGGTTCCGCCTCGGGCGACCAGTTTGCGGCAACACTGGGGGTGTGGCAAACCGGTCTGCTACCCGGTATCAACACCATTGACAGCATAGCCGAGGACGTCAATCAGGACCGACTTCAGTTCAACCTGAAACATAGCGAGGTAGACACTGACGAGCAACGCTACGCCATTATCAACGCCAAAGGTTTTGGTGGTAATAACGCGTCGGCTACCGTCCTCAGTGCATCGCAAACCACGCGAATGCTGCAGCAACGGTATTCAAAGACTGATTGGCAAGCATGGCAGGCGGCCAATGAAAAAGTGCGGGAGCGTCAGAAAAACTACGATGACGGTATGACCGGCGGCAGCATAGACCCGGTTTACAAGTTTGACCATGGGGTGCTGGGCGACAGCGATGTTGAATACAGCGACAAGCGCATCAGTATCAACGGCCGCGATGTCGACCTCGATCTGGCTTCACCCTACGACGACATGCTGCCGGACGAAAGCTGACCCTGGGGTGTGTCGGCTTATCCGCAACTAGGCCAGTAGTGGCCTGACTGTTTGCAGCACTGCTTTGAAACACTTCGGGCTGCCGGCAACGATATTACCGGATTCCAGGAAGTTCTCGGAGCTGTCGATATCAGCCACCAGGCCGCCCGCTTCACGTATCAGCAGTGCGCCAGCGGCAATATCCCATGGCGCCAGCCCAATCTCCCAAAATGCATCCAGGCGCCCGGCCGCAACATAGGCCAGATCAAGCGAGGCCGCTCCAGCCCTGCGGATGCCGGCAGTCTGCCCGGCCAGAAGTTCTATCGTTTTTGCGTAAGCACCCAACTGCTTATCGCAGTGGTCTTTGAAGGGGATGCCCGTGCCCAGCAGCGCGCCCTCAAGGCTGGGCCGCTTGCTCACCCGGATGCGTCGGCCATTCAATTGTGCCCCGCGGCCTCGCGATGCAGTGAATTCCTCATGTCGCACCGGGTCGAATACAACCGCATGCTCCAGCTTGCCCTTGAACAGACAGGCAATTGAGATCCCATAGTGCGGTATGCCGCGCAGGAAGTTGGTGGTGCCATCCAGCGGATCAATGATCCAGCGATAGTCCGCATCCTCATTGCCTGTCAGCCCGGTTTCCTCGCCCAGTATAGCGTGCTCGGGATAGGCCTTGTGCAAGTGGTAGATAATTTCCTTCTCGGCGTTGACGTCCACTTCAGAGACGAAATTGTTAATTCCCTTGGCTTTGACTTCGAAGCGCTCCAGATCATCAGAGGCGCGCACGATGTTTTCACCGGCCTTGCGGGCGGCGCGTAGCGCTATGTTGATCATCGGTTCCATGGTGTTGTCCTGGCTGGGTCTGCGTGAGGCGCGCGATTATAGCAGCATCGATGCGGGGCAGTAAGGTGGTTTTCACTGCTCACGCCGATATTGAAAGCAACGTCTTGGACGCGATCATTCCCACCAGTATTACAGTGGCTTACCGCGTCCAGACGATACTGCTATAATTCTGCGCCTTTTGAGCGCGCTGTAAGAACCATGAACCTCGATAACATCCGCATCGTACTGGTCAACACCACCCATCCGGGCAATATCGGTGGCGTGGCGCGTGCGATGAAAAACATGGGCCTGTCGCGCCTGTATCTGGTGGCACCGCGGAAATACCCCGATGAGCAGGCTGTATGGCGCGCGGCCTCCGCTGGCGATCTGCTTGATAACGCAGTAGTCACGGCCACGGTCGAAGAGGCGGTGGCCGACTGCCAGTTTGTAGTGGGTACCAGTGCCCGGGAGCGGCGCATACCCTGGCCGTTGCTGGATCCGAGGCAGTGTGCCGCTCGTATAGACGGTGTGTCGGAGCAGGAACAGGTGGCGGTGTTGTTTGGTCGCGAAGACCGTGGCCTTACTAATGATGAGCTGCAGCTGTGTAACCTGCACCTGAACATCCCGACGTCCGACGATTACAGCTCCCTCAACCTTGCCATGGCCGTGCAGATCGTCTGCTATGAGCTGCGCATGTTGCTGGTGCGGCCCCAATTACCTGTGCATGAGGACGACCAGTGGGATACGCCCTTCGCCACGGTAGAAAACATGGAGCGATTCTATGTGCATCTGGAGCAGGCACTGACCGACATTGAATTTCTCGATCCCACGGCGCCACGGCAGCTGATGTCGCGTCTGAGGCGCCTGTATGGTCGGGTGCGTCTGGATGAGATGGAGTTGAACATTCTGCGTGGCATTCTCACCGAGAGCCAGAAGTGGGTTGCCCGCGGCGGCGACAAACGCCAGTAGCTTGATTTGCCGTGCTATTGCATACTGCGTTATTGAGCTGCATGGGTGGAAATAGCGAAATAATCGTGTTTTTTTAGGAGCGTTCCGGATATGTCCAAGCCCATTTACTTCGATTACCTGGCGACTACCCCGGTCGATCCGCGGGTGGTAGAGAAGATGGTTGAATGCCTGTCTATCGACGGAAATTTTGGCAACCCGGCTTCACGCTCGCATATCTATGGTTGGAAAGCAGAAGAGGTGGTTGAAAATGCCCGTCGTCAGGTGGCGGATCTGCTCAACTGTGATCCTCGAGAGATTGTGTGGACTTCGGGGGCAACCGAGTCGGATAACCTGGCGCTGAAGGGCGTGGCGCACTTTCATCGTGAGCGCGGGTGCCATATTGTCACTTCGAGTATTGAACACAAGGCCGTGTTGGACAGTTGCAAACAGCTGGAGCGGGAAGGGTTCGATGTCACCTATCTCAAGCCGGCGGCTAATGGCCTGGTGACACCCGAGGCCGTGGCGGCCGCGCTGCGGGGTGACACCATCCTGGTCAGCATCATGCACGCCAATAATGAGATTGGCACATTGAACGATATTGCCGGGATTGGCCGGGTTACCCGGGCAGCCGGTGTGCTGTTTCACTGCGATGCGGCCCAGAGTGTTGGCAAGGTAGCGATTGATCTGGCCGCCTGGGAAGTAGACCTGATGTCTATCTCTGCCCACAAGATGTATGGCCCCAAGGGTATTGGTGCCCTTTATGTCAGGCGTCAGCCAAGGGTGCAGTTGGAGGCGCAAATACACGGTGGAGAGCACGAGCGCGGCATGCGCTCCGGTACGTTGGCCACCCACCAGATAGTAGGTATGGGGGAGGCGGCGCGCCTCGCGCTGGACTGTTTGCCCCAGGAAGTTCGCCAGCTTGAGGCCTTGCGTCGGCGGTTCTGGGCAGCGATTAGTGACCTGGGAGACATCCGCATAAACGGCGATCCGGAGCAGCGGCTGCCGGGAGCGCTGAATTTCAGCGTGGGTTTTGTCGAGGGCGAGGCTCTGCTGATGTCATTGAAAGACATGGCCATCTCCACGGGCTCGGCCTGTACCTCGGCCAGCCTGGAACCCTCCTTTGTACTGCGGGCAATTGGCGTGCCGGATGAACTCGCGCACAGCTCCCTGCGCTTCAGTTTTGGCCGTTTCACCAGTATTGAGGATGTGGATACCGCAGCCGCACAACTGCGCCATGCGGTGCAAAAGCTGCGGGAAATGTCGCCGCAATGGACTGCCCATCAGCGGGGCCGCGGCTGAATTGGCTCCGGGGGGCTACCGTAATATTCCGCTATTTCCATCGCCGTTTTCTAAGCCACTGATTTAAAAGCAGAACAATCTTCCCAGTGTATCCAATTCTGGGTGAAACCAGCGCCCAAAGTCCGTATAATTGCGCGGCTTTTAGCGCATGGGTGATGGCTGGTCAGACGATCGACAGCCGCGATGCCTGTGCATACTCACAAATGTCTAATCAGGAGACCTCCCATGGCGGTTGAACGCACACTTTCCATCCTTAAACCGGACGCGGTCGGCAAGAACATCGTCGGCAAGATTTACTCACGCTTCGAATCCAATGGCCTGCGTATCGTGGCCTCGAAGATGCTGCGCCTGAGCGATGAAGTGGCAGGAGGTTTTTACGCAGAGCACCGGGAGCGCCCATTTTTTCCCGACCTGATTAAATTCATGACTTCCGGGCCGGTAGTGGTTCAGGTACTGGAAGGCGAGGGTGCGGTAGTCAAGAATCGCGATCTTATGGGGGCGACCAATCCCAAAGAAGCTGCGGAGGGCACTATTCGCGCCGATTTCGCCAGCTCTATCGACGCTAACGCGGTACACGGGTCCGATTCACCTGAGTCGGCTGCGCGGGAAATAGCCTATTTTTTCGCCGCCAGTGAGATCTGCGAGCGCTAGTCGCCCGCAGTTAAAACGGCCTATATGACATCATCCACTAGCGGTACCGCCGATCAGCCCCGGGTTAACCTGATGGGTTTGTCACTGCGACAAATGGAACAATTTTTCCTGGATATCGGGGAGAAGAAGTTTCGTGCGCAGCAGGTCCTGAAGTGGATTCACCACGCCGGTGTGATCGATATCGACGCCATGACGAACATTGGCAAGGCCCTGCGCGAGAAATTGCTGGCTATCGCCGAGGTCCGTCCGCCGGAAATTGTCAGCGAGCACGATTCCAGTGACGGTACCCGCAAGTGGATTATCCGGGTAGACGGCGGTGGTTTGGTGGAGTCGGTGCTGATTCCAGAGGGTGGTAGAGCTACGCTATGTGTATCCTCACAGGTGGGGTGCAGTCTCGACTGCAGTTTTTGCTCCACCGGAAAGCAGGGTTTTCAGCGCGATCTGACAGCGGCAGAAATCATCGGCCAGGTCTGGTTGGCCATCAATTCCTATGGCGCTTTTCAGCCGGGCAGCGCTCGAGTGGTTAGCAACGTGGTGATGATGGGTATGGGCGAGCCGCTGCTCAATTTCGATAATGTGGTGGCAGCCATGGACCTGATGCTGGAGGATCTCGCCTATGGCTTGTCCAAACGCAGGGTTACCCTCAGTACGTCAGGGGTTGTCCCGGCCCTGGACAAACTGGCCGAGGTGAGTGAAGTGTCGCTGGCCATCTCGCTGCATGCGCCCAATGATGAATTGCGCAGCCAGTTGGTCCCTATCAACCGCAAATACCCTATTGCCATGCTGCTTGAGAGCGCACGCAATTATATTGACGCCCAGCGCGACAGCAAGCGTGTGGTGACGGTTGAATACACATTGATGGCCGGTATTAACGACCAGCCTGAACAGGCCCGGGATCTGGCTGTGCTGTTGGCGGATTTTCCCTGTAAGATCAACCTGATTCCGTTTAATGCGTTCCCCAATTCAGGGTACGAGCGCCCCAGCGGTAACGCTGTCAGCCGATTCTGGCAGGTGCTGGTGGATGCCGGCTTTGTCGTCACGATACGCACTACCCGCGGCGACGATATCGACGCCGCCTGTGGGCAACTGGTTGGCCAGGTGGTCGATCGCACTAAACGTAGCGAACGGCATCGCGCGGCGACAGAAATCCAGGCAATACAGGTACGGTAATGGTGTCTATACGAAGAGCTTGTGGACGAATCGGGGTTGTGGCTTTGCCGGTCTTGCTGGCGGGCTGTATTTCCACAACCGAGGGTGGTTTTACTGACGAGTACTCACCTGAAAAGGCACTGGACGCCAGGGTAGAGCTGGCGCGCCAGTATATTGGCGAAGGTAACTGGGAAGCTGCCAAGCGCAACCTTAAACTCGCTTATGATATCGATCCGAAAAACGCGCATGTTTACGAGGCGTTCGCTCTGGTCTACCAGAGCACGGGCGAGTACGAACTCGCCGAAGAAAATTTTAAAATGGCTTTACAGATCGACCCTAAATTCCCCCGGGCTCGCAACAACTACGCGGCATTCCTGTTCGCCCAGCAGCGTTACGAGACCGCGGAAGAACAGCTGGAAATAGTGATCAAAGACACCCTATATTCGGGCCGGCCGCTGGCGTTTGTCAACCTGGGGCTGTGCCGCGTGCAATTGTTTGATCCCGAGGGTGCCGAAGAGGCCTTTGTGCGGGCACTGGCCATGGATCGCACCAATTCCATCGCCCTGCTGGAAATGGCGGAGCTGCGCTTTAACGCCGATGATTACCGCACTGCGCGTCAGTATTATGGCACCTACAAAACCGTGGTGCGCCAGCAATCTGCCCGCGCTCTCTGGCTGGGTATTCGGCTGGCCCGGGAGTCTGGGAACAGGAACGATGAGAGTAGTTATGCGCTGGCGCTGGCGAACCGCTATCCCGATTCAATCGAGTACGAAGCCTATCGACGGACCGTGCAAAGTGACCGATGAAACGGCATCACAACTGGATATTGCTGTCAGCCCGGGTGCGCTGTTGCAGGAGGCGCGTGAGGCGCATGAGCTATCCCACAGAGAAGTGGCAGACCGCCTGCACTTGATGCCGGATTACCCGGCAATTATAGAGCGTGACGAATTTCAGGCACTGCGCCACCCGGCCTTTGCACGGGGTTATGTCAAGGCCTATGGCAAATTGGTAGGTGTGGATGAGGGGCGCCTGCTGGATGCGTATGATCGCTTACAGGCCACAGCGGTAAGCCCCGAGCCGCGAAAGATCCGGACGCCGCCTCTGCAACTTCAACACACCGGTGTCGCAGTGGTGGTCGGCTTGCTTTTACTGGCGCTGTTGGTGACTGCCATTTGGTGGTGGCGCGTTGTCCCCGAGGCCGGTGCCGTGGCAGTGAAATTTTTTCCGGCGGAGAGTTCGTTTGCCCGGTGGAATCCAGACTTTTCAATGGCAGGTGAAACATGAACAGCGAAAGCCCGATCACGCGCAGAGTGAGCCGGCAGATCATGGTCGGAAATGTCGCGGTGGGCGGAGATGCACCCATCAGCGTGCAAAGCATGACCAATACTGAAACCTGTGATGTTGCTGCCACGGTAGCCCAGGTGCGCGCTATCGCCGATGCCGGGGCGGACATCGTGCGAGTCTCCGTGCCGAGCATGGAGGCGGCGGAGGCGTTTCGGGACATCCGCGCTCAGGTGACCGTGCCACTGGTGGCGGACATTCATTTTGACCACAAAATAGCCCTTAAAGTGGCGGAATACGGTGTGGACTGCCTGCGTATCAATCCGGGTAATATTGGCAGCGATGCCAAGGTAAGAGCCGTTATAGACAGTGCTCGTGATCGCGGCATTCCGATTCGCATAGGAGTCAATGCGGGCTCACTCGGCAAGGATTTACAGCGCAAATACGGCGAACCTACCGCTGAGGCCCTGGTGGAATCTGCCATGCGCCATGTCGCCATACTGGAGAAATTCAACTATCCCGATTTTAAGGTCAGCGTAAAAGCGTCGGGAGTGTTTATGGCGGTTGAAGCTTACCGCCTGCTGGCGAAAGAGATCGAACAGCCTCTGCATCTTGGTATCACAGAAGCGGGGGGGCTGCGCGGCGGCACGGTCAAATCTGCTGTGGGCCTGGGCATGCTGTTAATGGACGGTATCGGCGATACCATCCGTATCTCCCTGGCGGCGGATCCTGTGGAGGAAGTAAAGGTCGGATTCGAAATCCTCAAAAGCCTTAAATTGCGTGCCAATGGCATCAATTTTATCGCCTGTCCCAGTTGTTCGCGGCAAAACTTTGATGTGATCAGCACCATGAATTCTCTGGAACAGCGTTTGGAGGATATTCGTACTCCGATGGATGTCGCGGTCATAGGCTGTATTGTCAATGGCCCCGGGGAGGCCCGGGAGGCCGATGTGGGTTTGACCGGCGCCAGCCCCAATAACCTGATATATGTGGCGGGGGAACCAGACCATAAAGTCAGCAATGCCGATTTTATCGATCACCTTGAGCAGGTTATCCGGCAGCGGGCCACCGTGCTGGAGCAGACACGGGCTGAGCAGGACGAAAAACTGATACTGAAATCGTCGAACTGAACTGAATGCGACTTTTGGAGAACGCGTGAGCAATATACGAGCTGTCCGCGGGATGCACGACATCCTGCCGGACGATACCCTGCACTGGCGCTTGCTGGAGCAGACAGTGAGCCGTCTGCTCGCCAGTTATGGCTACGGTGAAATTCGGCTGCCGTTGGTAGAGAAAACCGAACTGTTCAGCCGCTCGATCGGTGAAGTGACTGATATAGTAGAGCGGGAAATGTACAGTTTCAACGATCGCAATGGCGATAGCCTGACACTACGCCCGGAGGGCACCGCCGGCTGTGTTCGTGCCGCAATCCAGCAGGGCCTGCTGACGGTGCCCCAACGGCTGTGGTATGCCGGCCCGATGTTTCGCTATGAGCGTCCGCAGAAGGGGCGCCAGCGGCAGTTTCAGCAAATTGGTGTGGAGTCATTCGGCGTTGCCAGCCCGGATATGGATGCCGAACACATATTAGTTTGTGCCCGTTTATGGCAGGAACTGGGCCTGGGAGATTGTGTCCAGTTACAGCTCAATTCCATCGGCAGCAATGCGGCGCGCCGGGCCTACCGGGAGGCTCTGGTGAAATTTCTGGAGCAGCACTTCGAGTCACTGGACGATGACAGCCAGCGTCGGTTGCACAGTAATCCCTTGCGCATTCTCGACAGTAAAAGTGCGCAGACACAGGCCATCCTGGACGAGGCTCCGTCGCTTGGCGATTACCTCGACGACGAGTCCAGAGCGGACTTCGCGCAGCTGCAGGAACTGTTGGATGCTGCCGGTGTCGAGTATGTGGTTAACCCGCGCCTGGTGCGTGGGCTCGATTATTACAACAAGACGGTCTACGAATGGGTGACCGACCGCCTCGGCGCACAGGGTACGGTCTGCGGTGGTGGTCGCTATGACGGTTTGGTGGAGCAGCTCGGCGGCAAGAACACCCCGGCCATCGGTTTTGCTATGGGGATGGAGCGGCTGGTATTACTGATGCTTGAAGTCGGCACAGTGGATACCGCACCGAAGGCACGAGCCGATGTTTACGCGGTCGCGGTGGGAGAGGTGGCCCACAGGGAAGCCTTGGCCAGCGTGGAGACTTTGCGTGCTCAGCTCGGTAGTGATGTCTCGATCGTGCAGCACGTAGGCGGTGGCAGTTTTAAAAGTCAATTGAAACGGGCGGACAAAAGCGGCGCCCGGATTGCCCTGATATGGGGTGAGGATGAAGTCCTGGCAAAATCCGTTACTGTGAAACATTTGCGGGATAATGCCGAGCAGAGCGAGCAAGCAGGGCAGCAAACTGTGCCCAGGGATCAACTGGAAGCGACACTGCGTGCAGTGTTTACTGATTGAATCAGGCAAAAGGAATCGTTAGACGTGGAATCATATAGTACAGAAGAAGAACAGGTAGAAGCGCTGCGCCGCTGGTGGAAAGAAAACGGTCGCTCCACGATTGTGGCGATCATCCTCGCGCTTGGCCTGGGCTTCGGTTATCAGGGCTGGAAGAATTACAAGGTGGACAATGCAGAGGCCGCTTCCGATCTTTACCAGCGCATGCTGCAGGCGTTCAGCGCGCCCGCTCTATCGCCCGAGCAGCAGGAGATTGCACTGCAGTTGGCGGCACAGCTCAAGGCAGATTACAGTGGCACGACCTACGCCCAGTTTGCATCTTTGCAGCTGGCGCGGGCCGCGGTGGCAAAAAATAATCTGGCCGAGGCACAGGCTGAACTGCGTTGGGTGCTGGGCAAGGCGGATAAAGGCAGCGATGTTGCGCGTATTGCGCAGTTGCGCCTCGCTCGCGTTCTCGCCGCGAGCGGTGAACCGGAGCAGGCCCTGTCAATACTGGATCAGGGCACGGAAGGGCCCTATAAGGCATCGTACGCTGTGGCACGGGGCGACATACTGCTGAGTCTAGAGCGTGACGAGGCGGCCAGTGAAGCTTACGCCTCTGCTCTGGCTTACGCGGCAGGGGACGACGCGGCTGGTATTGATCTGTTGGTAGTCGAGCAGAAATTACAAGCCCTTAACCCTCGCCCGGCGCGGGTAACTGTGCCCGCTAAAGGGGGCGATGAAATAGACACTATGGAAGCGGTGAAAGTTATCGACGCAGACAGCACAGGTGACGTTGATACTACTGTCACCGGCACGGAGGAGTAGGCCCATGCGACGCCTGATCCGCGGTTTTGTGGCGGTCGCGCTGCTAGCGAACCTCAGCGCCTGCAGCACGATAAGTGGCTGGTTTGATTTCGATGATGAGGACGACCCTAAACAACCGGCGGCACTGGTAGATTTTGAGGAAACCGTCCAAATCAAAAAAATGTGGTCACACGGTGTTGGGGATGGCCAGGGTGTTGGCTTTTACGGCATACAACCGGTCATCAAAGGCGATGTCATCTACGTCGCTGCAGCTGACGGGGATGTCGAAGCTTTTGACAAGATGAGTGGCAAGAGCCTGTGGGACGTGTCGCTGGAAATGCCAATCTCTGGCGGTGTAGGGGTCTACGAAGATGCTCTGCTGCTCGGCAGTAGTGACGGCTACGTGCTGAAGGTAGACGCCACTTCAGGCGAGGTGCTATGGACCAGTGCACTCAGTGGTGAGGTTTTGTCAGCGCCGCAGAGTAATGGCCAACTGGTGTTGGCGCACACGCTGGATGGCAAACTGCAAGGCCTTGACTTCAACACCGGGGAAATTGTCTGGACGTATGACAGCAACGTACCTGTGTTGACCCTGCGCGGTAGTTGTTCTCCGCTTATCAATGGCGACTCCGCCTATGTCGGCTTTGCCAATGGCCGGGTATTGGCTTTTGACATAGCTACCGGTGGGATTAACTGGGAAGTGCGTGTGGCGATTCCCCAGGGGCGCTCGGAAATTGAGCGTGTGGTCGATATTGACGGAACCATGGTGCTGGCGGGCAATGAACTCTTTGCCGCCAGCTACCAAGGCAGGCTCGTCGCTATCGACCTGTCAGAAGGGCGGAAGTTGTGGCAGCACAATGTCTCGTCCTTTTCCGGTGTTTCCCAGGGCTTTGGTAATGTCTATGTTGCCGATGCCGACGGCACTGTTTACGCCTATCAGCGCAGCGGCCAGGGCGAGCGCTGGCAACAGCCGGCTCTCGCGTATCGAGGGCTGTCCAGGCCTACTCCGGTCAGCAGCTACGTTGCGGTGGGTGATGCCGAGGGCTACGTGCACCTGCTATCCCAGGTCGACGGTGAATTTGTCGGCCGGGTGAAAGCCGATGGCGATGGTGTCCGGGCAGATATGCTGGCCGAAGATAACCGCCTCTATGTTTATGGTAATAGCGGTGATCTTGTCGCCTACAAGGTCAAGAAGAAGGAATAATGATACCGGTCATCGCTCTGGTAGGGCGCCCCAATGTTGGTAAATCAACGCTGTTCAATCAGCTCACCCGCAGCCGTGACGCCCTTGTGGCGAACTTGCCAGGGCTGACCCGCGACCGCAAATACGGCGAGGCGAAAATGGGTGGCCGGCGCTTTGTGGTGATTGATACTGGTGGTATCAGTGGTGATGAAGACGGCATCGATTCGCAGATGGCAGGCCAGTCATTGACCGCCATCGAAGAAGCCGATGCGGTACTGATGATCGTCGATGCGCGGGAGGGACTCAATCCCGGCGATCAGGCCCTGGCCAAACACTTGCGTCAGCGCAACAAGGCGTTTCACCTGGTGGTGAACAAGATCGACGGCCTGGATGAGCAGGTTGCCAGCGGTGACTTCTACGCCCTGGGTATCGAAACTCTTTACTGTATTGCCGCCAGTCACGGTCGCGGCATACGCAGCATGATCGAGAGCATACTCTCGACCTTTCCCGACGAGGAACCGCAGCCCGACCGACCCCAGTACACCGACAGTATCCGTGTCGCGGTGGTGGGTCGCCCCAATGTGGGCAAGTCCACCCTGGTAAACCGTCTGTTGGGAGAAGAGCGTGTGGTGGTGTTCGATGAGCCGGGCACCACACGGGACAGTATCTACATTGATTACGAGCGAGAGGGCCAGAAATACACCCTGATCGACACCGCCGGCGTGCGCAAGCGCAAGAATGTGCGCGAGACCGTAGAAAAGTTCTCCATCGTCAAAACCCTGAAAGCGATAGACGACGCACACGTGGTAATCCTGCTCATGGACGGCCATGAGAATGTCGTCGACCAGGATATGCACCTGTTGGGCCACTGCATAGACGCTGGCCGCGGCCTGGTGCTGGCGGTAAATAAATGGGATGGTATCGAGCCTGAGCAACGCGAGTGGATCAAGAGCGAACTGAATCGCCGCCTGCAGTTTGCGGCGTATGCCGATACGCATTTCATCTCTGCGCTGCATGGTTCCGGCGTTGGTGTGCTCTACAAATCGGTAAATGCTGCCTACCAGTCAGCCACTCGCAAGCTTAATACCAATGCTCTCACGCGGATTCTCGAGGGCGCTGTCTACGACCACGCACCGCCCATGGTCGACAATCGCCGCATCAAGTTGCGCTATGCGCACGCCGGTGGCCAGAATCCGCCACTCATCATCATCCACGGCAACCAGACAGGCAAGGTGCCAAACAGCTACCAACGCTATCTCGAAAAAGTATTCAGACGAGAACTGGAACTGGTGGGTACGCCGGTGCGCATCGAGTTCAAGACCGGGGAGAATCCCTTTGCAGACAAGCGCAACAAGCTCACTGAGCGACAGGTGCAGCGCAAGCGGCGCTTAACGGCGCATGAGCAGAAGCGGGACAAGAAGAGTAAGAAGAAATAGTTGCCGATCGAGCAATTTCCGCTGGTTCAGCACATTCAGAAAACCGGTAGCACACCGATTGCCGCCAGTAGATAACAAACCATCAACAGAATTCCATAGCCCATAATAAAGTAGACCAAGCCGTCACCGCCCCACACCCGATAGAGGGGGCTGCCATACTTTTGCCTGCTGCCTCTGGCGCAAAGTGCAGGCACGATGGTGCCCCAGATGGAGGCACACAGACCAGCCAGGCCTATGGCATAGAGAAACCCGTGAGGAAAAAGCAGGCCGCCAAGAGTCGGTGGCAGGAACGTGACGAGAGCGGTCTGGAGGCGCCCCAAGCCGCTGTTGTCGAAACCGAACTTGTCGGCGATATAGTCGAACAGACCCAGAGTTACACCCAGAAATGAGGAGACCACGGCCAACTGTGCGAAGGCATTCAGCAGTGCGCCCAGGCGATCGTTCTGAACGACGTTGTTGAGGGCGGAGACGAGATCGCCCATGTTCCCCCCCGCGGCGATAATCGGTTTGAACTGCTCCCGTGAAATGACCCCCATGGTAACGAGCTGCCAAAGGGTATAGGCCACCAGGGATGTCAGGGAGCCATAAAGCAGGCACTTGCGAATAGTGAGAGGATTCTTACCGTAGTACTTCATCAGGCTTGGCACGTTGCCGTGAAAGCCAAAAGAGGTGAGGTAGTAGGGTACGGCTGCCAGCAGGAAAGGCGCGTAGGCCAGTTCGCTGTCCAACAGTACCGGCACCTGCACGTGTCCGGCCAGGCCGCCGATGGACAGGGCAAAGGTGATGATCATACCGCCTATAAGAATGGCGGTAATACGGCCCACGAGCCCGGTGCTGAACCAGACAATGAAGCTCAGCCCCAGGGCGAACACCAACCCGGATACCATTGTTGGGGGCGCAACACCAAGTGTCCGCTCCAGCGTGTAGTTGACGATGGAGCCGCCACCGCTGATATAGGCGTACGTCAGGATATACAGTACGAAGGCCAGGGTGATACCGGTCAATGCGTTCCAGCGGGGCCCCAGAATGTCCAGCACAAAGGTGTTAAAGCTGGTGCCCTCGGGAAAGTTGAGGTTAGCCTCCAGGATCATCAGGCTGGAATGGAACATGCAGAACCAGGTAAACACCAGGAGTATCAAGGACCAGCTGAACCACATACCCGAGGACACCACCGGTAGTGAGAACATGCCTGCTCCCACCGCGGTGCCGGCAATAATCGCCACACCTGGAACCAGTGAGGGGCTGCGGGTGCTCAAGGATTCGGCCTTTTCATGTTGTGCTCCGTGCTAGGGCAGTCGAGTTTGACGGATAGGCCCTGGGTCGACAAGCATATTGTCATCCTGCACCATATGCCCAATACTGGGATTCTGCGGTGCCCGTTCCCGCAAATAAGAAGAAATAATATGACCCGTAATAGTCTCCATTCAAAACCCATTGATCAGCTGACCGGTTTCGAGGTGTTGGAAAATTTCAAAAATTTTGACCAGCGTGACGAAATCTACTGTCGTTCTCAATGGGATCCTGAAGTTAAGTCTGACAAGGCAGCCGCCTTTTTTCGCGGCTATTTTATGCCGGATGCGCGGTCCCGGCGCAGCGACGGCTTTAGTCAGCGCGACTACGCGCTGCGCAATGCTGCCTGGCATGTGACCAACGTGTTGCGGGATATTAACCGCGAGGAAACGGGTCGCAAAGAGGGTTTTTTTGATCACTTCACCTCACACGAAGAGGGTTGGCCTGAGCCCTACGCTTTTGAGAGCGCCGAACAGGCCACGTCAGATGTGAGCAAGGTGGCGAAGTTGTGTGGTGCTGATCTGTTTGGTGTGTGTGCCTACGATGAACGCTGGATGTACAGTGGTATCTTTGACGAGCGGGCACAGGCCAGCAAGCCGCTGGATATTCCCGACGACCTGCCGCATGTGATTGTGGTGGGAGAGTCAATGGATGTGGACCTTACCAAGACCGTGCCCTCGGCCCTGTCGGGCAGTGCCACCGGCCTGGGCTACTCTTACGATGCGCTTACACTGCTGACCCTGGCGCAATATATTCGCAACCTGGGTTATCGCGCCTATGCCACCATGAATGATTCTTCCCTGGGTATTCCGCTGGCGGTGCAGGCGGGGTTTGGCGAAGTAGGGCGGCACAGTCTGCTCATCACAGAGGAGTATGGGCCGCGATTGCGTCTGGGCCGTATCTTCACTGATATACCGTTGATGCATAGCGAGCCAAAAAAATTCGGGGTCAAGGCGTTCTGCGATATCTGTAATCGTTGTGCCACCGGCTGTCCCCCCAAGGCCATTCCCTTTGAGGAGCCTTCGGCCGAAGTCTACAATCGCTCCAATTTAATTGGCGTCGCCAAATGGACCGTGGATGCGGAAAAATGTTTCAAATTCTGGGCGAACCAGAATACGGACTGTTCTATTTGTATTCGCGTCTGCCCGTATAATCGTGACTACAGCAAGTGGCATCATCGCGGTTGGCGCAAGCTGGCCGGAGGACCATTGCGGCGCCTGGCGCTATGGCTTGACGATCGTTTCGTTGATCGCGGACGACACAAGTCCACCTGGTGGTGGCAGAAAATTTATAGTAAATAGAGGAGTATAAGATGCGACTCACAGACATTATCTTTGTCACTTTTTTGGGTCTTACACTGTCCCAAATGAGTTTTGCTGAACAAACGGATATCACGTTTATTGTGGCGGGTAAAACCAGCAACAATCGACAACATCCCGATGGCAGCATTACCGTCTTGAATTACCATTTCTTTGCGGAGATTTTCCGACAAGAGGGGGGCGTGGTAGCGCCGGCCAGTTTGCTGACACCGCTTAGCGATGGAGCTGCCGTTGAATTTGAAGACAGTGGCTATGCCCTGGAGGTGCATGGCGGGCGTTATGGCAGCGAAGCTGAGTTGGAGGCGGGCTACCCCGATGGCGCCTATGTTTTTAACTACACTACACCCAGCACAGGGGCGCTCAGCCAGGTCGTGCATCTTACTAACACCGAGGAAGGGGGCTCCGGGCTCCCCGCTCCACCTGCTATCCATTTATTCCAGGCAGGTAAACCGGTCGCAGCCGATCAGATAAACCCGGATATCGACCTGCGAGTGAGTTGGAGCCCCTTCGTGTCGGGAAGCGCCGACCCACTGGGTATCACAGACGATCTTGTGTTTGTCATTATGGCCGATTGTGACGGTGTACGTCGCGCCCACAGTGGCAGGCCCTTTGAGGGCACCCCGTTCCTGACGTATGCGGATTCAGATTTTGTCATCCGGGCAGAGCAATTGCTGCCGGAGAACGTGTACCAGTTGTCAGTGGAGCACGCGGTGCTCGATACCTCCATCGAGCACGAGGTGATCGCCTACGGCACGTTCGCCACTACGACCTTTCTGGAGATTCACGCTACGGGTGCCGCGGCAACAGGCGAAGCGTGCCCGAAGATTCGCAAGCAGTTTGATGCCGGGCAACAGGTGCTGTAGCTTTGATCTCACGCCTTCTGTCGAGCATTGTGGGCCCCGCTGCCGTCATGGCCGCGGGCACGATGGGTGCTGGCGCCGCCGCTTCCCTGATTCTGGCCGGTGCCTGGTTTCGCTACGACCTGCTGTGGGTCATTCCAGTAATTTTGCCGCTGTTTGTCATATCGGTGGACTCCGCTTCCCGTATCGGCCTGTTGAATCCCACCAAAGGGATGTTCAGCCTGATCCGCGAACATATTCACCCAGGTGTGGCGTGGCTTATTTTAGTGATCAATATTCCAGTACACCTGCTGATCGGGATGGGCCAGATGTCGGTGATGACGTCGTCCCTGATGTCAATTTTCGGCTTTTATCCCCCCGAGGTCGGTGCCGCTGGCGATTATGCGGCCAACTACCATCTGGCCGAGATTGCGCTGTCCATACTGTTGGGCCTGCTCCTCATCTGGCTGCTGTCTTCCGGCGGCTACCAGCGAATGCAGCGGGTGATGACCGGCCTGATGGTGTTGATGTTCTTTGGCTTCATGATTGTGGCAATCTCCGGTCTGAGCCAGTTCGGCGCAATTCTGCAAGGTTTCATGCCGCAGATTCCTGCGGACCTGCCCGTGCAGGGGCAAGCGGTTGTGCGCCAGGGCAGTAGTTCCATTATCGCCATTGTCGGCAGCGCACTCGCACCGGCTGCCCTGTTGGGCATACCGTATATGTGCGCAGATAATCTGCGTGGTGCCCCGGACCTTCGCGCCGAGTTTCGCAGTGCGATAATCAATTTGGGATTGGTGTTCGGTGGCTACTCGGTGTTTGTCATCATTGCTGGCGGCTACGCCCTTTACCCGCAAGTCGATCACGCCAGTATCGATACTGTCAACGAGGCGGGTAGGGTATTGGTCAATGCATTTCCGGCGGGGTTGGGGTTTCTTGGGCCCTTGATCTTCTCCATCGGTATGTTGATCGCAGCGCTGACTACCTTTGTGGTGGTGGTGCAGGTAATCTGCTACTTCTGGTTGGATATGTTTGGTAAGGATTGGCACGACACAGTCGAGAACCGAAGCTTCAAACGTTTATTACTCGTATGGGTAGCGTTGCCGGCAGTGTTGGCCCCTTTCTGGAGTTTTCCGGCGCTGTTGAAGGTGGTGCTGCTAATGGGCTTCAATGCCATTGTGATTCCGCTGGTTATCATCATAGTTATGGTGCTCGTGAACAGGCAGGCACTCGTTGGCGAGCACACTGCTGAACCCTGGCGCAACCTTGTGCTGATTACCGCGCTGGCTTTGTCGTTGCTGCTGATGGCGGAGAAACTGCCGGACTATTTACAGATGTTGACAGGGTGATATGGTGACGAAGCAAAGAATTTCTATAGCTTTTCAAACTGACAAACCCCTGGCCCGCTACGGGGAACTGGCCCAGCGCGCCGAGGGTTTCGGTTTTGACGGAATCAGCGTGTATAACGACATGTTGTTTCAGCCGGCCTGGCTGCCACTGCTGGAGCTTGCCCGCCACACCAGCCGTGTGGAAATCTGTGTGGCCGCGGTGAACCCCTTCACCTGTCACCCGGTCAACATTGCCGGAAATATCGCGCTGATAGACGAAGCCTCCGACGGCCGCGCACGACTCGGTCTGGCGCGCGGTGGTTGGCTGGACCATGTCGGTGTGCATCCACGCAAGCCGGTGCAGGCCCTGCGGGAGGCGCTGGTGTGTATTCGGCATCTGCTCAGCGGTTCCAAGGCGCCGCTTGAACAGGAGTTGTTTCCCGTAGTCGGGGGTGATGCCTTGCGCTGGGAAATTCATCGACCGGATATTCCGATGCTGCTGGGCTCCTGGGGAATGAAAACCATAGAGCAATGCCACTCCCTGGTGGATGAAATAAAGCTGGGAGGCTCTGCGAATCCTGGAATTGTGGGCCACTATCAGCAGCGTCTCGATAGGATGGGTGCAGAGAGTGTTGGCATTGTTATGGGCGCGGTAACCGTGGTGGACGAAGACGGGGCGGCGGCCCGGGCCCTGGCCAAGCGCGAGGTGGCTTTGTACCTGCCGGTAGTGGCCGAACTCGACCCCACCGTGCAGATCGACCCCGGCGTACTGGCGGGCATCAAAAGCGCTGCAGCGAACTATGATTTTGCAGCGGCCACTGCTTTTATTTCGGACGAGTTACTGGCGGTGTTTGCATTGGCCGGTACGCCGGCCGATATTGTCGAACAGACACAGGCGCTGTTTGAGGCAGGTGCCAGCCGGGTAGAGTACGGAACCCCCCACGGCCTCTCCGATGACTCGGGGCTGCGCCTGCTGGGTGAAAAGGTACTGCCTGCCTTCCGATAAACAACGGGGAGTTCGCTATGGCGGATAGATTACAAGATGATGAGTTCGAACTGCATGATTTGCAGGTGGTGGTAGAGTCCATCGAAGGTAACTGCACCTGTCAGATGACCGTGGGTGACAGTGTTTATTTGAAAGGCGGCAAACTCAGCCTGCCCGATGGCAAGGACTTCTGCCTCTACGCGCTGCAGTCGGTTATTCCCTTGTTGCCCGCCAAGCAGCGCATACTACACCCGGCGGACTGGATGGAAACGGACACCCGTGCCCTGTGCCCCGACCCGGGCTGCAAGCTCACCATGCGTGTCGACCGCATTGCCACGCGGGTACTGCGGCATGACGATGTGAGCCCGATCAGTTGGCCGGACAAGAGCGAAACATAAGTCACTCAGGGTATGTTTTGTCGCGATCGTGGGTAGCGTCGAGGCGGAAGGCTTTATCAACCCTGGCTATTTCCTGAGAGAGGCGTTGCACTACATCCGGGTGTTTGCGCGCCATCGAGTAGCGCTCCGGTTCGTTACTTTTGAGGTCAAATAACAGCCAGTAGGGTTCGGTAAACTGACGATGTTGGGAGGACTGTCCGTGGTCGAGGCCAATGACGCAGCCGGTAGCACCAGGGTTGTGAATATGAGTAGGACCCATCTCCTATTGTTTATCTCTCCTTGAGGCACATCGGTTAGCCACAACTACGGATCAGATTTTGGGGCATAAAAAACCCGGCCGAGGCCGGGTTTCAATGACTCTACACGAATCGTGTAAAGGTCGCTCAACGGTTTAGAACGTGTACTTGATATTGCCTCCAATGATCCGGGGCGTGGGACGAAGGCGCATGCCGGTAACACCGAAGTTCTCGCCGGTACCTGTGTAGTAATCCTCCTCACCAAGGTTCTGCACATAGGCACTGAAACTCCAGTTCTCCATGTCATAGCCAGCACGCAGGTTCCATACATCATAGTCTGGTGTGCGGAAGGGATAATCGCCAAGAGTTGCGATCGAATTCCGTGCGGGGCCCCCATTAGGTGAGGGACCGTCAGTCTGCTGATAGGTAAGTGCTTCGATATCACCGAACTGACCATCCCGGTGGATATACTCCAGTTGTACCCAGGCTTCGTTATTGCCGATGGGGAGGCGATATTGCACGCTGGCGTTGTAAACCCACTCTGGTGCTTTGGCCAGTTCGAGTCCTTCCAGGTCGACGTTGAAGCCGCCAGTGATTTCGGCGACGGTGTTACTGGTGATTTCAGTGTCCATATAGCCGATAGCGGAGGTGAAGGTGATATTGTCAGTGAGTGCCGCCACCAATTCCACTTCGCTTCCCCAGGCTTCGGCATCTTTGACATTGATGGTCTGCTCGAAGTTAGAGGAGAGGTCACCCGGTGTCAGGAAACGGAAGGATTCCATCTGCAGATCTGACCACTCCATGTAATACAACGAAGCGTTAAGGCGTACTCGGTTGTCCCAGAGTTCGCTCTTCAAGCCCAACTCGTAGTTCCAGAGGGTCTCCTCTTTAAAGGGCAGAATGAGCGGGGTATTGTCATTTTCGGAATCGTTGCCCACCGTGATCCCTCCGGCTTTATAGCCCTGGGAGATCGTGCCGTAAACGTTCATGTCATCAGTCACCTGGTACAGGGCGACAAACCGTGGGGAAACATTATCAAAGCTCTTTTTACCTGACGCTTCCGGGCTTGGATAATTGACAAAACAGGGAGGGCCGTCAACGCAACCCGGCCCTGGACCAATACTGTTGTTGTTCAGAGTATTGGTCACTTCGTCGTCGGTATAGCGGGCACCCACAACCAGGTCTAACTTATCTGTCGCATGCCAGGTGTAGTCGGCAAATATCGCCCAGCTCTCTAGCTCCCATTTCTTTTTGTTCAAAGCGAGGCCCAATCCCTCCGGGAAGGGTGGCAGCCAACCAATACCGTTAATCGTTGCGGTCGGCTGGGTTGAAATGCCCACCTTATTGTCTTGCTTCTGCTCGTCACTGGCGTACATGAATCCAGCGACAAAGTCGTACTTATCCTCGGTTATTTGCACACGGAACTCGGTGCTCCAGGAGGTGCCATCGTAGGAGTTCTGGCGGCGCAGTGTATCGGCGCCGCCTGCAAGATCGTTGTCGAAGTTACGGTCAAGGGATGCATCGATAATGCCGGTGATGGACTTGAGAACGACCTTGTCATTCAAGTTGTGGGTAATGTTGAGAACGCCCACCGTAGATTCATTCTGAGTGCGTTCGTCCAGGTCGTGGCTTAACTTATTGTAATTGCCCTGGTACCAGAAGCCGGTGCCCGGATCAAGCGCCTCCGACAGGCCAAAGCTATCGAGGGAATCCAGGTCCTGCACGCCTGAGGGAACATTCTCGTCTGTGTCCTGGTCATCGTCCGAGTAATACACCGAAGCCAGTACGTTGGTATCGTCTGATAGGTTCCAGTCAAGATGTAGCCTGCCGTTGAGCGAGGTTTGGTCACTGCCGTCGGCCCCATTGGGTGTGAAACCGTTTTCAGCGGCGGCGGGGCAGGAGGCTGCACTGGCACCCGATTTACATTTATTTTGAACATAGCCCTCGCTGTCGGAGTAATACACCACACCGCGCATTTTGAAATCGTCGGAAACCGGATAGTTCAAAATGGCGGTTATGTTGCCCTGATCTCCACCACCTTCATACGTTTCACCGCCAACGATGACCTCCGCTTCAAACTCGTCTGTTGGCTTTTTGGTTGTCAGGTTAAGTGCCCCGCCAACGGCATTACGGCCGAAGAAAGTGCCCTGCGGGCCACGCAGTACTTCTACCGATTGCATGTCTGACAGGTTGGGGTTGGCAACATTGTTGGGTACCGATGCCACGCTGAAATCATCCAGGTAGATACCAATGGAGTTAACAAAGGCGTTTTCACCGGTAACCAGGCTGGTGACACCGCGAATGGAGATGCCCATGCCGCGACTTCCGGTTTGCCCGTCTTCAGTGAAACTGACCCCGGGTGTGATCGTCAGATATTCAACGGCATTCTTGATATTGCGTCGTTCCAGGGTGGCGCCGGTAAAAGCCGTCACGCTGACGGGTACGTCCTGCAGGTTCTGCTCTCTGCGCTGGGCGGTCACTATCACCTCTTCCAGCATGATGTTTTCCTGCGCGGACACGGGTGTCACGTTGATCAATGCGGCGGAGATTATGGTGAGGGGGAACAGGACTTTCACTTTATTTTGCATGATTATTATCCTTATTAAGGGTTGAGCGTAACAGCGTCAATATAGCAACCAAACGGGTCGTGCCCAATCTCCGTGGTACACAACGTGAAAAAGTCATAAAAATACGTGTCTTTACGGGCTTCTGAGACCATTTTCACAAATTAATTCTCTGGCTGAGAGCCTCCTTTAAAGAGGCTATATGAGCAATTAAATCCCATTAAATGGAAAAATACAAGTAATTGTCAGATCTATTTTTTCCCGAATAATAAAGAAAATAGAGCTTTTTTTCCGCGATTTAGCCAAAAATATAACGAAATGGGCGTAAATCGAAAAATTTTATAATCCCATAATTAGCATCAATGTCGATTCTACGCCGGGTCTTCCTTATTTCCTGACAACAACAGCTTGGACAACATGGCCAGACAGGCGCAGGCAATCATCGCAATGGCAATGGGTAGCAGTTGTTTTGGTAAATACAGGCCCACGGCAAGACTGATAGTGCAGGACCCCAGTGACTGCAAAAGTAGGTAAAGCGAACTGGCGGTGCCGCTATTGTGGGTGAAGGGGATCAGGGCAGCGCCTGAGCACAGGGCCATAATTATGCCGCAGCCTGCGCCTGACAGAGCGAGCATGGGGGCCATAAGCGGTAAACTGCCATGTCCGGAGCTGGCCAGCAGGGCGATGCCCAGCCATCCCAGGCCGCAACTGCCGGCGCCGATCAGAATGGAGCGATGGGCTTTGAACCTCGGCATAAGCCACCACACCAAATAGGTGCCTGCCGCGATGGAGCCATTGAAGAGGGCCAGCACCAGGCCGTTGGCCGCGCTGTCCAACTGGAACTGGTGACGGGTGATAAAGGCAAAGTTGGCCCCGAATATCACCATGGTACTAATGGAAAACATATTGCACAGAGCGTGCTGGGAGAAGGTGGGATGGCGCAAAATGTCTAAGATGGATGCTTTCCCTGCGGCGGCTACACCGTCGTGGACGGGCTGCGGCAGGGTCTCCGGCACCAGGTAG
This sequence comes from uncultured Haliea sp., assembly GCA_963977275.1. Classification (GTDB taxonomy): domain Bacteria; phylum Pseudomonadota; class Gammaproteobacteria; order Pseudomonadales; family Halieaceae; genus JARRPM01. Next base: position 132,805 of record CAXBNX010000002.1, on the reverse strand, counting down.
AAATAGGCCGCCACCGCGAGGAGGCCAATCAGTGACATGAAAATAAAGCAGGACTGCCAGCCCAGCAGGTCGGCGAGCACACCGCCCAGCACGGGCATGAAAAAGGGTACTACAGCCATCAGTGACATCATGCGCGCCATGCCCCGGGTGGTTCCGGCGGCGCCGTATATATCACGGATAGTCGCTCTGGCCATGGTGGCACCGGCGCCAGCACCCAGGCCCTGTACAAAGCGAACGCCGATGAGCGTGTTGGCGTCATCGGACAGTGCGCAGGCGATGGAACTGGCAATGTAGAGAAGCATGCCGGCGAACATGATCGGGCGTCTTCCCAGTCGGTCCGACGCTACACCCCACAATGACGGGGATATGCCGTAGCCGACCAGGAAGCTGTACAGCGATAATTCGATGGTCTGTGCTTTGGCCCCCAGGTCAATTGACATGCCCGCCAGCGAGGGGGTTAGCATGTCTATTGAAACCGGCGCCAAAGTTGCCGTCAGCGCGAGAATTACCAGGGTGGTGAACTGGCGTTGGTCCGGTTGCGGCATCTCAGTTGAGAAACGTCGTAACACTGACACCGATGAAGGTCGCGATCACATAGCCGAAGATGCCACACATTATGCCGGGGGTCACCAGGTGCTTCCAGCCCTTGGATGTTGCAATAGCCGCCGTAACTGCAGGGCCGACCAGGGCAGCGCCCGAAGCGACAAGTGCTTCATCCAGCTGGATTTTTAATAGCCGCGCGCCCACCAGCACTATCGCCAGGTGCACCAGAATAATGATCATGCCAAATACGAACAGAATGACGGCATCGTCGAGAAAGGCGCGGGCATCGGTACTGGCGCCCACCGCCACAAAAAACAGATACATCAGCAACATGCCCACTTCAAAATCACCTTCCAGGCGGTGCAGGGTTTTTGGGAAACTGTTGGCAACTACAATCGTAATCACCGTAATAAAGAGGATATTGTACTGAGTCATCTCCAGTGCCGTCGCCAGCCAACCGGCGAACGCGCAGATGGCAAAACTCAGGCCCACCGCACCGCAGATGTGTGTCAGGTGAAATTTTGTCGCGTCAGAATCGACGGCCAGTTGTGGTTTCGCGGGGGGTTGCTGAGGCTGAAAATCCGGGAAAAAGTGGGTAATGGCCTTTACTGATGGAATGACAATTAGTAGCAGTAGCGCCAACACGCTGACTACACTACTGGCACTGATGGCGACAGTGAATTCTTCGGGTGTCATTTCCACAGCCTGGGAAACCGCCAGAAAGTTCACAGCGCCGCCTACCCAGCCGCCAGTGTAAACACCAGCGACTTTAGGGCCGATCTCCCCGAGGTCAAGCAGCGAGAAGCCCACTATCGCTCCCGCCACAGTAGCGCCCGAAGCGATCATAAAGGAAATCATCACGCCGCCACTCTCTCTGAAAATTTTACGCAAATCGCCTTTTAACAAGAGTAGGGGAATGGCCAGAGGCACCAGCGAGCCGCCGACAAAATCGTAAGCACTACTGCTAAGTGGAATGACACCGGTGTTGGATAGCAGCATTGCCGCCGACAGCACCCAAACCACGCCGGATGTTTTTCGGCCAATCGCATTGGTGTCAATCCAAAAACCCAGCCAGGCCAGGCCGAACAAAACGGCACCAAGAGCAAATAAATTATCATCTGGAATCAGAGACATTGCTGTCCTCCATCAATGGTCAAGCGAGCCGGCCCGATTTGCGGCCGGGCACATTCCGCTGTAGCGACCGCGCCAGGCGACAGGAAAATTACCCTTGATGGCCGCTCAGGGTGTGTAATCAATGCAGCAGGTCCCGCCACGGTGTTGCAGGCTCTGATCCGTATACTGGTGGAGTTCGATAAAGATTCCGTTGGGATCTCTGCAGGTAGTCATCCAGGTATGATCCACGCCCAATTCCTTCGCTGTGAGCTCAATGCCCGCTGCGGTCAGCCGTTGGTAGGCGCTGTCTATATCGCTCACCTGCAGTGCAAAGTGGTTGACGGCGCCCTCACAGCGGGGCTCTGCTACTAGCACCAGCTCGATATAAGTGTCTTCACCAAAATACATATACATGCCAATGAGCAGGTTCTGCGGGTTGCGGAACTCGAAACGGCGCCTGGCTCCCAGCTGCTGGTAAAACGCCTCCGTGGCAACCAGGTTGGTAGTTTCGATACAGACATGTGCAAGGCGAATAAGCATGGTCGCGAATCTCCTGTTAGTCGTTTTCGCTACGGTCGGGTTGCGCCAGGCCCTGGCTCCACCAGTCACTACTGCCGGCACCGCGCAGAAAGACGTCCCGTTCACTGTCGCTGTGCCGGTGCAGGCTGCGTAGAACATGGCGGGCGACCTCATCCGCCGGCCAGCGCAGTTGGCTGCCGTCGGAGTCGGCAATGTGTGGCAACAACTGGCCAACCAATTCCGGTGACATAGCCCCAGCGTATCCGTCCTGGACTTCCTTAAGCTTCGCGGCTACCAGTGCCCGGTACGGCGAATCGGCGGGATAGCCCGCGGGCAAATCACCCTCGTCTTTGAACAGCCCGGTGGCATATTGCCCGGCCTCTACCAGGGCGACACGAATACCCCAGCGGTCAATTTCGTGGCGCAGGGCCTCAGTGGCACCCTCCAGGGCGAATTTGCTGGCGCTATAGGGCACGTCCCCGGCGAGGCCCGCCAGGCCCGAGAGGGAACTGATCATAATAATGTAGCCATTGCCCTGTTTGCGCATCTGCGGCAGGGCCGCACGGGCGAGCAGGGTGGGACCAAAGAAATTAGTTTCCATTACCTCGCGAATAGCGGCCTCGGGCAAGTCCTCCCAGGCGCCCGGATGGATTATCCCGGCGTTATTCACCAGTACGTCAAGGCTCCCGGCCTCGGCCGCAATGTCGTTGATCAGCGGCGTAAACATATCCGGTCGCGTGACATCGAGAATGCGGGTATGCAGGTCAAGCTTCTCTTGTTGTGCCAACTGACGTAAAGGTGCGCCTCGCTCTTCGGAACGAACGGTGGCGTACACGCGGTCTCCGCGACGGGCGAAAGCCAGGGCTCCGGCCTGGCCAAAACCGCTGCTACTACCGGTAATCAGAACTACTGACATCCTGGCTATTCTCCTTCCTTGAAGTGCGTTCGATTTACTCGCAGCATCTCAACCGTCAGGCTGTAGGCAGACTTGGCCTTGCCGGTGGCGATTGCCATCGCAATCAGTTGATGCCGCTCAAGATCTTCCCGGTCATCGGCCCTGGACACTTTTCTGCCCAATGCAGCGTGCGCCTTTAAATAGGTGGCGATGGCAAAGCGGAAGTGATTAAGCATGTTGTTGTGTGAAGCCTTGAGAATGGCTGCGTGGAATTCAATGTCTTTCTCAATGCGTTGTTCCTGACTGATGCCCTCTACCGCCATCGCCTGATAAGCCGATAGAATCGCGGCGATTTCCTCTCGCGTGGCACGGGTCGCAGCGAGCTCGGCAGCCTTGGGTTCGATAATGCGGCGCATTTCTACCAGGTCCAGCATGAATTGCTCGGTGGCAACATCGGGGTCTGCATGCCAGCGGAGCACGTCCGGGTCCAGCAGGTTCCAGTCATTTCTGGGTCGGACCCGGGTACCGCTGCGCGGTGCCGTGCTGATCAGACCTTTGCCGGACAGTACCTTGACGGCTTCGCGTAATGCGTTGCGGCCCACTTCCAGACTGTCCGCCAGTTCCTGTTCTATAGGGAGTACTTCCCCTTCGGCATAGTGATTGGATGCGATCCGGTGACCGAGGATGTCCACCACAGCAGTGACGTGCCCACGGGTAGATTTTTTACCAGCCATAGGCTATACCCATCCTTTTAATAATTAGAGACCGGAGTGTACTCAAAAATATCATGGGATTAAATAAAAAACTGCATGAACTTGATAGACACCTACAAAAAGGGCAATATCCCGGCGAATGGGCGACAAATAGCAATTTCCAGAAAGCAATTGTCTACAATTTGTTTAGCGAACTAGTATAAGGATTGGTTGCATTTTTTATTAATGGGGTTAATAATAGCGCTTTAGCGAGGTAGATCTATGTCTGATTACGATGTAATCATTGCCGGCGCGGGCCACAATGGGCTGATCTGCGCGGCGATGCTGGTAAAGAAAGGCCTGAAAGTGCTGGTTACCGAGCGCAACGAATGGGTTGGCGGTGGTGTGCTGACGCGCGAACTGACCCTGCCCGGCTACAAGCACGATCCTTTCGGGTCCTCCCACGTTTGGATTCACCTGAACCCCGACTTCAAAGAGCTAAGGCCGGAACTGGAAAAGCACGGCCTCAAATATATCTGGTCAGAGGACCAGATTACCGGGCACCCGAACAAGTATGAAGGCGACGGCATTGTCGTTTACAAGGATGTGGACAAGACATGCGAAACCATTGCTGCCTATTCAAAGAGCGACGCCCGCCGCTACAAGGAAATCTACGATGAGTTCGGTGAGATACAGGACGGCGTGGTCAAGGGTATGTTCGATACACCCGCACCACCGAGCTACCTGTTCCAGGGGCTGGAAAATAATCCGGAAGGGATGAAGCGGTTGCGGGATTTCCAACTGAGCTCACGCCAGTTTACCCTGGAAAATTTCGAGAACGACCACGTCCGCGCGTTCATACTGGGCTGGGCCATGGCGCCGCAGACCTTGCCGGACCAGTTGGGCACCGCCCAGGGCTTTTACGTGATGATCCCGAGTATTCACTACTTTGGCCAGTCTATTCCCGAGGGTGGCAGTGGCATGCTCTCGGAGAGTATGAAGCGCTACATCGAGTCCAATGGCAGCACGGTTATGACGGGTGCGACGGTTCGAAAATTTATCACCGAAGGCGGGGAGTGTCGGGGTATTCGGCTGGAAAACGGGAATGAAATTTTTGCCAGGCAGGCAGTCGTAAGTTCCCTGGATCCCTTCCAGACCTATCTCGACGGCTTCGACGATGCGGAACTGCCCTCGGGTTTCAAGGACATGGTACGCCGCTTTAAGTTTGGCGATATAACCATTGCCCGGGTGCATTACGCGTTGAATGAGGCGCCGCGCTTCAAGGGTCATCCCGATCACAACAACACGGCGTTCCAGCGGATATTTGGCAATATGGCCGATATTGATAAGCAGTATCTGGAGATTGCAGCCGGCAAGGCGCCAACTGACCCCTTCCTGTGGACCGCAGCCTGGACCACTATGGACCCCACCCGGGCTCCCGAGGGAAAGCATACCCTGATCATGGATACCTTCGTGCCGGTTGATCTGGCCAGTGGTGAAGACTGGGAAGCCCTGGGCCCCGGATACTGCCGCGATGTGCTGCTTAAGCAATTGCGCAATTTCACTACGAATATGTCTGACGATAATATTCTCGCGGAGTACGTGGAGACGGGCCCCAGTCTGGCGCGGGCCAACCTTTGCTTTCACCGTGGGGTAACCACAGGTGGCGAGCGCACCCTGGCGCAAATGGGCGCTTTTCGCCCCTTTCCCAATTACTCGGATTATCGTGGCCCGGTGAAAAAATTCTACATGACAGGCCCGTCCTGTCACCCGGGTGGCGGGATTTCCGGCATGGGCACCCTAACGGCAAGAGAGATCCTGCGCGACATGGGCGGCATAGACGAGGATGATGACTTTGATTTCTAGTACACAGAAAATTCAGATGCAGATAGCTATGTCACGAAATAAGTTCACATCTCGCACGGAGGTGTGAAAGCGGGTATGGATTGACGGGACCGTTGAGCGCAGGCTCTAAATGGACTGCGAGTGTTTTAAGTATCAAGAAAATAAATTGAGAGAGCGAGTATGAGAGACAGAATTGAACCCTACACAGCGTTAATCGTGCAGCCCGAAGTCACTGTGGTTGAAGATCGCGCGGGCATCCAGAAAAACCTTGATCGCGTTATGAATCTTATCCATTTCGGTGTCGGCTACTTCTGGGAAGTGCCAGTGCGGCTGGTGATCCTGCCTGAGTATTTTATGCAGGGTGTGGGAACACCCGGTAAAGGTGAGAGCAAAATCGAAGATCAGATGAAAAAGGCCGTTACGATTCCCGGCCCTGAAATCGACCAACTGGGCGAGATCGCGAAGCAGTACGGCCTGTATATTTGCGGTGGCGGCGTGGTGGAGCAGGTACCGGAGTTTCCCGACCGCTGGTTTAACACCAACTTTATCGTCGGGCCCACTGGAGAGGTGGTGCTGAAATATCATAAATGGCATATCAATGCATCGTTGGGGCTGGGCACCAGCCCGCACGATATCTACGATGAATACGTTGCACATTTTGGTGGGGGTATTAAGGATCTGTTTCCAGTGATTGATACCGAGATCGGTAAGCTGGGCACCATGACCTGCCACGATGGCTGTACCCCGGAGGTCTCCCGCGCGTTGGGTTACAACGGCGCGGAAATTATCTGTCACCCCGGAGCCATTCAGGAAGTGGAGGGCGTCTCTGAGCCCTGGGATTTCTGGAAGTTCACCCGTCGCACCCGCGCGCACGACAATATGTGTTATCTGCTGGGCGCTAACTGGGGGAGCGTCAATTACGAATACTATCCGAAGGCGTTCTGCCCCGGGCATTCGTTTGCCATAGACTACACCGGCATGGTGTTGCGCGAGGCGCCCTATCCTGCGGAACAGGTGCTGTCAGTCACGATTGACATAGAGGCACTTCGTCACTATCGCACCCGGACCAACCACAACTGCTGGATTGATGTGCGCACGGAGGGGTTTCGTGAGATGTATACCAATCCGATTTACCCACCGAACCGCTTCCCCTCCGGCAAACCGCCCAAGGCGCTGGTTGAAAAGATTTCTATCTGCAAAGAAGTGTTTGATGACCTGTATGCCCGGGGACAATTTACACCGCCCCACGGCTACGAGCCCGAAGATATTTCCAAACTGCTGGAGAAACGGATTGAGTATGCCCAGCAAAGTGGGCGCCTGAAGAAGAGTTGATGGCATGAAAGTAAAAAGTAAGCTGGCTGACATCGATTTTGAGTTTGGCCGTTTCGAATACAAGAAGGATCACCTGATTGTGCACAGTCACGAGAGCCAATCAATGCAAAGCAAGGTGTATATCAGCCCCAACGATGTGTTGTCGGCGCTGGGAAAGGCCCTGGCCAATCCTATGGTGTGGGTGTATATCCTCGGCTTTCCCTTCTTCCTGATCCGCTACCGGCGTCGACACGCCAGAAAAAAAGAGGCACGCTAAATGACTGTCATGACTGGCGCTGAAGCCATTATAAAATCCCTGAAGGTGAACGGGGTAGATACCGTGTTTGCCTTACCCGGGGGCCAATTGGACTATCTTTTCGATGCTATGTACAAGGAGGGAGATGGCATTCGCCTGATTCACTCCCGGCATGAGCAAGGCTGTGCCTATATGGCCTATGGCTATGCCCGTTCCACGGGCAAGGTCGGCACCTATTCCGTCGTACCCGGCCCGGGCCTGCTCAACTCCAGCGGTGCACTGTGCACCGCCTGGGCCAATTACTCCCCGGTATTGTGTATATCGGGCCAGATACCCTCTACGGGAATCGGCAAGGGCTACGGCGATCTCCACGAGATCGATGACCAGCTGGGTATGATCAGGCATATCACCAAATGGGCCGAGCGTATCGATCACCCCACCGCGGCACCGGATGCCATTCGCGAAGCGTTCAAACAGTTGACTACTGGCAGCCCGCGTCCGGTGGAAGTGGAAATGCCCATGGACATCATGGCCATGGAATCGCCAGTGGATTTACTACCACAGGTAACGCAGTACCCATTACCACCGATAGACTCCGCCCAGATTGAAGCTGCTACCGAGCGCCTGGCAGCGGCGAAAAAACCGCTGATATACGTGGGTTCTGGTGCCCTGGAGGCAAGTGCGGAAATTCTCGCGTTGGCGGAGAGCCTGCAGGCCCCGGTAGTGTCTTTTCGTGCCGGTAAAGGAATTGTGTCCGACGAGCATTACCTGAGTGCCAATTTTCCCATGGGTCACCGATTGTGGGGTGAAGCCGATGTGGTTCTTGCCGTGGGCACCCGGCTGCACTGGCCTCTGGTGATGTGGGGTAAGGACGATGACCTCAGCTTGATCAGGGTTGATATCGACCCAACGCAGATCAACCGAATCTGTACACCGGAGTTGGGGATTGTCGGCGACTCAGCGGCCGTGGTTTCAGCTATCGGCAAGAGTCTGGCGGCAACAGGTCACGAGGCAGAGTCCCGCGAAACGGAGTTACGTACATTGCGCGCCGAGGTAGAGGCGCAAATGCGCGAAAAGGTGGGCCCACAGATGGCCTACCTTGATGTTATTCGTGAGGAGTTGCCACGGGACGGTATTTTTGTCGACGAGGTGACCCAGGTAGGTTTTGTATCCTGGTATGGTTTTCCCGTTTACCAGCCGCGGCAACATATCAGCGCTGGTTACCAGGGTACACTTGGTTATGGCTATGCCACTGCGCTGGGCGTAATGGCGGGCAATATGGACAAGAAAGTCGTTCAGGTCAGTGGTGATGGCGGCATCATGTTCAACATCCAGGAACTGTGTACGGCGGTGCAGTATCAACTGCCTCTGGTCACTATTATTTTTAACGATAATCGCTACACCAATGTGCAACGCCAGCAGAAAGAGTGGTTCGATGGCCGGGTAACCTGTTCCAACCTGCACAACCCGGATTTCGTCAAACTCGCCGAAAGCTTTGGCGCCTCCGGGTTCAGCGCCAGCGACCCGGAGTCTCTGCGGCAGGTTTTACGCGAAGCTTTTGCAGTAGAGGGCCCCTGTATTATTGAGGTCAAAGTAGACGAGTTTTTCCCGGCACCCTGGCCTTTTCTGATGCTGCCACAGAACCGCAAGCAGGTATGCCAGTGAGTGCTCTTGAGCCGCGCCCCGGCGTGGCGCGCCTGGCACCCTATGTGCAGGGCAAGAGTACTCTGGAAGGGGTGAGCGAACCGATTAAGCTGTCTTCCAATGAGTCTTCGCAGGGGCCGTCACCACTGGCTATCGAGGCTTACAATAACTATACCGCTCAGCTTAACCGCTATCCAGACGGCAACCAGTGGCAGTTGCGCAGAGCGATAGGGGAGGTTCATGGCCTGGACCCTGATCGGATACTGTGTGGCAATGGTTCGGATGAGCTCATTCAGTTGATGGTGCGCGCCTATGTTGGCGGAGACCATCAGGCGCTGGTCAGCGAAAACGGTTTCGTGATGAGCAATATCCATTGCATATCGCAGGGTGCGGAGCTGGTTATCGCGCCGGAGAAAAATCACAGGGTGGACGTCGATGCCATGCTGGAACGGGTGACGGACAAGACCCGTTTCTGCACTATCGCCAATCCGAATAACCCGACAGGCACTTATATTTCAGGCGACGAGCTACGACGCTTGCACGCGGGCTTGCCCGACAATTGTCTGTTCCTGATAGATGATGCCTACGCGGAATATGTAATGGCAAGCGATTACTCCGATGGTGCCGACCTGGTCGACGAGTTCGACAATGTGGTCATGACCCGTACCTTTTCCAAGATATATGGCCTGCCGGCCTTACGCATCGGCTGGGCGTATTGCCCCACGGGTGTGTTTAATCTCGTGCAGAGAATACGTACCCCCTTCAACACCAACGGGCCGGCCCTGGCAGCCGCCGCAGCGGCAGTCCGTGACCAGGACTATATGCTGACTGTGAAGGCAGAAAACACGCGGTGGCGCGACTGCATCAGTGCACATCTTACCGGGCTGGGGATTGAGGTGATTCCCAGCGAAACGAATTTTTACCTGTTGCGCTTTGACGAGGGCAGCGGCAAAAGTGGTACCGGCGCTGCCGGGTTTCTGCAATCCCGGGGCATTATTCCGCGGCCAGCGGGCGGCTCTGATCAATCTCTGCGCATCACCATAGGCAGCGCATCAGAGAACGAGGCCGTATTGAGCGCGCTGGACGACTATATGGGTGCTTCGCGATGACTGCATATTCCATCTCGGAAAGGGTAAGACTGCGTCTGGCACAGCCGCAACCGATGTTGATCGGTGCGGATTGGTGCGAGGCCGCAGATGGCAGTGTGAGTGATGTGTACAACCCCAGTAATGGGGAGGTGGTGGGTAGCGCCGCCAGCGCCACGCGGGGCGATTGCGAGCGGGCGATAGCCGCGGCACGAAGTAGCTTCGACTCGGGTATCTGGACGGGCTTTACGCCAGCGCAGCGTGGGAAAATTCTGTGGCGTGCTGCTGATCTTCTGGAGTTGTATGCAGACGAAATAGCCGAACTTGAAATGCTCGACGCCGGTAAATCGTTTGCCGGGGTGCTGGGGGGCGAGATACCTTTTGCGGCGGATTGTTTACGCTATTACGCGGGCTGGTGCACAAAAATCGAGGGTAGCACGAAACAGTTATCCACTGTGCCCGATCAGGAATTCCACATCTATACCCGGCGCGAACCTATCGGTGTTGCTGCTCTTATCGTGCCCTGGAACGGTCCACTGGTACAGGCTGTCTGGAAGGTCGCTCCCGCCCTGGCAGCGGGCTGCAGTTGTATACTGAAGCCCGCTACAGAAACGCCGCTATCGAGCGTGCGTCTTGGAGAGATCCTGCTGGAGGCGGGTGTGCCTCCGGGGGTTTTTAATTTACTGCTCGGTGGTGGCTCTACGGTAGGGCAGCTGTTGGCCGAACATCCCGATGTCGATAAGGTATCATTTACCGGTTCCACTGAAGTTGGCAAGCAAATCATTGATGCCGCCAGGGGGAACCTGAAAAAAGTTTCACTGGAATTAGGCGGAAAATCGCCGGTTATCGTTTTCGCCGATGCCGATATCGAGGCTGCGATAGCCGGTATCGCCCAGGGTATATTTTCCCATGCGGGCCAGGTTTGCATTGCGGGCTCCCGTCTCTATGTCGAGGAGTCGGTCTACGATCAGGTAGTGGAAGGGGTGGCAAAAATAGCAAGAGAGATGCGTGTGGGCCCGGCTACGACAGAAGGCTTGGACATGGGACCGCTGATCTCGCAGCGGCACCTGAACTCTGTGAGTACCATGGTTCAGGCAGGAATAGATTCCGGCGCGCGCTTACTCACCGGCGGTGAAAAAATAGAAGGGCAGGGCGGTTACTACTTTCAGCCCACCGTATTTGGCAATACACAACATGGCATGCAGATTGTTGACGAGGAAATATTCGGCCCTGTGCTGGTCGCGATGCGCTTTAATCCCGATGAGGATATTGCCGCTATCGCCAACAACAATGACTATGGGCTGGCGGCGAGTGTCTGGACCAGGGATATCAGCAAGGCGCACAAAACAGCCGCCCGTATCAAGGCGGGCATATTGTGGATCAATTGCCACGGTATTCCCGATGCGGCGGTACCCTTCGGCGGATATCGCCAATCCGGGTGGGGCCGGGAAAACGGCTATGAATCGCTGCTGCAATACACTGAACTGAAATCAGTCGTCGCACTGTTGTAAACGACTGATGACAGCTAACCTGTTTTCATCAAACCACGGCTGCTCCCCCGATTAGCGGGTTGACGGGTAATCTATGCGGATTTTCTGCGCAGGCGAAGTGATGGTGGAATTAGCGGGCACCGGCGGTGCTGGTGTTTACCGGCAGGGATTTGCCGGGGACAGTTATAACACAGCTATCTACCTGGCACGTGAAGGTCTGGAGGTGGACTATGTAACACGTTTGGGAGACGATAGTTTCTCCGATGGCATTATTGCCGAATTGCAGGCAGAACGGCTGGGCACCGATAACATACTGCGGGTTGCCCGACGCCAGCCAGGACTTTACCTGATCAACAACGATGCGGAGGGCGAACGCGAATTTCACTATTGGCGTGAGCGAAGTCCCGCGCGGGAATTGTTCGACCAACCTATGGCATTGAATTCCTGTGAGCTGTTTTATTTTACCGGTATTACCCTGGCAGTCACCCGCAGCGGCATCGAGAATTTGACGGCTTTTTTGACCGGCCTTAAGCAGCGGGGAAGCAGGATTGTTTTCGATCCCAATTACCGTCCGCGGTTGTGGGAAAACGTATCCCAGGCGAGAGAGTATTATCGGCAGGTTCTGCCCTATTGCGATACGGTACTGCCGACCCTGGAGGACGATCTGGCGCTATGGGACATCAGCACGCCGGAGGCGTCCGCCGGGATATACGCGGATTTCGGCGCGGCTGAAATCGTGGTCAAAGGCTCCGGCTTACTGGCGCACGCTTTTTGCCGGGGAGAGATAGTGCAGCGCCAGGCGGAAATGGTCAGGGCGGTGGATACTACCGGTGCCGGTGATTCGTTCAATGCGGCCTATCTGGCTGCGCGGCTGCGCGGTTTATCCCTGGAAGCTGCGCTTGTTGCGGGGCAACAGCTGGCGGCGCAAGTGGTACAGCATCGCGGTGCACTGTTGCCGGGTGTCACAGGAAATTGAAGAGGATAATATAGCATGCAACAGACCTGGCGCTGGTTCGGCCCGGATGATCCGGTAACACTTCGAAATATTCTGCAGGCGGGAGCCAGTGGCGTGGTCTCCTCTTTGCACCAGGTAGCCACAGGTGATGTGTGGCAGTTGGCGGATATTCTCGAGCGCAAAGCGATGATAGAAGCGGCGGGCCTGGAGTGGGCAGTAGTGGAGAGCATCCCCGTGCATAATGATATCAAAACCCGCTCGGGTAACTATAAAACGTATATTGAGAACTATAAGACTTCGGTGCGCAACACCGGTGCGGCGGGGATCTCAGTCGTCTGTTATAACTTCATGCCAGTAGTCGACTGGACCCGCACTAACCTTGAATACGAACTGCCCAGTGCTTCTCAGGCGCTGCGTTTTGAAATGACAGATTTCGTCGCCTACGATGTTTATCTCCTGGAACGCGAAAACGCGGCAGGTGATTATGATCCGGAGATGCTGCAACGGGCCAAACAACGCTTTGATGCGATGAGTGATAAAGCGCTAGCTGAACTTGAAAAAAATATTATAGCCGGCTTACCCGGCGCGCAGGATGGCTACACTCGCGGCAGTATTCGCAAGGCGATAGCGCAGTTTATTGATCTGGGTACCGAGGGTATGCGGCAGAACCTCTTTGCTTTTCTCGCAGAGGTCATTCCGGCGGCAGAAGACGCCGGTGTGCGAATGTGCATACACCCGGATGACCCACCATTTTCCCTCTTCGGTTTGCCCCGGGTGGTTTCGACAGCGGCGGACGCACGTGAACTGCTGGCCGCTGTACCCAGTTTGAGCAATGGGCTCACACTGTGTGCGGGTTCTTATGGCGCCAGAGCGGATAATGATCTGGTTGCCATGGTGAAGGAATTTGGCTCACACATTCATTTTGTTCATCTGCGCAATATACGGCGTGAACCCGATGGGTCGTTTTACGAGTCTGAGCACCTCGACGGAGACAATGATATTGTCGGGGTGGTTGAAGCTCTGCTGGATGAGGAAGCATGTCGTGTTAAGGCGAGTCGCCTCGATCAGATACCCATGCGCCCGGATCATGGGCACGCAATGGGAAGCGAGATTGGCATGCCAGGTGTTAATCCCGGATACTCCTTTACCGGGCGCCTCAAAGGCCTGGCGGAATTGCGGGGAGTCATGCACGCGGTAGAGCGAATGCGCCGGTGACAGTCGGGGGCTTCCCCGGACGTCCGGGCGCAGACTTTTGCCACGCGGGAGGGCTGCAGTGGATTTAGCAATTTTGACAACATGCAAGGTAGTGCCGGTAGTGACTGCCGTCGATGTTGCCTCCACCGTGCAATTGGCGAAGGCTCTGCAGCGTGGTGGTATAAAAGTGATTGAAATCACGATGCGCAGCGATTGTGCTTTGGCAAGCATTCAGGCTGTTCGTGCTCAGGTTCCCGGTCTGTTGGTGGCCGCGGGTACAGTAACCAATTCCCAGGCGTTGAATCTGGTGAAAAATGCCGGTGCTGAACTGGTGTTCAGTCCCGGTTGCAGCGATAGCTTGCTGCGGGCCGCGAGTGCGGCAGGGGTTGATTTTATTCCGGGCGTATGCGCCGCGTCAGAGATAATGCTTTGCCTTGATCATGGTTTCGAGTGCCTGAAGCTGTTTCCCGCGGAGGTAGCGGGAGGACGAAGCCTGTTGAGGGCCTTTTCCGGGCCGTTTCCCCAGGTTCGTTTCTGCCCCACTGGCGGGCTCGATGAAGGAAATTTTCGAGCCTATCTCGAAATGCCGAACGTGGTGTGTTGCGGCGGCTCATGGATGGTAGCGCCCACCTTGGTCAGCAACGGCCAATGGGGTGAAATTGAACGGCTGGCGCGCGAAGCCATGGCTTGAATTGACTCACACTGGAAGTCGAAATTTACAGTACATTGAGGTTACACTACAGCGATGGCATCGTTTGAAGAAGAATTTTATCTGGAGAACCCCACGCGTTGGCAAGCGCTGCGGCGGGATATTCGACTGTTATGGCTGCTCGCCAGATACGCATTGATGTGGCTCACCCGTGGGGCTGGCGTGCGCAGGGCTTATCGTCGTGCACAGTTGAGCGGCGAGCCGTTGACAATTGAAGCTGTAATCGAGGATTGACGCCAGTGTCGCGACGAGTTAGCGGTAAATTTCCTTCCCCCGAATTGCCCTTTAAGTATCGAGAAAAGCCCCGGTCAGGTAATGATATAAACGGTTTGGGCCAGCCCACCTTTAGCCGAGCAGTGCAGATTTTTCACGGCTCTGGTGCACGGGAGCTGGAGTGGCGAAAACTGGAGCGTTTTTTTGCACTGATCAATCCGTTCCGGGTTTATTGGCTCAATCTGGTTAATCGTTGGATGCTGCGAAAGGCTGATGGTGCGGTCGCTAAAAAGCAACATGCTGTTGACGATACAGGCAAAATGGCGGAGGACATCAAACAGCGTGCAATCGATTTTGGTGCCGGCACAGTCGGCATTACCCGGTTAACCGAGAAAGCACTTTATCAGGGCCACGATCTGGATTACCCCAACGCGATTGTGATACTGGTACCAATGAATAGCGAAGAAATGGCATTTGTGACCAGTGATCGGGCGGGCGCCGAAACCATGCGTGCGTATATGGAAATCACCCGTACCGTCATTAAACTTGCGAGCCACATCCGTGCTATGGGTTGGCGCGCGCGGGCATACGCTGAAGCTGCGGACATATTGCATATCCCGTTGGCAGTGGACGCAGGGCTGGGACAACTGGGTAAGCACGGGTCGCTAATCTGCAAGGAGTTCGGCTCCAGTATGCGTATCGCTACGGTACTGACCGATCTTCCGTTATTGCATGATGGGCCGGAAGATATTGCGGTCGACGACCTTTGTATCGGTTGCCATCGTTGTACTCTGGACTGCCCGGTTGATGCCATTACAGATCAAAAGAAAACGGTGCGCGGAGAGCAGAAGTGGTATGTAGACTTCGACAAATGCGCACCTTATTTCACCCATACCGTGGGCTGTGGTATCTGTATCGAAGTGTGTCCGTGGACCATCCCGGGCAAAGGCCCTGTTCTTTCTGAAAAGCTATTGTCAAAGCGCAGGCGTTGATCGGCCCTGGACCCTGTTTACTCCCAGAGGTTGGCCACGAACATGCATATGATGGCGAAAGGCGCCAGATACCTGATGGAGTAATTCCACACGGACCAGCTCACATTATCGTGAATACCGATATCTATTCGCATCTGCTTGTTGTTGATGACCCAGCCCGCTAGTAGCGCAATCATCAAGGCATTGATTGGTAGCATCAGGTTTGACGTAACATAGTCCAGTATCGAAAATACCGTGCGACCTTGCATCTGCGGAATCATGTCCAGCGGCGTGAAGTTCTGCCACAGATTAAAGGAAAAAACGGCCGCTAAACCCAGTAACCAGATCAGCACAGCAGTGCATAGGGCGGCGCGGCGGCGATTCCAGCGAGGCCTGTCCTCCAGCCAGGAGACAAACGGTTCCATCATTCCCAGCCCTGAGGTATAGGCTGCGAAGAAAATCAGCAGGAAAAAGAGGGTGCCGAAGAGCTGCCCGCCGGGCATCTCGCTGAAGGCCATCGGCAGGGTTACAAATATCAACCCGGGGCCTTCCGCGGGATTGAGCCCGGAGGCAAATACCACAGGAAATATCAACATGCCTGCGAGTAAAGCCGCGGCGGTATCCGCCAGGCCGATGGTCCATGCCGCGCCCGGTATGGACGTCTCCGCTGGCAGGTATGCGCCATAAGCCAGCATTGCCCCGGTGCCGACGGCAAGCGAAAATAGCGCCTGGCCAAATGCCATCAAAACAGCTTGTGCTGTCAGTCTGGAGAAGTCAGGTTCGAAGAGAAAAGAGAGTGCGGCACCAGCACTGCCTACCACACAGGCGTATCCTGCGAGCCCAAGAAGCAGCAGGAACAGGGCCGGCATCATAAATTTGGACACGCGTTCGATGCCCTTGCGCACGCCACTGCCTACCACAAACGCAACAGACCCAATCACCAGGCTGTAGCAAAAGAGCATGCGGGTGGGCGAGGCGAGGACGTTTGCGAACATGGACTCAGCCTCTGAGTGACTTATACCCGAAAATTGATTACTGGCTGCCAGCAGTAAATATTCCAGGGCCCACCCAGAGACAACAGCGTAGAAGCTCAAGCCAATCAACGGTGCCAGAATACTCAGCCAGCCTATGATCTGCCAACGGCTATGGCCGGCCTCGGCAAGGGAAATGCCCGCGGTGGCAGCAACAGGGTTGCTGCGGCCTCGGCGAGCAATCGCCAGTTCGGCCATGATTGCCGGTATGCCTATGAGCAGAACGAAGCCTATGTAAATGAGAACAAAGGCCCCGCCGCCGTTTTCACCGGCAATATAGGGAAAGCGCCACAGATTTCCAAGCCCGACGGAGCAGCTGATGGTAGCAAACAGGAAGGTTGTACGTGACGACCAGATGTCGGTTTTCAATAGAGTTATTCTCGAAAAAAGTGTGCCTACTCAGGCGACTTTATGGGTGTTTTTCGCCGGGACATTTCTACGAAGTGCGTTTGAATGACGATCCAATGTAACATGTGGCTCGTGGCCTTTAACAGAGGGCAGGATGTAAGAAATGGATAGGAGGTTTTTTGCGAGTATGAGTCCACCTGTCGGCACTCGAAACCGTTTCCCGGGAGCGGTACCGTGATGACAGCGCGCGAGAGGCGCGATCTGGATAGCCGTGAAAATATCGAGGCTTTTGTTGATCTATTCTACCAGCACGTTTTTGACGATGAGCGTCTAGCGCCCATATTTCTGGATGTTGCGGCCATCGATCTTGCCGTTCATTTGCCGCACATCAAGGATTACTGGTGCAAACTGCTGCTGGGAGACAAACACTACCGGCGTCACACCATGAATATCCACCGCCAGTTGCACGGCAAACAGCCGCTGCAGGCCGGGGATTTCCGCCGGTGGCTGGAGTTGTTCAACACCACCCTGGATGAGGGCTTTGCCGGCGAACGCACGGAGCGAGCGCGGCAGGTGGCGGCTTCCATCGCTGCAAATATGGCAGCCAACCTGCCTGCAAAAGAGCGTTAACCTGCCGGCGGAGAGCAGCTGGCATTGGCAACACCCGGAGGCGTCCAGCCATCGCCGTTTACATCGATAAACAAGGGGTTGGTGAAGGCGTAGGCCAGCACACCGCCTTCCCCGACATTGTCATCGGTGAGGCCTTCCAGGCTGGTATTACTCACACGGTCCAGGTCTTCCGGCACCACGGGAAATAGCGGCGCAGAGATGCCGTCCGTGCCGTGGGCGATGGCTACCAGCCAGGTATCGGTAGAGACATTGGGCAGAGTCAGGGTGACCTCGATCTCGGAGCGGCTGGCGCCGGGGATATCTTCATTGACCATTACTTCGGTTTCACTCCAGCCAGCATCGCCCCGGCTGACAGTGACGTCGGGACATACGCCGTAGCGTGCGGTCTGTCCCGGCTGGGTGGTCAGTTCGGGCTGGTTGTTCACGTAGAAGTCGACAGCGTCCACCTGTGCCCATTCGGCAGAGGCGATGCGAACGGTAACCCGCACATCTGCGAAATTATCCAGGCTCATGGTATTGCTGCCGTCCAGCGACAGATTGGCGCGCACGATCTGGCTGCCGAAATCCCCCGATGCTTCTATTGTCACAAAGGGCGCATTGGTGCCGATCACCTTACCCGCCACAACAGTTGCCGCCAGTTCTTCCGCGATTGCCGATAATTGCCCCGGGTCAGTCACCCTGCTGGGAATCTGGCTGCGCGTTGAAATATACGTGTTACGGCGTACGTGAGTGTCAGAATCTGCCACGCCGGTGCGCACGATGCCCTGGTTGATGAGGTTGAACCAGTCCCCGGCATTCTGCCCCAGAAACTCATTGAATATACCGCCGCGGCCATCGGTACCAATCCAGACTTCCAGCGCCTGGAAGCCATCATCAAAGGCATTGCCAAGAGCCGGGTCCAGCCTGCGTTCAGTCAGATCCACCGTCGACTGTGGCGGGGTCATACCGGTATCGATGCCCAGGCCGCCGGCGCCAAAGTGGGATGACACATGATTGATCTGCACGAGGTTATTTTTTGGGTCTGACAGCGCCTCTTCGAATATTTCCCCGGGAGACAGCACATAACTGGCGTATTCGGGAAAGTCCATGCCTGCGGGCGCGGCCCGGCCCCAGTCAACTGTACCGCCGCCGATCTTGCTGCTGTCTACGGTTACCGGCCAGCTGTTCACATGGCCGTAGTCGAAGGGGGTTATCTCGCCGCTGGGTGCGCTGCTGATCAGGTCGCCGACATTCATATCCATAAGCGTGTCGGTGAAGTCTACGCGCATGCCGTGGTCGGAGGGGGTAAAAAAGTCCATACCCTCGGCAAGATAGGTGGCCACCCGTTCACTGCGGGTGACCTCCGCGTCGGGGCTGTCAATGGCGTGTACGTGAAAATCAGCATGGATATAGCCATCGGTGGCTATCACTTGTGCCAACTCAGCCTGCACCTCAAGGGTCTGGCCGCTGGCTATGGTGATGTCTCGTTTAAAGGCGGAATGGCGCGGGCCCCGGGAAACCACCAGTTGGTAGTTGCCCGGTTCGAGGGTAAGGCGTTCGCTTATACCCGTGCGATCGATAAAATCGACCAGGGTAATACCGTAGGCAAGTCCATCGCCACTGTCATCACCTACAACCCCGGTACGCGCGCCCAGCACGTTGTTGCCGGGAGTCGGGCTGGGATCAAAGCCCACCACTTGTAACTTGGCGGGAGCCGGACCGTTGTCACCGTCCAGTGCAGTAGCCGTAACGCCCACCCGCAGGTAACCCGGAGCCGGCAGATCAAAACTCTGACTGGTGGTGTCATCGCGAGTGACGGTCACCTGCGTCGGAGAGTTGCCGGCAAAGAGGTAGCCATCGGTATGGGCCAACACCTCGTAGTCGTCCGGTGGCAGGCTCATGCTGTAGTTACCGTCGGCATCGGTGCGGGAGTGACCAGCCATGAACAGGACAGGCGGGTTCGTATTGGCATTCACCGTTTGGTAAACCGCCACGCTGGCGTTGGCCACGGGGGCTCCGTCGCTGGTAACAGTGCCGCGAAGCTGGCCGGTGTGAATCCCGTCGATGTGGTTGCGGATATCGGCAATACTGCTGGCGCTGCCATCACCCACCGCGAAGTAGCGGCGCAGGCTGAGTTCCCCGTCGCCCGGCACGACAAAATTGGGTGACGCGCCGCCGGCGATAGAAAGTATGGCCTCCCCCAGAATCAGCACGTTGACACCGCTGGTGGAGATGCTGCTGGTGTTCTCAACCTCATGGATAAAACCGTAGGAGACCCCGGCGGCTCCATCGTGACCGCTGTAGGCCAGGTAGTTGCACTGATCGCACTCGCCAGCGTCGCAGGCCACAGCCCGGGTCGCTGGACAGCTGGAGGTAAACGTGGGCTCGGCAAAACCGATATTCGGCTGGAAAGTCTCCACTTCGCCGGAGCCGTTGAGGTATTCCACCCACCAGATTCCCAGATCTTCGCTGCTGGTATTGACCAGGCGGGTATCGATAGTGACGTAGGGCCGGTTCGCCGCCAGGCTGTAACAGGTTTCGATTTCCAGGGGCAGGTCGCGGTCGTCGGCGCTGGCGGGGAAGTTCAGACCGAAGCCCCTGATGGTGGAACTGCCATTGATGAAGTCCAGAAGGTCATCCGGTCCCCGGGCACAGATCTGTGCCTCCTCGCCGTCGGCGCCGGGGTTGGTCACTTCCACCTCGGTATAATTAGGCGTGTTCTCGATATTGATACCGGTGACGAACTCTTCCATGTGGTCTGGCAGGAAGCTGCCGTCAGCTTGTTTGCGCGCCACATCAATAATGTTGCCACCATAGCTGCCGATGCCAAACCAGTTGCGCCCCGGTTGCTGGATAATGACGCGTAGTAATTCGTTTTCCAGTACGAAATCACCTGGAACCGAGCGAGCAAGTGGGCCTGTCAGCAGATCAGATGGTTCGACAGCCTCGCGGGCCACAGCGGTGGCCTCTGGCGGCTCGGGTGGCGGTTCCACGCCCTTGTCGTTGTTATTGTTGTCACTGTCACACGCTGCGAGTAGCATGCAAAGGCACAGTGGAGCGAGTAGTGGCCCGGTTTTCATCATGGCGAAATCCTCCTGTTTCTTATTAGCATCAGTTGTAATCCCTCTTGGGGATGAACACAAGTGTGTGCCGGGAAGGCGTGCCCAAGCCTGCACGCTGATGTACTATGCGCGTATGCCCGAGAATAATTTTAAGTGGTGCGAGTACAGGAAATACTTGACAGTGCCGCACAGCATCCCGACAAGAGGTGGTTCATGAGCCCGACCAATAATACGACCCTATTGCAGACAGTGCTGGCGGTAGCTGCGCTGGCCATTCTGACCGCCTGTTCCGATGGCGGAAACAATAATAAAAAGGATCAGGCCGTGAGGACAGATACTCTGAGTATCACCTCCTACAATGTGGGGCTGGCTCTGAACTTTGTGGCCTTCACCGATGAGCGGCTGGTGGCGAATGAAGCACTGCTAGCGGATTCTGACAGCGACGTTATCTGCCTGCAGGAAGTGTGGCTGGATGAACAGGTGGAAACCCTTACCAAAGCGCTGGAGGGTAATTACCCGGAAATTTATACTGTTCCGGCGGAGCAGATTCTGTCGGAGGCAGCGGCCTGTAACAACGAGGATATTGGCGAGTTTACGCAGTGTGTGAATAACCAGTGTCCCGGCCTCAGAGGTGCAGAACTGGTTTCCTGTGTGCCTACTCAGTGCAGCGACTCCCTGTTTCAGCTGCCGCCAGTCTGTTTAGATGCGGTTATCGGCTCTGTGGGAATACCTGATGTAACCGTTGATGCGGTGATTGATGCGGTGACCCAGCCCGCAGGTAAATTCGCCTTTGGCGGCGCTTTGGGGCTGATTCTGGCGTCCAAGTACCCGCTGGAGGCCCGCGAGTTCCAGGACCTCATCGATGATTCCACCAGTAATCACAGGGGCGCCCTTTACGCCGAGATAAACTTGAATGATCAGGCTCATGTGGTCGGCTGTACGCACCCCACGGCCAATCTTTCCATTGATTACCCCGCCAGCGGCAAACATGCATCCTGGGAAGGTGAAAATCGTTTTATGCAGGAGCAGATGATCGCATTTGCCAATGCCAAGGCCGGCGACAACCCCATCTTGTTCGCCGGGGATTTCAATTGCAGTATCGCCAATGCCAGTAACGGTGTTGACGCCGACTTTGCTGAAAACTGTGAACTCTGGCTGCGTGACGGCTTTGCCGATCCGGCGGCCGAGCAGTTGCCGTGTACCTTTTGTTCGGAAGAAAACCTGATCTTGCAGGCGGGTGGTGGGACCGGTAACTACCTGCTAGACCATATATTTGTGAAGAACCTGGTCACCACCAGCCCCATTGTGGCCGACCGCGTATTCGATGATCCCGTCTCTATCGAAGCCACGATACCGCCTTCCGAACTACTGCCAGACGATTCACCTACCATGACCCACCCCAGCGATCACTTTGGCGTTGAGCTCGAACTGACACTTCCCTAGGCCGACCTGAAACCCGGACGGCTGCACAGTAAAGTCACCTGGGAGAAAAAACTTGTCATTCAGCGGATGAATAGTAAAAATATACTTCATTTATTTCAGTTATGGTGAACTGGTGGCTAATATACTGTTCAGCTGATGAAATGGCCGCGCCGTGAGGTGCTCAGCCTGTCTTCATTACCATCTCAACACTGAGCAATATGAGGTTTCACCATGTCACAATTCCAGCAAGATATTGACGCTATCGCCAGTTTGCGCGCCCAGCAGGGCGGCACCTGGGACGACATCAATCCCGAATACGCCGCGCGTATGAAATTGCAGAACCGCTTCAAGACCGGCCTCGATATCGCTCGCTATACCGCCGGTATCATGCGCAGGGACATGGCGGATTACGATGCTGACAGCAGCCAGTACACCCAGTCGCTGGGCTGCTGGCACGGTTTTATCGGCCAGCAGAAAATGATCTCCATCAAGAAGCATTTTGACAGCACTGACAAGCGCTATCTGTATCTGTCCGGCTGGATGATTGCTGCACTGCGTTCCGAATTTGGCCCGCTGCCCGATCAGTCAATGCATGAGAAAACATCGGTCTCCGGCCTTATCGAAGAGCTGTACACTTTTTTGCGCCAGGCAGATGCGCGTGAACTGGGCGGCCTGTTCCGCGAACTGGATGCAGGACGCAAGACAGGTGATGAAGTCGCTGCCAAGGCGGCGCAGAAGAAAATAGATGAGTTCCAGACGCACATTGTGCCTATTATTGCCGACATCGATGCCGGTTTTGGCAACGCTGAAGCGACCTACCTGCTCGCCAAGAAGATGATTGAGGCGGGGGCCTGTGCCATTCAGATCGAAAACCAGGTGTCCGATGAGAAGCAGTGCGGCCACCAGGACGGCAAGGTCACCGTTCCCCATGAGGATTTCCTCGCCAAGATCCGCGCCGTGCGCTACGCCTTCCTGGAGCTGGGCGTTGATGAAGGTGTAATCGTAGCGCGCACCGACTCCCTGGGTGCTGGCCTGACCAAGCAGATAGCCGTGACTCACGAGGTGGGTGACCTCGGTGACCAGTACAACAGCTTCCTCGATCTGGAAGAACTGGAGCACGCCGATATGTCCCACGGCGATGTCATCATCAATCACCATGGCAAGCTTGTGCGCCCGAGACGCCTGCCGTCCAACCTGTACCAGTTCCGCAAGGGCACAGGGGAAGACCGCTGCGTACTCGACAGCATCACCAGCCTGCAAAATGGCGCTGATCTGCTGTGGATTGAAACTGAAAAGCCTCACATCGGTCAGATTGGCGGTATGGTCAAACGTATCCGTGAAGTCATCCCCAATGCCAAGTTGGTGTACAACAACTCGCCGTCTTTCAACTGGACCCTGAATTTCCGCCAGCAGGTATTTGATGCCTGGAGTAAGGAAGGCAAGGATGTCGCTGCCTATGATCGCGATAAGCTGATGAGTGTTGACTACGACAGCACCGACCTGGCAGTCGAAGCCGATAACTGGATTCGGACTTTCCAGGCAGACTCGGCACGTGAAGCGGGTATCTTTCATCACCTCATTACGCTTCCGACGTATCACACCGCAGCGCTGTCTACCGACAACCTGGCCAAGGAGTATTTTGGCGAGCAGGGTATGCTGGGCTACGTGAAAGGTGTTCAGCGCCAGGAAATCCGTCAGGGTATTGCCTGTGTCAGGCACCAGAACATGGCCGGCTCTGACATGGGTGACGACCACAAGGAATACTTTGCTGGTGACGCTGCCCTCAAGGCCGGTGGTAAAGACAACACCATGAACCAGTTCGGCTGAGTTTACGGTGTTAATGGCGGGCACAGCCCGCCGTTGAGGAGAGGGCGGGTTTATACCCGCCCTTTTTTTGTGCACGGCCACAGGGTAAATAAAGTTCCCGGTTAAAAAAGTGTTAATTATTTACTATCCGGGCCAGCCGGCGCAGCGGTGCGGTTTAACTGTGCTACGTTCAATAGAGACATATTTCCGTGTATAGGACGCTGGCGTCCGTCCGGCGCGGCTGAGTAAAGTAATGCATATTCGCAATACCGATGCCATAAGAAACCAACAATACCAATAATAACTCTTGAGGTAGAACCGATGAAAAACTCTCACTCACCTCTGTTTTTGGCCGTGAGCGCGGCTGTATTGTCCATGTCGCAGGCCGCCCTTGTAGCCGCCCAGGAGGTGCCAACACTGGAAGAAATAGTTGTTACCGGTACGCGTGCGCTGGGCAGAACGGCTGAAGACTTGCCTGTTCCTGTTGATGTGTTGACGGCACAGGCGATGACCGATACTGGCGAGACCGAGGTGGGGCGGATGCTGCAACGTCTGGCGCCGTCATTCAACTTTTCCAGCTCGAGTATCAGCGATGGCACGGACGCTTTGCGCCCGGCCACGCTTAGAGGACTTGGCCCCGACCAGACCCTCGTACTGATCAATGGCAAGCGTCGCCACCAGGCGGCCCTGATTCACGTGAATACATCCGTGGGCCGAGGTACTGCAGGGACCGATATGAACGCCATTCCCGCGGCTTCGATCAAACGGATTGAGGTCTTGCGTGATGGGTCCGCCGCTCAATATGGCTCTGATGCGATAGCCGGTGTTATCAATATTGTGCTTGACGACGCCGACTCCGGCGGCAGAGTAGATACCTCCTATGGGGAGTACACCGAGGGTGATGGCGACGTCACCAACGTTAATGTTATCAAGGGTTTATCGCTGGGAGATGATGGCTTCGCGAACCTGAGTTTCAATTATCGTGATCGCGGCAGAACCAACCGTACCGGTAAGCAGGGCGCTTGTGTCTACGGCGGTTGTACCGACACCAATGGCAACGGCATCGATGAGACCAATGATCCAAGGGAAGTGACCTTTCCGCGCAAGACCTTCAGGATCGGGGACGCAGACTCGGAGCAGTACGCCGGCGTCATTAACGCCGCTTACAATATTGGCCCGGGAGAGCTCTACGGCTTCATTACCTATTCACACCGCGACAATGAGTCCGGTGCATTTTATCGCAACCCTGATTCGGGTAGCTCCTCCTACCTCGATGATGGTGACAATGTTATTCCGAATGGCTTTTTGCCGCTGATCAACTCCCAGATTGAGGATTACTCGGTAGATCTGGGCTATCGCATGGAATTCAACAGCGGACTGTCGATGGATGTGTCCTACACTGACGGCGGCAATAAAATCGACTACGAAACAAAAAATTCAGTCAATTATTCCTTCGTCAATTTTCTCAACTATGGCGAGGGTCTGAGCGACGAGCAAATACGTGCCGAGATTCCACGGGCGGCTGACGCATACAAGCTGGAGTTGGGCCTGGAGACCTTCGACCTTGAATTTCATCAGGAGATCGGCGATTTCTCACTCGCTTATGGTGGCGAACTGCGTCGCGATGAGTACAAGATCAAACCGGGCGATCCTTATTCCTACGGCGATTTCGATACGGTAAACGGCGAACCGGTTTATCCCCAGGATGCGCCAGGTGGGATACAGGGTTTTCCGGGGATTTCACCGATATCCGCGGTGGATGAAAACCGCGATGTCTGGTCCATCTACGTGGATACTGAATACGAATTTTCGGACACGCTGCTGGTGAGTGCTGCGATTCGCTACGATGACTACGATGATTTTGGTGACACAACCAACTACAAGCTCGCGGCAAACTGGGGCATAACCGATACGGTGCGTTTGCGCGGCTCGTTCAGTACCGGTTTTCGCGCGCCCTCAATGCAGCAGTTGTATTTCAACAATATCAGCACTCAGTTTGTGACCAACCCCGCCGATCCCGACGGCCCCCAGATCTCTACCCAAGTGGGCACCTTCAGGAATGACAGTGCGCTTGCCGAAGCGATAGGCATTCCGCAGTTGAAGGAAGAGACTTCTAACAACTACAGTGCCGGTATTGTATGGAATCCCCTTGACCAGCTCAGTATCACTTTCGATTACTACTATATTGAAATCGACGACCGCATTGTGATCAGCAATCAACTGGTCGCCGCTGATGACCCCAGTGGCACACTGGGTGCCGCCCTGCAGGCCGTGGGGGCCAATTCGGCACAGTTTTTCCTCAACGGCGCGAATACCGAAACCAAGGGTTTTGACCTGATAGCTACCTACGACGGTATCAACATCGGATCCGGTACGCTGGATATCGTGCTGGCGGGCAATACCACCGAAACCGAAGTGGTCAAGGTCTATACCGACGGGGGGCTGTCCGATGTAGACCCCAGAGTGGTCTTCGGTAGTCAGGCCGTATCAATTATCGAGGACTGGCAGCCGAAAGATCGAATCAGCCTCACGGGCTACTTCCACTTCGATAATATCGAAGCCAATGTATCTTTCAATCAATTCGGCAAGTACAAGATTGAAGACACTGGCACGCAAACCTATGGCGCGGTCATTTTGACGGATGTACATGCCCGGTACAGTTTCGACAACGGCTTTAGCGTCAATGCCGGCGGCAACAATATCTTCGACGAGTACCCCGACAAGAACAAGATCGGTAACAGCCGGGGCGGCACCCTGGAGGATGCGGATACCGGGGAGATCATCGTCAGTAGCCCAGGTGTCTTTACCTACTCACGCCGCTCGGCACCTTTTGGCTTCAATGGTGCCTACTGGTACGCTGGGGTTTCCTACGAGTTTTAGGTAACTACCGGGTCGCGAAGGGCAGGTAGCAATCTGCCCTTTTATTGACAGTCTGCATTTTTAGCGAAAGCTACCTGAAGGCGCGCCCGTCTCCGTAAATCATAGGGTTCCAAATCAGAATGATTGTGCTACCTTTTCCTGGTACCACTACATTCTCTCCATACACACTCAGGGACGCCTATGCGCTGGGACGATATAGACAAGCAGGTATGCTCAGTAGCCAGGGCGCTGTCCATTGTGGGTGAACGTTGGACCATGTTAATCATCCGGGACGCCTTTCTCGGCACCCGGCGTTTCGACCAGTTCCAGTCTAACCTGGGGATTACACGCCACCGATTGTCCGAGCGGCTGGGTAAATTGGTGGATCAGGGGGTGTTGGTGAAGGTGCCCTATCACGACCGGCCAGTGCGTTACGAATATCGCCTCACCCGCAAGGGGCTGGGCCTTTATCCGGTGTTGATGAGCCTCGCCCGCTGGGGCGACGAATGGATGGACAAAGGGGAGGGTGCGCCACTGGAGTATATACACCAGAAGTGCGGCAAGTTGACCCGCCCTACACTCACCTGCAATGAGTGCGGCGAACCGCTGCGACCAGAGGAGGTCAGGCCGCAGCTTGGGCCGGCATTGAACAAGCTGTCGACGGAGCTTGGCGAGGAGGGCGGATCGCACCCGGATATACCGCCCATGCTGAGGCGTTCGATGACGCCCCAGGCCTGAACGGGCTATTTCGCAGCAGCAAGCGCCTGCTCGATGTCCGCCAGAATGTCATCGATGTGCTCGATACCGATTGACAGGCGTACCATATCTTTAGTGACGCCAGCGGAGGCGAGCTCCTCGTCGTTGAGCTGGCGGTGTGTGGTGCTGGCCGGGTGGCAGGCAAGGGATTTTGCGTCGCCGATATTCACCAGTCGCAGTATGAGTTGCAAGGCGTCGATAAACCGGCAACCTGCCTCGAACCCGCCTTCAATACCGAAACTGAGTATCCCCGCTGCCTTGCCACCGCAGAACGTCTTGCAATTATCCCGATAGGGACTGTCTTTCAGGCCCGCGTAATTCACCCATCGCACCTGCGGATGTTTCTGCAGGTACTTCGCCACTTTCTTGGTGTTTTTGCAATGTTTCTTCATACGCAGGCTGAGGGTTTCCAGGCCCTGCATAAGCAGGAAGGCGCTGTGGGCTGACAAAGCCGCGCCGGTATTACGCAGAGGGACTACCCGGCAACGTGCGATATAAGCCGCTGCGCCCATGGCCTCGGTGTAAACAACGCCGTGATAGGAAGGGTCAGGGGTATTCATAATGGCAAAGCGGTCGGCGTTGGCAGCCCAGTCAAATTTTCCCGAGTCGACAATAGCGCCGCCGATAGTTGTGCCGTGGCCGCCGATGTACTTGGTAAGCGAATGCACGGCGATATCGGCACCGTGGTCAAATACCTTGCACAACACCGGTGTCGCCACGGTATTGTCAACAATCAGGGGTACACCGGCCGCATGGGCAATATCCGCCCATTTGCGGATGTCGACAATATTCCCCGCAGGGTTGCCGATAGATTCGCAGAACAGTGCCGTGGTATTTTCGTCAATCAATGAAGCAGCAGTATTGAAGTCGTCGGCTTTGGCAAACCGCACTTCGATACCCTGGCGAGGGAAGGTGTGCGCAAACAGGTTGTAAGTGCCGCCGTAAAGTTGGGTGGTGCTGACAATATTGCTGCCCACCTGGGAGATCGCTTCGATGGCGTATCGAATGGCCGCCATGCCGGAGGCAACGGCCAATGCACCGACCCCACCTTCCAGCTCGGTCAGGCGCTGTTCCAGTACGGCATTGGTCGGGTTCATGATGCGGCTATAGATATTTCCCGGTACTTTCAGGTCAAACAGGTCGGCCCCGTGCTGGGTATTATCGAAGGTATAAGAGGTGGTCTGGTAGATTGGCGTGGTCGCAGCGTGCGTGGTGGGGTCACCCGCATAACCCGCGTGCAGGGCAATTGTTTCAGGCTTCATACTGGTTTCTCACTTGTCTGGATACAACTCGCCGACATGGCGCGAAGAGCAGAGCTTAGCAAACACTGCGCTGGACGCAACCGCAGCGGGCATCGGGCGAATACTCGGGAGCAAGGTAACTCGTATTTGCTGCGCGCCCTGCGTAGAATTCAGCGCTTGGCAGTCACGGAGAATTCAGGGTTTTGACTATTTCTATAGCAACATTTGCCCGGGTGGCCGAACTACTCGGCAGAGAACCACGCGGCCTGGAAGCCATTGCGGTTACTGCTGCGGACGGTAGTCCGGTGGTAATCCGCGTCGCCTCTCTGGTTGATGAAACCCCGTTTCCCACCCTGTTCTGGCTGGTGGACCCCGGCCTGGCCTACCGCATCGATAGAGCGGAGGCGGGCGGGTTAATCAAACGCTTGCAGCAGCGTATCGATGGCGATACTGCCCTACAGCAGAAAATGCGCGGGGACCACCAGGCATATATCGTCTTACGCGACAGCTTTATCTCCAGCGCGGTGCAACAGCGCTTGGATGCGCTGGGATATGGCGAGGTGCTGGCCCACAAGGGCATTGGGGGCATAGCAGATTTCACTCGGATTCGCTGCCTGCACACCTGGTACGCCGCCCACCTTGTGGTGCCCAATACGGTGGGCGAACTATTGGAACAGTGGTGGCTTGAACAGGACGCTTAGACGGCGCGTCGGCCCTACAACCACTTTTTCCGCTTGAATACGTAGACCAGCAGTGACGCCGTGCCGCCCATCGCGGCCAGGGCAAAGAAATAGCCGTATTCCATATGCAACTCAGGCATGTTGTCGAAATTCATGCCATAGAGGCCCGCCAGAAAGCTCAGTGGAACAAAGATTGCGGTGATGATAGTAAGTATCTTCATCGTGGTGTTCAGTTCGTGCGAACTGATGGAAATATAGCCCTCCACCAGGTCACCGCAGATTTCATAATACATACTGGTGAGGCTGAACAGGCGCTCACAACGGTCTCGGAGGGCGCGCCACAAGTGTCGGTTTTCGTCTTCCCCTGTGCCGAGGTGGCGCGGCTCCTCGCCCAGGATTTGTTCTAACAGCCGATTGTGGTAATTGAAAATACGGCGCAGCTTACGCAGCTCCGAACGGTAGCCCACCAGTTCCGTCATGATACTGTCCGAGGGCCGGCTTAGCAGGTTTTCCTCCAACTCTCCCAGGTGGTTTTCGAAGGCAAGAATTTTCTGCAGATAGCGATCGGATGCGTAATCGATAATTCTAAGCGCCAGACTACCCGGGTTGAACGGGGCGAGAGCCTTTCCGGCTTCTGACCAGGTTCTGTTTATACTGAGCGACTCGTCACGATGGATGGTGACCAGGTAGTTCTCCCCTACGAAAAACCCAATCTGCTGAGGGGTTAATACCAGGTGTTCATCAAGTGCAATAATGCCGCGAAACAGGATAAACGTGTTGTTTGCGAAGGCGTGAATTTTCGGGGGTTGACGCGCCTGCTGGATGTCGCTGATGGCGATCTCATGGCAACCAAGCGCCAGCAGGCGGCTTTTCATATCGCTGGAAATGCCGCCTTCGATGTCCAGCCACAGGCAGCCATCCGGGTTGTCCTGCCATTGCTGCAGTAGTGCTTCTTCACCGTCTTTGACGCTGCCATCATTGCCAACAACTTTAGTGCGAATTTTCATGGTATCGACATTTCCCGGTCGCTTAGGGTGTAAAGATGCTTTCTGCAATTACTGTCAGATGATAGCATTAGAATAACTGGACTTATCATAGTAGTAAGATCTGGATAGCACATGCGGTTTTCCTCGTCAGTGGCTGCCGGTGTCCTGAAATAAGAAATGCGAGGCAGCGCATTTGCCCAATCCTGGGTGGGCAGAGCATTCACTCGTACTCACCCCTGCACAAGAGGATTTTCCTGACATGGTGCAAGCCAAGATTAAGTCTCCCCAGCCCTATACGCGGGTAAAGCCGCGCTCGACCATTGATTGGTCAACGTACGACCCAGCGGGGTTTTACGACGAAATTATTGCCGCCAATGGCAAGGCGCGCCCGGCCAGTCGCAGTCTGGTGGAATTCATTGGCAAGCAAACCATGAAACACCTTGTGTCCAGGCAGCAGGCGGCGGACCTCGCGATCCAGGAAATGGGTGTGTCCTTTACGGTATATAGCGAAGGCCAAAACATAGATCGTTCCTGGCCGATGGACATCATTCCCCGCGTCATACCCTTGCGGGAGTGGCAGGTACTGGAAAGGGGCCTGATACAGCGCGTAACAGCCCTGAATATGTTCATCAACGATTTGTACAACAAGCAACAGATTCTCAAGGACAAAGTCGTTCCCCGGGATATTATCGACAGTTCTCCTGAATTTCTTAAAGAGTGTGTGGGGGCCAAGCCGCGTTATGGTGTCTGGTCCCACATTTGTGGCTCCGACCTGGTTCGCGATGGCGATGGCACCGTATATGTGTTGGAGGATAACCTGCGGGTACCCTCAGGTGTCTCCTATATGCTGGAGAACAGGGCAATAAGCAAAAGAGTGCTACCGCAATTGTTCGATCGCAACTCGATTCAGCCGGTGGCTGACTACCCGTCGCAACTGTTTGAAATGCTGGCATCGCTGTCTCCACGTGCGGTAAAACACCCGGAGATAGTGGTCATGACGCCGGGAGTGTTTAATTCCGCCTATTTTGAGCACGCCTATCTGGCACAGCGCATGGGCGCCGAACTGGTTGAGGGTGCCGATCTGGTCGTGGGAAACGACGACAAGGTTTACATGAAGACCATACGTGGGCTGTCCCAGGTTGACGTGATTTATCGTCGTATTAACGATGATTACCTGGATCCGGACGTCTTCCGGCCGGAGTCCACACTGGGCACGCCGGGCCTCTTTCGCGCCTGGCGCAAAGGCAATGTAGGGCTGGCCAATGCTCCCGGCGCCGGGGTGGCTGACGATAAGGTGATCTACACCTTTGTGCCGGCGATCATAAAGTACTATCTGGGCGAGGATCCGATCATACCCAATGTGCCATCCTTCCTCTGCATCAACCCACAGCATCGCAAACATGTGTTGGAGAATCTCGCCACCATGGTGGTGAAACCCGCGAATGAATCCGGTGGTTACGGTATGTTGATAGGGCCTGCCTCAACGAAAAAGGAGCGGACACTGTTTGCCGGACTAATCAAGAAAAACCCGCGTAACTATATGGCCCAGCCCGCGCTCAAACTGTCCACGGCCCCCACCTTGTGCGGCAACAATATTGAGCCTCGGCACCTGGATCTGCGCCCATTTATATTGGCGGGTAAGAATCACTATGTAACACCCGGTGGCCTGACCAGGGTCGCACTGCGAAAAGGCTCCCTGGTGGTGAACTCCTCTCAGGGCGGTGGTAGTAAAGATACCTGGATCGTGGATACGGAGGCCAGTTGATGTTAGCCAGAACTGCGGAGCGGGTCTATTGGCTTGGGCGTTTTCTGGAGCGGGCTGAAAACACAGCTCGACTTATTCTTGTTCGCCACCAGGCTATTCTCGATTTGCCCAAGGAGGTGCAGCCAGGCTGGGATCTCCTGTTGCATGTGCTCGGGGCTGAGGAGGGTTTTGCTGCCCTGCCGGGGGTGGCTAATGAAAAAAATATCATCAGCTATGTGTTCGGTGAGCGGGAGAATCCGTCATCCATCATCAGCTCGCTCACCTGTGCACGGGAAAATATGCGTACCTCGCGAGAAATATTACCCAGCGAGACCTGGGAACGGATTAACAGTCTGTATCTCAGCGTGGCTCGGCGCAGCCAGAAGGATCTGCCTCGCGGGGTGCGCCACTCGGTGCTCAATAATATTGTGCAGTCCTGTCAGCAGATAACGGGCATGCTCGCCGGAACCATGAACCAGGATGCTGCCTATCAGTTTGTTCGTCTGGGCCGTAATCTTGAGCGCGCCGACATGAGTACGCGCATTATCGATGCGGCATCAGCGGGTCTTCTGGGGGAGGCCGAGGATATTTCCCCTTATCGCAATGTACTGTGGATTAGTGTGCTGCAATCGCTCAGCGCCTACCAGATGTACCGCCTCAACGTGCAGCGCAATGTCAGCCCGGAAGATGTGCTGGAATTTCTATTCCAGAGCGAGGTCTTTCCACGGGCCGTGGCCCATTGCCTGGGGGAATTGAAGCACAGTATGCAGCAGTTACCTGAACACAAGCCGGCCCTGGACGCCATAGGTCGTGTGCGGCACCGTCTCAGTACGATGGACAGCAGCAGGCTGGCCGGCATGGCCCTGCATGAATTCATTGATGAGTTACAGGTCGAGTTGGAAGCGGTGCATGGGGCGATAACCAATACCTGGTTTACGCCGGGTGAAAACCCCTGAGTTGAGTTTTCGCGCTAGCGCCTGCCTCTTGCCCCCAGCTGCCAAAAGGGCGTCATCGGTGGTATATTGTTCGGCTTTTTAGGGGCCCTTACCCCGAAAGCCTAGCCGGATGGACGACACCATGAACCCCAGCACAGACGACCTGCGTATTCGCGGGACAACCCAATTAATTTCACCTGAAGAACTGATCGCCGACGTCAAGGTCAGCGACCGCGCCGCGGAGACGGTAGCCAGTGCACGGCAGGGTATTCATCGTATACTGGCCGCCGAAGATGACCGCCTGGTGGTAGTTGTCGGCCCCTGTTCGATTCATGACCCCGCTGCTGCACTCGAATATGCCGCGCTATTGAAAGCTACAGCTGAGAAGGTCCGTGAGGACATTCTTGTGGTGATGCGCGTCTACTTCGAAAAGCCGCGCACCACGGTGGGGTGGAAGGGACTGATCAATGATCCGGATCTCAATAACACCTTCCAGATCAGCAAGGGCCTGCATCTGGCGAGAACGCTTCTACTGGATCTCGCCGATCTGGGCATGCCAGCAGGTACGGAATACCTGGACCTGATCAGCCCGCAATATATAGCCGACCTGGTTTCATGGGGTGCTATCGGTGCCCGCACCACCGAGAGCCAGACGCACCGCGAACTGGCCTCGGGCCTGTCCTGCCCAGTGGGGTTCAAGAACGCCACCGACGGCGATATCCAGGTGGCTGTTGACGCTATCAAGTCCGCCTCCCAGCCGCACCATTTTTTGTCGGTCACCAAGCAGGGCCACTCTGCGATATTTCAAACGGCGGGTAACGAGGATTGTCATGTGATATTACGCGGCGGCAAGCATCCCAATTACGATATGTTTTCAGTGGATGACACCGGCGCGTTATTGACCAAGGCCGGCCTTTCGGCGCGTATTATGATCGATGCCAGTCATGCCAATAGTCGCAAAATTCCTGCACGTCAGATCGACGTGGCCAGTGATATTGCCACGCAGGTGGCCCGAGGAAGTCACAGTATTTTCGGCCTGATGCTGGAGAGCAATCTGCTAGAGGGGCGGCAGAACGTCGTAGAGGGCCAGGCGCTTACCTATGGGCAGAGCATTACCGACCCTTGTATAAACTGGCAGGACACCGAGGCTGTGCTGCATGAACTTGCCACTGCCGCTCGCTTGCGGCGGGAACGATCCTAGGCGCTGATATCCACCGCGGTTTCACCGCGATAGCTTTTGCGGGGTGGCAGGCCCTTCGCTGATGGGCGTTTGTTCCATCCAGCTTTTGAACAGCATATACCAGATAGCGAGTACTACCGCGCCTGCAAAGAGACCTATAATACCGGCGCTAATCATGCCACCGATTGCACCTATCAATATAATTGGCATGGGAATGTCGAGGCCGCGCCCCATTAACAATGGTTTCAACAGGGTGTCACTGAAGCCGGCGAACAGCATCCATACGGTGAAGATGACAGCGGGCGTGGTTCCGTAGTGCGCAAACGCGTAGAGGATGATCGGGCCGACCAATATGATAGTGGGCAACTGGGCTATTGTGAGGAACAGGATCAGGGCCGTCCATATCGAAGCGCCGGGAACGCCCAGGATGAACAGGCCCAGGGCACACAGTGCAGTCTGTATTACCGCTACCCCTACAACACCCTGCAGTACACTGCGAACAGTGCCAACGCACATGGCTGCCCATTCCCCGCCGGGTTTTTCCCCGCCCAGGCGTAAAAACAGCTTGTGGGCTGCCGCGCCAGAGGCATCCGCGTATGTCATGAAGCCACCGGCTATGGCCAGTGACACCACGAACATCAGCACGCTCGCGACCCCTGACCCGAGCATACCGGCCATGTAGGTGGCGGCGCCTTTAAGATGCGGCGCGATCTGCATCATGGCCTCCTGCAGATTGTTGTGTGCCAGCGACCACGCCTCGTAAATCTTTTCGCCGACGATTGGCCAGTCGGCTACACTCGCATTGGGGCCGGGTATCCGCAACTGGCCAACGCTCACCTGCCCGGATAATGACCTGACTGTCGTTAGCAGGGCATCCGTAAGCTGGTAGCAGGGTACTACCAGAAAGAGAATGAGAAACAAGGTCAGCAGTGTTGCCGCCAACCCGCGGCGACCGCCCAGCCAACCCTCGATACGTCGGGTCAGAGGGAAAGCGGCGATGGCGATGATCCCGCCCCAGGCCAGCGGGAGGAGGAAGGGACGAACAATGTCGTAGGTCAAGACCAGCAGCACGAAGATCAGACCGATACGCAGTGCCGATTCCACCATATTGCGGACGAAGAGTGTGTCGAAACCGGCGTTTGGGTCTTGTAATTCCACAGCTATCTTCCTCAATCAGGTCTATTTTCTCAACCTGGCACCGATCAGGCTTGCCACAATTATCGCCAGATAGAAAGTACCCGCTATGGCCTGCAGGTAGGCCAGTGTTTTGCTAATCGGCACTGCAGGGCTGATATCACCATAACCCAGAGTCGCCAGCGTTACATAACTGAAATACAGGATCTGGGGAAAAGTGTCCACTCCAGCGTCAGGGGTAATTCCAGTGAAAGCGCCGGGGTTGAAATACAGGATGATCGCATAGAGCGAGGCCCAGATTAGGCCTAGCAGCAGGTAGATCGCGAGGGTGCCCACGATGGCATTCGTTCTGGTGATCGGGGTAAAGAGCACCTGGTGGCTGCACTCAATAGTGGTGCCGATGAAAAATGCCAGGCCGAGCATACGATAAGCCAGAGTCACTTCGGGTGTGTTATCGAAGAATGCCATCGCGGCTACGATCAGGCACAACACAATTGTGACACCGACAAAACGACGCCAGTGCGGCCCGAAATTCAGGGTGTAATAAGTGACTACCAGCGTGGCCAACGTCATAAGCAGGCTAAAGTGAACGCTCAAACCTGTGTGGATCGAGTGCCCCATAGCGGAAACCAGCAACAAGGCCACCAGCGCTACTGTAAGAAAAATGAAATTATTTTGCAGGTTAACGCCGCTCACACTTTTGACCCTGGTCGCCTGAAAGAATCATAACTGAGGCCGTAAAGCCAAAACGCAACCCCACGTTTTCTGGTAGCGGCGCCAGCTTTAACCGTACAGGAATACGTTGCGCCAGCTCACAGGTTACACGGTACCCTGCATTGACTGGTCCGGATAGGCCATCAGGGTCACGCGCGCCGGATCGCCGATCTGAAAATTGATATTGGAAATGTAACCATCAACTGATGCATGCACACGAGTGTAGCTGAGATTCAGTTTGGTACTTCGCAGATTCTCCTCGGCTACCTCTATCTGGCTGAGGGATTGCAATTTGTTCAGCACTCCGACAGTCAGCCACGCTCCGAGTAACGCAAGGGAAAATACGGGTACCAATGGCGAGACATAAGACGTCCCCCAGGGCCAACTCATGGGGGTAAATGGTTCCCAGCCCCCGCCAAGGGCCTCTTACAGAGTCACTGCCGGGTTGGCCACTGGAGCCGAGCAGTGTTTCTGCCACTAGACTCACCGCATGGTGGGAGCCAAAACTATTTCTCTTTGCCCGTTGTCGATATCAGGGTCATTCTGGTGCCATATTACGTTACACTTTTGTACGAAATAGTACCGTGGAGATAGTACAATGGACCCCAGATCAGTTAAAACCGCTGAAGATGCGAAACGTATCGTCGCTGAATCTGAGCTCACTCATGTCAAAGTAGGTCTGTTTGACATCGATGGGGTGATGCGCGGCAAGTACATGAGCATAGAGAAGTTTTTCTCCGCGCTCGATAACGGTTTCGCTTTCTGCGATGTTGTACTGGGGTGGGATTCCAACGACCAGCTCTACAGTTCGCCCGGTGTGGAATACACCGGTTGGCACACCGGCTACCCCGACGCCCCCGTCAATATTATCCCCGAGAGCTGCAGGGCCATCCCTTTCGAGGGCGATATGCTGCTGTTCCTGTGTGAGTTCGCAGGGCCTGCAGAGGCGATCTGTCCGCGCCGACTACTGTCGCGTATTCTGCAACGGGCGACCAGCATGAATTTTGACGTTCAGGCAGCCTTTGAGTACGAATTTTTTCTGTTTGATGAAACGCCAGACTCGGTGCGCGCTAAAGGCTATCGCGATTTGAAGCCTATCACCCCCGGCTTTTTCGGTTATTCCATGTTGCGCAACTCCACGCACTCCGAGTTGTATCATGAGCTGCTCCAGCTCGCTGGCGACATGGATTTTCCCCTCGAGGGTTTGCATACGGAAACCGGCCCGGGGGTGCTGGAAGCCGCCATATCGGTGGATAACGCCGCTGCGGCAGCTGACAAGGCGGCATTATTCAAAACATTTGCCAAGGTGTGGGCGCAGCGCCGGGGCTTAATGGCCACTTTTACGGCCAAATGGTCTAATGATTACCCCGGCCAATCAGGCCATATCCATGTGTCGCTGCGCGAGCGGGCAGGCGGGGCCGCCGTTTTCCACGACCCCTCGCAGCCAATGAACATGAGCAAGTTGCAGCGCCATTTTATCGCGGGACAGCAACGACTGATGCCGGAATTACTGGTGATGTACTCCCAGACCGTGAATGCCTTTTCGCGGATGGTGCCCGGCTTTTGGGCACCTACTGATGCCACCTGGGGTTGCGAGAATCGCACTACAGCTCTGCGTCTCATACCTGGCAGCGCCAAGTCCCAGCGTGTGGAATTTCGCCTTGGCGCCGCTGATGCCAATCCCTATATTGCACTGGCTGCCGCATTGGGGTCTGGCCTGTACGGCATTGAGAACGAGCTGGAGCCACTGGCGATGGTCAGCGGTAATGCCTATGAACAGGAACACCCGAAGGAACTCGCTCTGGCCAACAATATAATGGATGCGGCTGCTGGCCTGCGCGCCTCAATGGCGGCAGACGATTTGTTTGGGCGTGAATTTGTCGAGCACTATGCGGCCACCCGGGAGTGGGAGGGCAGGGAGTATCACAAGCACATTTCGGACTGGGAAAAACAACGTTATTTCGAAATCATCTGAACAGGTGACAGCAAGATGAACGGTAAAAGGTAAGGGAATGGGCTACCAGGATCTCAGCGGAAATTGGAACCTCCCTACCAGTATAGTCGCTGGCGAGGGCACAATTGCGCAATTGCCCGACTGTTGCAAGCAGCTGGGTATGGTCAGGCCCCTGATGGTGACAGATCCGGGTCTGGCCGTGCTACCTATGGTAGAGGCAGCCCTGGCAGGCTGCCGTAGTGACGGCATAGAGGCCGGCTTGTTCAGCAATATCAAGAGCAATCCCTGCGGTCAAAATGTGGCCGATGGTGTTCTGGCATTCGCCGCGGGTGGGCACGACGGTATCATCGCCTTCGGTGGAGGCTCTGCCATTGACGCTGCAAAAGCCATTGCTCTGATGGTTGGCCAGCAACGTCCACTGTGGGACTTTGTTGATCTGGGTGACAACTGGCTGCGGGCGGAAGAGTCCGGCATTGCGACAATCATCGCCGTACCCACGACTGCCGGCACCGGTTCCGAGGTGGGCCGGGCCGCGTTGATCACCGATGAGGAACGCCATGTCAAAAGTATTATCTTTCATCCGAGGTTGTTACCGGCGCGAGTGATTCTGGACCCTGCGCTGACCGTGGGACTACCTGCCAATATTACCGCGGCAACCGGTATGGACGCCTTGTCGCATAATCTCGAGGCCCTGTGTTCGCCGGTGTATCACCCGATGGCAGAAGGTATCGCAGTGGAGGGCATTCGCCTGATTGGCGAGCATCTGTTGCAGGCAGTGGAGAACGGTGGCGATATTGCTGCCCGCATGCACATGCTTACAGCGTCCTCAATGGGTGCTACCGCTTTCCAGAAGGGACTGGGTGCGATGCATGCTCTGGCACACCCCCTGGGGGCCCTGTACGACGCTCATCATGGCCTGCTCAACGCCGTGCTTATGCCCTATGTGTTGTTGGCAAATCGATCGGTTGTGGGCGAGAAACTGGAGCGGGCCGCACGCTATATGAATCTGCGAGCTCCGGGATTCGACAGTTTTCTTGACTGGGTGTTACGGCTGCGGGCGAGCGTGGCTATTCCGCATACTTTACGCGAGCTGGGTATAGACGACAGTCGGGCTGAGTTGGTGGGGCAGATGGCGGTAGCGGACCCGACTGCGGCCACCAATCCCGCTCCCCTGGGCGCCAGGCAATATGCTGAACTTTTTTCGAGAGCAGTGAACGGTCACATGTAGGGCAACAGTGGCATTCGCGCAGCAGGTCCCTGTGCTGCACCCTCCGCAGTAGCCGTAAATTGACTCCATATTAACTATGACCCATGAGATCATTGTATCGCCATTGCGTTATCGGTTAGTGTATAACGCGTTTTCAACTCGAACCCAGAAGGAGAGTCGCAATGATTGGATATGTCACTATCGGTGTTACTGATATGGAGAAGGCAAAGAGCTTTTACAGCGAATTGCTCGCGCCCCTGGGCGCTTCCATAGTTCTTGATGCGGGCCGGATAGCGTTTATTGGCAAGGATATGGCCTCACCCATGCTGGCAGTATGTATTCCCTATAACGAGGACACACCAGCGCCGGGCAACGGTAATATGGTTGCCATCGGTCCGGGCTCGAAAGAGAAAGTGGATGAGTTTTACCACAAGGCCATTGAACTCGGGGGAACGCCTGAAGGCGAGCCCGGCCAGCGTATTGAGGATATGTTCTACGGCGCCTATTTTCGCGACCCGGACGGTAACAAAGTCTGTTTTTTCCAGTTCGGTTAACAGGCAGAGTTAAATTTCCAAATAGCCGGCGGTTCCACCAATATTTGAGATGGCTCAACCGCCCGGCTGCTCAGTGTAAATACTCGCTGGGATCTAGAATATAACGCCTACTGGCGAACTGTCTCCGACACATAAGCCCTGATAGCTGCAACAATAACAACACCCAAGGAGCTGTGCTATGTCCCCTTTATCGGAACAACAGGCGAAAGAGTACTGGCGCCGAAATGTATCCCTGATGGTCAAGTTAATGGTGATCTGGTTTGTCGTAAGTTTTGGCTGCGGCATTCTGCTGTTTGATTTTCTCAACCAGTTTCAGCTTGGTGGCTATAAGCTTGGCTTCTGGTTTGCCCAGCAGGGCTCGATCTACACCTTTGTCATCCTGATCTTCTACTACGCCAGGAAAATGGCTGCGCTGGACATAGAGTTCGGCGTGGAAGAAGAATAGGAGTAGTTGGTATGGATCTGCAACAACTCAGCTACCTGTTCGTGGGTGTGACTTTCGCCCTGTATCTCGGGATCGCTTTCTGGGCCCGGGCCGGATCAACCAGAGATTTCTACGTAGCCGGCGGCGGCGTACACCCTGTGGCCAATGGTATGGCCACCGCCGCTGACTGGATGTCTGCCGCGTCTTTTATCTCCATGGCGGGCATGATTTCGTTTATGGGCTATGGCGGTTCCGTGTTTCTTATGGGCTGGACCGGCGGTTATGTCATCCTGGCCATGTTGCTGGCACCCTACTTGCGCAAGTACGGCAAATTTACCGTACCGGAGTTTATCGGCGACCGCTTCTATTCCAGGACTGCACGGGTGGTGGCGGTTATCTGCCTGATACTCTGCTCGGTAACCTATGTTATCGGCCAAATGAAAGGGGTGGGTGTAGCGTTTTCCCGCTTTCTGGAAGTGGAGTACGCCACAGGCCTGTTTGTGGGCATGGTAATCGTATTTTTTTATGCGGTACTGGGGGGCATGAAGGGAATCACCTATACCCAGATTGCCCAGTATTGTGTGTTAATTATGGCGTATACCATTCCTGCGATTTTTATCAGCCTGCAGTTGACTGGCAACCCGATACCGCAACTCGGCCTCGGCGGCACTATCGCGGGAACCGAGGTCTACCTGCTCGACATGCTGGACCAAATCGTCGTTGATCTAGGCTTCAAACAATATACGACAGACGTGCGCCTCAGTACCCTGAACATGTTTGCCTATACTATGTCCCTGATGATCGGCACCGCGGGTCTGCCCCATGTGATCATCCGCTTCTTCACCGTGCCCAGGGTGAAGGACGCACGCTCCTCTGCGGGCTGGGCCCTGGTATTTATCGCCATTCTGTACACCACCGCACCTGCAGTGGGCGCCATGGCTCGTCTAAACCTCATGCTCACCATAGAGCCGGAACAGGATGAGTTTCTGGTCTACGCTGAGCGGCCCCAGTGGTTCAAGAACTGGGAGACAACTGGCCTGCTCAAGTATGAGGATATGAACGGCGATGGCCTGGTAGAGTACAGTGCCGATCCTGCTACCAACGATATGGTCAAGATCGACAACGACATCATGGTGCTGGCAAACCCGGAAATTGCACAACTGCCCAACTGGGTGATCGCACTGGTGGCGGCAGGCGGTCTGGCGGCGGCACTGTCCACCGCGGCTGGTCTGTTACTGGCCATCGCCTCCGCCATTTCGCACGACCTTCTCAAGGGCATCATCGCGCCGGGTATCAGCGAGAAACAGGAGTTGATGGCCAGCCGCATCGCCATGGCATTCGCTATACTGGGTGCTGGATATCTCGGGCTCAACCCACCCGGTTTTGCCGCGGGAACAGTGGCGCTGGCTTTCGGCCTGGCGGCGTCTTCCATATTCCCGGCCTTGATGATGGGCATATTCAGTAACCGGGTGAACAAGGAGGGGGCGATTGCGGGAATGGTTGCCGGTATCGGTGTGACCCTGTTTTATGTCTTTCAGCACAAGGGCATCATGTTCATCCCCGGTACCAGCTTCCTCGGCGATATGCAGCCAAACTGGTTTCTTGGCATAGAGCCGAACGCCTTCGGTGTCGTTGGCGCGGTGGTAAACTTCGCGGTGGCGGCGGCAGTGACCAGTGTTACTGCCGCACCACCGGCAAGCGTGCGTGCACTGGTTGAACATATTCGTATCCCGGCAGGCTCCGGCACGACCGGTGACCACTGAATACGCGTTGCTCCGCTGTCATTGCGCTAGAGTCCGCTTTTACGAGGATAATGTAGCATGGTGTTCACCAATAAACATGTTGTAACTGCCATGATAGTGGCGCCGCTACTGGCCATTATGGCGTGGATTGGCGCGGGGCAATTTGCCGGTGAAACACCTGGGGCTGCCGTTCCCGGAAAAGCCTATCCGCTGATGGAACAAAGTAACTGTCGCTATGCGAGTGGGGCCTGTGATGTCGAGAACGAGACGTTCCGTCTGCGGCTGACAGCGGCCGTTGCCGGCGGTAGTGAGTTGCTGCTGACTTCTTCGCACCGGCTGGATGGCGTGGTAGTGGGTGTTGGCTTGCCGGAGGAGGAAACGCAACCGGACGCAATGCGCACCGTCGGCGGCCAGCGACAGGAGTGGCGCGTAAAACTGGGCGCTGCCCCAATGCCGGCGCAACGCATTCGGCTGGTGGCTATGGCCCTGGGCAGCAGCTACTTCGCCGATGTCGACACCGCCTTTCTTCAGCCACGGGATAACTGAGCGTATCCATGGTTATTGAAACTGAGCCGGGCGACTCCATCTTTTCCTCGC
This sequence comes from uncultured Haliea sp., assembly GCA_963977275.1. Lineage (GTDB taxonomy): Bacteria > Pseudomonadota > Gammaproteobacteria > Pseudomonadales > Halieaceae > JARRPM01. Next base: position 90,385 of record CAXBNX010000002.1, on the reverse strand, counting down.
AGCTGACGCAGGACAATGCCCCGTCTGAACTGGCGACCTCCGAACTGCTGCCCATTGCCAAGTTCCTGGCGCAATCACTGCCCTTTAACGAGTTGCCAGCGGCAGAGCTCTACCGGGTCGTCGGGCAGGTCGTGGTGCAGTATCACTGCCGCGGGGAATTGTTTAATCGTGATACCGAAGAGGCCGGGCTGCGACTTGTGCGCAGCGGTGCCGTGGATTTAAGGGACAGTGACAATAAGCTTCTGGACAGACTGGGGGAGGGTGAGAGTTTCCATATCGGTGGTCTGAACGCGGAGCGAGGTGAGGTGCGAGCCACAGTCATAGAGGATGCCTTGCTCTACCGTCTGCCCGATACCGCCTTTCGGAAGTTGCGTGCAAGCAATCGCCGCTTTGATCGTTACTTCAGTAGGCAGAGAAACCGTCGCTTGCGCCGGGCTGCGCGCTACCAGCCTGAGCCCAATACCATGATGCAGGAGGTAGCTACCATCATGAGTACCCGCCTGCTCACTGTGACTCCGACAGATACGGTGCAACATGCAGCACAGGCCATGGCGGCGCGCCGGGTCTCATCCGTCTTTGTCGTAGACGGCGAGAATCTGGTCGGCATCATTACCGACCGCGACCTGCGCGTTCGCGTTGTCGCTCCGGCCCTGCCGCCAGACACTCCGGTGAGCGCGATCATGACATGCGATCCCGAGACGATAGACGCCAGCCAGAGCATTTTTTCCACCACACTGTTGATGACGCAGCGCGCTTACCACCATCTGCCCGTGATGCTGGATGGGCAGCTTGCGGGCATTGTTACCACCTCCGACCTGATTCTTGCAAAACAGGATGATCCGGTCTACCTGGTACAGGCTATCTCGCGTCAGCACGAGGTAGATGGCATAAAGAGCGTGGTAGCTGGCACTGCAAACCTGATGATTCAGTGGGTGAACTCGGGAATGCGGGCGCAGCAAGTCGGCCAGATTCTAACCGCAATCAGCGACGCCGTTACCATTCGCCTGATCCAGATAGCCGAGGAAAAACTGGGGCCTGCCCCCGTGACCTGGTGTTGGCTGGGCTTTGGCTCCCAGGCTCGCGCGGAGCAATTATTGGCAGCGGACCAGGACAACGGCATCATCATCGACGACTCTGTAACAGACCAGCAGCTTCCCTGGTTTACGGACATGGCCGAAATGGTTTGCGACGGGCTGAACACCTGCGGTTATGTCTACTGTCCTGGCGATATCATGGCGAGTACCAGAGCGTGGCGCCAGCCACTGTCGTGCTGGCAGCACAAAATACAGCGCTGGGTGACTACGCCCACACCCGAGGCGACCATGCGGGTGAGTATTTTTTTCGACTTGCGCTGTATTCATGGCGCGTCTGCCTTATGCGAGCAGTTGCAGAAAACCATGTTAGACCAGTCATCTGCCAATTCCATATTCCTGGCCGCGTTGGCCGCCAATGCGCTGGACACCAGGCCGCCGCTGGGTATTTTTCGGCGCTTTGTGTTGGATCGCGATGGTGAGCATTGCGACTACCTGGATTTAAAAAAGCGCGGAGTGTTACCGATCACCGAAATGGTCCGGCTACGGGCGCTGACCAACAAGGTCAGTGCGGTGAATACCGAGGAGCGTTTGCGGGTGTTGGTGCAGGCACAGCACATGACCATCGCAGACAGTCGTAACTTGCTGGACGCTTTGCAGTTTATCCAGCACCAGCGAATCAAACACCAGTGCGTTCAGATTGTTCGCGGTGACAAGATTGACAATTTTATCAACCCGAAAGAGCTGCCACAAATGGCAAGAGAGCAACTGCGTGATGCCTTTACGATCATCGACGATGCGCAGTTTGCCATCAGACAGACCTTCAGGGCAGGAATGGGCTGATGTGGCAGTTGCGCCTGCGGCGGCTGGCATACGGCAGTCGGGTGGCGGGCACGGACCTGCGACGCTGCTGGCAAACAGCGTTGCCTGCCAACGGCCAGGACTGGCGGCAGGTACCTTTTCTGGTAGTAGACGCAGAAATGTCCTCGCTGGATGTAAACGAGGGTGAGCTGTTAAGTGTCGGTTGGGTGGTGATTGAAGAGGGCGCTATTGCCCTGGACTCCGCCCGTTACCATCGGGTCAGGCCAGTAAACCCGGTGGGCCAGAGTGCCACTATACATAGCCTGCGAGATTGTGAGCTCAGTGCTGCGCAGGGGTCGGCTGAAGTGCTGGCGCAACTGCTGCTTGCCGCGGCCGGCAAGGTGCTGGTATTTCACAATGCGGCCCTGGATATGGCCTATCTCAACAGGGTGTGCAAACGCGCATTCACCGCGCCGATATTGCTACCCTTTGTCGATACCCTGCTGCAGGAAGAGTCGCTGTTGCGCAGGCGAGGGCTGGCGATAAAGCCCGGCGACTTGCGCTTGCACGCCTGCCGTAAACGCTATCAACTGCCTGTATACCCTGGACACAACGCGTTGCTGGACGCCTTGGCGACGGCAGAGTTATTGCTCGCCATGGCGGCTCACAGAAGCGGCGGCAGGCACTTTGCCCTCCGCCAGCTACTGTGATGGCAATGCAGTAATGGGCTTACTCAGGCGGCCAGTTTGGCAATAATATTCTCTGCCAGTGAATTCAACCCGGCCACCGGGTCTCTCCCCAATACAAAAAGCGGCACAATCACCCGGGACACGCCGATATCTTCAAACGCCTTGATAGCGTCCAGGCCCCCCTGGTTGTCCCACATGGAGGTGATTTCAACCGTGTTGTAATCCCGGCCATGCTCGGTACAGACAGATTTGAGTTCTTCCAGCATCGGCGCCAGGCTGGCGGCGTCGTTGGTGGGCGCGAACCAGCCGTCGCCGTAGCGGGCGATGCGTTCAAAGGCCTTGCCTTTTGAGCCGCCGACAACAATGGGTACCCCGCCTTTTTGTACCGGTAAAGGATAACTCTGGAAACCTGACCAACTGAGGAAATCGCTCTGGTGCTCCACCACCTCGCCAGACCAGACTTTGCGCATGGCGACGATATAGTCGTCAAAGCGTGCGCCCCTGCGTTCAAAGGGCACACCCATGGCGTCGAATTCTTCCTTCAGCCACCCGATACCAGCACCCAGCATGAAGCGCCCGTTGGAAAGCAAGTCCAGTGTGGCAGCTTGCTTGGCCAGTAATAGCGGGTTGGCCTGGGAGAGAATATTTACCCCGGTGCCCAGGCGCAGAGTCTTGGTCTGTGCCGCCACGGCTGTAAGCGCAATAAGGGGGTCGAGGAAAGGTGCATCGGAACCACCCCCCATTTTGCCATCCTTGCTGTAGGGGTATTTCGACTCGTACTCTACTGGCACCATGACGTGTTCGAAGGTCCATACTGACTCGAAGCCGAGGCTCTCGGCCAGCTGGGCGAGGCCAACCAGTTGTTCCAGTGATTGCATGCCAATATTGATTGGCACCAGGGCGATTTTCATGTTTTTTCTCCTGCGGGATGAGTTTAGGAAAACTATAATGCCCAAAGTCACTGTGTGAATAAAGCAGTGAACTTGTCTCATTGGGGTTTGTTTGGATGCCTGGCAGGTTCACTGCAGTTCTTTATCTTGTACCAGCAGCTGTTACCGCAGAGTCCGAGTGGGCTGGGAGGCACTTTCTGCTGTGCAGCCATTGCCCGCGTCCCGCCAGGATAATAGGCTTGCTGATCATTGGATTTGCAAACGGGACCTGTCAGTGCTCAATACAGAACACTTAATACACGCGGCACGGGAAGAAACCGGGTTGACGGACTTTCGCGGTGATGACTTCCTTGAGCCCCTCGAACGTCTGGTTGATGCATTGAATACGGAAGCCCGTCTCAATGACTTTGGCCGCTTCCGGGCACAGATGACGATCAACGCCGGCCTCTGCAGTCACCTGGAGATTGTGCAGTACCTGAAGGACCATCCCGAGGTGCTGGACGAGAAAATTGTAACACCGGTGTTTATTGTCGGGCTGCCGCGCACCGGCACAACCGCTTTACATCATATGCTGAACCAGGACAGCGAAAATCTTACCCTGCGGTTGTGGGCGGCACAGAATCCGGTGCCGCCGCCGGAAACAGCCACCTATAAAACCGACCCGCGTATTGCCCAGCGGCGCGAGGGTGTGGCACTTACCGAAACATACTTACCCGGATTTATGGCGACCCACCTGCTGGAGGCCGAGGAACCCGATGAGTGTTACATGTTGCTCAACCGCAATTTCATGTCGGTTGAATACTCAGCCATGTTCCATATCCCCCGTTACGCCAACTGGCTGTATGACAATCTGTGTAGCCGTGACAGCTACGCCTGGCATAAATTGCAATTGCAGCTGTTGCAGTCGCGACACAAGGGCTTGTGGGTGCTGAAGGCGCCGTTTCACCAGTTGGGGTTGGCGGAGATACTGAAATATTATCCTGACGCCATTATCGTGCAGACTCACCGAGCACCCATGACGATTGTCGCTTCGGGTTGCAGTTTCAGCGAGGTCCTGCGCAAAAGTGGTTCAGACCATATAGACCGGGAGGAAATTGGCAGGGACTGGATGGATATGCTGCGTATCTACACCCGCACTTTCGAAGCTCAACGGGCGCAGCTGGAATCACAACACCCCGGCCAGTTTCTCGACCTGCAGCACGATGACTTTGTTGCCGACCCCTGGCCTGCTATTGAAAAGATATACCAGCTGCGCGGGGAAGCATTGTCTGCTGCAGGTAGATCGGCGATGTCTCAATGGCTGGCTGATCACCCTCGTGGCAAACACGGCAAGCATGAATACTGCTTGCAGGATTACGGGATCAGCCGCGTCCAGGTGGAGGAAATGTTTGCTGAGTACACAAGGCGTTATGGCCTGGAAATGGATTGAGGAGTAGGGGAATATGACGGATAAGACGGCGGAGGAAAGAATTCTAAACGGTGCGGCCTGGGCGGATTTTTGTGACGCGCTTAAGGAAACCGGAAAACTGGTAGATTCAGAGAAAGCACCGCAGGATGCCTTCAATCGCGCCGAGGGTTATCGCTATCTCACCCGGATGCTGCGAGCGGGGCTGGAGAGTTTCCTGGAGAGTGGTGATGCGGCCTTTCCGATGTTGCGTTGCCCGGTGCATGAAACCATCAAGATGGGCGCGGACAATCCCGATAATCTCTACCTGACCGCCGCCATCAATCCGCAATACGATTATCGCATCACCGGTTTGCGTGGCACTGTCAACTACCTGGGTTTTGGCACCGTGATAAACCGCTACAGCACAGGCGGCGGTATGAAGACCGACGGCTTCCTCGATTCGCGCGATATGCAGATCAACGAAGACGGCAGTCTGGAGATCATCGTAAGCCAGAAGAAACACAGCGGAAACTGGTTGCCAATGGGGCCGGACACCAACGCCATCAATGTGCGCCAGACCTTCCAGGACAGGCGCTGTGAAAAGCCTGCTGATATACGCATCGAGCGCATGGGCGCGGAGCAGGAACGCCCGGCACGGCTTTCCCCAGAGCATCTGGATAAAGCGTTGCAGGGGGTCACCCAGTTCGTCCGCAACACCACCGGCCTATTCGAGGGCTGGGCGGAAGGCTTCCTGCCCACCAGCAACGAGGTTGCTCCCGCGGACCAAAACTTTTGCCAGGCCATCGGTGGTGACCCGAATATTTACTATTTCCACAGTGCCTGGGAGCTCGCAGAGGACGAGGCCCTGGTAATCGAGGCGCCTGATATTCCCGACTGCCAGACCTGGAATTTTGTGTTGCAGAACTGGTGGATGGAATCACTGGACTACCGCTATCACACAGTCCATTTCAACAAGCATACAGCGCGATACGAAGCTGATGGGAGTGTCACTATAGTTGTGGCACACAAGCGGCCACCCCACGCTAACTGGGTGGAAACGGCGGGGCATACCAACGGCACGCTGTGCTGGCGCTGGATAGGTGCCAGTGTACATCCGCCGGTGCGCGCCCGGGTGGTGAAGTTCGACGCGTTGTAGCTGAAGAAACTGGCCGGTCAGGCAGCCAGAACGCGCGCTCTCGCTGCGTCGTACTCGCGTTTCAGGCGTGCGACCAGCGCTGCCGTTGGCACCACGGCCTTTACAGCGCCAATGCCCTGGCCGCAACCCCAGATATCTTTCCAGGCCTTGGCATCGGTGTCTCCGCCGGAGCCGAAGTTCATTGTTGATACATCCCCCTCGGGTAGCTTGTTTGGATCCATGCCAGCCGCAATGATCGAGGGTTTCAGATAGTTGCCATGCACGCCGGTGAAGAGACTGCTGTTGACGATGTCGCTTGAGGCGTAGTCGACAATAGCCTCTTTGTAGGGCTGTTCGGCATTGGCTTCTTCCGTGGCGATGAACGCGGAGCCAATATAGGCCAGGTCCGCGCCCATGGCCTGGGCCGCGAGAATGCCGTCGCCGGTGGCGATGGCGCCGGACAGTAGCAGAGGCCCATCAAACCACTCACGTATCTCCTGGATCAATGCAAACGGAGACACTGGTCCGGCGTGGCCGCCTGCGCCTGCCGCCACAGCAATAAGTCCGTCCGCGCCTTTAGCCACGGCTTTTCGCGCAAACCGGTCGGAAATAATATCGTGGAACACCACGCCGCCGTAGGAGTGCACGGCATCGTTGACGAACTCTTTGGCACCCAGTGACGTAATAACGATGGGCACTTTGTACTTCACACACATTGCCAGATCATGTTGCAGGCGGTTGTTGGAACCGTGCACTATCTGGTTGACCGCGAAGGGGGCGGCCGGTTTGTCGGGATTTTCCTTGTTATAGGCATCAAGCTCACTGGTTATTCGCTGCAACCAGACTTCAAGCTCGGCCTCCGGGCGTGCATTCAGCGCGGGGAAAGAACCGACGATACCGGCCTTGCACTGGGCGATGACCAGGTCCGGATTCGAGACAATAAACATGGGAGCGGCCACCAGCGGCAAAGCCAGCGTGTTGCGAAGATTCTGTGGCAGGGACATGTAAGAACTCCAGCGGATAAGGGATTGATGTTTCGGTAGAGACGTAGTTTACTATGCAATATATTGCATATCAATGAGCAGTCTGCCCGTTTGTGCATAGCTGCTGGCCACAGGAGTATGCTGGGGCCAGGTATTCAGGAGGGGGGGGGAACGATATATGGCGCTCGGCCACGCAATTATGACAGCCCTGCTGGAAGATGACCTCTCGGGTTATGAACTGGCAAAGGATTTTGAAACCTCCCTGGGCTTTTTCTGGCAGGCCTCACACCAGCAGATCTATCAAGAACTGCGCAAGCTCTCCGGCAAGCACTGGCTCAGTAAGCGTGAGGTCACGCAGCGCGGTAAGCCCAACAAGATTGTCTACGGCATAACCAAAGCGGGCCGCGAGGCACTCGCGCAATGGGTATTCAGCACTACACGGACCCAGACGGCCAAGGACGACCTCCTTGTTAAACTCTACAATCTTGGCCCCGGTAACGTGGCCCATCTGGCGGGTGAGATTACCGCCCGCCGCGAAGAAATGATGCAGCGGCTGTATCTCTACGAGAAGATCCGACGCCGGCACTACGCTGCCCCGGAGTTGCTGCCAACCCGGCGCAAAGGTGTCTATCTGGCTCTGGCTCTGGGTATACACCAGGGGGAACAGTTCCTTGCCTGGTGTGATGAAGCACTGGATTTGCTGTCGACAATCGAATCCCAGGGTCTCTGAACGCCGGGATAACCGGCGCATGAAACCACATAAATCTGTACTTATCGGCAGTAAAGCGTGGCTTTACCTTTGCGGCTCTCCGTACTCTGTGTTTTACAGAGACACAGGCGCTGGAGCGCGGGTAGAACCAATATGCGAGTTTTGTTATTTCTATGTTTGTTGTTGCCGCAATTGGCGACAGCCAGGGTCTATATGTGTGTAGATCAGGTAACCGGTAAGACCAGCTTCACTGACAAGGGGTGCCGTGCCAGTGCCTCCCGGGAGGAGGTGAGAATTCCTCCGGCAAACACCGACTCCGGTAGCCGAAGCGATTCCCAGGAGCCCACCGGGAATAAAACCTGGGTGGGTGATCGCGATACACGTAAAACGGGCAGGGACTACTCTGCCAAGAAGAACAGTGTAGCGGATATTGCGCCAGTACCGGATAGTGGCGGCGATTTCGCCAGTGGCGGCATCTGACCCTGATTGGGATGAAAAGAGCCCTTTATGTCACGATTCACAAAAAATTAATAATTGGAGAAATTCGTAAGCTATTGTAAACAAACAAAATATCGAATATTCCCCGCCCTGAAGACGCAAGAATTACTCCCACTTTAGTATGTTTATTCTATTCTCACCTGCTTCAATGAGCACTCCAACCAAAACATAGAGGAGGTTTGATTATGTTTGTTCATACTATTGTGTACGTGATTCTTTCAGTGATGAGCGTAACGGCGGCTTTTGCTTCCAGTATGCCAATCAGCAAGACGCCGCGGGAAGAGCCAGCGGGCGAATCCGAGGTGGAAGTAACCGATACCCTCCCGCAGTAGGTGATTGTGTGATTGCCGCCGGCGCATGCCGGCGGCGAAGTGCATAGCATTGGGTTCTCCCCTTGGGCATAATGCACCCCTGCGCACTGGCGACTGGCTACCGGCTGCATGTACCACCAATATTTCGGGCTCACAGAAGCGCCCTTTTCCATAGCGGTTAATCCGCGTTATCTTTTTATGAGCCCCCGTCACAGGGATGCACTCGCGCACCTGTTATACGGTGTCGGCACTGGCGGTGGTTTTATTTTGCTGACCGGCGAGGTGGGTACAGGCAAGACAACGATAAACCGCTGTCTGCTGGAGCAACTGCCCGATGACACAGACATCGCCATTGTCCTCAACCCGGCGCTCAATGCAATGGAGTTGCTGGCCACTGTATGCGATGAGCTGGGCATCGACTACGACCAGGATAAACACACGCTTAAAACACTGACCGATAGTTTGCATCGCTATTTACTGGACAATCATAACCGGGGCCGTAAAACCGTACTGCTGATCGACGAAGCCCAGCACCTGGATTTTGACGTGCTGGAGCAGATTCGTTTGCTCACTAACCTGGAAACCAACAGCGAGAAGCTGTTGCAGATTATTTTGATTGGCCAGCCCGAGCTGGCACAAATGCTGGGCCGATCGGAGTTGCGCCAACTGAACCAGCGTATCACTGCACGTTATAATCTCGAGCCCCTGAGCCGGGAGGAGACCGGTGCCTACATACGGCATCGACTGCAGGTCGCCGGTATGCATGCGGGCCAGGAAGTTTTCCCAGCCGCCGTTGTGCGCGGTATTCATCGTTACACGCGCGGTATTCCGCGGCTGATCAATGTGTTGTGCGATCGCATGATGCTCGGTGCCTACAGCCGCAACCTCGGTGGCACTGATACGGCGATGCTGCGCATCGCCGCCCGGGAAGTGATGGGTGAGGAGGCGGCAGATTCGCGCAGTGAGAGTGGCCGGTTCTGGCTGTTGGCTTTGGTGGGTGCGGTGCTGGTAGCTGCGGCCGCCATAGGGTGGTGGCAAGCTGGACGAGCGCCAGCGGTGAGCAGCCCGGTTTCGCCATTGGATGAGCCAGTTGTAACACGGCCTTTCACCCGTGATGCGCTTGCCGAACCAGCCCCGGTGATGGCGGCAGTGGCCGTGGCAGAGAATGAAAAAAACGTATCCAGCCAAAAGAGCTGGTTGCTGTCCCCGCAAGTCGCCGCGGGACGATTGTGGGCACTGTACAGTGCGGAACCGGCGCCGGCCGCGCTCTGTGCCGCACCCCTGCCGGGAGGGCTGGCCTGCATCGAGGGTAGCGCCCAGACCTGGGATGAACTGGCCGTGCTGGACAGGCCTCTGTTGCTGGACATGATTACTGCGGAGCGGTTCGGAGCGGCGGTACTGTTCCTGGGTAGTCAGGGGCGCAACGCCCAGGTATTGACCGATGAGGGCGTGAGCGAGATCGAGCTGGTACAGCTAGGGCCTGCCTGGACCGGAAACTATCGTTTGCTCTGGCATCCGCCTGAAGGTTTCAGTCGGCCTCTGGGGCTGGGGGATAACAGCCCGGCGATTGCACAGATAGCGGCACTTTTTGCGCGTCTCGATGGTCAGTCGCAAGCGCTGGCGGGAACCCGATTCACTCCGGCACTGCAAAGCCGGGTGCGATTATTTCAGCGACAGCATGGTCTGGAAGACGACGGGGTGGTCGGGGTACAGACACTGCTCAGATTAAATGAGGCAACCGGGGTCGACATAAGCGCCGTTATGGCGCGGCAGTTGCTGAAGCAGGCACCCGGAGAAGGGGCCCGGCCATGATTTTTTGCCTGACCTGTCGTCGCGACTGGAGTTTGCTGCAATGTCCCTGATTCTCGATGCCCTGAATCGATCGCGCCAGGACAGCGAGCAGGTACCGGGGCTGGCTTCCCGCCATGCACAAGACAGTGTGCCGCCGGGCAGCGAGCGCGGCATTGGCTGGCTGCAGTGGTTGCTGGTCGCGGGCCTCGCGCTGGCTGTGCTGGTGATTGGCTGGTTGCTGTTTGACCGCACACCACCCTCAATCGAGATACCTGAAGCTGGGGGCGGCGCGTTGCCCGCTGTGGCGATTGCGCCTGCAGCTGTGACGGTAGCTGCCCCTACAGCGACTAAAGCCCCGCGGCAAAACCCACTTGAGGATGTGGCTGATCAGGCCCGGGCCGCCGCGCAGCCCCCTGCGGACGACAACGTGGCGGCTTTGTATCAGCAGCAGGGGCGGCGCGTTGCCGAACCGGCATCGGTTGCGCGGCCTGCGCGTGAGTTGGCCGAGGTGCCTGTCGGCGCGCCGGAAGTGATCAGTGCAGAGGAGGAGGCTGTTGATATACAAAGGCTGGTGGCGGATGCCCAGGCTGAGCTGGCCGATGCCGAGTTGCGGGATAATGGCGTGCCATTTCTTGCCACGCTTTCGCAACAAACCAAAGACACCATTCCCACGCTCATGTATCAGCGGCACGATTACTCGGGGAATCCGGCCAAATCACGCGTCATGATTAACGGTAAAACCCTTCGTATCGATACCGCCGCCAGCGGTGTAAAGGTGGTGGAGATACTGCCTGAGTCGGTGGTACTCGATTTTAAGGGGACGCGCTTCCGTCTGCGCGCCCTGAACAGCTGGGTCAATCTGTAATTTTGCCGGCGGTGCGTGAGCCCGGGCAAGGTAGCTCGGCGATGCTCACAGCTGCAAATAGTCTCGCATGATGGTAAAAATCTCCGGCTGCGTAATGTAGACCGGTATCCTGCCAAGCCCTTGCGCATTGCTGAACAACGGTACGCTGGCACCGGTGTGCTCCTCGTGACTGAAGCTGTTGGTAGCGTAGTTTACTGCCAGCAGACTCCCTTCCGGCGTGCGGATGCGAGCCATCCTGCCCGGGGTATAGATCGGGATTGGCGACGCCGAGTAATGGCTTTCGTTCGGCACCAGTTGCGCTGCCTGGGCGTGATCGGCAGTCACCAGTACCAGCGTGTTGTCGTGTGATTGCGCAAAGCTCAGGGCCGCGGCGAGAGCCTCCTCGAGCTGCTCCAGCTCACCAATTGAACCGCAGGGCTTGCGCTCGTGGGATTGCTTGTCGATAGAAGCGGACTCGACCATCAGGAAGAAGCCCCGGTCATTGTCTTGTGACAGTCGATCAAGCGCTGCTTCGGTCATCAGTTGCAGGCTGGGCATTGCGGCCGCAGCGGGATTGATCTCGCAATTCATTGGCGCGGGCAGCGTGACCGACCCGAGGTATTGGTGCAGGTGGTTGAGCCCGCTTGGTTGCGGCTCTTCGGCGGTGCGCCCAGCTTCGCCTTGAAGCCTGACCGGCATGGTGCCGGGCGAGAACACTCCCAGTAGTCGCCCGGATGTGTTGGCTTGTATCAGTTCTTTTGTGCTGGTGACCACCTCGAAACCTCGTACCCCGGCTAGTTCAAGTAGTGAAACGTTTGTGCCCTCAGCCTTTGGCGCAAAATGCTTGCGACCCCCGCCCAGTATCACATCGAGCGGTGAATTGACCAGCTGCTCGGCGATGGAGCCCCGCCCACCATTGGCCTTCATATCGTCAGGGCAGGCTGCCAGGAAAATGCCCCGATAGCGCACGTCCTCCATCTCCTCAGGGTTTTGACACAGACGGTGGCTGATATGCGTGGCGAACGCGGCAGGTGTCGCATCGGTGACGCTGGCGGTCGTGACAAGCCCCGTTTTGTAGCCGGCCCTGGCCGCCAGCTCGACAATGGTTTCCACATCCTGGTCGCTGCCGGCACTGGTAGCGATGCGCCCGCGGCTGGTCACAGCGCCAGTGGCCAGACTGGTGGCGGTGTTGGCCGAGTCAGCGACGTATACCGGCCTGCCGGTCTCATTGTCCTCTATGGCGAGTATCTGGGAATTCGACCGCAATGGCATCTGGTCCAGTAACAGCCGGCCTGATGCGCCGCGTAGGTAATTGCGGGCTATGGTGATCTGCTGCTCGTCCATGCCGTCACCAACGATCAGGATAACGGCACGCGGCATTGCGGCGGGGGTGGCCAGTGGTACGGATTCTCTATCGATGGCGAGGGCATTACCGGTGGCAAAAAGAGACACGCAGAGCGCGCTGTGCAGGAAGTGGTGGGGCATAGCTTGTTTGTCGTCAGTCGTATCGGGGCTGGCATTGATACCATGTTGCACCGGGTATTGCATCCCGGACCTGTAGCCGCGGTATTTGCGTTAAATTCCCTGTCCGGGGACCTAATTGCCCCCGCTGGCGGGAAAATTGGGCCTTGCCCTTAACCTTTACGGCCCACTGTGGCAGGATTTGCCCTCCGGCGCCCGGTGGCCGGAGGTCAACATGCCAAACTCCCTGTATTCTCCACGCTTTGGCAGGGCACCCGCATCAAAAGTGCAATAATGAGGAAGACCCCATGAAAATGATTACTGCGGTCATCAAGCCGTTCAAGCTTGATGATGTTCGCGACGCGCTTAACCAGATCGGAATTTCCGGAATGACGGTGGAAGAAGTGAAGGGTTACGGCCGCCAGAAAGGTCACACGGAGCTCTACCGCGGCGCTGAATACGTGGTGGAGTTCCAGCCCAAAATCCGGCTGCAGTTGGCGCTCAGTGATGACCAGTTGGAGGCGGCAATTGAGGCGATTATCAGCGCTGCCAACACTGGAAAAATTGGCGATGGCAAGATATTCGTCAGCCCACTGGAACAGAGTATTCGTATTCGTACCGGTGAGACCGGCGAAGACGCGCTTTGACGCGGGAGGGAGCCATGAAGACACTAAAAAAACTGGCGCTGTTGTCCGCTGCGATGCTGGGGTCCGCCAGTGTCAGTGCACAGGAAATTAACGGCGCCGACACCGCCTGGATTCTCACCTCAACTGCGCTTGTATTGTTCATGACCATTCCTGGTCTGTCCCTGTTTTATGCTGGTCTGGTACGTTCTAAAAACGTGCTCTCGGTACTTATGCAGTGTTTTGCGCTCACCTGTCTGATGTCTCTGGTGTGGTTTGCGGTGGGCTATACCATTGCTTTCGGCAGCAACGGCGTGGAGCAGGGCAGGTGGATAGGCGATTTTGGCAATATATTCTTCGCCAATATCGGTATGGACTCCGTGACCGGCACTGTGCCGGCCACCCTGTTCGCCATTTTCCAGATGACGTTTGCGATCATCACCCCGGCACTGATCGTCGGTGGTTTTGCGGAAAGAATGCGCTTTTCCGCCATGTTGCTGTTCAGTACCCTGTGGCTCATTTTCGTCTACTCCCCCGTTTGTCATTGGGTTTGGGGTGGCGGCTGGTTGGGAGAGATGGGCCTGCAGGATTTCGCCGGTGGCACCGTAGTGCACATCACCGCCGCGGTTGCCGCTCTGGTAGCGGCGATAATGATGGGGCCGCGACGTGGCTTTGGCACGGTGGCAATGCCACCGCATAATCTGACCCTGACCGTAGCTGGCGCGGGTATGCTGTGGGTAGGGTGGTTCGGTTTCAATGCCGGATCAGCGGTTGCCGCAGACAGTAGCGCAGCCATGGCTATGCTGGTTACCCACCTGTCGGCCTCAGCCGGCGCCCTGGCCTGGATGGCAATGGAATGGCTGCGCCACGGCAAGCCGTCCATGTTGGGCACAGTTACCGGCATGGTGGCCGGGCTTGGCACCATCACACCGGCATCGGGCTCGGTAGGCCCTGCAGCAGCCGTAGTTATCGGTCTGACGGCTGGCGTGGTGTGCTATTTCGCCACCAATTACCTGAAAAACAAGCTCAAGGTAGACGACAGCCTGGATGTGTTTCCGGTGCACGGCGTGGGCGGTATCCTGGGTACCCTGTTGGCGGGTATCTTCTGCTCCACGCAATTGGGTATCTTCAGTGGCAACGGTTTCTCCGATGGCATTTCCAGCATCGGTGGCCAGCTGACGGTGCAGAGTATCGGTGTGATCTCTACGCTGGTCTATAGCGCGGTTGTTACGTTTATCCTGCTGAAGGTTGTCGGTGCAATGGTGGGCTTGCGGGTGGACGACGACGAAGAAACCCAGGGCCTGGACCTGGTGCTGCACGACGAGCGCGGTTACGATTTGTAATTGTTTGCAGCGTAACTAAAAGGCCACACATTGTGGCCTCTTTTATGCTCAGGACGCCGGCAGCGACGGGATAAATGCACTAGCCCCCGGCGATCTTTACCGTGAAACCGCGTTTTTCCAGTTCGATCTTGAGCGCGGGCCGCTGATCGCCCTGAATTTCAATATGATCGCTTTTCAGCGCGCCGCCCACGCCGCATTTCTGCTTCAGTGCTTTGGCCAGCGCGCGCATATCGCGTTCGGGAAGGCTTAGACCGGTTATCAGGGTAACCGCTTTGCCGCCCCTTCCCTTGGTTTCGCGCCGCAAGCGCACAATGCCATCGCCAGCTGACGCCGGGCGATCCCCGCCGCATACACAATCGGCGACGGGCCGGTGACACTGTGGGCAGAGTCGGCCGGCATCCGTTGAGTAAACCAGGTGGCTCCTATTGTTTTTACGCATTTTATGGCCGTGTCTTTCCGTCTGCTGTGCAATATATTAACCTGCTAGCCCATTGTGAGCAGCCTCCGCAGGGAAGAATTTCGGTTTGACAGATATTGAAGCGTTAAAACAGCAGTTGGACGAAGTGCAAATCCAGGTGGCTTACCAGGAGGATACCGTGCGCCTGCTCAATGATGCTCTCTCACAGCAACAGCAGGAAATACTGCTATTGCGACGGCAGGTGCAATTGTTAAAACAGCGGCAGGATGATCAGGACACGGGTCCGGAGGCGGGCGCTGCTCCGACTGACGACAAACCGCCGCATTACTGATACCGCTGGATCTATTGCGCTAATGCTCAGGCTGGCCCCGGCTGGACCCGCTTGAGAAATTAATCATGGAGAACCTAAATGACCGAAAGCGTAAGCAAGGACAGCCCCGAACAGGCGGAATTTCGCCAGCACTGCCGCAGGTGGTTGGCATCAAACCGTCCGGCTGACCCCCCGGTGCGACTTCCGCTCACTGCATTGGAGATCATGACTTCCGAGCAGATGACGTATCTGCAGGCCTGGCAGAAGGCCGCCTACGACGCTGGATTGGTGGGTTGTGACTATCCCGAGGCAGTGGGTGGTGGTGGTCGCAAGGACTGCCAGCGCGTGGCCAATGAGGAGATGCTGGCTGCCCGCACCCCGTATTTTCCCAATATTATTGGTTTGGGTATGGCTGCCCCCACTGTGTTTTACCACGGTCAGTCCGCGCTGAAGGAGCGGCTGCTGCCGCGTTTATTTTCAGGTGAGGACATCTGGTGCCAGGGCTTCAGTGAGCCGGGCGCGGGTTCTGACCTTGCCAGCGTGCAGACGTTCGCCGAGCGCAAGGGTGACAAATGGGTGATCAACGGGCACAAGGTCTGGACGTCACTGGCACATTTTGCCGAGTGGATGATCCTGTTGTTGCGCACCGACAAATCCCACAAGTATGACGGCCTGTCCTATTTCGTCGTGCCCATTCAATCTGAGCTGGGCAAGAGCGTGACGGTGCGGCCGTTAATCAAAATCACCGGCGAGACCGGATTTAACGAGGTGATATTTGACAACCTCGAGGTGGATGACAGCTACCGTCTGGATGAACTGGGCAAGGGCTGGCAGGTGGCCATGACAACCCTGTTGCACGAGCGCGGCGCGGGAGAATTGCAGACTCCCCGGGCCGGGGGCCTGCGCAGCAAGGACAGTCACTCGTCTACCGCCGGCAACCTCATAGAACTGGCGCGCAACACGCAACGGGAGGGACGGCCCGCCGCCCAGGACCCGCTGCTGAGGGATCGGATTATGCAGCAGCTCATCTGCGAAAACGGCCTCGCCCAGAATCAGCGGCGGGCGAGGGTGCCAGACCTGCTGGACCACCCGATGCGCCTGCTGCTGCAGAACAAACTGTTGGCCAGTGAAATCAGTCAGAACACGGCTGAGCTTGCACTGGAAGTCGCAGGAGCCAGCGCGTCACTCTACCTTGGTGATGACAACGCGCCCGCGGGCGGGCAGTGGAATCTCTCCTATATGAATTCCTATGGCATGACCATCGCCGCGGGCACCAGCGAAGTACAGCGCAATATTCTGGGCGAGCGCGTACTCGGCCTGGCGAAATCCAAGTGAGGAGAGCAGCATGAAACAACCGGACAATTTTGGTTTTGGCGAGGAGGCTGCGCTGTTGAAGGCCTCGGCGCGCAAGTTTTTCAGCGAAAAATTCCCCACTAGTACACTGCATGCACTGGTGGCGGGGGATCACAGCCCCGAGCGCAGTAGCGAGTGTCTTTGGGACCGCGAACTGTGGCAGGAAATGGTGGACCTGGGTTGGACCATGTTGGCCGTTCCCGAGGCGGCCGGCGGTGTGGGCATGCCCGCAGTCGCGGTAGCGGGCCTGGCCGAGGAATTGGGGCGGGCGGCCTTTCCCTGCCCACTGCTGGGCACCATTAATGCGAGCTATGTACTGGCGGCTTGCGGCCCGGGTGGTGAGCAGGCCCTGGCAGAGATTGCCGAAGGCTGTGCGGCCAGCCTGGCCGTTACCAATGCGCAGGGTAGTTGGGCGCCGGGGGACACCGACGTGAGCGACACCGACGGCAAGCTCAGTGGAACGGCATGGTATGTGCAGGACGCCCGCAAAGTGGAGCGCTTGCTCGTCAGCGCCCGCTCCGACAACGGTATTGCATTGTACTGGGTCGCCAGCGACGCGGCTGGTGTTACGGTGCAGCAAGATACCATCAGCGACCTTACCAGGGATCAGGCCCACATACGTTTTGATAATGTGGCCGCGGGCAAGGTCTGTGCCAACGGCCTGGCTGCATTGGGTCAGGCACTGCCTGCCATCTGGACGGTGCTGGCGGCGGACATGGTAGGTGCGGCTGAGTGGCAACTTCAGACCACGGTGGAGTATGTGGGTACCCGCCAGCAGTTTGACCATCCGCTGGGTTTTTTCCAGGCGGTTAAACATCCTCTGGTCGATGTGATGCTGCAAATAGACCAGGCCAAATCGTTGGTGTACAACGCGGCCTGCGCGATCGACAGCGAGCCGGAGCGAGCCGCACAATATGCCCATATGGCGAAAGCCTCTGCCAGTGACATGGCTGCCTTTGCGTCGGGTCGTTCTGTGCAGTTGCACGGGGGGATAGGTTTCACCTGGGAGTGCTTTGTTCACCTGTATTTCAAGCGGCAGAAGCACAGCCAGATATTGTTTGGTGATGCAGCCTGGCACCGCGCCCGGCTTGCCGACATTGTGATTGGCCCGCTACCGCAGGCGGCCGCCTGAGTTTAAGCAGGGAGGGGGAGGGTACTCGCATGAACTGGAAAGTGGTTGCGGCCGTGATAGTCGCCCTGGCCGTGGGTTTTGGTGTGTTGCTGCGCATAGCCACCCGGTTACCCCAGCCGCCGGAACAGCAATTATTCATCAATGGCAGCATTCTGACCATGGACGGGGACAATCGCGTGGTCGAAGCCCTGGCCACCCGTGGTGACCGTATCGAGGCCGTGGGCAGCACGGAAGATATCATGGCACTGGCGGAGGAGGGTGCCGAGGTGAATGACCTGCGTGGCCGCACCCTGCTGCCAGGGTTTATCGATGCACACGGGCATTTTCCCGGCTCGGGGCTGAAAGTCATCGCCGCGGACCTCAACAGTCCGCCCATAGGCACTCTGACCACTATGGATGAGGTATTGCTGGCCCTGGCGCAGCAGGCAGAGAACGTACCCGCTGGGGAGTGGGTGTCCGGTTTCGGTTACGACGATACCCTGCTGGTGGAGCAGCGGCACCCGACGCGTGCGGAACTGGACGCGGTATCCAGCGAACACCCGGTGGTGGCCATGCATATTTCCGGTCATATGTTGGTGGCAAACAGCCTCGCATTGGCGGAGGTGGGCATTGCTGCGGACACACCTGATCCAGAGGGTGGCATCATCGGGCGGCTACCGGGTTCCCAAGAGCCCAACGGCTTGTTGGAAGAAACCGCACGGCTGTCTGTTATGGTCAAAATGCAGGATATGAGCCTGATCGATGCCTATCGGTTGATCAGGGAGGCGGCGGCGGAATACTCCGCAATAGGGGTTACCACTGCCCAGTCGGGCGGTGTCAGCCGGGAACTCGCCAAAGGGCTATCCCTGTTCAGCAAGCTCGGCGTCATTCCCCAGCGCCTGGTGTTATTTCCCTTCGAAACCGAGTTTGGAGACGCCCTGCTGAACGGCGATTATGACCCCGCTGATTACAGCGGCGAGAGAGTCGTTATGGGGGCGATAAAACTGGTGGCCGACGGCAGTATCCAGGGCTATACCGGCAACCTCAGCCAGCCTTACTACACTCCCTACCACGGCGATGCCCACTACCGTGGTTATGCGTCCATACCCCGAGAGAAGTTGTTCTCACAGGTTGCAGCTCTGCACAAGGCCGGCTATCAGATTGCGATACATGGCAATGGTGATCAGGCCATCGAGGATATTCTCGATGCATTTGAGGCCGCCCAGCAAGACAATCCCGTGGCGGACCCCCGCATGATACTGATCCATGCCCAGATGGCGCGGCAGGACCAGATTGCCAGAATGAAGGCGCTGGGTGTCACCCCCAGCTTCTTCTCCGCCCACACCTGGTACTGGGGGGACAGGCATCGCGATATGTTCATGGGCCCCGAGCGGGCCGCGGTGATGAGTCCGGCAAAGTGGGCGCAGGATTTTGGCCTGCGCTTCAGCTCTCATCTGGATACGCCGGTAACGCCGATGCTGCCTCTGCAAGCTGTTTGGAGTCAGGTATTCCGCACGACATTCGGTGGCGATGTGCTGGGGCCAGAGCAGCGCATAGGCGTGATGGATGCCCTCAGGGCTGTGACCATTGATGCTGCCTGGCAGGTATTTCAGGAGAGCAACAGAGGCTCGCTGGAAGCCGGGAAGTACGCTGACCTTGTGGTGTTATCCGGCAACCCGCTGGAAAACCCGCTGCAGCTGCGTGAACTGGTGGTAGAACAAACAATTATCGGCGGTGCAACGGTTTATCGCAGGCCGTGAGGAGGGAGGGCGCAGTACCCGAATTGGTCAAAATATCGGCAGAAAAACCCTGTTGACAAGCCACAGGCGACTTTATCGTCGATAGCGTGGACACTCGCGAGTCATTCCGATATAAATACCCAAACGGCCCGGGCGGAAACCCTGCTTGCGCTGTTTTCAGCCGTCAGGGGAAACGAGCCGTAATATGTACCGCTACAGTGTTGATAACGCCGTAACTTACACCTCAGAAGATTGTGTGCTCTTCAGGGAATCGCCCTTCGCTTGCTGGATGGAACGACTGTCCCTGGAAAACCCCGACCACGGTATTCCGCCAGACGTGGGCACCCTGGCTCCGGGAGACACCACCGAGCCCCAGGACGATATGGCAGATACCCTCAGAACCGAGGGCAAGAACGTGCGCCTTATCGATTGGGACCTGGACGAGCCCGAGCGTCGCACTGCTACATTGGAGGCCATGCGCAAGGGCGCGGACTTTATCGTCAACGGCCAGTTGGCGCTGGGTCCGCTGTCGGGAAGGGCAAATCTACTGGTGCGCACCAGTGGATATTCCGAGTTGGGAGATTATCTCTATATTCCCTGCAGTACCCAGACGACGGCCGGTCAACATGCCGAGTTTCGGCTGTGTTTTCTGGCGGACCTGCTGCACAGCCTGCAGGGGCAACTGCCACCTCAAATGCTCATCATACGCGGTGGTGATGACCTGATCCCGTTAGAAACAGAGAGCTATATTTACCACTACCGGGCGGTGAAGCAGCGCTTTATGGAAGCCATGCGTGGATTTCGTAAACATCGCATGCCCGACCCTGCCGAATCAGTGCATTTTGGGCGCTGGTCGGATTGCGCACACGAGGTACTCAAACAGCGATTGTGCCGAGAGGAACAGGCGGCTGAAGACGTGCCAGATGACGACTACCAGGAGCCAGTACGCAAGGCGGCAGGTGCTGCGACCGGCGGCGGGGCAACATTGGATCTGGAAGCCAAGCAGGAATCTGAGCCCGAGCCGACCCCGGCGGGTACAGCGGTCGCAGACCGGGATGCTAGCGTGGAACCTGCCAATACCTCCAGATTTACGCTGGCTGAGCAGGCACATATGCTGACTCCTGGCACCTACAAGGCCGGTCCGGGTGTTTATCGTATCGGGCGGCCAAAAACCTCCAGCCCGGGGAGGCCGGGGTCGTTAAATACAAGTGGTCCAGGGCAGACTACAGTCGATCCCGTGCCTGAAGCCTCAGCCGAAATCACATCCGAGACCAAACCCCAATACCACCGGCGCGCTTCGGACAAAACCCTGTTGAACCTGGAATTCATCGGCAGTGATCCCGATATACCGGGCGTGGCCCCGAATACCGTTGCGGCGGCTGCGATAGTGCCTGAGCCTGAGCCAGAAGCAGAGCAAACCTCGGCGGCCAGCACTGCGCCGGCGCCCAGCCTGCGTGATCCGCGCCGCAACGCCCAGCGTGAACACAGCTCGCCTAAACAGGCGCCGCAGGCTGCTGTTGCTCACCCCGGCATCGATATGGACGCCACGCATGCGCCATCACCACCACCGGTGTTGACTACCTCAGATATTGAACTCCCCGCTGACACAGGTATCGATGATGAAAAAGTTGAGCACGGTTTCGGCCAGGCTGGCAGTGATAGACGCAGGGCGGGAAATCTGCCCCGCGACAGCTTTTTCAGCGAACGTGTCTCGGCTGATGAGGCGCCAGATGAGGACAATTTCAGCAATAGCCTGATGACCAGCGACAACTACGACGACTGAACAGGTCAACAATTAGTTGTATTCTTGCATGAAGACGGTTTTGCGTGGACGGTGCCGGGAAGTAATAACGCAAACACCAACTCGATTAGAGCATTGCAGGATTAAACGGGCTTTGCGACGACGGATGTCAGTCTTCGTCGACCCAAACCTTGCGCAGCGGTTCACCAAAGTCATCGTAAATGGTTTTTCGTCTGGGCTTGGGTAGTCGGCTCGTGCTGCGCACCGGCCCACGCCGGGGCTTCAAGCGCCGTCTGGCTTCAATGGCGGCGACGACCTCGGGTATAGGTGTACGCGGCAGGGGAGGCTCAAGGAACAGCCTGCGATTCAGGAACAGCGGTGGGTCGCCGGGGTCTTTGCCGCTGACGCCGGTGGGAACGCTTTCCACCTCACCACCGCCGTTGAGGAAACCTTCCATCTCGCGCAGCAGCCTGGCGCGCTCGTCCGCCTTTGATACCGGCTTTTTCAAATTGACCTGCTCCCGGTCCACAGTGCCCTAACCGGACAGTATACCGCCGAACTTTTACAATTACAGGTCGCGCTACACTCGCCCTCTGGCATTTTAAAGAAACTCCCGGCGCAAGCGAGCTCCGGGACCGGTTTCCTGCAGCTGCACCTTGCGTTCCATCACATCGATGCCCAGGGTGGTGAAAATTGTGTCAAAAGCCGGAACAGTCGTGGTGGACGCGAACTCGTCGTAGAGGGTGCCAAACACCACTACACCATTAAGCTGGTCCAGCTTGGCCACTATTTGTGGTACCGACAGACTTTGCTCGGCGCAGCAGTTGTTGAGTTTGCCGAGGGCCTTGTCGAGATTAACCGCGCCACCAGACTGCAGCCGCAGACGGGTGTCCGCAGCCAGGAAATAGCCTGCACCACTCCAATAGACGCGCATAAAACCGCCATTTTCGCGCATATTGTCGCTGACCACGCGCAGAGATTCGCCTTCGAAGTCGGTGTCATCACGGCCGCGCTGAAAACCGTCGTGGATTTTCTGCCACATTTCCCGCTCGCTGATAAGCCCCATACGGGCTTGAAGAATGTTCTGGTAGTAACTGGCGAGCCCCTCGATGAACCAGGCGTCGCCCCAGCCCCGGTAGGGTATCAACAGATGTGCCAGCTCGTGGTAACTGGTCCAGGCGCGTTGTAGTTCTTTACTGGAGGCATGCGTCGATGTGAAAAACTCGACACTATTGATATCGCCGCGGTGGACCTGCGCCCAAGGAATAGGATCGCTGGCGCTGGCCGCTGTTGGTGCCACGGTAATCTGCCAACGCTGTGCCGGCCAATGACCGTAGACCTGCCGCAGGGCTTCCGCAATATATTCAATCCAGATCAGCAGCTCACTCTGCATATCAGCTGTAAATTCCGCGCTGATCAAGACTTCGAGTTGGCGCCCGTCCTGATACATCAGGTGACGGGTGTTGCCCTCAGGTGATCCCTTTGTTGGCGCAACAGGGAGTAGGGCCAACAAAATCACTGTTGCCAGAAGCGCCCTGAAACCCGGGGGTTTCATGTGGTTCCAGTACTTTTCGGGGGTGCTTGCCCGGGCGCATTGAAACCGGCGAGTTCGGCCATGTGTGTAAACAGCTGGAATATATCCGTGGCCTCTTGCGCCCCAGAAAATTCCCGGTATAGGGTGTCAACATTGACTGCGATGCGCTCCGGATCAGCCCAGGCGGCGTACTCGCTCAGTTCGATATCCCTGGCCGCTTCCAGCGCCCCCATGCCCGCGTCGTATCGGCTGCGCGCCTGATCGCGCACGTACTCCAGATACTCCCGCACCCTGGCGACACCGCGCTTGTCGGTCATCGGGCCGTGCCCGGGGACAATGTAGTCCACATCCATACCCTCAATCAGCTTGCAGGCTTTTATCCAGTTGGCGACTGGACCCTGCCACATAATGGGGGTGCCCTCGATAAACAGGATGTCGCCGGTAAAGACCGTGCGATCCCGGGGCGAATGTACCAGCACATCACCGCGGGTGTGAGCTGGCCCTACCTCTATCAGCCGTACAGGTTTGTCTCCCACCTGCAGGTCCAGTTCACCGTCGAAGGTGCAATTGGCTGGCGTGTGCTTTATTCCGGCAAATTGGAACTGTCCAAAGCAATGCAGGAAATATTCCCCCACCTTGCCCATGGTGGCCGCCGTTTCCATGATGGCTGCCATCGCTTCGGGCGGCAGCTCGTTCATTTCTGCCGCCGAGGCTGAAGAGGCAATAATACGGGCGTCAGCGACTAATTCGTTACCGTGGCAGTGGTCGCCATTGGCGTGGGTGTTCACCAGGGTGTCAATGGCGCTGGCTCGTGGCTCAGCCCTGCGCATGGCGCGCAACATTTCATCTGTCAGTTTCAGGTCGAACAGCGTATCCACCAACAGGGATTCCTCCCCGTCGACTATCAGTCCGGCATTGCTCCAGCCCCAGCTGGCAGTGGGTGCCAGCCAGGCGTAGGCGCTGGTTGTCAGGTCTTGCAGGCCGGATAGAGGTAATGTGGCCATGAGTTTTCTCGCTGCCGGTGGAATTGCCAATACTACGCAGATTTACGGCAGAATACAGGCACAAGGTTTTCTCCTGGCCCGACAATCTGGTTTAATGCGGGACCCAACTGTGCTGGAAGCTGTGCATGAACGCAATTCGCTCAACGCTGGTGTTTATCTGGCTTGTGCTGACACTGATACCCTGTGGCATAGCCCTGCTGACCGCCTCGCTCTTTTTGAGAGACGAGAAGGTCTGGTGGTGGTTTGCCGTACCCTGGCTGCGCGGTGTGGTTGAGGCGGCTCGGTTAATCGGTGGGGTTAAATACCGCCTGCACGGCGAAGATAATCTGCCGGCAGCCGACGATATGCGCAGGGTGATACTTTGCCCCAAGCACCAGTCCACCTGGGAGACGTTTTACTTCCCCAGCATGACCTCGCATCCACTGGCCTATGTTTTCAAGAAAGAGCTGTTAAAAATCCCATTTTTTGGCTGGAGTATCGGCGCCCTCAATATGATTCATATTGACCGCAGCAAGGGCAAAGAGGCCTGGACCAAGGTCGCTGAGCAGGGGCGGATATTGATGGACCGTGGCAAGTGGATGATCATGTTTCCTGAGGGCACGCGCACGGAGCGAGGTACCAAGGGCAGCTACAAGGCCGGCGCCACTCGCCTGGCTGTTGCCACCGGCGCCTATGTTATTCCTATTGCCGTAACATCTGGCCGTTGCTGGCCTCGACGGTCGTTCTCCTTTCTGCCGGGTATTATCGATGTTTCCATAGGCGCCCCGGTTTCGGCCGAGGGTAGGGAGCCGGGGGAATTGATGGACGAAATCGAGCGTTGGATCGAGTCGGAAATGCACCGCCTCGACCCCGAGGCATACACCCGGTAACGAGGGGAATTCCATGTCTTCAGGTAAAGTTGGCTGTCTGGTACTTTATGTGGTGCTGGCAATGTTGGCGATTACACAGGCGGGTACGTCGGTGGCGACCCTCGCGGTTTGGGCACTGCTGATTGTGGCGGTGGTGCATACGATTGAAATGCTGGTTCTGTTTCGCCTCTGCCAGAGCGCCCCGGGTTCATTGCCGGGTAACCTGCTGCAGGTGTTTTTGTTTGGTTACTTCCACATGGTTGATATGAAGGCGCATTCATGACCATTCAGACCCGATATATAGAGTACTCCCTCAATGATGTGGTTTTCGAGGGCTTGTTGGCCTGGGATGACGAGCTGTCCGGGCCGCGGCCGGCCGTTGCCATAGCGCATACCTGGGCCGGGCGCGGAGCGTTCGAGGAGAGTAAGGCCGTCGAACTCGCCAGCTGCGGCTATGTCGGTTTTGCCATCGACCTGCACGGCAAGGGGGTACTGGGAGAGGGCGCGGAAGAGTGTGCTGCACTGATGGCGCCGTTAATGGCGGATCGCGCGTTGCTACAGCAACGCATCGGCACAGCTATATCGGTACTGCGGGAACAGCCGGAAGTAGATCCCGCCAGTGCCGCCGCCATCGGTTACTGTTTCGGCGGTCTGAGCGTGCTGGACCTCGCTCGCAGTGGCAGCGACGTGAGGGGAGTCGTCAGCTTTCATGGCCTGTTTTCCCCGCCCGAAAATACGTCTGCCAAGAAGATCAAAGCAAAAGTATTGTGCTTACACGGTTATGACGACCCGATGGCCAAGCCTGAGGCTATGGTTGCACTGGCTGCTGAGCTCACGACGGCGGGCGCTGATTGGCAGATACACGCCTACGGCAATACAGTACACGCGTTTAGCAATCCTGCGGCGGATAACCCACAGATGGGCACGGTTTACAGTGAACCCGCCGATCGTCGCTCGCGTCAGGCGCTGATGAACTTTCTACAGGAAATTTTTAGCTGATCACAGGTCGGCTCAGGGAACCAGTACTGCAGCACCGTTGAATCGACCCTGGCGCAGGTCTTCCAGCGCCTCATTCGCTAGCTCTAGCAGGTAGGGGTGCACCCGGGTTGTCACTGGAATCTTGGCCGCCAGCGGCAGGAATTCCTGGCCGTCCCGACGGGTGAGGTTTGCCACCGAACACAGCTGCCGCTCTCCCCACAACAAATCATAGGAAAATGCGGGAATTTCGGACATGTGGATGCCCGCACAAACAACTTGCCCGCCCTTGCGCACCGCCGCCAATGCCAGTGGCACCAACTCTCCCTGCGGTGCAAAAATAATCGCACCGTCCAATACCTCAGGTGGCTGCTGTAGAGAGCTTCCCGCCCAGACGGCGCCGAGACTCCGGGCAAATTTCTGCGCACTGTGATCGCCCTCCCGGGTGAAGGCGAAGACTTTCTGGCCACGGTACGCGGCCACTTGCGCCAGTATGTGTGCCGCGGCACCAAAGCCGTAAAAGCCCATAGTGTCAACGGACTCCAGCATCCGGTAGGCGCGATAGCCGATCAGGCCCGCGCACAGTAGCGGTGCGGCCTGCAGATCATCATAGCGCGGGGGGAGGGCAAAGCAGTAGGTGGCGTCCGCCACGGTAAACTCCGCGAAGCCACCGTTTATCTGGTAGCCGGTATAGCGCGCCTCGTCGCACAGGTTTTCCTTGTCATGCCCGCAGTACCAACAGTGCCCGCAGCTGCCTCCAAGCCAGGGAACACCTACCCGTTGACCCACCGCAAAGCCAGCGACGCCGGAGCTGATCTCCACTACTGTACCAACGATCTGGTGGCCTGGAATAAGCGGCAGCACGGGCTCGTCAAGCTCGCCGTCCAGCACGTGCAGATCTGTTCTGCAAATGCCGCAGGCAGTCACCTTGATAAGTAACTGCCCGGGCCCCGGCACGGGCCTGGGCACCTCTTGCAATACAAGCCTTTTACCTGGTTTTTGCAATACCATGGCCCGCATCAATGGCTTATTCGCCGCGGGGTTATTCATCAAGTGCCTCGCTGATGGTGGCACAGAATGTTTCAAGAATCTGGATACGGGCATACGGTTTGTTATTGCCGGCAACCAACGTCCAGGGGGCGGTGTGGGTACTGGTGTGACTGACCATCTGGTCTACCGCAATTTCGTAGTCGTGCCATTTTTTCCGGTTGCGCCAGTCTTCATCGGTGAGTTTGTGTTGTTTATGTGGTGTGTTCTGGCGCGCGAGGAATCGTTTTTCCTGTTCCTCTTTGCTGATATGTATCCAGAACTTCAACAGGATGACCCCGTGATTCACCAATTGTTGCTCGAACTGGTTGATCTCGCTGTAGGCGCGTTGCCATTCTGCCGTCGTGGCGAGGTTCTCCACTCGCTCGACAAGGACTCTTCCATACCAGGATCTGTCATAAAACGTGCACCGGCCATCGCGCTGCAACTGTCGCCAGAAGCGCCAGAGATAGTGCTGGGCGCGCTCTTCATCGGTTGGGGCAGCGAATTGCAGCAGGCGAAAAAGTCGTGGGTCGATCGCACGGGTTACGCGGCGAATCGCAGATCCTTTGCCTGCAGCATCCCAGCCTTCAAAAACCGCCACGACAGAGCGCTGTTGCTTGTAAGCGCGCCAACCCAGATCGCGCAAGATGCCCTGGGTTTGCTCCAGTTCTTTTTTGTAGATCTTGCGATCCATGGTGTGCGACAGGTCTACACTGTCGAGTACGGTAGGTTGACCCTCCACCAGTGCGCTCTTTGCCGGACCGGGTGAGATCGCCCCCGGGGCCTGCCGTTGTGCGTGTGACTGCATGGCATCCAGTATCAGTTGGCCTGCGGTGACATCGCGATAATTGCCATCCTCAGCCTCGATCAGATACCAGGGGCTGTGGCTGGAATCGGTGGCCAGGATCAGCTGTTCCGAGACTTCCAGTGTGCGAGGGTACTTGCCCCTTAATTCGTAGGGCCGGTCAGTGCCGCGCAGACTCATCTGCCGGTGAGGTGAGGCGTCCCGCAAACGCATCTGCTGCGTGTCGTTGCCAATGTGTAGCCACAGTTTTATCAGCAGCGCGCCGTCGTCTGTAAGCAGTCGTTCGAAAACCTCAATTTGCTTGCAATACAGGGCGAACTCGTCCGCCTCCATCTCGCCGCTAACAGCGGCCTGGGCGGGACGGGTGTACCATGAGCCGAGAAATACCCCCATCGTGCTGCGGGGAGGAAGGCTGCGCCAGAAGCGCCAGAAAAAGGGCCTGGATTCCTCCTCGTCGGAGTGCTCCCAAAAAGTATTGGTTTCTATCCAACGTGGATCCATCCACTCGTTCAGTTGTTGCACCAGCGAGCCCTTGCCAGCGCCATCAAGCCCCGCCAGCACGATGATCACAGGGTAGTTGCGTTTCGCCAAGTCGAGTTGCGCCAGCAGTAAATCTTCGCGCAAGGGTTTTTTTAACTTGTTGAACTCGCTGTCCTTCAGGCGCTTGCCCACTTCGAGGGTTTCAAACATATGCTGCCTATAAATCTGGCTATCCGGTTACTTTATCGTATTTTTGCTATCGGCATGAGACTATAATCGAGCCTTGCAATGTTTGAGGTATTAAAATTATGGGTTTTTACGACAAGCATATCTTGCCGCGATTTATCAATTGTGCCTGTGGCGCCAAGCCGATTATGAAACAACGCGAAAAAATTGTGCCGCGAGCCAGTGGGACCGTACTGGAAATCGGTATTGGTACGGGTCTTAATCTTCCATACTATGATGCGTCCAAGGTCGAGCGCTTGATAGGTCTGGATCCATCCGAAGAATCCTGGAAACTGGCGGGTGAGCGGGCGGCACACCTGGACTTTGATGTGGAGTTCATCGGCCTGCCCGGCGAGCAGATACCTCTGGATGACAACAGCGTCGATACGGTGATGGTCACCTTTTCCCTGTGTACTATCCCCGATCCCGTGTCTGCCCTTAAGGGCATGGGCAGGGTATTGCGCCCGGGAGGCAGCCTCTATTTTTGTGAACATGGCTGCGCGCCTGACCCCTCTGTGCGCAAATGGCAGGACAGGATCGACCCCCTGTGGGGCAAGATTGCCGGTGGTTGCCACCTCAATCGCGACATTCCCGCGCTATTGGACGCGGGCGGCTTCAATGTTGCTGAAATGAATACCGCCTACCTGCCGGGCACTCCGCGGTTTGCCGGGTACAATTTCTGGGGGACGGCGTTGCAGGCCTGATTCTGCTTCCCTTTACCTGTAGTGACTATGCGGTATCTTTGTGGTTTATGTGTGGCACTGTGGCTGCTGGCGTTGCCGGCTGTCGCAGCGCCTTCCTCTGCTGTGCTGAAATACAAGCTGGTGGGGCTGGAAGGCAGCCTGAAAAAAAACGCTCGTGCATGGTTGGGCAACTCTCCTGATACGATGCAAGACCGGGCAAATTTTCTCGCAACATACGAAGATCGGTTGGAAGACAGCCTGAAAGCACTCGGCTATTATCGGCCGGAATTCAAAATAACACTGGATCGTACTGAACCTGTTTGGTCACTGGAGATAGACGTGACACCGGGGCCGCCGGTTGTGATCAATACGATCAGCCTACAGATGTTGGGAGCCGCCTCTACAGATGAGGCATTTCTGCACTTGCTGGAGAAATCGCCATTTAAAGAGGGCGATGTATTCAATCACGGCGACTATGAGATTTTCAAAAATAAAGTGCTCACAATGGGCCAGGAACGGGGCTATGCCAAGGCCCGTTTTTCCGAGAGCAGAGTCACCGTCAATGTCGAGAGTAACCAGGCGGATATTTACCTGCACTATGAATCCGGTCAACGGTTTCGCTTTGGTGCTGTTGACTACAACGAGTTTGCTCTGGAGCCCGAACTACTGACAGAACTGCAGCCTTTTAGAGAGGGAGATTATTTTGATCAGTCTCGCCTGCAGTTTTTTCAGGCGCAGCTGCAACGTACCGGTTACTTTTCCGGTGTTGTTATCAAACCCCTTTTTGAACAGGCGGTGGACTATCTGGTGCCTGTGTCCGTAACTCTGCTCCCTGCCCGGCGGCACAGTTTTGACGTTGGTATAGGGTATAGTACCGACACGGAAGAGCGGGTGTCACTCACCTGGCGAACGCCCTTGCTGAATCGCTACGGGCATAGCCAGCTAACACGCATTTCCTATTCAACCATCAACCCCAGTGGCCAGTTCACTTACACCATTCCCCTGAGCCATCCTCTGGACGATGTGCTTCACCTGTCCGCTTTGTTGGAAGACAATGAGTACGGCGATATCGACACCCGCCAGTGGGAAGTGGGTACCCAGCGGGAAATTCGCAACGGCAAGTGGGTGTACAGTTATTCTCTGCGAGAACTGACAGAATCCTGGAACCTGAAAGGCACTGATTTCAATAACAATTACACACTGCCGGGCTTTGCCGTTTCGCACAGTACCCGGCTGGGGTCAGTGGTGGATCCCAGCGGTGGTCTGAACCAGTTTTACAAGCTGGAGGGCGGCGGTGCGGACTGGAGTTCCGACATTAATTTGCTCAGGGCCACGGCTAACTACCGCTATGTTGTTACCCCGGTGGTGGATCATCGCTTTGTCGTACGGGCGACGCTGGGTGCTGTTTTCATAGCGAAAAGCGACCGAAATAAGCTGGCGCCGTCTCTTGGGTTTTTTGCCGGTGGTTCTCAAAGCATTCGAGCATTTGGTTACCAGTCCATTGGCAATGATATAAAAGTTCAGAAGAACGATGGCAGTGAACAGAATCTGGTTATAGGAGGAGACCGGCTCGCTACGGCTTCTCTTGAGTATCAGTACTATTTCACTCCAACCTGGCGTGGTGCGATTTTTGTTGATGGGGGAGATGCCTTTGACTCGGGCGATTTTGATATGCATGTCGGGCCGGGCTTCGGTATCCACTATATTTCTCCGGTGGGTGCAGTGCGATTGGAATTCGCCAACAGTGCAAGCGACGACGACCCATCGTGGCGTATGGTGCTGAATATCGGGGCCGAATTTTGAAACGGCTGATGTGGTTTTCACCTGCATGGTTGCTACTCCTGCTGTTCATCGCCTGCGTGCTAATTCCCTTCACTGAGAGCGGTAGCCGATGGGTTCTGGAAAATGCCAGCCGTTTTCCGGGAATGGAATTGGAATACCAAGGCGGAACGCTGGCCGGTGAACTGAAAATTCGACACCTCGGCTGGACCGGCGAGGGTATCGACATCGCGTTGAACGGCGTGGATTTACAGTTGTCATTGGGCTGTTTATGGCACAGCAGTGTTTGTTTCGAGAAATTGTCTGCGCAGGAACTGAACATCGCTTTGCTCAGCGATTCAGATGAGGCGATAGCTGTGGAGCCCGCCGATGATTCGCCCATCGAGTTTCCGCTGCCGCTGTCGGCCGAGATGTTGCTGATCGAAGCACTCTCGGTGACATGGGATGGCGGCGAATGGCGGCAAGGTAATTTCCAGGCGGCTGTGGAGATAAGCGGCTCCAGGGTAAAAGTAAGTCGCGCTGTGGTGCGCAACGCGAAATTTAAGCTGCGTGACACCGGGGGTTCCGCGGAGCCTTTCGAACTTCCGGAAATCTCATTGCCGCTGGAGTTACAGTTGGATGGGTTGGTACTGGAGCAGGGCAACTGGGACCTGTACGGAGACGCCGGGGAGTTGCAATCATTGGGCCTGAAAGGCCACTGGCAACTCAACTCGTTACAAGTCCAGGAACTGCAATTGCAGTCTGTGAATATAGGCCGCTGGCACGCTGCGGCAGACGTGGAATTTGCCGGGAAATGGCCGGTAGATATCAAGGGCACCGGTGAATTACCGGAGATCCCGGGCTGGCCAGAATTGCTGCTGAGCAACATCGCCTTTGATATCGCCGGGACGCTCGATGCGTTGGCTGTAAAAGCGGGCATCCCCGGACGCTTTGCGCTGTCCGCCAACGCCACGGTTAACGTGCTTGATTCGCAGCTGCCCTTTCAATTGCAGGCGGCGCTGGACTGGTCCGATAAGCTAGCTTTGTCAGAGTTTATGGAACTGCCGCAAGCGATGGCGGCTTCCACTCTTACCAGCCCGATACGTCTGGTTGCCAGTGGGGATCTGCAGCGGCAGGTTTTTCAGCTGGAGGCGAGCGGCGATGTTCTGGTTTACCCCAGCCTCGCTATACAGCTTACGGGTTCGCATCACGCTCCCCGGGTCGAGATAGACGATTTCCGCCTGCAGGATGCCAGCGGTGCAAATACGTTATGGGCCAGCGGTGAGCTCGACTACGAGGGCGCGTTAAAAGTCTCTGCGCTGCTGGAGTCCAGTGGACTGGATCTGGCGAGTTTAGGTCACTACAGTTCCGCCTCGCTGGAGGGTCAATTGCACTTGCTGGCGAATCTGGATGGCGAGCAGTGGGATGTGGCGGTATCGGATGTTGATATACAAGGCGAACTGGACGGCGTGCCGGGCAGGGTCAGTGGTTATGCCGGTATTAACAGCCAGCTGCGTTTGCAGGCCAGCGATTTGCGGGGCGATGTCAAGGGCAGCAAGGTAGTCCTGCTCGCACCTGGCGGTAGCGCTGGCACAGCCACGGCGCAGCTGTCGGTGGCGGACCTGGGTGTGTGGTTGCCCGGCTCCCACGGGAAATTTGCCCTCGAGGCCCTGGCCGCAGAGGATTGGAAAAAATTTACTCTGTCCGGCTCTGTCGAGGATATGCGCTGGCAGGACCTGAAAATCGTTAATGGCGAGATCAGTGGTCAGTATAAAAGCGCAGACGAGGGGCATTTTCAATTAGACATCGGTCTCGCAGATGTCGCTTTCGGCAAAATCGAGCTGGGCGATACCCGCTTGTCTGCGGGTGGCAACAGTGTGCATCAGACTGTGTTACTGCAAACACAGGGCGATATCGCCGGATCGCTTGAACTGAGTGGCGGTTTCGAAGGTGATGAAGGTGAGTGGCAAGGTCAGCTCGCTTCCACCACACTGCAAACCGGGGAAGGAAACTGGCATCTTCAGGCCCCTGTGGCTGTGCACCTCGTGTCAGTCAAGCCGCAAATGAAGGTCGAGGCACACTGCTGGTATTTCCGTCAAACACGTATTTGCCCCGGTGAGACGATACTTGCAGAGGAGGGCAGCGCCAGCGTTGCACTGGAGGGTAATCTGGACGAGCTCTCTGAACTCCTGCCGGAGTACCTTGAACTCAAGGGGGCACTCTCGGCAAGCGTTGCGGCGAGCTGGGCTGCAGGTCAACCGTTCGACCTTGACGGTGAGGTACAGGGGCGCGATATCGTATTTACGAGGAATTACGGTGAGGGCGAGTCCGGTAGTGTTGACTGGGAGCGGCTTGATGTAAAAGTCCATCATGGCACCGAAGGCCTGTCCCTGGACGCTGCGCTTGTGCGTGCAGGGAAGCAGATAGCGGGCATTGATGTGCTGCTACCGTTAGCTCGCGACGAGCCACTTTCGGGCCATATCGATGTGGTGGATGCAGAGTTGGCTATGTTTGAGCCCTTTGTGCCGTGGATGTCGGCATTGCGCGGTGACCTGCGTGGAAACCTGCAACTGCGAGGGACCGTTGACAAGCCGCTTGCCGACGGTACGCTGTATCTGTCCGCTGGCCAGTTTTCCCTGTTGGGTAACCCGACTGAGCTGTCGCAATTGGCGCTGCAACTGGAGGCACGGGGTGACACAGCACAGGTGAAAGGGTCGGGTTTACTGGGCGGCGGTGAATTAACGTTCACCGGCGATCTCCAGTCTGAACCTGAATGGTTGCTGCAGCTCACTCTCGCTGGCGAGAAACATGAAATATTGCTGCCGC
Source organism: uncultured Haliea sp. (assembly GCA_963977275.1). GTDB lineage: Bacteria > Pseudomonadota > Gammaproteobacteria > Pseudomonadales > Halieaceae > JARRPM01. Next base: position 57,050 of record CAXBNX010000002.1, on the reverse strand, counting down.
CCTATACCCAGATGGTGGTATCAGAAAATCTGACACTGGCGCTCTCGTCCGGCCTTCTCGATCTCAAAGGGGACGTGGTGGTTCACGAGGGCTTGCTGGAACACGAGCAATTACCGGAGGGCAGTGTCACCCTGTCCACTGATGTAGTCGAAGTCGATTATAGTGGTAATGTTCTTAACGAGGTCGTGCCCTTCGACACGCGCCTCAATGTTGGCGTGCTCATTCAAGACAAGTTTCAGGTTCTGGGGCAAATGGTGGACGCCACACTGGGAGGCGACCTGGAACTGCGCCAGACGCCGCGTCAGCCGCTGCAGGTTTTTGGCAATCTGAATGTGATAGGAGGTGAGTTGCGAGCCTATCAGCAGCGCCTGCGGATAAAGCGTGGCAGCATTGCTTTTTCGGGCACCCCGGACAATCCCGAGTTGAATGTGCGGGCCCAGCGCGAAATCAGCACTGAAAATATCGTGGTGGGTTTGTATCTGAGCGGCACGCTGAATCAGCCCAAACTGGAAGTATTCTCCGATCCACCGCTACCGGACGATCAGGCCATGTCGTATCTGGTGCGGGGCAGGGGGCTGGATTCCGGCGCTGGCGCGGACGGTGTGGCCATGGCGCTATCGGTGGGCACCGGTCTTGTTAACCAGACAGCGCTGGTGACTGAACTCAATCGTATACCTGGCATCAGCGGCCTTGAATTCGGCGCCGAGGGCAGTACCGAAGAGGACACAGCGGCCACTATTGGCGGCTATATTGGCAATCGACTGTATTTATCCTATGGCATGGGCGTGTACGAGCCGGTCAATGTGCTTACCGCTCGCCTGTATCTACAGACACGGCTGTGGCTGGAGGTTGTCAGTCGCCTGGAGAACTCGGTGGACCTGTACTATTCATTTGATATCAAATAGAGCGTATCGCGGGAGGGTATTATGGATCCGTTAACCCAGGGCGTGCTCGGCGCGGTCCTGCCGCAGGCCACTGTAGCAAAAGGAAAGCGCATGGCCACAGCCGGTCTGCTGGGTTTCCTCGCCGGCATGGCTGCAGACCTTGATGTATTGATTCGATCCAGTGCCGACCCCTTACTCTTTCTCGAATATCACAGACAGTTCACTCATTCGCTGATATTCATACCGGTGGGTGGGCTTTTTTGCGCCTTACTACTGCATCTGGTGATCGGTCGCAGACGGGGCCTGGAATTTCGCCAGAGCTGGCTTTATAGCACACTGGGTTACGCCACCCACGCACTGCTTGACGCCTGTACCACCTACGGCACAATGTTGTTCTGGCCTTTCAGCGATGTGCGCATCGCCTGGAATACCATCTCGATAATCGATCCCCTGTTTACCCTGCCGTTGCTGCTGGCAGTCGTGCTTGCCGCCAAACGCAGCAGGCCGCTGTTTGCGCGCTTGGGTCTGCTCTGGGCATGCTGTTATATGGCGCTGGGTTTGTGGCAGCGCAACGAGGCAGTAGAGATGGGTTACGCCCTGGCGGCCCAGCGGGGCCACACTCCGCTGCGGCTTGAAGCCAAACCCAGCTTTGCGAATATTCTTGTCTGGAAAGTGGTTTATGAAACCGGGGACAGGTATTACGTGGATGCAGTGCGCGCAGGTCTGTCACCGCGCGTTTACCGCGGGAACTCTGTTGAGAAGCTGGACATTCCCCGGGACTTGCCCTGGTTGCAGCTCAACTCCCAGCAGGCGAGGGATATCGAGCGCTTCCGCTGGTTCAGCAATGGCTATATCGCCCGCGACCCCGGGTACCCCAACCGGGTGATTGATATCCGCTATTCGATGATCCCCAACGAACTTGCGCCGTTGTGGAGTATCGAATTGCGACCGGGCGCCGGCAGCAGCGACCACGCAGCTTACCTGGTGCATCGCGATGCCGGCAGTGGCCGCGCCAGTCAGATGTGGAAAATGTTATCCGGAAACTGATCAGTTGTTGTAGACGGCCAGCGCTGCAGGTATCGCGGCGCCAGATGCAATAGCGGCGCCCTGACTCGCCAGTACGGCGTCCAGTGCACCAAGGCAATTCAGCACATTGCGCTTGTTGCTGGCGAAGCCCATCAAGCCTATGCGCCAGGTCTTTCCTGCCAGGGCACCCAGGCCAGCGCCAATTTCCAGATCGTAATCCTGCAGCAGTGCCGCACGGACAGCGGCATCATCAACACCTTCCGGTATCAGTACAGAGTTGAGTTGGGGTAGGCGATGTTCGGCGGCCACGGCCATGGCCAGGCCCATAGCTTCCAGCCCAGCCACCAGGGCCTCGTGGTTGTTGCGGTGCCGGCTGTGCGCGGCCTCCAGCCCTTCTTCGCGCAGCATCAGCAAGGATTCATGCAGCGCGTACAGGTTGTTCACCGGCGCGGTGTGATGGTAGGCGCGTTTGGTATTACCGCCCCAGTAGCCCATAACCAGCTGCATATCGAGGAACCAGCTCTGCACTTTGTGTTCTCGTGTCTTGATGCGTTCCACCGCGCGAGGGCTGAGCGTTACCGGTGAAATACCGGGAATACAGGACAGACATTTCTGCGTCCCTGAATACACTGCATCTGCCCCCCAGGCATCGACAAGCAGTTCTATGCCACCCAGAGAAGTCACAGTATCTACGATGGACAGCGCGCCACGGCTTGCAGCCAGTTCACACAGAGCGGCAGCATCGCTGCGCACGCCCGTGGATGTCTCCGCATGCACAAAAGCGAGCAGGTTGGCCTGTGGATGCTGGTCGAAGGCCGCGGCCACTTTATCGATACTGACCGGTTCGCCCCAGTTATCCTCCACCATAATAGCGGTCGCACCGCAGCGCTCTACGTTCTCTTTCATACGGCCACCAAACACCCCGTTCTGGCAGACGATGACGGTGTCACCGGGGGAAACCAGATTCACAAAGCAAGCTTCCATGCCGGCGGAGCCCGGCGCCGATACCGGTAACGTAAGCACATTTTTTGTCTGAAATGCGTATTGCAGCAGCTCTTTGATCTGGTCCATCAGGTCCACAAACAAAGGATCCAGGTGGCCGATCGTGGGGCGCGCCAGAGCACCCAGAACGCGGGGTGAAACATCGGATGGGCCGGGGCCCATCAGCGTGCGAAGTGGCGGGTAAAAGCTGCTGGTCATGTGAGTGGCCTTTGTCGGTTTGAGCGGAGGGTAAAGAAAAAATCAGGGACGAACGTTAACAGATTTTTATTCCGGGCTTAAGTTCGACAGGGCAATAACCCCCATTCACCTGCGGAATGACCAATCTGTGAGCTAGCTGTGGGTAGACGGCGTATTGGCAAAAATTACCAACAACGTCATATCTTCCTCAATTTCAAAAAACGCATGCTCGGTGGTGGCGCTGATGTACAGCACAGCGCCCGGCCCCACAGCCCGCTCTGTCCCGTCGATGCGCATGCGCGCTCTGCCTTTCAATACCAGGTAGACTTCGTCGTCGTCGTGGGGCGACTGCATATCGGTGCTGCCAGCGGCGAGGAAGTAGACGCCGCAGTTGAGGGCTGAAACGTTGAGGAATTCCAGGTATTCAACGGATTTGCCCGTGAGCTTCCCTTTGATCTCCTCGAGATCGAACAATTGCCAGTTTTTACTACCCATGCGTCGGTTCCCTCTTTCTTTATGCTCGAATACAGCGTCGATTATTGCACGCCCTGTAAGGTGTCTAGTATGAACTCAGGCGCCTAATCGGATAGTTCTTCCCCGACATTCGCCTGGGCTGCAGCAATGCGGGCAATAGGCACCCGGTAGGGGCTGCAGGATACATAGTCCAGCCCCAGATCATGACAGAAACGGATCGAGCGTGGATCGCCGCCGTGCTCGCCACAGATGCCGTACTTGATACCCGGTTTGCGCGCGCGGCTTTCCTTGACGGCCATCTCCATGAGTCGGCCCACAGCGCGTTGGTCCAGCGAGACAAACGGGTCGCTCTCCACCAGCTTGTTTGCGAGATAGGCCGGCAGGAATTTTCCGACGTCGTCGCGGGAAAAGCCGTAGGTCATCTGGGTAAGATCATTGGTGCCGAAACTCATGAACTCGACTGCGTCGGCGAGCCGGTCGGCGCCCAGTGCAGCCCGGGGAGTCTCTATCATGGTACCGATCTTGTAGGGAATGGATACAAACTTGCCCTCCAGTACTTCGCGGATGGCTTTCTCGACAATGTTGGTGACCAGGCGTATCTCGCGCACGTTTACAACCAGTGGAATCATGATTTCAGGGAAGGGTTTGTAGCCCTGTTCGGTGGCGTCCACTGCGGCGCTGATAATCGCTTTTACCTGCATTGCGGTGATTTCCGGGTAGACCACGGAAAGGCGGCAGCCGCGAAAGCCCAACATCGGGTTTACTTCCTCCAGGTCCTGCGCAATTTCACGAATCCTGTCAGCCGACTTGTCGATGCGACTCGCCAGCGCCGCAATGTCCTCATCGGTGTGCGGCAGAAACTCATGCAGCGGGGGGTCGAGCAAACGTATGTTTACCGGGAGGCCATTCATCACTTTGAACAGCTCGAGTATATCCGCGTGCTGGAAGTTAAACAGAATATCGAGATATTTTTGGCGCTCTGCCTGGTCCTCTGCCAGAATCATGGCGCGCATTACATCGATACGCTCCGCGTCAAAGAACATGTGCTCAGTGCGGCACAGGCCTATACCCTCGGCACCGAGTTCCCGCGCTTTGGCGGCATCTGCAGGTGTTTCGGCGTTGGCGCGTACTTTCAAGCGACGGTGTTTGTCAGCCCAGGACAGCAGGGTCTGGAAATCGTCGCTGTCGCTGGCCTCCGTTTTGGCAATATCACCCAGCATCACCTCACCGGAGGTACCATCGAGTGTAATGATATCGCCGCGCTTGATTACCACACCCGCGTCGGTGGTAACCGTAGCCGCCTTGTAGTTTACCGAGATGCTGCCGCAGCCGGTAATCGCACACACACCCATACCTCTGGCGACTACGGCCGCGTGCGAGGTCATGCCGCCCAGCTCCGTGAGAATGCCGGCGGCCACTTTCATGCCGTGAATATCTTCCGGTGTCGTCTCGCGCCGGACCAGTATGACACTGGCACCTGTGGCGTGTACCTCCACCGCTTCCTCGGCGGAGAATACCACCTGACCGGTGGCTCCACCGGGGCTGGCAGGCAGGCCGGTGGCAACAATATCGGTTTTCGCTTTCGGGTCCACCATGGGGTGCAAAAAGGCTTCCACATGCTCGGGGGAAACCCGCATCAAGGCTTCGCTTTCGGTAATCATGCCCTCGTTCACCATGTCTACCGCAATCTTCACCGAGGCCCGGCCGGTGCGTTTTCCACCCCGGGTTTGCAGCATGTAGAACACGCCTTCCTGCACGGTGAATTCCATATCCTGCATATCGCGATAGTGTTTTTCCAGCAGCGCCTGGGTTTTGTACAATTCCTCGTAAACTGCGGGCTGGCGTTCTTTCAGCGCCTCAACCGGCAGCGGCGTGCGGATACCGGCAACGACATCCTCACCCGCTGCGTTAAATAGAAATTCGCCAAAAAACTGGTGCTCGCCGGTAGAGGGGTTGCGGGTAAAGGCCACACCAGAGCCGGAATCCTCGCCAAAATTGCCGAACACCATGGCCTGAACGTTGACAGCGGTGCCCATGGCCGGGGATATGTTGTTCATTTCGCGATAGACGTTTGCCCGTGGCGTATGCCAGGAGAGGAATACGGCTTCCACTGCCTTCTTGAGCTGGACAAAAGGGTCTGTGGGAAAATCGACCAGGGTTTTGTAAATGCGGATGATCTCCTGCCAATCTTCGGCAGTCATGTCCACATCCAGGGTTTTACCGTGAGCAGCCTTGTATTCATTCAGTTCATGTTCAAATTTTTCGCCGTCCAGACCCAACACCACGTTGGCAAACATCTGTATAAAGCGACGGTAGCTATCGTAGGCGAAGCGCGGGTTACCGGTTCTTTTGGCCAGGCCCTCGGCAATTTCATCGTTGAGCCCCAGGTTGAGAATGGTATTCATCATGCCGGGCATGGATACCGGAGCGCCGGAACGCACAGAGAACAGCAGGGGGTTTTCAGGGTCGCCGAAGCGGGCGCCCATTTTTTTCTCCACGATATCCAGTGCCACCCGGTATTCCTGCTCCAGCAGGGGAGGGAGCTTGTTGCCAGCCTGAAAAAACTCTCGGCAGGAGTTGGTGGTAATAATGAACCCGAAGGGCACGGGCAGCCCCAGGTTGGTCATCTCGCACAGGTTGGCACCTTTGCCACCCAGCAACTCGCGATCGTCCTTGTTGCCCTCGTTGAACAGGTATACGCTTTTGGCCATGGAATATCCCCGGCATCAGGTTTCTGGAAACAACTCAGCGGCGAATTATAACGGCAAGGAGGCCCTGGCGGGAGATCTAAAACAGATCTCCGATATCAGCGAAACTTATATCAGCGCGTTGCCAGGATTTCCGCCAGCGCTTCAACTTCCACCAGCTCTGCCGTTGCCGGTACCAGGTAGAAGGCCTCGCAGCCTGCGGCTTCAGCATTGTCCAGGGCACTTCTGACCCCTCCGGGTGTACTGCGGTTCACAGATTCTGCCATCATTGTGGCGATTTCATGCCCTTCAATGGCCATATAGCCATAGATATAGTCGTAGAGCTTTTGTTGCCCGTCACTGGCCAGGGTGTACCAGCAGCCACCGAGGCGATAGGGTTTCTCGGGCCGCTGTGCTCGCTCCCAGGCGGCGTCCGCCATGGCGAAAGCGCCGCCAAGCTCTTCTTCTTCACCATTGAATGACCAGGCATACAGGCCGTCTGCCCACTGTGCGCAACGCTCGATACTTTTTGGCCCCATTGCGCCGGCGAGCAATCTGGGGCCACTCGTTGTTACCAGGGCAGGGCCAATCGGGCCGGCGCCAGCGACCATTTCTTCGCCGCGCCAGACCCTGCGCATATCTTCAACCTGGCGGTCCATGCGTGCATACCGGCCCTTGTATTGTGCGCCTACCGCCTGGTAATCCTGCGCTCTTCCGCCGTAGCCGACCGAAACATCCCGCAGGCGACCGCCGGACAGTACATCCAGTGTGGCAATTTCCTTGGCCACACGGGTAGCGTTGTGCATGGGCAGTACATAGAGGGTCGGGCAGATCTCCACGCGTGAGGTCGCCGTGGCGGCCGCCGCCAACAGTATTCGCATATCCATGGCCGGGCCGTGTACTCGCTCGCCACAGCACAGGCTGTGAAAAGGCCCCTCGTCGACGGCCTTGAACCAGGCCATGTAGTCTTCACGGCACAGGCCGGTTTTCATATAGGGCAGGCAGATACCAACTTTCATAGATTGCTTCCTCAAACGGGGAGATAGACCATGTTAACTGACTTCCCGTGAAACGCTGTTCACCTTTCTGAACCAGCCGGGCATTAAGCAGCGAGAAAATAGGCGGCGCATTTTTATGCGCCCTGTATAGCGCCGGACAGGCTCTGGGCAACGGTTATCGCAGAATGACAGCAGGGCTGATTCAGGCTTCGTCGTTGTAGTTTTTGAAACACAGAAGTTGATCAGAAAAATCGACCGGGACGGCCCCCTGATCGGCGTACCAGTGGCGCACCGCGCGCTCGCCTCTGTCGAGGTACTCGGAGAGCGAGGGCAGAATGGCGCTGCGCAAAGCGGCACACAAATAGTGGCCTCGCTCACCGTCGTGCGCATAGCTGATGGCTTTTCCGGACAGGGCGAGGGTATTCACCAATCTTGCCGTGAGATCATGCGGTAGCTCCGGTGTATCGCAGGGACAGACGATGAGAAAAACGCTGTCAATGAGTTGCGCTGCTGCTTCGATGCCGGCCAGGGGACCCTGGAAATCCCTACGTGTGTCAGCAATCGTGGTGTCGGCGAGTGTGGCGTAGTAGCCCGTGTTGCGATTACAGCTGATAATGAGCTGCCCCACCTGGGGTCGCAAACGCTCGGCTACCTGTGCCGCCAGCGGTTTGCCCTGCCGGATCAACAAGCCCTTGTCCTGGCCGCCGACGCGACGGCCCGCGCCGCCGGCGAGAATAAGACCTGTGGTTGTATATAGTGACAATAGTGCCTACCGGGCTTCGCCTGTGGGATAATCCGATGTTACCACTTCACGGGAATACTGATGACAGGGATATTGGCAATCGACACGGCTACCGACGCTTGCTCGGTGGCGGTGCATGCCGCGGACGAGACCCGGGAGATTTACGAGATTATTCCCCGTGGGCACAGCCGCCGGTTATTTGGCATGTTGCAGAGCCTGTTGCCCGATGGTCGCCTGAGAGACCATGGTATAGACGCTATCGCCTATAGCTGCGGGCCCGGCTCCTTCACCGGTCTGCGCATCTGTGCCAGTGCAGTACAGGGTCTCGCCTATACCAATGAACTCCCGGCTATTGCTGTTTCCACGCTCGCCCTGCAGGCCCAGACCGCGCTGCGCCTCGGTAACGTGGCGTCCGGCGACATCGTGCTCAGCACCATCGATGCGCGTATCAACGAGGTGTACTACGCACTTTTTCGTTTTGAAGACGGCATTGCCGTAATGCTTCAGGGTCCGGAGGCATGCGCGCCGGAGGGCGTGGATGTCGCCGCCGATATACTGCATGTGCAAGCGGTCGGCAGCGGCTGCCGCTTCCTTGAGAAGTTTCCCCTGCAGCTACGGTCAAGACTGCAGGCGGTGCACCCGGAGCTGCTGCCCGCCGCGCAAGACCTGGTGCCACTGGCGCTTGCGGCCTACGCAAGAGGTGAGGTGCAGCAGCCGCAGCAGGTGCAGCCCCTTTATGTGCGCGATGAAATCAGCTGGAAGAAGCTGGCAGAGCAAGGCAAGGCGGTATGATAGAGACATATCAGGCTGTTTTACTGGCAATACTGCAGGGGCTGACAGAATTTCTGCCCATTTCCAGTTCAGCACACCTTGTCATTCCCTCCCTGATTCTGGGCTGGCAAGACCAGGGGCTGGCCTTCGATGTGGCAGTGCACGTGGGTACCCTGTCTGCTGTATTGGTCTACTACCGTGCCGATCTCGCGCGTATGGCCGGCAGCTGGTTTGGCTCACTCGCCGGGGCTCCCGGTGATGAGGACAGCCGGCTGGTGTGGTACCTCGCAGTGGCCACAGTGCCGGCGGTACTGGTTGGGCTGTTGGCCGGGGATTATATCGAGGGTGAACTGCGAAACCTGCCGGTTATTGCCTCCACCACGCTCCTATTTGGTCTGTTACTGGGTTTGGCGGATCGACGAGCGTCAACATCGTCTACAGGTGTGCAGCTTACCCTGGGAATCGCACTGCTCATTGGGCTGGCGCAGGCGATAGCCCCTGTGCCGGGTGTATCGCGCTCGGGTATTACCATAACCGCCGCACTGTTGCTGGGTATGAGCAGGCAGAACGCAGCCCGCTTCTCGTTCCTGCTGTCTATTCCGGTGATTGCCGGTGCCGGATTGCTGAAAGGCTGGGAGTTGGCCAGTTCTGGCGTGGCGACGGATTGGTTGTTGCTGGGGATGGGCGCTGTTATTTCGGGAATTACTGCCTATTTGTGTATTGCAGTCTTCCTGCGCCTGCTGGACCGGGTGGGGCTGATGCCCTTCGTCTATTATCGTGTGTTGCTCGCTGCGGTGCTGTATGCACTGTGGCTTGTGTAAAGTCGAATGTCAGGAATTGGAAACGCCATGAATCAACAGCAATTCAATACCGCGCTCTGCGAGTTTATTGCTCGCGCAACCTCGCCGTTTCACGCGGTGGCAGAGCTGTCCCGCCAGCTGGATGCGGGTGGTTTCAAGAAGCTCAATGAGAACGGCGTGCGCGAGCTGCAGCCCGGTGGGCGGTACTATGTAACACGCAATGACAGCTCCATAATTGCCTTTGTCTGCGGGCGTGAATCACCCCCCGTAGAGGGCATGCGTATGGTCGGCGCACATACCGACAGCCCCTGTCTGATGGTAAAACCCTCACCGGAAATATTGGCTAATAGCTGTTTCCAACTGGGTGTGCAGGTGTACGGTGGGGTACTGCTGAACCCCTGGTTTGATCGCGATTTGTCGCTGGCGGGCCGGGTGAGTTTTCAGTGCGGTGGCGGGCAGTTGCGCACCGCCCTGATCGATTACAGAGAGCCTATAGCGATGATTCCCAGCCTCGCCATACACTTGGACCGGGAGGCGAATGCAGGCCGCACGGTAAATCCGCAGACGGATGTGGTGCCCATTTTGTTTCAACAATCAGGGGATGCGCCCGCGGATTTCCGCACCCTGTTAAAAGCCCGGCTGTTGGAGGAACACCCCGAGTGCAACGTGCAACAGGTACTCGACTACGAACTGGGATTTTATGACACCCAGGCCCCAGCTGTTATTGGTCTGCAGCAGGATTTTATAACCTCGGCACGCCTGGATAACCTGTTGAGTTGCTTTGTTGGGCTGCAGTCCCTGTTGCAGAGCGACGGCGCCGTCAGCAGTCTGCTGGTGTGCAATGACCACGAGGAAGTGGGCAGCCTGTCCGCAGCGGGGGCCCAGGGGCCCATGCTGAGCTCTGTGTTGAAGCGACTTGCTGGCAGTGAGCAGGCCTATGCGGAACTGGTGGAGCATTCGTTTATGATTTCTGCGGACAATGCCCATGCCATCCACCCCAACTTTGCCGACAAGCACGACGATAACCACGGGCCGCTGATGAATCACGGGCCGGTAATCAAGGTGAATGCCAGCCAGCGTTACGCGTCCAACAGCGAAACCTCCGGGTTCTTCCGCATGCTAGCGGCGGCCGAGGAGGTTCCAGTGCAATCCTTTGTGGTGCGCAACGATATGGGTTGCGGCAGCACTATTGGCCCTATCACGGCCGGCGGCACCGGCATACGCACAATAGATGTGGGCGCGCCCACCCTGGGTATGCACTCCATCCGCGAAACCGCGGGCGCCCGGGATGCCTGGGACCTGAGCCGCCTGCTGCGACGCTTCTACAATTACCAGGGGCCACTGGCTGCCAGTTGACACAATGAGGGTTCTGCTACTGTCGGCCTATGCCGCTGCCAGTCATCTGCATTGGCAGCGCAGCCTGCTCCACATGTTTCCCGCATGGGAATGGCAGGTTCTGACACTCCCGCCGCGGCATTTCAGCTGGCGCATCAGGGGTAACCCACTGTACTGGTCACTGTCGGAGCGGGCGGTGCTGGAAGGTGATTACCAGCTGTTGGTCGCGACCTCTATGGTCGATCTGGCCACCCTGCGGGGCCTGGTACCGGCGTTGGCCAGATTGCCATCGCTGCTTTACTTCCACGAGAACCAGTTTGATTATCCCCAGCAGAGTAAACAGCACAGTCTGGTGGAGGCACAAATGGTAAGCCTCTACTCGGCGCTAGCGGCGGACCGTCTGGTGTTCAACTCCGCCTATAATCGCGACACGTTCCTGGCGGGCGTGGACGCGTTGTTGCGCAAGTTTCCGGACAGAGTTCCCGCCGGTGTGGCGGTAATGCTGGCAGCTAGAGCCGCTGTCTTACCCGTACCGATAGACATCGAGGGCAACGTCGCCGGGGGTGTTGGCTGGCCCACGGCTGCCGGTAGCTACCCGCAGCGGCCGTTGCGCCTGCTTTGGACTGGTCGTTTTGAGCACGACAAGGGCGGCGATACGCTGTGGCACACGCTGTCCGAGTTGGAGCGCCGTGGTTTGGACTACGAACTGGCGATGACCGGGCAGCAATTTCGCAGTTCACCGGCGGTTTTCAGTCAAATCGAGTCCGAGTTCGGGCATCGCCTGGTGCAGTTCGGCTACCTGGAGGATATTGCCGATTACCGCGCACTGTTGTGCGATGCGGACATCGTGCTGTCAACGGCACGGCACGAATTCCAGGGCCTGGCGGTGCTGGAAGCTGTCGCCAGTGGCTGCCTGCCCGCGGTGCCCGACCGGCAGGCCTATCCGGAGATTTTTGCCGCACAATTCCGTTACCCCTGCCAGGGGAGCGATGTAACAGCAGAAGCCCAGGGCGCGGCGGCCCTGGTGTGCCGCCTTGCCGCTGAAGTTAAACAGGGAGACGCGGTAGTGCCCGACGTGTCACATTTTGGCAGCGGGCCATTGCGCGGACCTTATGCCGAACTGTTTCACGCGCTGACGCACGCTGCGGGATAGCCACTGCAGGGCATTCCCAGTACTATGGGCGGCTTTTTGAAGCAGGCGAATATTCATGGCCAGGCAGCGCGTTCTCACCGGCATTACCCCCTCGGGTACTCCTCATCTGGGCAACTATGTGGGCGCTATTCGCCCCTCCATTGCGTCCTCACTGGATTCCTCGAAGGATTCCTTCTTTTTCCTCGCCGATTTCCATGCCCTGATCAAGTGCCAGGATCCCGAGCTGGTGCATCAGTCGAGTAAGGAAATTGCTGCGACCTGGATTGCCATGGGTCTGGATACGGACAAAGCGCTGTTCTATCGGCAGTCGGATATTCCTGAAATTCCCGAACTGACCTGGATACTGAACTGTAGCGCGGCCAAGGGGCTGATGAACCGGGCTCACGCTTATAAGGCAGCGGTGCAGGCCAATGAGGAAGCGGGTGAGGATCCGGATTTCGGCATTACCATGGGACTGTTCAGCTATCCGGTGCTGATGGCGGCGGATATCCTGATGTTCAACGCCAGCCATATCCCCGTGGGCCGAGACCAGATACAGCATGTGGAAATGGCGCGGGATATCGCCCAGCGCTTCAACCACAATTTCGCCGAGGTGTTCACCCTGCCGGAGGCGGTGGTGGATGACAACGTGGCAGTGCTGCAAGGCATGGACGGGCGCAAAATGAGCAAGAGCTACAACAACACCATTCCCCTGTTCCAGGGCGAAAAGCAGTTGCGCAAAAGCATCAACAAAATCAAAACAAACCTGCTGGAACCCGGCGAGCCCAAGGACCCGGATGACTCCACCGTATTTCAATTGTGGTCAGCCTTCGCCTCCGATGACGACATTGCGAGTATGCGCCGCGAATTTGAAAACGGTATAGCCTGGGGCGAAGCCAAAAAGCAGTTATTCGAACTGGTGAATGCCGAGTTGGCTGGATCGCGTGAACGCTATCAACAGCTGATGGATGAGCCCCACTATGTCGAGGAAGTTCTCAAAAAAGGTGCCGACCGCGCCCGGGAATACTCGGTGCCGTTGATGGAAAAGGTACGGGCGGGCGTCGGTCTTCGGCCGCTGGGGTAGGGCGCAGCTTCGGGTATTGTGTCGGCGGTAATTTATGAGCCGAACTGGTAGCTGATCTCCAGGTACGCCCCGCGCGGCTGGCCGACAAAATAGCGGTATTCGCCGAAGCCAATGTCCGCGCGCTCAGCGTAGTTTTCATCGAGTATATTGGTCACACGCAGCGTGCCTCGCCAGTGCCGGTCAAGCATGGCCGACATGCGCAGGTTGAATAATGAGTGGCCGTCGTACTGATGCTCGTTGGCGGGGTCGAGGTAGTAGTTATCCATATAGACCCATTCCAGTTCCACCGTGCCGTCCTGCTCGGACGGCGTTGAGAAATTCCAGCCCAGTCGCGCGCTGCCGAAACTCTCCGGCGCGGTGTCTATCGTGTTGCCCTTGATATTGCCACTGGTCCCGAACAAAGTGATTTCATTGTCATAGGTGTGGCTGGCCCAGGTTCCGTCCAGGCGAACATACCAGTTCTCGTCGAAGCGGTAATCGAGACTGAGTTCGGCGCCGTAATGCCGGGTTTTCGCACCGCTGACATTGAAGCGGTTGTCATCCTGAAAGATCACATTGTCCTTGTGCATCAGGTATACGGATAAGTCGTATACCAGCTGATCCTGCCAGGTACCACGCAATCCCAGTTCAATATTGCTCAGCTCTTCTGAATCCAGGTCGGCCACTTTCTGCCCGGATTGCAGGCGGTACAACTCCGATGTTTGCGGCGCGCGAAAGCCGTTGGCAACACGCAGGTAGGCGACGGTATCCGGTGTCAGGCTGTAGCTGGCGCCCGCGTTGGCACTCCAATTGGTAAAGTCGTCGTCACGGTCGGCGGGGCGGTAAAAGCGGCAGGCGCTGGCCGTGGGCTCACAGGCGGGGCCGTCGCCGGCTTTGTTATCGTAGTCGTAATAGGTGTATTCCAGACGCGCGCCGGCACTCAATTCCCAGCGCTCGGTAACGCTACCACGCCACTGGCTGAAGAGCGCGGCCACTGAGGCATCCACCTGATAGTCGTAGTGGATACCCGCTGGCTGATTGGGGCTGAAGTCCTCCTGCTGGTACTCCTGGAGGCTACCGTCGGTATACTCCAGTTCGATACCGTTTACCCAGCTGTTATTCTCACTCTCGGTGTTGATTACAGCCCGCATACCCAGGCTGTCGTGCTGATTTTTTTCCACCGGTTGCCAGGGCACGAAATGCATCAGAAATTCCATTTCATTATTGCGCAGGTAGGGTGTGAGAGTCAGCGTGTTGGCCGAGTCCAGGGTGCGGGTGACGGCGGTGTGAAAGCGGTAGGAGCGGGCATCGCGATAGGCTTCCGGGTTTGGGTTGTCACGCCGAATACTGTTGTCGTCGTAGGCCTTGTACCCCTCCAGAAAGCCGGCAGTTTCCTGGTTCAGGTTGGCGTAATCGAACACGCTGCTGATATACCACAGTTCGCCTGCGTAGTCATGGCGCAAGGTCGCTTTCTGCTGGTCGTAACCGGCGTCGTCCAGGTAGCCGCCATCGGTTGTGCCGTTGATACGTGCACTCACACCGTGTTTGCCCCAGGTGTTGCCGTAGCGGTACTTGGCCCGGTAGTAGTCATACGGCCCCGCTTCCAGGGCAATATTCTGGTCGTAGCTGTCGCTGGGCGCGGCACTGAGCACGTTAATCAGTCCGTGCATGGCATTGGACCCGTACAGCGAAGTGGCTGGCCCCTTGATAACTTCTATACGCCCGGCCTGCTCGGTATTGGCGTCGAACAGCTGGTTGACGTTACAGAAGCCTGGTGCGCGCAGGCTGATACCGTCCGCGGCGGTCAGGAAGGCGCCGCAACTACCCGCGCCCGTCAGTACCGGCGAGCGCAGGGAGATAAGGCTTTCCTGGCCATTGCCGCGGGAAATCCAGGCCCCGGGTACTTGTTGCATGACCTCGTTGATATGGGTTTGTCCCACCAGTTGCAGTGTGTCTTCGCTGAGGCTTGACCAGGCAAGTGGCAGTTTTACGCCGTCTTCGGGTACCTGCGTGGCGGTAACCAGTACCTGTTCAAGTACCGGTGTCTGCGCCTGAGACAGCGGGCAGAGAAGAAGCGCTGTCGCGCCGAACATAGGAAAGGAAAAACGCATTGTCGAGCCTCGATTGTTAGCCTGCCGCTATGATGTTGGAGTCGGTGGTGGCAGCGCTGGGTCCCTCGCGATTACGTACGGCATCGGCAATTCGAAATAGCGGGATCTTCAGCATGGCCACAACCTCCTCGCTGGCGCCCGTTTGCGCCAGGGCCCGCTCCATGCACAGCAGCCACTGGTCCCGATCTTCGGGGCCAATATGATAGTGTTCGTGGGGAGTTGTCATACACACGGTACCATATTTGTCGGCGTAAAGTGGTGGCCCGCCCATCCAGCCAATCAGGTATTCGGCCAGTTTTTCTTTCATCGGGGCCAGGTCGCGGGCGTGCATTGCGCGCACGCCGGTCGCTTCAGGCAGGGTGTCCATAATGTCATAGAACGCATCGGTGAGTTCACGGATGCCGTGCTCGCCGAGAAGTTGGTAGGGGGTTTGTGCCTCAGACATACTGCTGTTTCCCATTTTTTTCTTAATGTGGTCTCGCTATTACGCTATTTTATGCTTTCTAGTGCACGATGTCCTCATCCGACTCGCCGCCGATACCAGGGAGACGTATTATCAGCTCAGAATTTGCCCAGCGGGAAACGACCTACGGCGGCGTCCGGCGTAGGACAAGTCTGGTCGTGCTGGTGTTGGTGAATTTATTGCCGCTGGTGGGTGTCCTGATGCTGGGCTGGGATGTGGCTGCACTGATGGTGCTTTACTGGTCAGAAAACCTGGTGCTGGGGTTCTATACCTTACTAAAGATGCTGGTGGTATCGCCGCTTCGGGCGTTGGGCATGGGTACTTTCTTTGTTATTCACTACGGTGGCTTTTGCGCGGTACACGGCCTGTTTATTGTCACGTTGTTGTTGGGCGAGGGCTTAGACCCCATGCCGGGCGACCCCTGGCCCGCTTTTCTGGTGTTCCCCCAAATGCTGGTCAATGTGGTGCGTCAGGTCCTGGTGTACGCACCACCCGATTGGCTGCTGGCCGTCGCAGCGCTGTATATCAGTCACGGGGTGTCTTTTGTGGTCAATTTCCTGATCGGGCGAGAGCGGGACGAACTGAACCTGAGCCAACTGATGGCTGCACCCTATGGCCGTATTATGATTCTCCATGTCGCTATACTGCTGGGAGGGTTTGCGGTGATAGCACTGGGTCAGCCAGTGGCCATGCTGGCAGTACTGGTATTGCTCAAACTGGCACTGGATGTTGTGCTGCACCTGCGGGAGCATCGCGCCCTGGCAATCCGGCGATCAACGCCGGAAAATGTCTCACGCTGATGCCCTCCGTCAATAGCTCTGCTAATATTGCCACCCCGTATTTCCATACCACGAACAGGATCAGAGACCATGAGTCTTGCCGATAAGGTACTCGCTGTAAATAACGATCTGCCCATCCGCACTGAGGCACCGGTACACAGTGGCAAGGTGCGCTCCGTGTACTGGCTGACGGCGGCCGACAGCGCCAGGCTGGTGCGGGAGCGGGGCTATGACGTGGCTCCTGATGCGCCGCTGGCTATCATGGTAATCTCGGATCGCATCTCTGCCTTTGACTGCATCTGGCACGGTGCAGGCGGTATGCGAGGTGTGCCGGGCAAGGGCGCGGCACTGAACGCGATATCCAACCACTGGTTCCGCCTGTTTCGCGAGCAGGGGCTGGCGGACAGCCATATTCTGGAAATACCCCACCCGCTGGTGTGGATAGTACAGAAAGCGCGCCCGGTCATGATTGAGGCCATCGCGCGGCAGTACATCACCGGGTCCATGTGGCGCTCCTATGCCAAAGGCGAGCGAGAATTCTGCGGCATTGAGATTCCGGACGGTCTGAGCCGCGACCAGAAGTTGCCGGAATTACTGATAACCCCCTCCACCAAGGGGATTCTCACGGGAATACCCGGTGTGCCAGCGGCGGACGACGTGAATATCACGCGGGCTGATATTGAGAAAAATTATGCCGCCTTCAATTTTCTCGACCCGGCCGATGTCGACCTTTACGAGAAGCTGCTACAGCAGGGTTTCGCGCTGATCAGTAAGGAGTTGGAGAAACTTGACCAGATTTTTGTCGACACCAAATTTGAGTTTGGTTATGTGACCGATCGCGCCGGCCAGGACAAGCTGATCTACATGGATGAAGTGGGCACACCTGACTCATCACGCATCTGGGACGGCCCCGCATTGCGCGAGGGCAGGGTGGTGGAAAATTCCAAGGAAGATTTCCGACAGTTATTGCTGCAACACTTTCCCGAGCCCGACATATTGCTGAACAAGGAGCGCATGCCGGAACGAGTGAAACTGGCCAGCGATAATGCCCTGCCTACAGAGGTGCTTATGGCAGTCTCCGACACCTATGTTGGTATCGCGGAGAAAATTATCGGGGGCCCATTACAGATTTCCGATAATCCCAAGGCGGAGATTATCAAAATCCTCGCCAGCGATTTCGGCCTGATTGATTAACCCTGAGGCGCAGTCACGCCTGTACTTTTAGAGAGGTGGAACGATGCAAGGTACCAATACGATAAAGTCTCTGCTTGTGTGCGCGGCGCTTACTTTGGCGGCCTGTAGCAGTAACTCCCTGGTGCCGCAGACCTATGACGGTCTGGAGTTGCAGCCGGATACGAAATTCGGCAAGGTTTACAAACGTGCTGGAGCAGATCTGAGCGATTATCAGTCTTACGGCGTCGAAGCCTGTGAAGTGGCTTTCAAGAAAAACTGGTTGCGTGACCAGAATAACTCGCGCCTGGACCTGGGCAACCGGGTAACGCAAAAGGATGTTGACCGGATCAAGGATACGCTGGCCACTGAGTGCGAGAAGTATTTCCGCGAAGCCCTGGAACAGGCGCCTTCTTATCCCCTGGTGGACAATTTCAGCGATGGTGAGGGTGTGCTTATCCTGCGCCCGTCGATAATCAATCTTGATATCTCCGCCCCCGACACACACTCCGCCGGGATGCAGCGCACCTACACCACCCAGGCCGGGGAAATGACTCTGGTGCTAGAATTGCAGGACGGCACCACGGGTGAAACGCTGGTGCGTATTGTCGATCGCTATCGCAGTCCGGAAACAAGCTGGTTGCAATGGTCTAATTCGGTGACCAACCAGGCGGAGGCGAGACGTGTGCTAAGCCGCTGGGCCAAACAGCTCCGCAAGGGGCTCGATCAGGTTACCACTCACACAGGAACGCCCGAGTAGGAGTACGTTGCTCATGAATGCAGCACAGCTGACAGATACTATCGCAGTCGCCGGCCAGATCACCCCGGCCCAAGTGGCAGAGATTGCCGCGGCCGGTTTCAAGGTGCTGGTGAATAATCGCCCCGACGGGGAGGAGGCCGGCCAGCCCGCCAGTGCCCAGATTGAAGCTGCGGCCGTTGATGCGGGGCTTGAATATCTTCACCTACCGGTTACAGCGATGGACTTTCCAGGCCCTGGGGCAGCGCAAATGGCAACGCTTTTCGATGACGAGACGCGCCCCGTGTTCGCCTTTTGTCGCACCGGAACGCGCTGCACCAATCTGTGGGTGGCAACCCGTTCCCAGGAGGCGCAACAGGCAGCGATACAGCGGGCTCAGGCATTGGGTTTTGATCTCGGTATGGCCGCCCGCGTCCTGAGTTAGATTGAAGGGACTCTAAAAATCAGCTGCCTGGCGTATACCAGATAGGCGAACTCCAGGCGCGTTCCTGGATGGTTTTTTTGTGGTTGGCTGCGCAGCATTTCTCCATGCCTGCAGGAATGGTTGCCGCATTGTCACAGCGTACACCCGCATCTGCGCAGGCATACTGACTCCAGCGGCAGCTGGGATTTTCCAGTACCCGGGTGTAGTAGAAGGCCTGCGCCGAGGGATCAAAATCCCGATCCTCCCACACGGCACACAACTGGCTGTGGCCCTCGCCGGTCCTCTGGCAGCTATTGATATCGACCCCGGCTGAATTATCGCCGCCGGCAATATCCAGCGTTCGCTCCTGTAATTCGCCGTCCCGGTACCATCCCTTGATCAACTGAATACGCTGCAGCGCAGCTCCGGGGTACTCCGCCGTGCCCGGGTCGTAGGCGGCGGATACGACGAAGCGAGGGCTGGGCCGAGTGGAGGCGGGGGAGGGCAGGTCTCCCCCCATGGGCACACCGCCCGCGTAACCCTGTGCTACAAGATCACTATTGGCGCAGAGGTCGGATGGGTAGTCCCAGCCGCCGAAAAACCGCAGCGTTGGCCGGGTACCGCTGGTAGCGTATGCTTCCCTGCGCTGCATGGCGGCGAACAGTGAATCCCGGGTGTTTTCCTCGGCGTACAGCACCGCCAGCCCACCGGGGCCGTATTCAAGGTCGTCCGGCAGGCCCACCGGCAAATCGTCCGCCGCCCCCATGCCGGCGCCCCCGTGCCCGACAAAGTTTTTCTCCATCACCAGTCCCGCCGCGGCGATATGCGTGTCGGTGCTTGCAACGAGGCCATACTTGAAGCTGTTTACACCCAGCTCCGCCTGTTGCTTCAATCCTTTTTTCAGCGCGTAACGCAGAAAATTGCTTTGCTCCGGAGGCTTGGTGACAGGCATGTCTTCATGGGGTACGAACAGTGCGAGCACCTCAAGCGACGCGCCGCCGATGGCACCGGAATTTTTGCCGCCAAAACTGTCGTACTCCAGCAACTCGAAATCGCAGAACTCATCCTCGGCCCAGATGGCGATGCGATTGTCGCATTCGGATGCACCCTTGTGCTGCATCACCTCAAACAAGGGATTCCAGCGAGCGCGCCTGCCGGCCTCCGCCGCCGTAACCGAGGCGGTGGGTATATTCTCGTCCTGCACCCTGGCTGTTTCGAACATCAGCCCGCCGCTCAGGTTGGAATTGTGCGGGATGGCGACTGCATCGCAGCCGGGCTTGTTCTGCACGCACTCTTTTTCCAGATAATCCCAGAGCTGGACCTGGGAAGGTGTGTCAATCCAGCTCAGGGCGTGGTTCGGCACCAGTGCATTGCGAAATATCACGTTGTGGTGCAGGTTTTGGCCCGCACCCACGCTGGCCGTCCACTCGTAGCCCACAAAGCTGGTGAAACTGCAGTCACTGCTGCGATCATAGGCCTGTTCTGCCGCCGCCTGCACATCCAGCCAGGTTGCGTTGGCTGCTGTGAAACATTGTTCACTGTCGTCACCGCAAAAGCCCCAACGTTTTTTCGCCGTCATACCGTAAGCACCAAACGTTGCGAAGGAGAAAGAGGGAAACCAGCGGTGGCCAATACAGACCGGATGCCAGTAGCCGGGGGCTCCCGGTGTAGTGCACATGCTTATTTCGCCAAAGAATTCGGAGTGATCTGTGACGGCGGCGAAATCCAGTGGGCGGTCCAGTTGGACGTGGCGCATGGCCTGGCCCTTGTCATCATAAGGCTGAATGCCCATGCGCGCACCCCGGGCAAAGTCATACGCCTGCGGGGGCCTGTTGCGTGTGTCCTGGGAACTGGCATCGAAAGACAACGCGGTATGCACATGAGTGTCACCGAAAAAGGGCCGGCGCAATGCCGTGTAGTCGGCACAGGGCTCGCGTGCTGTGCCAGCACTCTCGGCGCGCTGCTGTACAATGGTTAACGTGTCCGCCGGCACGCTCTGGGCTGTGCCGGTGAGTGGTAATGTCATAAACAGGCCTGCAAGAAGGCCGTTTCGTCGATGCTGTTTCAAAAGATAAATCGCCGCCAGGTAAACAGGCCCACCAGCATTCCAGTTTTGGCCCGCGATGGCAAAGTTGGCGGTATTGTGGAGTGGACCAGAGATTAAAATCACTGCCTGCCCGGGCTCGTCGTCCGGGTGCATATGCTGTTATCTTTCATGATCTTGTTCGTTAAATGGAAATTGTCACATGGCTAAACCTCCAGAACCGCGTCCGGCAAGCACTGTTGTGCTGTTGCGTGAATCCGCACAGGGCCCTGAAACCCTGCTACTGAAGCGCAATAAGGCCCTGATGTTTGCCGGCGGATTGTGGGTGTTTCCCGGCGGCGCGTTGGAGGAGCAGGATCTTGCTGTCGCCCAGGGGGATACCCTGGCTGCCTCCAGAGTTGCCGCAGCCCGCGAGGCGGAGGAGGAATCCGGCCTGCAACCTGAGCCCCAAGACATGGTGCTGGTGAGTCACTGGACCACGCCGGAGGCTGAGCCAAGACGTTTCTCTACCTGGATTTATGCCGCCCCGGTTTCAGGTGAGGGTGATGTGGTGATTGACGGCGGAGAGATTCATGACCACCTGTGGGTAAATGTCCGGGGTGCCCTGGCCCAACACCGTCGTGGGGAGCTGCCCATGCTGCCTCCTACTATGGTCACACTGCTAAACCTGGCATCCTATGATTCTGTTGCAGAATTGGTCGCTGAAGAACGCGACAGTTCAGTGCCGGAAGTGTTGCCGGTTTTTACCAACGAGGCGGGCGTGGTGACGGTGATGTTTCCCGGCGATGCAGGCTACAACACCGCAGCGCCCTCCACCGAGGGCGCACGGCACAGGGCCGTGTTGAAAGACAAACATTGGGTCTATGTGCATGACAACGTCAGCGCTGATTACCCGGCGCTGGTAAGAGGCCGGCACTGAGCGGTGACTGCACCGGGCAAACTCAACACGCTCTGGGACATCCCCACGCGTTTTTTTCACTGGGCAATCGTCGTCTGCCTGCCACTTTCCTGGTGGAGCGCAGAGTGGGAAAACTACGACCTGCACCAATGGCTGGGTTACACGATTCTTGTCCTTGTTATAAGCCGGATCGGTTGGGGCTTTCTCGGCAGCGTGCACTCGCGCTTTGCTGATTTTCTGGTGGCGCCAGCCAAGGTTTTGGCCTATCTGCGTGGGCGTGAATCACCCGCGGCCGGCCACAACCCACTTGGCGGCTGGTCAGTACTGGTTTTATTGCTGTTGCTGCTGGCGCAGGCAATCAGCGGGCTGTTTAACAGCGATGACGTTTTTTTCACGGGCCCGCTCTTTTACGCAGCCAATGGCGAGTGGCGCGATATAATGGGTCTGGTACACGAGATTGCTTTTAATGCATTGCTGGCATTTGTGGCGCTGCATATACTTGCCGTCCTCTATTACCAGTTCTGGCGCAAGCAGCAATTATTGCAGCCCATGATCCGCGGCAGTGCACCGGGCCGCAGCGGGCGCGAGGCACCGGCCCCTGTCTGGCGTGCCCTGGTTATCGCCTTACTCGCAGCGTTCGCTCTTTGGGGAGTGTTGCAGTTGGCGCCATCGCCACCTGCTCTTATGTGGTAAATCAGTACAGGTAGTTTTTCGCTTTGTACTCATCGTGGCAGGCTTTGCACGCTTTGCCGGCCATACCGATCTGCACGGCAATCTTGGCGCGGTCTCCTTTGGCGGTGACCTCCTGCAGAGTTGCCAGCTCTTTATGCAATGCTTCCATTTTGCTGGTGAAATCAGCTTTGTTCTCCCATATTTCCGGTTTGGCGCGGGTTGTTCCCTGGTCCGAGCCATCGACAAAGCCGCGCATGATGTCAAGCGTGGACAAGGCGGCCAGATCGTTCGCCCAGTTTTCCATGCGCGCCTGCTCCCAGGGAATCTCGCCCTTGACGGAGGCGACCATGGGGCCGAAATTCGCGGCCAGGAGGGCAAAGTAGGACTGCCGGTAGGATTGCGGCATTTCATCTTCATCAAAGTGGGAAACTGCCGGCATTGCAAGAAGGGCGCTGCTGAGTGTGGCTGCGGCCAGCCATTTTTTTCCGCTATATCGTGTCATGCTCGGTTCCCTGGCGTGTTAATCCTGATACGGTGCTGCCCAGTGTAGGGCACATGCCCAATTTATTGAACCTCGGGAGGCTTAAGTCTCAGGGCTTGGCTGATTCGCCGAAAGAGTGCGCTACCATGGTGGCATCTTTATAGCAGGGACGTGACATGAGCGTGGAGCAGCACTGGGATTACAGTTTTGATGTTGTTGTGGTCGGGTCTGGCAACGGCGGCCTGACCGCCGCCCTGTGCAGTCATGAAATGGGCACCCGGGATGTCCTCGTTGTTGAGAAGTCCCATTTGTACGGCGGCACCAGTGCGATCTCCGGAGGCGGGGTTTGGATACCCTGTAATCGCTATGCCCGGGAAGCCGGTGCCGCGGACTCAATCAGCGCGGCCAAGACTTATTTGCGCCAGCTGATCAGCACCGAGGAGGTGCCGGAATACCAGCTGGACGCCTACCTTGAGAATGGCCCTAAGATGGTGGAATTCCTGCACCGTCATACCCGCGCACGGTACGAAAGTCTGGCCCATTACCCGGATTACTACACCGACCTCGACGGTGCCATGACAGGGCACCGCTCGATGGAGCCCAAGACCTTCGATGCGGATGAGTTGGGAGAGGAATGGCGTTACCTGCGGCGCACCCACCCCATGATGCATCTGGTGGGGGTTATCGGCATTACCCAGCAGGAGGCCGCGCTGTTGATAGGGCAGCAGCCAGGCTGGTGGAAGATCGCCTTTAAGCTTGTTGCAGCCTATGTGGTTGATATTCCCTGGCGTTTGCGCGACCGCTTTCATCGCCGTCTCGCCACCGGTTGTGCCGGTGTTGCTCGCCTGCGCGCATCTTTACAGGACCGTGACATTCCGCTGTGGCGCAACACTGCCATGACGCGGGTTATCGATGAGGATGGCGCTATTATCGGGGTGGAAGTCCGGCGCAATGGCCGGCCCCTGCGCATTCAGGCGCGCAAGGCTGTGGTGTTGGCCGCCGGGGGCTTCGAGCACAATCAGGCGATGCGCGAAAAATACCTGCCCCAACCCACCAACCACCTTTGGAGTGCGGGCACTAAAGATAATACCGGCGACGCGATTCGCGAGGGCCTGCGCCTGGGTGCGAAAATGCATCGCCTTAACGAAGCCTGGTGGTGCAACACAATCTCGGTGCCGGGGGAGGAGATTCCCCGTCTGAGCATCATGGAAAAGTCTTATCCCGGCTCCATGATGGTGAACCCGGCGGGCGAACGGTTCAGTAACGAATCCCAGAATTATATGGCTTTTCAGCAGGAGACTTTTCGCAAGCACAACGAAGAAAACCCCTGCAACCCCGTATGGCATATTTTCGACGCCCATTTTCGCGCCAGGTATTTTGTGGGCCCTTTGTATAACAGCAAGTTCCGTCCCGACTGGTTGCTACCCAAGCGTTATGAGCAGGACGGTTTTTTTGCCAAGGCCGACACGATTGCCGGGTTGGCCGCCAAGATTGGCGTCGATGCCTCCGGCCTTGCGAAATCCGTTGGCAAAATGAACGAGTACGCCCGCACCGGCGTCGACCCGGATTGCCACCGCGGTGAATCGGCCTACGACCGGTATTATGGTGACCCCCGCGTGACACCAAACCCCTGCCTCGGGCCGATCGCGAAGCCGCCGTTTTATGCGATGAAAGTAGATCCGGGTGATTTCGGCACCCAAGGCGGCATGGTCATTAACGCCAATGCCCAGGTTATGCACGAAGACGGGCACAGCATCAAGGGCCTCTACGCCATAGGCAACTGCAGCGCACCGACACTGCCGTGCTATCCCGGTCCGGGTGCCACCCTGGGCCCGGCCATGACGTTCGCCTACCAGGCGGCCAAGTCGATCAGTGGTTATCGCGATTAGGGCGAGTGTACTGCGGATCAGGAATGTACTGACACCAGAGCATCCAGCAATGTCTGCACCACCCGGCTGGGTGCGGGCGAATGCCGCACAATCGCACTGAACTCACAAACGTATTGTAGTACGGCCGGCAATACCGGTCGCATCAAACCGCGTGTGACAAAACTCTCCGCGTAATGTTCTGGAAGAAACCCCAGGTATTTGCCGGAAAGTACCAGGTGTGCCACTGCTTCCTGGTCGTGGGCAGTGGCGTGACGGCGTAATTCCAGTTCGCGGGTGATTTCCATGTTGGGCGAGTGGTGGCCGATGCCCACGTAACGGTGGGCGCGCACAGTTTCGGCGGTGAGTACGTCGCTGCCCGGGTTGTACAGCGGGTGCCCGGGAGCGCAGTACAGATACATCTGTTCGTCAAACAAAGGGTAATAGTTGAGACTGCTGGAAGGTCTGTGTGTTGGTATGATACCGACCTGGAAGCGGCCCTCTATCACCCCGGTTTCTATTGTATTGATCGGCAGCACGTGCAGTTGCGGGTGCACATCCGGCGCCTGTTCATCGAAAAGAGCAAGCGCCCGGCTGATATGGCAGCGCGGATTGGAGGCCGTTTTGTCGAACACTGCCAGCGCGAGGGAACCTGTCAGACGCTGATGCAGGTCGTTAACCTCGTGCTGGAAATCCTCCATTGCAGCCATTACCTTCACTGCGCCAGACAGCACTTGCACGCCCTCGCTGGTGAGTGCAAACCCGGCTCGGCCACGGCGACAGAGTGTGACACCCAGTCGTGCTTCCAGATCCTTGATGTGCCGGGATATGGTGCTGCGATTAATATTCAGCTCAAGTTCCGCCGCGGCAAAGCCACCGCAGGCGGCCACCGCTCTGAATACACGCAACAGCCGCAGGTCGCTGTCTGTGAGATTGCCCAGCAGGGCTTTTCTGACCATCGCTGGATACCGGGGTTAATTAGATGAATATAAATGAAACTTCAGGTTGATAGATAATACTTTATACACCATTAAACCGCCTCTAGAATACGCCTCATTCCCGACATTTCGAGGCCTCTTCGATGAATAGCAAATCTTCCACCCCCTTCCTGAGCCGTGAGGCGCTTGAAGCGCACTGGATGCCCTACACCGGCAACCGCCAGTTCAAGAAGGATCCCCGCATGATCGTGGCTGCCAAGGGTGTGCATTTTATCGATGACAAGGGTCGCGAGGTGTTGGACGGCATGTCGGGCTTGTGGTGCAGCGGTGCCGGGCACAACCGGCCGGAAATCGCCGAGGCGGTGTACAAACAATTGCAGACGCTGGATTACTCCCCGGCCTTTCAATTTGGTCACCCCGGCTCTTTCGAGCTGGCGAACAAAGTAAAAGCGCTCACCCCTGAGGGCCTGGACTATGTGTTTTTCACCGGCTCCGGGTCGGAATCTGCCGATACGTCGCTGAAGATGGCCCGCGCCTATTGGCGCCTGAAAGGGCAGCCCACCAAGACCAAATTGATCGGCCGCGAGAAGGGTTATCACGGTGTGAATTTTGGTGGCATATCCGTGGGCGGTATCGGCGCCAACCGGAAGTTATTTGGCCCGGCAGTAGACGCCGATCACCTGTCTCACACGCTGCGTGCTGAGAACGCGTTCACCCGCGGTATGCCCAGCCGCGGCTGGCAGCTGGCGAACGAACTCACTGACCTTATCGAATTGCACGATGCGTCCAACATAGCGGCGGTCATTGTCGAACCCATGGCCGGTTCGGCCGGCGTGATCCCGCCACCTGCAGGCTATCTTCAACGGCTGCGGGATATCTGCACGGCCAATAATATTCTGCTGATTTTTGACGAGGTGATTACTGGGCTCGGCCGCTGTGGCGGCCTGACCGGAGCAGACGTCTTCGGGGTAGTGCCTGACATTATGAACCTGGCGAAGCAGCTCACCAATGGCGCCATACCGATGGGCGCGGTGG
The DNA here is from genome assembly GCA_963977275.1 of uncultured Haliea sp. GTDB lineage: Bacteria > Pseudomonadota > Gammaproteobacteria > Pseudomonadales > Halieaceae > JARRPM01. The sequence goes on along the minus strand of CAXBNX010000002.1, from coordinate 30,343 downwards.
TGGCCAGCAGTGATATATACCAGACCTTTATGGTCCAGGGTGGCCCTGATTACATGCTGGAGTTCCCCCACGGTTATACCTACTCCGCACACCCGGTCGCCTGTGCGGCGGGCATTGCCGCATTGGATATTCTTGAGCGGGAGCAATTGCCGCAACGGGTTGCTGAACTGGCGCCACACTTTGAAGAGGGGCTGCACCAGCTCGCCGGATTGCCCCAGGTGGCAGATATACGCAATTTCGGATTTGCCGGGGCACTGCAGTTGGAGCCCTATCCGGGTGAGCCTGCCCGGCGGCCCTTTGAGATTGCGATGCGTATGTGGGAGAAGGGTTTCTACGTACGCTATGGCGGCGACACCATTCAGATGGGGTTGCCTTTCGTCATCGAGACTACGCAAATAGACAGCCTGCTGTCGGCTTTGAGCGAGACGATTATCGAGCTGGTGTAATCGGAGCCTCTTGATTACCGATCCGCTGGCGCTGCTGTACAGCGCGCTGTCTGTCTCGGTGCCCACCTTTGGCTGGGTGCTACTGGGCTTGTTGCTGCGCCGCGTCGGGCTGGTGTCTGCCGCGTTTATCGGCACCGTGTCGCGGCTTGCATTTAATTACGGTCTGCCACTGATGTTGTTTGCCAGTGCGGCGCAGGTGGATTATTCCGCACTGGGCAGCGCCCGTTACCTTGCCGCAGGTGCACTTGGAACATTCATCACACTGACTTTGGCCTGGGCCTACAGCCGCTGGCGTGGCCACCCCCGGGCACAGCAGGGTATTTTCGTGCAAGCAGCATTCCGCTCGAATCTCGCCATCGTGGGCCTTGGCCTCGCTGTCTCGGCCTACGGCGAGCGCGGCCCGCTACTGGCGGCTTTGCCAGTGGCACTGATGACGGCCCTCTACAACGTGCTGGCGGTCTGGGTGCTCAACAGCACGCTGGGCAGTGGCACCACCGCGAAATCCCTGCTGTGCGGTATTGCCCGCAACCCACTGATCATCGGTATTACCTGTGGCGTGGTTCTATCCCTGTCCGGTGTGCCGATACCGGCCCTGATTGTGCCAGCGAGCGCGGGCTTATCCGCTTTTTTCCTGCCCCTGATGCTGCTGTGTATCGGCGGATCCATGCAGATATCGCAGTTGCGCCGCACCGGCATGATCGCCTGGGAGGCTACCGCCTGGAGGCTCTGCGTGGCGCCGCTAGTGGTTGTAGTGCTGGCAATGCTGATGGGCGTGAGAGGTGAACAACTGGGTGTGCTGTTCCTGCTCACCGCTTCGCCGGTAGCGGCGGCAAGTTTTGTGATGGTGGTGGCAGCGCGGGGAGACGGGGTACTGGCAGCCAATATCGTGGTGTTGACCACGCTGCTGTCAATTGTCACCGTGACCCTGGGATTTTTTCTGCTGTCGATGTTTGCGTTGGTGGGGCAACCGGGCTGACGCTGGAGTCAGCCCGGTCGTAATACGCTAGCGGCCGAGAATAGAGCGGGCTACCAGTTCGCGCATGATTTCAGAAGTACCACCGTAGATACGCTGAATGCGTGCATCGGTGTAAAAACGCGAGATCGGGTATTCCGCGGTATAGCCGTAACCGCCGAACAGTTGCAGGCACTGGTCAATGGTTTTGCACTGCATCTCGGTGCTGGCGTATTTCAGCATTGCCGCTTCCTCAGCACTGAGCTTGCCCTCGCCGTAGGCGGCGGCACATTTTTCATAGAAAGCGCGATTGATCGCTATCTCGGTTTTCACCTCGGCAAGTTGGAAGCGGGTATTCTGGAAGCTCGATACCGGCTGCCCGAAAGCCTTTCGCTCCTTGACATAATCTACGGTGATATCCAGCGCACCCTCAGCGGCCGCGATAGCCTGTGCGGCAATACCCAGTCGCTCTCTGGGCAGCTCTTTCATCATGATCACGAAGCCCTTGTTGAGCTCACCGAGCAGGGCGGAGGCGGGAAGGCGTACGTCCTGGAAAAACAGTTCCGCGGTATCGGAGGTATGCTGGCCGATTTTTTCCAGCTTTTTGCCTCGCTGGAAACCGGGTAGGGAGGTATCCACCAGGAACAGGGAAGTCCCTTTGGCACCCTTGCCCGGATCGGTGATCGCAGCCACGATAACCACGTCCGCGTGGTAACCATTGGTAATGAATATCTTGGAACCGTTGAGAATCCACTCGTCACCATCTTGCACCGCGTTGGTGCGAATACCCTGTACGTCGGAACCGGCGCCGGGCTCGGTCATTGCCAGTGCGCCCACGGCCTCGCCGCTGACCATTTTCGTCAGCCACTGTTCCTTCTGCTCATTGGTGCCGAAGTGGTTGATGTAGGGTGCCACGATATTACTGTGGATGCCGTAACCGGTAGCCACGCCGCCAAAGCCCATGCGTGAGGCCTCTTCAATGATGGCGAAGGTGACCTGGGGCGTGGTGCCCGCGGCGCCGTACTCCTCGGGCATGTCCGGGCACAACAGGCCAGCAGCACCGAGGGTGTTCCACAATTCCCGGGGGACCATATGCTTTTCCTCCCACTCTTCAAAATGGGGGGCCACTTCCTGTTCCAGTGCGCGCCTGGTCATATCGCGAAACAGGGTGAGTTCTTCAATGTCCATGTGCTTTGTCTCCGTTGGCCAGTTAAATTCCGCGGCGCAAGTTTGAGTGATTGGGAGGCTAAAAACAATGGCACCGGGCGACAGGGCCGTGTTTGTAGGCGACAGTTCCGAGCGCCAGGTGGTGGATTGATTAATGGCTCGTGGATGCGGTGCGAAGTAAGGCCTGAATAACTGTTCAGGGTTGTGGCCAGATTCTGGGAAAATGCTACACTCCCTGTCCTGTAAACCATCACGAAATTTTTTAGCAACCCAGAACGGAGAACGATAATGCGCGAATACATGAAATTTTACATCAACGGTGAGTGGGTAGATCCGGCTACGCCAAAGAGTCTGGATGTGATCAACCCGGCCACTGAGGAGGTTTGCGCCCACATTTCCATGGGCAGTGAAGAAGACGTAAATCGGGCGGTGGCTGCAGCCAGAGCTGCCTTTGAAACCTTTGGTCGCACCTCAGTAAAGGAGCGTGTGGAACTGCTGGAGTCCTGCATAGAGGTGTATCAGAAGCGCTACAACGACATCGCGGATGCCATTCGCGAGGAAATGGGTGCGCCCAAGGAATTGGCGGCGGGCGCCCAGGCGTTTTGTGGTCTTGGCCACCTGCAGGAAGCCGCCAAGGTACTGAAGACCTTCAAGTTCGAGGAAGATCTTGGTGAGCACAGGGTCTTCAAAGAGCCGATCGGCGTATGTGGCCTCATCACTCCCTGGAACTGGCCGGTCAACCAGATCAGTTGCAAAGTGGCGCCGGCTCTGGCGGTGGGTTGCACCATGATTCTCAAGCCCAGTGAAGTGGCGCCCTTGTCTGCCTATCTGTTCGCCGAGGTTATGCACGAGGCGGGTGTTCCCGCAGGTGTCTTTAACATGATCAATGGTGACGGGCCTGTTGTGGGCACAGCCCTGTCCAAGCACCCGGGCGTCGATATGATGTCCTTTACCGGTTCCACCCGGGCAGGCTCTCTGGTCGCGCAAAATGCGGCGCCTACCGTCAAGCGGGTAACGCAGGAACTGGGTGGCAAGTCGCCGAACATTGTGCTGGATGATGCCGATCTGGAAAAAGCGGTAACGGGTGGTGTTATGCATATGTATAACAACACCGGGCAGTCCTGTAACGCGCCGTCCCGTATGCTGGTGCCCAAAGCGAAACTGGAGCAGGCGGAAGAGATCGCCCGCAAGGTGAGTGAATCTGTAGTTGTTGGTGACCCCGCGGCAGATGGCACTACCATGGGCCCCGTTGTGTCCGAGATCCAGTTCAACAAGATTCAGGGTCTTATCGAAAAAGGCGTTGCCGAAGGTGCCAAGGTTGTGACTGGCGGCCCCGGCAGGCCCGACGGTATCAGCAAGGGTTACTTTATCCGCCCGACTGTTTTTTCCGGGGTGAACAACGACATGACTATCGCCCGCGAAGAAATTTTCGGACCGGTATTGGTCATGATTCCCTATGAAACGGAAGAAGAGGCTATCCGCGTCGCCAACGACACACCGTACGGTCTGGCCGGCTACGTGCAAAGTGACGACATTAACCATGCCCGCGCTGTCGCTTCCCGTATCCGCGCTGGCAACGTTCATATCAATGGCGCCGCCGGCGGTTTTGACGTTCCCTTTGGTGGCTTCAAACAATCGGGTAACGGCCGCGAGTGGGGCTCCCACGGTTTCACCGACTTCCTTGAAATCAAGGCGGTGGAAGGTTACGGCGAGTAGCATTCGCCAACTCAATGGCCAAGTTCGTACTGGCGATCGATCAGGGTACGACAGGTAGTACCGTCGCCCTGATGGATGCCCGCGGAAAGTTGCGGGCCAGCGTCAATTACGAATTTCCTCAAATTTATCCAAAACCCGGCTGGGTGGAACATCGCCCGGCCGACATCTGGTCATCGGTGACAAAAGGTATCCGGGCAATCCTGCGCAAGAAACTGTGCAAGCCTGCGGACATTGTCGCCATCGGTATCACCAATCAACGTGAAACGTCCTTACTGTGGGATCGCAGCAGTGGCGAACCCCTTAACAATGCCATCGTGTGGCAATGCCGGCGCACCACGGAGTTCTGTGAATCCTTGCGTAAAAAAGGTCACGAGGCGCTTATCCGACGTAAATCGGGCCTCGTTCTCGACCCGTACTTTTCCGCCAGCAAGTTTCGCTGGCTACTCAAAAATACCCGGGGTATAGGCCGGGCTGTGAAGGCCGGGCAGGTGGCCGCCGGTACCATTGACAGCTTTCTTATCTGGCAACTCACCGCGGGCGAAAGCCACTTAACCGATGTATCGAATGCATCCCGCACCTCGCTTATGGATATCGCCAGTGGTGAATGGGATGAGCAACTGCTGCGCTTGTTTGAAGTGCCGGCGGAGATTCTTCCGCGTATAGCGCCCTCAAGTGGGGTGCTCGGCCACACCCGCGGTGTGGCGGGGCTGCCCGACGGTATTCCAATTGCCGGGGTGGCGGGTGATCAGCAGGCGGCACTGTTCGGGCAGGCCTGTTTCGCTCCCGGCGATGCCAAGTGCACCTTTGGCACGGGCTCCTTCATTGTGATGAATACCGGCCAGCAGATAGTGCACTCGGAAGAGGGCCTGCTGACCACGGTGGCCTGGCAGTTGGGGGAGAACAGCAAGCCGGTCTATGCACTGGAAGGCGGTGCGTTTGTCTGTGGCGCTGCGGTGCAGTGGCTGCGCGACGGTCTGGGTATTATCAAGAATGCCTGTGATATAGAAGCGCTCGCTCTGCAGGTGCCAGACCATGCCGGTGTGGAGTTTGTGCCGGCGTTGACCGGCCTGGGTGCACCGCACTGGGCACCGGATGCCAGGGGTACACTCAGTGGCCTCACCAGGGGCACCGGTCGCGCCCACATCGCAAGGGCCACGCTCGACGCGATGGCGTTGCAGAACGCCGACATACTGCGCGCCATGGAAAGCGATCTCGGCAAGCGTATGCGCCCTCTGCGGGTGGACGGTGGGGCCGCGGCCAACGAGCTGCTGATGCAGATTCAGTCCGATGTGCTGGGGCGAAAACTGATTCGTCCGCAGGTGATCGAAACAACGGTTGCCGGCGCCTGTTATCTGGCGGGGCTGGGTGTGGGTCTGTGGAAAAACCCGGCGGAAGTGCGCAAGATATGGCGGGCGGAGCGCGAATTTTTCTCGTCTATGAGTGGCGCTGCCCGCCGTCAACGCATTGCCTCGTGGAACACAGCCGTGCGGCGAACGCTGTTGCCACAGGACTAGGCCCGTGGCGGATATTCTCACCTTTCGCAGGCCGTCGCTTAAGCAGCAGCACAAGGGCAATACCCTGTGCCGCCACGGTCATCACAAGTGGGTGATAGACAAGGCGAAGCAGTTCGATGTAAAACAAGGGGAATTGATTACGGTGCTGCGCTGTAGCCGCTGCGGAAAACAAAAAGTTGAGTCCCGCTAACGCTAACGGCTGGCTTTTGGCTGTTACCGGCAGGCTATTCCAGGCCGCCCATCAGCATGTACTTCACCTCCACGTAATCGTCGATGCCGTACTTTGAACCCTCGCGGCCGGAGCCGGATTCCTTCACGCCACCAAAGGGTGCCATCTCGTTCGAGATAATGCCCTCGTTAATGCCCACGATGCCGTATTCCAGTGCCTCGGCGACTCGCCAGACCCTGCCGATATCCCGGGTGTAGAAGTACGACGCCAGACCAAATTCAGTGTCGTTGGCCATGGCTATAACGTCTTCCTCGGTGGAGAAGCGCACAACCGGTGCTACCGGGCCGAAGATCTCGTTGCGGAAGACCGCCATGTCAGAGGTGACACCGGTGAGCACCGTGGGCTGGTAGAAACATCCGCCCAGTGCGTGTGGGCCACCACCCAGCGCCACTTTCGCGCCGGATTGCACAGACGCCTGCACCAGTTCGTCGACATCGCTGACGGCCTTGCTATTGACCAGCGGCCCGATGGTAATGCCCTCCTGCATGCCGTCTCCCACATTCAATGCCGCAGCGGCCGCAACCAGCTTCTCGACGAAGGCGTCGTGCACACCATCCTGCACGAATAAACGGTTGGAACAGACGCAGGTCTGGCCGGAGTTGCGGTACTTGGAGATCATTGCGCCCTCAACCGCAGCGTCAAGGTCGGCGTCATCGAACACGATAAACGGCGCGTTGCCGCCCAGTTCCATGGAGGTTTTCTTCACGGTGGCGGCGCACTGCTCCATCAGCATTTTGCCAACCGGGGTAGAGCCGGTGAATGTCAGTTTGCGCACCAGTGGGTTGGTGGTCAGCTCGCCACCGATATCAGATGAGCCTCCCGCTACCACATTGATAACACCGGCGGGAACACCGGCGCGCTCGGCCAATTCCGCCATGGCGAAGGCCGACAGTGGTGTTTCACTGGCGGGTTTGATCACGATGCTACAGCCCGCTGCCAGCGCCGGGGCGGCCTTGCGTGCAATCATGGCGTTGGGGAAGTTCCAGGGTGTGATCGCTGCCACCACACCCACTGGCTGCTTGATACAGACAATGCGTTTGTCGGGGCCGGGGCCGGGTATAACGTCGCCGTCGATGCGCTTGGCCTGCTCGCCAAACCATTCTACAAACGACGCGCCATAGGCGATTTCCCCGCGGGACTCGGCGAGCACTTTGCCCTGCTCGGCAGTCATGATGAGCGCCAGATCTTCCTGGTTTTCCATCATCAGATCGAACCACTTGCGCAAAATGACAGCCCTGGCCTTGGCGGGCTTGCGAGCCCATTCGCGCATGGCCACGCTGGCTGCAGTAATGGCGCGCGCCGTCTCCGCCTGGCCCAGCTTCGCAACCTCGGTGATAACCTCACCATTGACAGGGTTGGTGACGGCGAAACGCTCGCCGCTGTCGGCGTCAATCCACTGGCCATCAACGTACGCCTGGTTTTTTAACAGGCTCTTGTCGGAGAGAGAAAGTTGCATCGTAACGTCCTTATAAAATGTATTCAGGGGCGTGGATTATTGCAGATTTTTGCGCCGCTTGCGCCTACCCAGCGTGTGCTTTCGCACCAGGTGGCGCAGTTGATCATAGCTCAGCCCCATAGCATCGGCGGTGCGCCGCTGGTTGTGGTCGTGCTGCAGCAGCGATTCCTGCAGCAATTGTTTCTCGATCTCATGCATGCGCTCGCTGAACAGGGCAGGGGGCCCTGATGCAGTTGCCGGAATCTCAGTCGGCAGCGCTGTTACCGGTTCGGCAAAGGGCGAGGTGAAGGGGTCGATGGTGATTTCGCCCACCGCTTCCTCGGGGTCGCCCCAGCGGTACAGCGAGCGCTCTACCGCATTTTTCAGCTCGCGTACGTTACCGGGCCAGTCGTGTTGCACCAGGGTATTCATCGCCGCCGGCGTAAAGCCCGCGAACAACTCCCAACCCAGCTCCGCGCACATTTGTATTGCAAAGTGCTGGGCGAGTTCCGGAATGTCTTCGGCACGTTGGCGCAGGGCCGGGAGATGCACCACGTCGAAGCTCAGCCTGTCCAGCAGGTCGCTGCGAAAGAGCGACTCCGCCGCCTGTTGCTGCAGGTTGATATTGGTCGCGGCGATAATGCGCACGTCTACCTGCAGGGTCTGCTGGCCTCCCAGGCGCTCAAACTCACCGTATTCCACCAGCCGTAACAGCTTTTCCTGCAGGCGCAGTGACATGGTGGCTATTTCGTCGAGAAACAGGCTGCCGCCATCGGCCCGTTCGAAGCGGCCCTGCTGGCTGCGCGTGGCGCCGGTAAAAGCGCCTTGCTCATGGCCGAAAAGTTCGGATTCCAGCAGGCTGTCTGCGATGGCTGCGCAATTGACCTTCAGCAACGGCGCATCCCAGCGCCCTGAAAGGAAATGCAAGCGCTCCGCCACCAGCTCCTTGCCGGTGCCTCGTTCCCCCAATACCAGCACGGGGCGGTTGATAGAGGCGAGTTGCGACACCTGATCCAGTGAACTGGCCAAGGCTGCAGAGTTGCCGATGATGCTGACAGGTGTTCTCATAGGCTAAATATACTAATTAAAATGCTTTTTACGCCAATAAAAATGGGATATTACACCTTATTGTAGATAGTAGCTGTTTCCTAATCCGGACTGATTGCCGCTATTATCTTTAAAAACAATGAGTTGAAAAACCTGGCACGCTTCCTGATTAAATATTAGCAGAGAAAGGGCGTAGCCCGGGCTCAATTGAATAGGCTAACAGGAGATTCACCATGGGTATTTTTTCCCGCATGACAGACATTATTAACTCCAATATCAACTCGATGCTGGACCAGGCCGAAGACCCCGAAAAGATGATCCGTCTGATCATTCAGGAAATGGAGGACACGCTGGTTGAGGTGCGCAGTTCCTCGGCACGGGTGCTAGCCGACCGCAAGGCCGCGGCCCGCAGGCTGGAACAGGTGGAAGCCGAGGCCGGCAGTTGGGAAGACAAGGCGCGGCTTGCCATCAGCAAGGGGCGCGAGGACCTCGCACGGGCGGCTCTGCAGGAGAAGCGGGCGATAGAAGAGGAGGTCGCCATCGTGGCAGCGGAGTTGCAGGCAACCGACGAGCATATTGGCCAACTGAACGATGAAGTTGCCCAGTTGCAGCAGAAGCTCAGCGACGCCAAGGCCAAGCAGAAAGCATTGCTGATGCGCTCTAAAACCGTGGAGTCGCGCATCAAGGTGAAACGGCATATGCAGCGTGAGGCCCTCGACGGTGCCTTCCAGCGCTTTGAGTACTTCGAGCGAAGAATGGATAACCTGGAAGGTCAGCTCGAGTCCATGGATATAGGGCGGGACGTATCGCCTGGCCTCGCCTCGGAAATAGACTCGCTGCAGGAGGATGCCAATATCACCGACGAGCTGGAGCGGCTCAAAAAAGAAATGGGTGGCACTCAAGCCCAATGAGTTGAGGTAAAGATGCCGATTGGCTAACTGGATCAACAATGGCAGCATGACTTTACTGAAGTCGCTGCCCAAGGAATGAATTAATGGAATTTTGGAAATTCATGTTTGTCCCGACCATCCTGTTCCTGGTTGTCGTGGCGCCTATGTGGCTTACCATGCACTACCGCAGTGTAAACCGGGCTTCCCGGGGACTGACGCGAGAGGACAGGGAGACGGTAGAGCACATGCTCGTGACCGTGGATAAACTGGCGGACAGGATAGAGGCGCTGGAATCCATCCTCGACGCGGATCATCGTGAGTGGCGCGGCCAGGTGAAGAGACAGGGCCGCGAACAAAGACCAACGGGAGAGTAGACCATGAGTCGTCGCAATCACCGCAAACAAAGTTTTCACTCGCGCCGTCGGGGCGGATGGGGCATGAACCTGTACCGCAATACGAGAGACGGCAAGATTGCCGGGGTGTGCGCCGGCCTCGCAGATCACTGGGATGTTGCACATTGGGTGGTACGCCTGACCTGGGTGGGTGCCTTTCTATTTACCGGCACACTGGCGTTGTGGGTGTACCTGGCTGCCTGGATATTGCTGACCCCCAGGCCAAGTCGCTGGACTGCCGATGGCGGGCGCGACATCGAAGAAGAGTTGGAGGAGGCATCGGTTGAAATGGAATACGACGAACGCCATCACGATTATCGGCCACGCAAGGTGTTTCGCTACACCGACAGCAGCAGCGAGCGGCTCAAGCGCGCGCGGCAGCGGCTGGATGCGGCGCTGGACCGGGTACAGGATATGGAGTCTTACGTGACCTCGCGCCAGTTTGAGCTCAACAAGGAGTTCTCCCGTCTTTAGAAGCTCCGTTCACCCCCGGTCTACGGGGGTTCCGCCCGCCTGAAATATTGGCTATGCTCGTGCCACTAGTTTTGAACAAGTGGTGACAGGATGGATCCTGACGGGATATTGAGTGAGTCTACTGCAGTGGGCAGACGGCCATGAACACTGCCGAACCCATTATCGAGCGTCCCAGCGCATTCTTGTCTCTGACTGAAGCCCATCGGGCTGTCATCGACATAGCTTCGCTCAACCTCAGTCGCAGGCGTCTGGATAAAATTTCCCCTCTGGGTGACGGCCATGCGGTCATGGTATTGCCCGGCTTTATGGGCGACGATGGTTATAATTCGGCCATGCGGCGTTTTCTTGGCGGTATTAACTACAGTGTTCACGGCTGGGGCCTGGGCCGCAACCTCGGGCCCCGGGGCGGTGTGCTGGAGGGTTTGCAGGACCGCATACACGAGCTTTTTGAGCGCCACAGCGGCCCCGTGTCGCTTGTTGGCCATAGTCTCGGGGGAATATTCGCGCGGGAACTGGCGCGTGAGTTTCCGGACAAGGTGCGACAGGTCATTTCACTGGGCAGCCCGTTCGGCCGCGGGCGCATGGCCGCCTCGGTGCCGGCCCGCCTGTTTACCGCGCTGAATCCCTCCGAAGACCTGCCCATCGACCAGACGACCATCCATGAGGCGCCACCCGTGCCCACCACCGCGATCTACTCCAAGGGCGATGGCATCGTAAACTGGCAAACCACCGTGCAGCAGGACGGGCATGACCGCAGCCAGAATATCCAGGTGCGCGGCAGCCATTGTGGTATGACACTAAACCCGGTTATCTGGTATCTGGTAGCCGAGCGCCTGGCCATACACCCCGACGAGTGGCGCCCGTTTCAGCGCATGAAGTGGCGAAACTTATTCTATCCGGCGGTAAGCCACTAAGCGGTCTCAGCACACCATTATTTCTTACAGCCTGACGTTGAAAGTTCAGAACATCTCGAACTGATTGCTGGCGGGCCCCGGATTTTGTTGCTCTGGTAGGGGCGGTGTGAAGAGGTCTGTGCGGCCGCTGTATCGCGTTTCTCCCTGAACCACTCCCAATCGCCTACACGCCACCTTGAAGCGTTGTGACAGCAAATCGGCGAAGACACCGGTGCCGCGCATGCGGTGACCGAAGCGGCTGTCGTAGTCGGCACCACCGCGACTCTGGCGCAACAGGCTAATCACATGCTCTGCCCGCAGCGGATAGTGTTGCCGCAGCCACTCGAAAAACAGGTCGCGTATTTCCAGCGGCAAACGCAGTAACATATAGGCTGCCGCCGTCGCGCCCGCATTCTGTGCCTGCTCCAGTATGGTTTCCATTTCGCCGTCATTGAGTGCCGGGATTACCGGCGCGAATAACAGCGTGACCGGCACACCAGCCTTTGCCAGTGCCTCCATCGCAGCCAGCCGTGCTCTGCCCGATGCAGCGCGGGGCTCCATCCGTCGCTTCAGCTCAGCGTCCAGTGTGGTGATGCTGATCGCCACTGAACACAACCCGTCGGTCGCCATTTCCGCCAGGATGTCGAGATCCCGGGTAATAAGCGCCCCCTTGGTAATAATCGCCACCGGGTGCCGTTGCCGCTGCAATACTTCCAGCAGCTGCCGGCTGATCCGGTGCTCTTTCTCCACCGGTTGATAGGGGTCGGTATTCGCGCCCAGGGTAATGCAGCTGCACTGGTACCCCGGTTTCGCAAGTTCTCGCGCCAACTGTGCTGCGGCATTTCGTTTATAAGTGAGGCGGGTTTCGAAATCGACACCGGGGGACATATCGAGGTAGGCATGGGTTGGCCTTGCATAGCAGTATACACAGCCGTGTTCGCAGCCCTGGTAGGGATTGATCGATTGGTCGAAAGGGATATCCGGCGAGCTGTTGCGCGAGATAATACTCCGCGCCTCGACAGCGCGGCATTCCGTCACCGGTGTGGCGCCGCTGATGCCGTCGTCCCACTCTACCCGGGTTGGCTGGTAACGGCTGCCCTGATTGCTCAGTGCGCCGCGGCCCTTGCGCACGCTGCGCTGCCGCACAATGATATCGCTGCTGCTTGCCATGCTGATGAGGTTTATATCTCAAGTACTGTATAAAAAAACAGTATACGCTCCGCTTGGGTACATGCAAGGTTTTGCTTTAGTCTGCTTGCAGCTAACACTGCGCGCTGTTGCCAGGGTGTCATAATTACAGGGGAATAGATGCTGCATCGCATCTGGCTGGGCTTTTTTGTCGTCGCTTTTATCAGCGCTCTTTACCAATGGCTGGGCCTGGGTGACGCGGAAGTGTTCCAACGCATGGTCACGGCCCTGTTTGATATGGCGGGCCTGTCTGTAGAGCTGGCCATCGGTCTCATCGGCCTGATGGCGCTGTGGCTGGGGATTGTTGCCGTGGGGGAGGCCAGCGGCTTGATTGCCAAGCTCGCACGCCTGCTGTCACCGCTGTTTACCCGTTTGATGCCGGAAGTGCCCGCCGGGCACCCGGCTATCTCCTCAATGACGCTCAACCTGTCGGCGAATATTCTCGGCCTGGATAACGCCGCCACGCCACTGGGCATCAAAGCGATGAAGGACTTGCAGCTGCTGAACCCGACACCGGAAGTTGCCAGCAATGCGCAGATTCTCTTTCTGGTACTGAACACCTCCGCAGTCACGCTCTTTCCCGTAACGATTTTACTGTACCGCGCCCAGCTGGGCGCCAGTGACCCGGCGGCGGTGTTTATCCCCATCCTGATAGCCACCAGTTGTTCCACCCTGGTGGGTCTTCTGGTTACCGCCTGGGTACAGCGGATTAAATTGGCCGATACCGTGGTACTGGCATGTTTGGGCGGCGGTTTTGCACTGCTGCTGTCGTTGGTTGGCTGGTTTGCAACCCTCAGCGCAGGCGAACTGCAGCGCCAGTCCAGTCTGGTGAGCAACCTGCTGATTATCTCGCTGGTAATGCTATTCCTGCTGGTTGCCCACAGGCGCTCGGTGAATGTGTATGACACCTTTATAGACGGTGCCCGTCAGGGTTTTGAAACTGCCATCGGCATTATTCCCTATCTGTTGGCCATGCTGGTCGCCATTGGCGTATTTCGGGCGAGTGGTGCCATGGATGTGGTTATGGACGGCATACGCGGCCTGGTTGCCCTGGCTGGCTGGGACACGCGATGGGTCGATGCGCTGCCAACCGGCTTGATGAAGCCGCTGTCCGGCTCAGGTGCCAGGGCGATGATGATTGATACCATGAACACCTTCGGCGTCGACTCGTTTCAAGGGCGTCTTGCGGCCACTATGCAGGGTTCCACGGAAACCACTTTCTATGTGCTGGCGGTGTACTTTGGTGCGGTGGGCATACGCCATTCGCGTCACGCGGTAGCCTGTGGCCTGGCGGCAGATGTGGCGGGCATCGCCGCAGCGATAGCAGTGGCGTACTGGTTTTACGGCTGAGGGTGGGCCGGTGGCGCAGACGTTGCCACAGGGCACAAATGTGCAACTCGCACAGCAATAGTTGCGCCATACCGCGAGTCTGTGTTGTCACAGCACTAATTGACCTGAAACAGTAGCGGGATCAATTACAGGCCCTATAATCCCCCTGACGTTAACATCGGACCTGCCGGGAGTAAGTATTGTGAAGGGTAAATTATTAATTATCGCGGACCCTGAAGACAAGTGTTCCGCCACACCACGAGGGCTGCAGCTCGCTGCCAAACTGGGGTTGGCAACGGATATTGTGGCGTTTACCTACGAGTCTATGGCCGGGCTGCAGGTGAGTGCAGCCGAGAAGCAGACCCTGCGCAAGCACCTGCTTGATCAGCGCGAAACAACCGTTATGGCGCGTGTTGAAAAGTTTCGTACAGCGGAGCAGAAAGTCAGCCTGAAAACCGTGTGGGAAAAAGATCTTAACAAGTGGGTGAACAAGCAGTGCGCCAATGGCCGATACGTGGCTGTGGTCAAAACAGGACGCCGCAGCGAATCCTTGATCCACACCTCACTGGATTGGCAATTGTTGCGAGAGTGCCCGGCACCCGTGTTGATTGTCGCGGAAAAGCGCTGGCATCGGGCGCGCCCGGTACTTGCCACTGTCGACCTCGCAAGTAAGGCGGCTGCCAAGCGCGAGCTGAATCACCGGGTGCTGAAAGCGGCGATCACGCTGGCCAATGCGCTGGGCGTGGAGCTGCATGTGATCACTGCCATTGAGATTCCGGTGTTACTCGCCGATATGGACCTGGTGGACCCGGGCGCGTATGTTCGCGACGCGAAGGCCGACATGGCGCCGCGGATCAGTGAACTGGCAAAGGCCCACAATCTTCCCGAGACGGCCTTTCGGTGTAAACGCGGCCCGGTTGAGCGGGTTATAGCGAGTCAGGCAGCAAAGCTTGGCGCGCAGATTGTGGTGATGGGTACGGTGTGCCGCAAGGGCGTCAAAGCGCGGCTCATGGGCAACACTGCTGAAAAGGTGCTGCGACACCTGAAAACTGACGTATTGGCGATCAAACCCTGAGAGCCTGACGGCGGTGCGTGAGGTAGCACACATATTTCCGGGAAATATTTGCATTTTGTCCACGCGCGACTATCTTATCTATTGCACGCCCTCCCCGGGTGTGCAAACACGTCCCCTGGCCTATGTTTCTGCCCCGAAACATATGGCTATTGGCCCGCAGCTCATATTCTGGTTTGCGGGCTTTTTTTTGTCTGTAAATTAAGGGCTAGTCGGCATTACCTAAAGTAGATTCTAGGCAGTGATGGGCGTATGTCCCCCTACACCCAGCCAGCGATTAATCCGCTTTTCATCCACTGGGTCTATTGTCGTGGCTGGAACTAGTTTAAATTGCAGGTGTACACTTACAAATACGTCTTAAGTCTTTCTTTTTATGTCATTTTTATGACAGGGAACCCAATGGCCAACCCCATCAAAATCCGCCTGGCGGACATGCTGGATCACGATTTGTTCAACCCGCGAGAGCTCAGCTGGCTCTCCTTCAATGCGCGGGTACTCCAGGAAGCAGCAGATAAATCCACGCCGCTGATAGCGCGCCTGCGCTACCTGGGGATTTTTTCCAACAACCTCGACGAGTTCTTTCGGGTGCGAGTAGCGGAAGTCCGGCGACTGATCTCCATGTCGGCCGGGGGTGACAAGCAGCAGTCCAAGGATTTGCTGGCGGCCATTCAGAAGCAGGTGGTAAGCCTGCAGAAAGAGTTCGACCGTATCTATCTGGAGATTCTCGGTGAGTTGACCACCCGGCGCATTTATCTCATCAATGAAACCCAGCTCGATCCCGGCCAGCAGGACTGGGTGCAGGCGTATTTTACCAGCACAGTACTGCCGGAGTTGGAGCCCATCCTGCTGATTGACTCTCAGCCCATCCCGGCGCTCAACGACGAGTCACTGTATCTCGCCGTGGATATCAAAAGTGGCGACAACTACAACTACGCGGTGGTCGAGGTACCCACAGATCGATTGGCGCGGTTTGTTGAGATTCCCCGGCGCAAGGGCAAGACCGGCAAGGTATTCATCGTGCTGGACAACATCATCCGCGCCTGCCTGCCGCAGATGTTCCGCGGGGTTATCCCGATAGACGAAGCGCGGGCGTTTTGCTTCAAGTTTTCCCGTGACGCAGAGCTGTCCATGGATACCGGCATAGACCAGACCCTGATAGACAAGATGGAAGTGAGCCTGAAGAAGCGCCGCAGGGCCGACGCCGTGCGCATGGTTTACGACGAGCAAATGCCCGGGCGATTGTTGGACTACATCAATTCGCGCTTTGGCTTTGGCAAATACGACAGCCTCATTTCCGGTGGCCGCTACCACAACTCCAAAGATTTCATGTCGTTTCCCCGGGTTGGGCCCAAGTTTCTCGAGTTCAAGCCGCTGCCGCCCATCCGCATTCCCCGACTGGATGAGCCCGGCAGTATTTTCGATGCCATCCGGGAAAAGGATGTACTGCTGTACTATCCTTACCACCCCTTTGATTACGTGATTGATCTACTGAAAACTGCGGCCCTGGACCCGGAAGTAAGCGATATAAAGATCTGCCTCTACCGCGTTGCCCGGGATTCCCGAATTATCGATGCGCTGGTTAACGCCGTACACAACGGCAAGCGGGTTATGGCGGTGGTGGAACTGGCCGCGCGTTTCGATGAGGCGGCCAATATTAGCTGGGCCCAACGGCTAACGGATAATGGCATTAACGTGATTTTCGGTATTCCCGGCCTGAAGGTACACAGTAAACTGCTGTTAATAGAGCGCAAGGAGGGCATAAGCACCCGCTATTACAGCCACGTTGGCACCGGCAATTTCAATGAGAAAACCGCGCTGATCTATACCGACTTTACCCTGCTGACCTACGACCAGAATGTTGGCAAGGACCTCGCCAGCGTTTTCGACTTCCTGCAGTACAACTATAAACGGCCCAGCTACCGCCTGTTACTGGTGTCACCGCACTCAATGCGCCCAGGCCTGATGAGCCTGATAGAACAGGAAATTGCCAACGCCCAGGCGGGCTATCGCGCGAAGATGACGCTGAAATGCAATAACCTGGTAGACAAGGAACTGGTAACCAAACTGTACGAGGCCAGTGAGGCCGGGGTGGAAATTCGCCTGATTGTGCGCGGCATGTGTTCCCTGTTGCCGGGAGTTAAGGGCATCTCCGAGAATATCCGGGCGGTGAGTATTGTCGACCGTTTTCTCGAACACCCCAGGGTGTATGTGTTTTACAACCGGGGCAACCCGCGCTATATGATCAGCTCGGCGGACCTGATGACGCGCAACCTGGACTACCGGGTTGAGGCGCTGTGCCCGATTTTCGATGAGGATGCCCAGCGCATGATCCAGGATATCCTCGACCAGCAGTGGCACGATAACGTCAAGGCGCGCATTATCGACCAGAACCAGATCAACGAGTATCTGCCCAGGGGCAACCGGGTTACCCGCATCCGTTCCCAGGAGACGATTCACGAGTATTTGAGCACGGGTAAGCTGCCGCGCTATCCGAAGTCGCGTATGCTTCAGACTGCCAAGCGCAGGCGTAAGCCTGTTAACAAATAGCAACGCGTAGCCGTGTTGAATAGAGGAGATTCTCTGGATGGCGGGTAGCAGCCTGTTAGTTCTGCTGGACGATATTGCCGCCGTGCTGGATGACGTGGCGACCATGACCAAAGTTGCCGCGCGCAAGACCGCAGGTGTATTGGGTGATGACCTGGCGGTGAACGCCGAGAAGGTGACAGGCGTGCGTGCAGACCGCGAGCTTCCTGTTGTATGGGCGGTTGCGAAAGGATCTTTTCGCAACAAACTGATTCTGGTACCGGCAGCGCTGGGGCTGTCGCTACTGGCGCCCTGGGCTATAACCCCGGCGCTTATCCTCGGCGGTTTGTACCTGTGTTACGAGGGCTTCGAAAAGATCGCCCACAGTTTTTTGCACAGTGAAGAGGAAGATGCCGCCCACGAAAAAGAACTGCTGGAACGCGTTGCAGACCCTGCTGTCGACCTGGTGAAGTTTGAAAAAGAGCGGATCAAGGGCGCTATACGCACAGACTTTATCCTGTCGCTGGAAATTATCGTGCTGACCCTGGGCATTGTTGCAGATCAAACTCTCGTCACCAAGGTGCTGGTGCTTTCCGGTATTGCTATTGTCATGACAATAGGGGTGTACGGGCTGGTCGCGGGAATTGTAAAGCTGGATGATGCCGGCTTTCATTTGTGCGAGCGTGAGGGGGAGGACGCCTGGTCCGCGTTGTTGCGTTGGTTTGGCGCGCAGTTGGTGGCCTTTGCCCCCTGGCTGATGAAGGCCCTGGCTGTCGTCGGTACCATCGCCATGTTTATGGTGGGCGGCGGCATTCTGGTGCACGGCTTTCATATACTGAACGAGTGGATACTGACGCTGACACAATACCTCGCCGCTGTACCTGCCGTGGGGTCAGTATTGGCTGTGGTAACCCCTACACTGGTGGCCATGCTGATAGGGGTTGTCGCCGGTGCGATAGTACTCGCTGTGGTAAGCACCGTGCAGCGCCTGCTGCCCTCACGGTAAGCAGGCTGAACAGACCGTCGCTATTTCAGTAGTGAGCCCAGTATCCCGCGAAACAGCTTGCTGCCAACACTGCTCCCTGCAGCGCGTGCCAGGCTCTTGAAAAAGGCCTCGCCAGCGCTCTCGCGGCTGCGACCGCTGCTTTTGGGTTTTGTTTTCTCGGCACGTTTCTCCAACTCCGCGGCTTCCTGTTGTTTCAGCCGCTGGGCGGTGCGCTCCAATAGAACTTCGTGCGCAGAGCGAGGGTCGTAGGCCTGGCCGTAGCGTCTCATATTCATGTCGGCCGCCATAATGGCCTGGCGCTCTGCTGTAGTGGCCTGCCCCATGCGGGAGTGAGGCGGGCGGATCAGCACGCGTTGTACCGGCGTGGGAATGCCCTTGTCCTGCAGGGTAGACACCAGCGCTTCCCCCACGCCGAGTTCGGTAATGGCCTTGAAGGTATCCAGTGCCGGGTTGGTGCGAAATGACTGGGCAGCGACTTTTACCACCTTCCGCTCTTTCGGTGTATAGGCGCGCAGGGCGTGTTGCACCCTGTTGCCCAGCTGTGCCAGTACGCTGTCCGGCATGTCGCCGGGGCTCTGGGAGATAAAGTACACACCTACCCCCTTGGAGCGGATCAGGCGCACTACCTGCTCAATTTTCTCCAGCAGGGCTTTTGGTGCGTCCTTGAACAGCAGGTGTGCCTCGTCGAAGAAAAACACCAGCACCGGCTGCTCAGGGTCGCCCAGCTCAGGCAGATTTTCAAACAGTTCAGAGAGCAGCCACAGCAGGAAAGTGGAGTAGAGCCTGGGGCTCATAATCAATTTGTCTGCCGCCAGAATATTGATGATGCCGCGGCCATCCCGGCTGGTTTGCATAAAATCCTGCAGTTGCAGTGCGGGCTCGCCGAAGAAGGCCTCGCCGCCCTCGCGTTCCAGCATCAGCAGGCGCCGGAGAATGGCATTGACCGAGGCTTTGGATACACCAAAGCCGGTGCCCAGTTCTTTGCTGTTATTGCCGAGATATTCCAGGCTGGTGCGCAGGTCCTTCAGATCTACCAGTAGCATGCCCTCGTTGTCGGCAAACTCGAACACCAGCGTCATCACGCTTTCCTGGGTTTCATTAAGCTCCAGCAGACGCGACAGCAGTTGTGGTCCCATCTCGGTAATCGTCGAGCGCACCGGCGTACCCTGCTTGCCGAACAGGTCCCAGAAGGCAACGGGATAGCCGCGCTGGCTGTAATTCTCAAGGCCGATTTTCGCGACGCGCTCATCCACTTTGGGGTGGGGCGACCCCGCCTGGCTTATACCTGAAATATCGCCTTTCACATCCGCCAGGAATACCGGTATGCCCAGATCTGAAAAGCCCTCTGCCAGACATTGCAGGGTGACGGTTTTGCCCGTTCCGGTGGCGCCGGCAATGAGCCCGTGGCGGTTGGCGTAGCGCGGGTTGAGTTTTACCTGGCCGGCATCATTGCCGCCGATGAGAATACCCTCAGACATGCGCTTCTTTCCCCTCAATGATGGAGCGCGCAGGGTATAATGATCAGCTGCAGCTTGCCAGTTCTTCGGGCTTTTTTGACAGCCCCAACAGCGATGCTAAGTTATGCGGCAGAAACCTAAGGGGATAGTGCATGCGCTGGAAAGGTGGCAGGAAGAGTGACAACGTAGAGGACAGGCGCGGCCAGACCGCCGGTTACAGTGCAGCCGGTGCAGCGCCGCTGCTGCTGCGCTTCCTGCCAGCGATGATTCGCTCGAAAGTGGGCCGGGTTATTCTGGTGGTAGGGGTTTTGGCAATTTTCGGTGGCAAGCTCCTTGGCATTGATGTACTGGGCCTGTTTCTCGGTGGCGGGGGCGCTGCGCCTGGTAAGCAAAGCCAGGAGTTCAGCCGACAGGAGCAACAATTGGCAGACTTTGTATCTGTGGTTCTGGCGGACACCGAAGATACCTGGCAGCAGATTTTTCGCGAGCAGGGTGGCGCTTATCGCGAACCCACTCTGGTGTTGTTCAGTGGCCGCGTTAATTCAGCCTGCGGTATGGCCTCTGCTGCGGTGGGCCCCTTTTATTGCCCGGGAGACCAGCAGCTCTATATCGACCTGTCATTTTTCAATGACCTGAGTGCACGCCACGGGGCCCCCGGCGATTTCGCCCAGGCCTACGTAGTGGCCCACGAGGTGGGCCACCATGTGCAGACCCTGCTGGGTATCAGCAAGCAGGTGCAGGAGGCCGGGCGCGGCAAAAGCAAGGCGGCGATCAATGCGCTGTCAGTGCGGCAGGAACTGCAGGCGGATTGTTTTGCCGGCCTGTGGGGCCATGCCGCCAACAGCGATCGTCAGTTGCTGGACCCGGGCGATCTGGAGGAGGCCCTGCGAGCGGCGACCGCCATTGGCGACGATCGCCTGCAGCATGAAGCCGGGGGGCAGGTGGTGCCGGACAGCTTTACGCACGGCAGCTCAGCGCAGCGTGTAGAGTGGTTTCGTCGCGGTTTCGACAGTGGCAATATCGCCGATTGCGATACCTTTTCAGCAGATATCTAGTTAATAACCAACAGCTGGCCGCTGGCCTTATCCAGGACGGCCTCCAGCGCTTCCGGGGCAATACCCTGCAGACAGTCTCTGGGCAGCAACAGCAGGTCATAGGGAGAGTACCGCAGCAGCTTGCCGATGCTGGCGGGGTCGCGGTGCAGGTTGGCCTGCACGCAGATCCGGCTACCGGGCTGGTAGAGGCTGTCGAGTTGCGCCCGGTTCAGGGCGCCTGTCGATACCACATAGATTTCCCCGACCAGCCCGGCCTTTTGCAGTAAATGGGCGGTTTCAATCACCGCCTGGTCCTGCGCGGTGTGGGCCAGCACACAACCCAGCCGTGCGATTGCCTTGTGCCGGGCACTCGGCCGGGCTGCCACCTGTTGCCAGCGCTGACGCGCGGGGAAAAATATATCGAGCCCCGCGTCTCTGGCGAGTGCCGTATGCAACCGGTCGCCGACGACATACTCCAGTACCAGGTCCACCTGGCCACGCTGGGCCAATTCTTTTAACCGCTTGCCGGTATCTGCGCTGGCCAGGCTGTGGCGCCGGGACAATTGCTCCCGTTGCATGCGGCGTTCTTCACCGCCGTGAAGCAGGATCTCTGTGGTGAAGGGCAGGTCAGCTACCCGCTGTAAGCGCAGATCCTCCAGCATCAGACCCAACAGGCCCCGCTGCATCTGCCCCGCGATTTGTACCAGGGTCTGCAGACTGGCCCGGCTCACACCGTAAAAGTCGATGGGAACCAGTATTTTCCGGGGCGGCAGCGTGTCAGTCATCGTGCTTGTCATGCCCGTTGTTTTTGTCTCGGCGGGAAAACTTGCGCGCCAGTGCATCCAGCTCATCGAGCCGCGCAATGACCCGCTGGTCTATGGCGCTGGCGCTGTAGCCGGTAAGTAGTTCGAGTGCATCGTCTATGGTGTTTACGCAGTACACGCCGAACTGCCCGGCAGCTACGGCGTCCAGCACATCCTGCCGCAACATCAGGTGCACGGCATTTGCCGCTGGAATCACCACCCCCTGCTTGCCCTCGAGACCCCGCGCCGAGCAGATATCGAAGAAGCCCTCGATTTTTTCATTGACCCCGCCAATGGCTTGCACATTGCCATGCTGGTTCAGGGAGCCGGTCACCGCCAGATCCTGCCTGATGGGCACATCGGCGATCGCGGAGATCAGCGCCACCAGCTCGGCCACCGAGGCGCTGTCTCCCTCGATACCACCGTAGGACTGCTCGAAAACGAGGCTGGCACTGAGGGGCAGGGGACGATCGCGCGCGTAGCGGTTAGCCAGCAAGGCGCTGATAATCATCACTGCCTTGGAGTGGATGTTGCCGCCCAGATCCACTTCCCGTTCTATGTCCAGTACTTTGCCGGAGCCGAGGCGAGCAGTGGCTGTTATGCGGGTGGGGCGGCCGAAGGCGTAGTCGCCCAACAGGTAGACCGCGAGACCGTTGACCTGCCCCACGGCGGTGCCGCTGGTGGATACCAGCATGATCTCCCGCAGAATGCCCTCGTGGGATTTCTCGCGCAGCTGATCCATGCGATGTATTGCCGCCAGCGCGGCGCCGCTGACATGCTCTGCGGTAATAACATCCGCGCCGGCCTTGCGTGCAAGAAAATCGCTTTCACTTAACAGGTCCGCCAGACGGCCCCGGTGCAGGCTCAGTTTTTCGCTGTCTTCCATACGCCGTGATGCATACTCGATAACCCGTGCCACACCGCCCTGGTCTACCGGCAGCAGTTGATTGCGCTGCACCAGTGTTTTGATCATGCGGGCGAAAAGTAGCGAGCTATCGGGCGAGCGCGGCACGTCTTCCGACATATCGGCGGCTACCTTGAACAGGGTGGCGAACTCCGGGTCGTACTGCTCCAGCATATAGTAGATGTAGCGATCCCCCTGCAGCACAACCTTGATTTCCAGCGGTATGGGCTCGGGCTGAAGCTGCACCGTACTGCCAAAGCTGAACAGCTGCTCCAGGGTTTGAATGCGAACTTCCCGGGCTTTGAGCGCACGCTTCAGGGCGGGCCAGGCATAGGGACTGGTCAGCAGTTTGTCGGCGTCGAGTATCAGGTAGCCGCCATTGGCGCGATGCAGGGCACCGGGCTTGATCAGGTTGAAATCTGTGAGCAGTGTGCCCATGTGTGAAACATATTCCACCCGACCCACCAGGTTGCCAAAACCGGGGTTGTCTTCGTAAATAACCGGGGCTGAGGCCTGTTGCTGGTTGTCTACCAGCACATTCACCCCGTACTGGGGAAACTCCCTGACCCGATTTTTCAGGTTGTCGGGGATGGCCGAATCATCCTCTATTTGGGTAAAGGCTTCCGCCTGTTCCAATACATCTGAGTGCACCGCCTCGAGATGGGTAATTACCGTACTGTGGTCGTGGTACTTGTCCTTCAGTTCGGTTAACACCGGGTCGATAATGGTCTTGCTGAATTCGCGATTCATTTCTTTGAAGGTCTCGCGGCTTTCCTTCTTCCAGCCCGGCAGTTGGCGCACAATGACCTTCAGCTCCTGCTTCAGCTCTTCGATGACAGCCATTTTGCGCTTTTTCACTTCTTCGGGCTGGGCCTCGAAATCCTGGGGCGTCATGACCTCCTTGTCTTTCAAGGGTGCCAGGGTGTAGCCGCTGGGGGTCTGGATCAGGGCGATATCCGCCGCCGCCGCCTTTTCGCCCAGTGCCTGAAACGCCGCCTTTTCCTTTTCCTGGTATTGCTCGCCCAGTTCCTGTACCCGGGCCTGGTATTCATCCCCCTGAAAGGCGGATGGCAGAAGACTCAGCAAGTCTTCCACCGCGTGGTTC
Source organism: uncultured Haliea sp. (assembly GCA_963977275.1). Classification (GTDB taxonomy): domain Bacteria; phylum Pseudomonadota; class Gammaproteobacteria; order Pseudomonadales; family Halieaceae; genus JARRPM01. Next base: position 6,767 of record CAXBNX010000002.1, on the reverse strand, counting down.
ATGTCGCTGCGCAGTTGACAGGCCATACCCTTGGGCAGGCTCAGGGCAATAGGGCGGTCGGGGAAATCGAAGTTGTTGACGTAACACCAGTCGGATAACTGCTCTACAGCGCTGTCTTTTTGCGGCGCCTCCAACAGCCCGGAGAGCACACTGTCCAGCAGGCCGCGTTTGCCGATGCCGGTACTTCCCAGCAGGAAAATATTGTAGCCGTCGTGGGGTATTTGCAGGCCGAACTCCAGCGCTTCCACAGCTCTATCCTGCCCCAGGTGTTGCGCCAGCGTTTCCAGATCATCCGTGGTGGCAAATGGCAGCTCACTCGATTCGCAGCGCCGATACAGGCGCTCGGAGGGCAGGGATTCATGTGGTTTGGCGACTTGCAGGCCGGCGGTGGCGTCCGTCATGGTGTGCTGTTCCCTACTTTGGTCAAGGTGACAAGAATAGCCCAGTACGGCGGTTTCTGACCTATGACAGATCAAGGATATTGCCACCTGTCGCCTTTTCAATCACGTTGAAAAGTGGACAGATCGCGGTTGCGGTGATCGCAGGAGAAGATGGGTGCGTAGATTCACTGATAGAGGAGTTTCACCATGACCAGCGCACGCATGATAGAACATCGCATCACCCGGGACTTGCTGCAGCGCCGCGATCGCGGGCTGAACACAGGCAACAGGCGGCTGGCAGAACGGCTTATTATGGCCACGGCGGTCACCGCGGGAATGTTGATGCTGGGCAGCTACGCCCCGGAGTTGCTGTGGGCCTTGCTGGCGGGCGCCGGCGTATTAACTCTGGGTACGCGTGTGTCCTGAGGCCTGCGCTGTTGGCTGGCTGACTTCCAGCTCCACATCGGCCTCCCAGTCCGCTGCTGACAGGTTTGCAGCGTCTGTTGCCGCAGTGGGCTCCAAAAGTTTGGGATAGTATTTCCCCATAACCCGCATCAGTTCGTCAAAGGGGAGGTCGGGGTATTCTCCGCGATCGTTCAAATACTCCATATGCCGATTACCGGCCAGGTCAAACTCGTGATAGAGGCTGTCTTCCAGGCCGTTGAACTGCAGTGGCCGCAAGCCAAATTTTTCGCACAGCTCAATGTTAAAGGCCGGGGTTGCCTTCACCCAGCGGTCGTTGAGACAAATGGACGTGTAACCGTGGAAGTAAAAGATATCGGTTTGCATGGACTCGCGCAGGCGCTCGGTAGACAGGTGGTTGCGCACATCGGCATAGCCGACACGGGCGGGAATGCCTGCGGCGCGGCACAGGGCCGCCAGCACCAGCGCCTTGGTGACACACCAGCCCTCACCCGAGGCTAATGTGGTGCTTGCCAGGTAGCCCTCGGGTGAGATGGCAAGGCTATAGGGGTTGTAGCGCAGGCCGTCCCTGACATGATAATACAGGGCCACGGCCTTTGATGTATTGTCCGAGCCGGGCTCGACCACCGACGCCACGCTGGCCAGAATGGCCGGATGGTCGCTGTCAATAAACGTAGCGGGGTGCAGGTACATCAGTGGATTTTCGATATCGCTCATGGGCTGGAATTTCCCTGTTGGTTCAGACACGGTAAGGGGAGATTATACCCGCGTTTTACCCACTATACGTTTCCCGATCTGCCGCAGCCCTTACATACGCCTGGATAGGCTGATCGCACCGCGCACCTGACCCAGGCTGTAGCCTGTTGCCATGTCGTCCGGATAATACTCCCGCAGTGTCAGCTCGGTGGCATCGGCCAACCCCTTGCCGTGGCAGCTAAGGCAAAGTGGCTCTACGCCCTGGGCTTGCATGTAGCGATACTGGCCACCGGTCACTTCCCCGAAATGCAGTGATGCAGCCTCCTCACCGGCGCGTTGACGGCGGTCAAATTCCAGCAAAACGGCTTGTTCCCAGCTGTCTGGCACGGCGCGACTGGCATTGCGGAGGTAAATACTCACCCGTTTTACTGTCCAGCCGGAGGTGGCACTGAGTGCATCGGCAATGGAGAGCAGGGTAAAAAGTGTGTTTCGCATAAATCAGAGCCCTTGTACCGTATTCGTATCATAGAAAGCGCCCGGCACTTCCGCCATGATCTACCTCAAGCATAACTGCACAGAAGAGAATGCAGACTTGCAGCGCCTGCCGATATGCGCCGATACTGGGGGCATGAGAGTTGCCATCGCCAAAGCCAGACCTCATTGCGTACTAGTGCTCGCCACTTTACTCGTGTTACTGGCTGGCAGTGCCCGGGCGGAAATTTGGCTGATCGATGTAAAGGGTGCTATTGGCCCTGCCACCGCTGACCATATGGTGCGAGGCCTAGAGCAGGCCCAGGCGGCCAGCGCGGAACTGGTTATCCTGCGCATTGATACCCCCGGCGGGCTCGATATCGCCATGCGGGAGATGATCAAGAGCATTCTCGCCACCAGTGTGCCAGTGGTGGGCTATGTGGCGCCCAGCGGCGCCCGTGCAGCGAGTGCCGGCACCTACCTGCTATATGCCACCCATATTGCCGCCATGGCCCCCGGCACCAACCTGGGGGCGGCAACCCCGGTGCAGATCGGTGGTATGCCGGAAATGCCCTCTGCCCAGCCACCGGACGAGGAGGGCGGTGCGAAACAGCCCGGGTCCGCCATGGAGCACAAGATAGTGAACGACGCCGTGGCCTATATCCAGAGTCTGGCGCAGCTGCGGGGGCGCAACGCCGAGTGGGCTGAACTCGCGGTGCGCGACGGTGCCAGCCTGTCTGCCCAGGACGCGCTGGAACAGGGTGTAATCGATCTTATCGCCACATCGCAAGCGGACCTGCTGACACAATTGAACGGCCGCGAAGTGGAAGTTGCAGGTGTAGCGCGGGCGCTGAACCTGGAGGGCGTTGGGGTATACCAGCACCCGATAGACTGGCGCAGTGAATTCCTGTCTGTTATCACCAACCCCAATATTGCCTACATACTCATGCTGGTTGGCATGTATGGTCTCATCATAGAATTTTACAACCCCGGCGTAGGTGTGCCGGGTGTGGCGGGTGCCGTGTGTTTGTTGCTGGCGCTGTACGCTTTTCAGGTACTACCCATCAGCTACACCGGCCTGGCCCTTATTATTCTCGGTATTGGCCTGATGGCCGCGGAGGCCTTCACTCCAAGTTTCGGCGTGCTGGGCCTTGGCGGCATTATCGCTTTTGTGGTCGGTTCCATCATGCTGATGGACACGGACCTGCCGGGTTACCAGATAGCGATGCCGGTAATAGCCGCCTTTGCCGCCACCAGCGTGGCGATACTGGTGTTTGCTATGGGCATGGTTCTCAAAGCACGAAAGGGCGCGCAGCGCGTTGGCGTAGCGCTGCTGGTGGGCAAGACGGCCATTGTGGAATCTGTTAACGACGGCATTACCTGGGCGCGAATAGAGGGTGAATTGTGGGAAGTGGACTGCCCGCAGGCGCTGGGCCCCGAAGACAGGGTGGTGGTGGATGCAATAGATGGCCTCACCCTGAAAGTGAGCAAGCAACAGGAGTGAATTAGCATGTTTGATGGACAATTTTTTGGTGGAGCGGTATTGATCATAGTGATCGCCGTGGCATTTTCACTGTTCCGTGTGCTGCGCGAATACGAGCGCGGCGTAATCTTTATGCTGGGGCGATTCTACAAGGTGAAGGGCCCGGGCCTTATCATCATCATTCCCATATTGCAGCAAATGGTGCGGGTGGACCTGCGCACCGTGGTAATGGACGTGCCCACCCAGGACGTCATCTCACGGGACAACGTGTCGGTGCAGGTAAACGCGGTTATCTATTTCAAAGTGGTAGACCCGGAGCGTGCCATTATCCAGGTGGAGAACTTCCTGGAAGCCACCAGTCAACTCTCCCAGACCACACTGCGCTCGGTGCTGGGCCAGCATGAACTGGACGATATGCTGGCCGAGCGTGAACGCCTGAACGCCGACATACAAACCATACTCGACAAGCAAACGGCGGCCTGGGGAATCAAGGTGGCTAACGTAGAGATTAAACACGTGGACCTGAACGAGACCATGGTGCGAGCCCTGGCCAAACAGGCCGAAGCGGAACGGGAGCGCCGCGCGAAGGTCATTCACGCGATGGGTGAAGCCGAAGCAGCGGAGAAGCTGGCCGAGGCGGCAAAAGTGCTGTCCAGCCAGGACCAGGCGGTGCAACTGCGCTACCTGCAAACCCTGGTGGAGATTGCTGGCGATAAAAGCTCGACCATTGTGTTTCCGGTGCCGATTGATGTGTTCGAGAAGTTTAAGTCTTGAAGTGGTTTTTGCTAATTGACGTGGAGAACGCAGGTCAGGGTGGGTGAGAGTAGGGCAATCGGACGGCTGTTTTTCACGGGAGTTGGTCTAATGTATTTTTATACGACAATTGTAAGCCGTTGAAAATTCGAACTATGCTGTGACCAATGATTTGAACAATGGCCAGGCCACAGGCCGGCGCACACTGACTTGAGCCGTGTGCTCAAGAGAAACAGTATTTAATAAAGCTTTGAAAGTGTTGATATATAAAAATTTTTATAAAAAACAGGATTGCGTAGTGCTGAAGAAGAGCGTGATTTCAATTTCTGACTTAGTCCAACGAAGTAGCTGTTATGTGTTCTAGAGAGTGCGGATGATTTGGCAGTATTTGTTACTCGCTCCCTGGCTTATCGTGCTGCCGTTTGGCTTTCTCCTATTGCTCCGACGCAACTATCGTGCAAATTCTGGGCTTTGCACATCATGCGGCGCAAAGCTTCAAGAAATGGCCGTGTGTCAGACCTGTACTCAAAGTCACAATTCTTCGCGTTTTCGAACAGGTATGACTATCATTTTCATAATCTGGGCGTTCACTAGTTTCGCCGTATTTCGGAACATGGCTTTTTCATGAGACATCGAACACATAACAAGGCAGCAAGGGCGCTTCGCGCCGGGACCGCTTAACCGCGGCCCCTGCTTGAAGCGTTAGGTGTCTAGATAGAGATGCGCAAACTCAGGGCGTTTTTCGGCTTCCTCGTGCTAAGTGTTCTTGTCTATTGGGCCTACGACTACTATTTTTCTAACAAAGCTAAGGATAGAGCGATAGCTGCGGAAATGTGCGATTCTGTTTCCATTGGAATGAGCGTTGAGGATTTGCAAAAAATTGAATCTCGGTCGAGGATCCCATTTATACACGCAGCAGAAGGAGCCCTAATTCGCTACGGTGCATGGAAATGCGTTGTCTTTCTTGAAAATGGGGAAGTGGTCGCACTGCCAGAAAAACCATGGTCCGAGCACTAATGACACCTAACAAGTACAGGCTGTTGGGACGCGCTTACAGCGCGCCCCAGCTGTAGGCGTTAACGGGCCACTCGTGCGAATCTCAAAGTTTTGAAGTACTCTTAGGCTATGGCGCAGCGAAACGGACTTTTGCAGAGAAACACAGGCCCCCGGCAGCCCTGGCGAGCACCGGGGAGGGCTCATATTTTTTCACTCTATCTCCTTCCGGTTTATAACCAAAAAACGTTCCCGCGGAGACGCCAGTCATCATTTTCGGTCAGTCGAGCTGCAGGTTATTTGCAGGCTCTTGACCATCGCGTCCCGTTAACCAGTCAGGGCTTGGGACCAGCTAACGCTGGCCCCAGCCTAAAGCGTTAAGCGTACCCATGCTAAATCGATGTGCACTCATACTTAGACCGGCCCGACCATTTATAGAATGGGCCAGGAACCTGGATGACTCAGGTATTGTTCCTTCAGCAGAGGGGGAACAAACCGTATACCTTCTGCCTGAATATGATGATGACGCTGATGCCCTTGAGCTGCTCTCAAAAATGTTTGATGTTCTATTCGAGATGCAGCTTGACGGCTGGCATACCGATGAATCAGCTTGGCCCAGGAATCGCACATTCGCCATGTTTCGTGAGTGGTTTAGTATAGAGTTTCATTCGGTCGTAGAGGATATGTGTGACTACCCTATTGTCGATGATGAGTACGCTTAACAAGTGCAGGCAGTGCGCTCCCTTCGGTCGCCGGACGCGCGTACCGCGCGCCCGCTGCTGCAGGCGTTATATTTCTCCCTAGCAACGGTAACCGCCCTAAATTGAAAATCAATATATGTAGGAATTAATATGGCCCAAAATCCCCCATCAATGGTCACGTATGGAAGAATTGACCATATAGTGCAAAAAATAAAGGATGCAAAAACTCCTGACCGTTTTACGAATGATTTTCTTAAGGAAGTCATCCAAGCAAAAGGGTCAAATGATCGAGCGTTTATAAGTCTGGCAAAGCGGTGCGGGCTCTTGAATCAGGATGGCTCGCCGACCGATAGATATAAACGTCTGAGAAGTACAACTCAATCTGTATCTAAAACAGCCATGGCTGAGGCCGTAAAATCGGGCTATGCAGACCTATATGCACTAAACGAGTATGTTCATAAGTTATCCGAGAAAGACCTAGAAGGTTTAGTTCTCCAATTGACCGGGGACGAGAAGGGCAGTGCGACGGTAAATAACATAGTTAAAACATTCCTGGCGTTACGTAAACACGCCGATTTCGATGTCGGAGCGGTTCAAGTGAAAGTGTCCGAGAACACTGAAGAGAAAAATCAAAATTCCTCTGACGAAGATGAATCAAACTCGGATGTAGACACGGATGAGGTAAAACTTGGACTAAGCTATCAAATAAATCTTATTCTTCCCAAAACGGATGATATTGCCGTTTTCAATGCGATATTTAGAAGTCTTAAGGAAAATTTACTCAAAAAATGAATCTTGAAGAAAAAATAAAACGAGACTGTAATTAAATCTGTGTAACTGCCTATTATTAACCCATGCATTGGGTGA
>CAXBNX010000001.1:0-269883 GCA_963977275.1 uncultured Haliea sp. | reverse complement strand
TCTTCTTGGCGGCAGCCTTTTTCTTGGCTGGAGCCTTTTTCTTCTTGGCGGCAGCTTTCTTCTTAGCTACGACCTTTTTCTTCTTGGCTGGGGCCTTTTTCTTGGCTGGGGCCTTTTTCTTCTTGGCTACAGCTTTTTTCTTGGCAGGCGCTTTCTTTGCGGCTACTTTCTTCTTAGCTGGTGCCTTTTTCTTGGCAGCAGCCTTCTTCTTCTTGGGTTTGGCAGCAGATTTTCTTACTACCTTTCCCGCTCGTTTTGCTGCGCTGGCTTTACGTGCTTCCATAAGTGCATCCCCTTTAACAGTGACATATTTTCCGCAGTCCTGAAAAAAGTCCGGCCATTTCTGGTTTCGGCTTCATTCATCTTACGGACTAACATTGTTAACGCTTCTACTTCATGCTGCTTGTGACTCTGATCTTCAGCTTCAATGACCAAACTCGATCAACTTTTTCCGCAATTACTCGACCGTTAAGCTGGTCTTCTGAGTAATATTGTCAGCCTGTACCAGATCCATTTCCAACATTCTTATAATCACTCCATAGTGGTACTGGATACTGCAAGGCTAGTGTATGCCTAAATAAAAAAAATGTAACGGTTAATTTTTGATCGTAATAGCGAGAATTTACAAAACATTTTTACAATTTGCGCTCGAAATAAAACCGTGTCGCAGTTAAAAACTTCGCGTCGGTTTTTCTATCACGGAGAAAATGCATCGCAATTTTTCCAGGGAAACGCAGTCCGAAAAACAACAGTAATCTCGAAATACATTACAAATACAGTGCGGATTACGTACCGAGAAATCGAAAGATTATTTCCCACAGTAATTTTTTTCCATGTGCTTTTTTTATCACACAAGGGCAACAGACATGTTCTCTCATAATAAAAATGCTCGGACGTAACAAGTTTGTCGCATCGTATCGATTTTTCATCGGCGAATTATTTTTACATTCGTCTGGTAATTTATCTCATAAAAGAAGTGCAGCATCCCATCTTCAACAAAAAAAAAGCCACCATGAAGGTGGCTTTAATATCTTCAAGCAACACTAAAGCGGCAGCTCAATTTGTTACCTGCAACATATAACGTGCCGCCGCCATGCGCGTTTCATCATCGAGATGCGACTGGGGAGGCATTTCCGGATAGTCGTCTCGCTTCTTTACGGGATTGGCCGCATACGCGGCAATGCCTTCGGGATTATCCATATACAAGGCCTGAATAATTTGCGTCGGTGGACCAATCATCCTCGAACTATAGGCATGGCAGCCAGCGCACACTCCGTAATAGGCGAGCTTTCCCTTATCTACATTTTCCATCGAGCGAGCCGGCACCGGCTCGGGTAATGTATAACTGGCAACATTGGCTGTAGTGGAAAACTCACACTCGGAATATTTTTCCAGGCCTATAGTGCGGTAACGCTCCGGGTTGAGGATACATCCGTCATCCATTCCTACCGTGTCAACAATATCAGGGCCTGTGGTCGTTAACACGGCGGCCAGGGCCGCGCGCACCACCGGTGCGGGGTCACTGCCATTGTTCTGCATAATGTTGTTCAGCACTTTTGGGCGATTCGGGTGAGGATCCGAGTCAGGGTCGTTTGCGGCATTACCCGCCAGAGTAAAGTCGGTAAAGGTAACACCCATAGAGTTGTTGCCGGTGATGATATTGCCTTCTATTACTACATCATCACAAGCCATTACCAGCACGCCGGTTCCCTTCGGAATATTGGAGACAAGTGACCCGGGAATGGCAAAGTTGTCGTGGTTATTGTCCACAATAAAATTATTGCGGATCAGCACGTCACCGCAGGTCTTTATCGGCAACCCTGGTGTAATAAATGCGAGTATTCCACCCGTGTTGTTGTAGACAAAGTTGCCTTCAACCAGCGCGTGCCGACTGTTTTCAATCTCTATGCCCGCTACACTGTCAAAAACCTGGTTAAATACCACGTCTACATTGTCTGACATGCCAATGTAGATGGCGGCGTCTTCAATTCCGGAGACGATGTTATGCGAGACGATTCCGTTCTTACCCAGCTGTGGAAAAATGCCATATACGCCGGTATCAACAATAATGTTGTTGCGGATAATGAAGTTATTGCCTGCCTGCCCCATCACTGCGTTGCCCTTATAATGCGTGATGTAGAGGTTTTCCACGGTGACGCCATTGCCAGAATACAACACCGCGTCGTTGCGCAGGCCCTCACCCTCGAGTATGGGGTACTTTCCCCGCTCGATAACGCCGGACAAAGTGATGTTGTCCTTGTCTATATATACCGTTTCTTTATAGATTCCCGGCATCACCTTGATGACTGCACCCGGGCTTGCCGCCGCTACAGCATCCTGAATCGATTCGCCATCTTTCACAATAATCAACTCGCCGCTGGATGGGGTTACCAGGCTGCGCACAGTGGCCGCCGCTGTGGCGGCAACCTCATCCGCGCCAGAGGAGGTAAAAGCCGCCTTTGGTTCGCTGTCCACCTTAATGATGGTAGCCGGTTGCTGGCCCGACTTGCCGAGATAGTAGCCGCCGGACAACAACAGCACGGAGGCTATTATTATGCTGAGCTTATTCATGGTTCCTGGCTCCTTCTTGGGGGGAATCGCCCGTCTGGGCGAGTATGTTATGAACCGGTGGAAGACCCGAGGGTAACACCAGCGGCACACTGGGTTTGAAACTTTCGTCTGTCAGGGTGTTTAAAAAACCCACCAGCCGGTCCAACTCCTCATCACTCAAGCGTGGCTCCCAGATATGCCAATGAATCTTAAGCTCTTCACCCTTAGGGACGGCATGTCCTCTGCCACCGGTATAAAATGCGGCTGCCTCTCGCAGCGTCGCAAACCTGCCGGAGTGCATATAGGGTGCGGTGAGTGCAATATTCCGCAACGATGGCACCTTGAATCCGCCTCGCAATGTGGGTTCTCCCAAAGGTTCCGCCGCACCCGGATCAAAGTCCATCCCCTCCGGGTCAGGCGTGCCAATCACAGCTACTTGCTGGTTTGTAAACAACGGCGGCGTGTGGCACTCGGCGCAGCGTGCGACAAAGGAACGGAAAACGTTCATACCTTCTTTTTCAGGCCCTGTCAGGGCATCAGCATAGCCATGAGCATACTGGTCATAACGGCTGTTGAGCGAGATGAGGGAAAGCTCGAACGCGGTGATTGCAGCGTAAACCTGTTCCAGTCTTATGGTGGAGTCGGCTTGCTGGAACTGCTGGGGCCAGGCCTGGCGAAAAAGCTCTCGATAGGCCGGTAGGGCATTGAGTGTTTGCCGCAGCTGGTCGGGCGTATTGGCCATCTCGTTTTCATCATAAAGAGGCCCGAGCATTTGTTCTTCGAGGCTACCAGCGCGGGCATCCCAAAAAAAGCGTTGCAAGAAGGCAACATTCCAGAGCGTGGGAGCCGAGCGGGGCAACGGGTGACCGCTGACACCAATGCTGCGACCCAGCCCGTCGGCGAAGCCCCGATCGGGGTCGTGGCAACTAGCGCAGGACACGGAACCGTCACCGGACAGAACGGGATCAAAAAACAAGTAGCGGCCCAAATCTATTTGCTGTGGTGTGTAACCATCACGATAAGCCGGCAAGCCGGTTTTGAGCCCACCGACCCCTGCCCCCTCCAGCGACGCGTACATTTGATAAAGGCTGCGTAATTCGCAATGACCCTTGCTCAGCTCGAAGCCCGGCGGGCAATTCTCACTCAGCACAAACTCTGCCGACACAGCCCGCACAGCTACAAACAGGACAAAGCACATCGGCAGGACAATACGCCAATAATTGTAGCTAGCCATTCGCGTCACGACCTATTCTTCCAGGCTGCGAATATAAGCTGCGACAGACTCAACGGCAGCGGTGTCGGGCAGCACACCCGCCATTACCCGCATCTGTTTGCCGGTGCGGTCCTGTGGATTGTTACCGCGGGAGCCGCTGCGAAATGCTTCCAGTTGGGAAACGATATACCAATCATCCGCTCCGGCCAGACGCGGCGAATTCAGGGCGGAATTCCCCTCTGCAGCCGGGCCATGACAAGCGGCACAATATTGCCTGTAATAACTGGCGCCCTGTTCGATGTCACCCTCTATAGTCACCGCAGAGCCCGCACTTTCCAGAGTCGTGATATATGCCGCCGTATCGTACATGGCCTGGTCATTCTCCAGGGTCGCGGCCATTGCCTTCATTTGTCGGTTGCCATCACCAACTGCGGTTCCACCCCTTGTCCCAGCTTTGAACTTTTGCAACTGTGCCACAACATATACGGGTGCAAGATGTGTCAGGCGGGGCGCGCCCATTCCCTCGTTGCCCCCTGCCAGAGCACCATGACATGCAGCACAGGCCGCGTAAAACTGCTTGCCTCGCGTCGGGTCGTCAGCGGCATACCCCACGGACGCCACGGTCAACAGCATGCCAGATAGCACTATCCAAATTTGTCGCATGGTGGTTCCTCAATGAAGATCAAAGTGAGTATAGGCTCCAAGATTAAACCGAGCTGAAAGCCCCCTTGCAGTAATAATTATAATCAGGCCCAATCTGGGACGGGAAATTAGCTTCGCATTGGGCTAGAATTACCAGATAACACCCGCATCGCGGGCGATAACAATACGACTTGATTTTAGTCCTTGGAGTGCTGTAGATGGAATACAACCCGGATTTACATAGTGTCGAGTGCCCAAAATGTGCGCACGGAATGACCGAGATTACCTATGGAAGCGACCTCGTTATCGATCGCTGCACTAATTGCCAGGGACTTTGGTTCGACACCGGCGAAGCCGAACAGTTGAAGAACAAATGGATGGGAGACGCGCTGGACACCGGGGAAACCAAAACCGGCAGGGAGTGGGATAATGTCGAGGACATCGCCTGCCCGCGCTGTGGTAAGGATATGGAAAAAACGTCTGACCCAACTCAGGCACATGTCTGGTACGAAACCTGTCCCGAACACGGCGTATTTATGGACGCGGGAGAATTCACCGACTTTAAACACGAAACCCTATCGGACTGGTTCCGCGGTCTTATTCGTGGTGAGCGCTCATAAGCACAGGCATCGACGCTGTTCGCATTGGTAATGCCCAACCGCTGACCACGCGATGGATGCGGGCCAGGGTGGGGCATTACTCCGTTCACGCATCGCCTTACCAGGTGTAACCAACCCGAAACCGGTAAGTCTGATCAAGCTCGTCCACACCCGCAACCGCGCCGGAGTCATATTCCAGCAGGATCTCCGCCGCAGCCTCCAGGCTCCACAACAGGGGAAAAGCAAGGCCAAAAGTAGTGTTCAAAACGTAGTCAGCGGTCTCCTTCAGGTTCCATATCCCGCGATTCTCGAAATACAGACGTGACTTACCCCCCAGGTAATTGCTCGACGCATCCAGTGCCCACGTGGCGGCAGGATAGTCGTTATCATCCGCTACAAAGAATGTCTCATTTACATAAGAAAGACCAAGTTCGCCAGAAAAGGTGAAAATTGGCTCTTCATAAAACTGACGTCCGATGAACGGGCCCACGACGTAGCGCAAATCCAGGTCGGTAAATTTGTCGTGCTCGGCTGACGCCTGTATGCCACCGTAGTAGGGGCCGTCAAAAAAATAGTCATACTTGCCCTGGGCATACCATTTCTTGACGGTAGCTACCCCATTGGTTTCATCATTCTCTCCATTATAACGGAGGGTGTACCGGTCTTGTTTACTGCGCCAGACACTTGCCAGACTGTAATCCAGTTCATCGGTGTCGGTATTACCGCGCTGGGCGGACATGGCCAGGCTTGCCAGGCCGGTCCACTTATACCCCTGCCCCAATTCCCAGGGCTCCGGGTTGACCAGCAATAAATCGCTGGTGGCGTAGCTCTGGGCAGGGCTGGTGGCAGTGTCGATTACCAGCAGTTCATCCTCGATTACCAGTGGCTGTTTATTTACCACCGTTTCATCCGCCAATTGGATCAGCACCGGGTCCCGGGTCTGTAAAGACTCGATTTTTTCCAGTTCAATGCTCAAAGTGCCCGCGAAGTCGGTATCAATGGTCACCACACCATCACGCGCGCCTGTGACTGTACCCAGGATCCGTGAACCGCTTTTCAACAGAATCTCATCCTGTACCGGTTCGGCATCTACAGCTTCTGCGGCCGCGGCAAACCCGGGTATAAGGAGAAAACCGAGACAAAATTCGGCCAGATACTTCCTTGTATTCATGATAACCACCTTACTATTAGCCCCTGGCAGGGGGTATCCAGAGTTTTCTGGCGCACATAATATAGGAATCGACGCGGTCGAAACACCCGAAGGCGAGCACGGGAGGTGGACTGACCGGAAAACGGTGTCTATACCCGTTTGCAGAATTGTTGTACTCCACACGTTCAGTACCGATGTCTTGGCTGTTAGACTGTGCACCCCATTTCCAGGAGTAAATTGTGACTACATACGACTATGACCTGTTCGTCATCGGCGCCGGCTCCGGTGGCGTCAGAGCCGCACGCATGGCGGCGGGCTTTGGCGCCCGAGTGGCAGTTGCGGAAGATCGCTATATGGGCGGTACCTGCGTAAATGTAGGCTGCGTTCCCAAAAAACTGTATGTCTACGCATCGGAGTACGCCAAGTCTTTCAGCGATGCCCGCAATTTCGGCTGGGACAGCAGCAAACCGGCCTTTAACTGGCCGACCCTGCGCGACAACAAAAAAACAGAAATTTCCCGCCTGAACGCGATCTACGACAGATTGCTGGAAGGTGTAAACGCCGAGGTGATCGATGGCCGTGCCCGTGTTGTTGACGCCCAAACCGTGGCGGTTGGAGAGCGCCAATTTACCGCCGAAAAGATTCTGATAGCCACCGGTGGCTGGCCCCATATACCGCCATTCCCGGGCAGCGAATACGCTATCACATCGAACGAAATATTCGACCTCGAGCACTTCCCGGAACGCCTGGTGATAGTCGGTGGCGGCTACATCGCGGTGGAATTCGCTGGCATATTTAACGGCCTGGGCTCCCAGGTAACCCAACTGTACCGTGGGCCTCTGTTTTTGCGGGGTTTCGACCCGGATATCCGTGCCCATGCCGCCCAGGAAATTGCCAAAACCGGGGTGGATCTGCGCTTTGAAGTCAATGTGGAGAGCATCGCGCAAGGGCCCGATGGCCTCGAGATCAGACTGACAGACGGCAGCCAGATTGAGGCCGATACCGTACTTTATGCAACAGGTCGCAAGGCCAACCTGGACGGCCTCGGCCTGGAGAACGTGCAAGTAGAACTCAGCGAATTTGGCACTGTGATTGTCGATGACGAGTTCAGGACGACGGAACCCAGTATTTTCGCGCTGGGCGATGTAACCGGCGGCATGGAGCTGACACCAGTGGCCCTGGCAGAGGGAATGTCCTTCGCACGCCGCCAGTTCGGCGGCCTGGAATACACCGTAGATTACGACTTTATCCCAACTGCAGTGTTCTGCCAGCCCAATATAGGGACTGTCGGTTTTAGCGAGGAAGAGGCCCGCGCCAAATTTGGCCATATTCGGCTATTCAAATCCACTTTCAAGCCCATGAAGCACACTATCAGCGGTCGCGATGAGCAGACGTTTATGAAGCTGGTCGTGGACAAGGCCTCCGACCGGGTAGTGGGCGTTCACATGATGGGGCCGGATGCCGGCGAAATCATGCAGGGGATAGCCATCGCTCTCAGGGCCGGTGCGACCAAGGCATTGTTCGACACTACCATAGGCATCCACCCCACCGCGGCAGAAGAATTCGTGACCATGCGAGAGCCCTGGACCGAAGACTGATGGCCGAGTTCGAGCTCTGGCAAGCGGGCCTGCTGACGGCGGTAGGCATCGTGGCGGGCTTTCTCAACGTAATGGCAGGCGGCGGATCCCTGCTGACGGTGCCTGTTCTGGTATTCATGGGGCTGCCCGGACCGGTCGCGAATGGCACCAACCGTATCGCAATACTCGCCCAGAACGTCACTGCCATCGCCACCTTCTTCCGTCGGGGGTTCAGCGAGTTCCGGCTGAGCCTGACACTGGCCGCTTGCGCCATTCCCGGTGCACTGGCGGGGGCACTGCTGGGCACCGGGCTGGATGGCGTCTGGTTTAACCGCATCCTGGCGGTGGTGATGCTGGCCGTCATGCTGATAATGTATTTCGACAAAGGCGCGGCAGAGTGCCCCACTGATTACCAGCCAACCCGCAAACAATTGGTACGGGGCCACCTGCTGATGGTAGCCGCGGGCTTCTGGGGAGGCTTTATCCAGATAGGCGTGGGCTTCATCCTGATGCCCATACTCAACAAAGCCATGGGCCTGGATCTGGTGCGTACCAATATGCACAAGGTCTTTATTATTGCAGTCTATACCGTAGTGGCCCTGTCCGTATTTGCCAGCAAAGTAGAAATACTGTGGTTGGTCGGGCTGGCACTGGCACTGGGAAATTCCATCGGAGGATACCTGGGCGCACACTTCGCAGTAAGTAGTGGCGAAAAGCTGATACGGCTGATACTGAACCTGGTACTCATTGTCTTCATTATTAAGTTATTATTCACCGCCTGATGGGGCGCGGACACAGCCTTATTACCCACGATGCTGTAACAACCGAATGATTGAAGTAAACTCACTAACCCGCCGGTACGGCAACACCACTGCCGTAGATGACGTGTCGTTTCACATTGGTGGCAACGAGATCGTAGGCCTGCTGGGCCACAATGGCGCCGGAAAAACCACAATCATGCGTATGCTGAGTGGTTACCTGGAGCCCTGCGCCGGCGACATCCGGGTCGGCGGCCTTCCCCTCGCAGATAATACTCACAGTATCCAGCGTGAACTGGGCTACCTGCCAGAGAGTCTTCCTGTATACCCGGATATGATGGTAGCCGACTATTTGCATTACTCGGCCAAGCTGAAAGGCATTGAGGCCGGCCAGATATACCCGGCAGTACGCCAGGCAATATTGGCCACCGACCTCGCTAAACGGGCGCTGGATAAGGTGGCAACCCTGTCGCGCGGTCTCAAACAGCGCGTGGGGGTAGCCCAGGCAATTCTGGGCAAACCCCGACTGCTGATTCTGGATGAGCCCACTAACGGGCTGGACCCACAGCAGACCGACCATATGCGCCGCCTCATTCGGCGTCTATCCCGCCAGGCAACGGTGATACTGTCCACCCATATTATGCAGGAAGTGGATGCCATCTGCGACCGGGTGCTGGTGCTGCGCCACGGCAAACTGGCATTGGACAAACACCTGGATAGCCTGCACCAAAGCAGGACACTGCTGTTACACACAGACCGCGCCTCAGAATCCCTCGCCAATTATCTCAGGCGTATGCCACAAATATCATCTGTGCAGCAACAACCCGATAAAGATAACCGTTGCTGTTTTACGCTGACGCTGCACAACAACTCGGACATGGATACCGCCGCTAATAATGTCGCCCAGTGTGTGGTCAAGGCGGGAGCCAGGCTGTATCAGCTAAGGCCCGTGATACAGGGGTTGGAAGCCGTATTTCACGAGGTGAACAGCGATGACCCGTAACGGGGTAAGCCGCAGGCTGGCGCAAAAGGAAGTATTACTGTTTTTTTCCAGCCCGGTTGCCTGGCTGTTTCTAGCCAGTTTTACAGCGGTCACGTTTTTTATTTTCTTTTGGGTGGAAGCATTCTTCGCACGCAACATCGCCGATGTCCGCCCGCTGTTTGAATGGATGCCCGTCTTGCTCATATTCTTGTGCGCAGCACTGACCATGCGCATGTGGAGCGAGGAGCGCAGGACCGGCACGCTGGAACACATGCTCACCCAGCCAGCCAGCCTCTGGTGTTTTGTCATCGGCAAGTTCCGGGCGTGTTTTACGCTGTTGTTACTGGCTCTGATTTCCACTTTGCCACTACCGGTAAGCGTTGCCTTAATGGCTAATCTCGATTGGGGGCCGGTAGCGGCCGGCTATATTGCCGCCTGCTTATTGGGCGCAACCTATCTCAGTGTCGGCCTGTTTATCTCATCGCTCACTGACAATCCCATTGTCAGCCTGATTGGCACAGTAGTGATATGCGGCTTGCTGTATCTTGTGGGCAGCCCAACCCTGACCGACTTTTTTGACACAGCTGTCGGTGAGACACTGCGCCTGCTGGGCAGTGGCGCTCACTTCGAGAGTATTACCCGTGGTGTGCTGGACCTGCGAGATCTGTGGTACTACCTGAGCCTGACTGTCGCTTTTCTCGCGCTGAATGTTTACGCACTGGAAAGGCAACGCTGGTCCGGAAACTCTGCCACCAGCAGGCACAATAACTGGCGCCTTGCCACAGGCTTGATCCTGCTGAATCTGCTATTCGCCAATATTTGGCTTGCCCGCATGGACAGCCTGCGGCTGGACCTGACAGAGGGCAACCTCTATTCCATTTCCGAGCCCACTCACCACTTCCTCGAGCAATTGCAGGAACCGTTGCTTATTCGCGGGTATTTCAGCGCCAAAACGCACCCCTTACTGGCACCGCTGGTACCACAGTTGCGGGACCTGGCCCAGGAATACGCAGTTGCCGGCAAGGGCAGGGTTCACGTGGAGTTCATCGACCCTGCGAATAATCCGGCACAAGAACAAGAGGCCAACGAGCACTTTGGGATTCACGCTACCCCGTTCCAGATCGCTGACCGGTACCAGTCAACACTGGTGAACTCCTATTTCAATATCCTCGTACAGTACGGCAACGAGCACCAGACACTGGGTTTCAAAGATCTCATAGAGGTGCGCACAACAGCCAATGCAGCTGCCGACATCCTGTTGCGTAACCCAGAGTACGACATCACCCGGGCGATTAAAAATGTGCTGCATAATTATCAGATGGGTGGCAGCCTGTTCGAGCGGATTGACCAGCCAGTTGAGCTCATCGCCTATGTCTCAGCAGACGAACAGTTACCCGAGACCTTGCTGGCGTACAAGAAATCGATCAGAGCACAACTGGAGAAAATAGCGCCCCGCTCCGACGACAAGCTCAGCGTGCGTTTTATTGATCCAGAAGCCAGGGGCGGTGCAGTAGCAGAACAAATTGCCGAGGAATGGGGCTTTCGCCCGATGGTGACTGCTCTGGACCAGGAAAATGCTTTCTTTTTCTACCTGACACTCGCCGACAGAAACCAGGTCGTACAACTACCCACGGAAACATTCGATCCGGGTGATTTTCGCACCGTGTTGGACGCGGGTCTTAAACGATTTGCCAGCGGCTTCACTCGTACGGTGGCATTGTATCTACCTGAAGTAGACAACCAGATGGCTCGTTATAAACTCGGCGGGCCGACTTTCAACAATCTCGAGGAGGCCATCGCCAGGGACTACAGCATTCGGCTTGAAGACCTGGGAGACGGGGCCGTTGCCCCTGATGCGGACATATTGGCAGTCGTTGCACCACACAGGCTGGACGAACAGTCGGTCTTCGCGATAGACCAGTTCCTTATGCGCGGCGGCACAGTGATTATCTCCAGCTCCCCCTATACCACCGAACTCAGCGATGGCGAACTGCGCCTGCAGGACTGGGACAGCGGGCTGCAGGATTGGCTGAAACACCACGGCCTGTCGGTCGGGGAATCTCTGGTACTGGATGAACAAAGTTCGGCGTTTCCCGCACCGGTCGTCCGGGAAGCAGCGGGCTATGAGTTTCGTGATGTAAAAATGCTGGATTATCCTTACTTCATAGACCTTAGAACTGACAGCCTGACACGCAAACACCCGATTACCGATAACCTGCCCCAGCTGACGATGGCCTGGGCGTCGCCTCTTACCGTGGAGCGCCGCGACGGTTATCAGCTCACCACCCTGCTCAACAGTTCGCGTAGATCATGGCTGAGCAACAGCATGGATATCATGCCTGTCGCGGGCAAACCGGAGGTCGATCCGAACCGAACTAACCGGCAAAGCTCCGGGGCATCTCCCGAGCTGGATCGCAAGAGCGGCCCGTACAAATTGGGTGTGATGCTACAGGGGCGATTCCACTCCTATTTCAACGAAAGACCTCCGCAAAAACACGCTAGTGGCACTACCGGTCTGCTCAGCCGGTCTCCCGAGTCGGCGCGCATCATGCTGTACAGCTCAAATGATTTCATGGATGACCAGGTACTGAGCGCCCAGGTGATGGCGAGTGGAACCCAGTATCTCGGGCCGGTGGAATTGTTGCTCAACAGCCTGGACTGGGCATTGCAGGACGACGAATTGCTCAGAATCCGTTCGCGCGCCCACTTCAACCGGACGCTGCCACCCATGGAGCAGCAGGCGCAGGCTATGGTGGAGTATATTAACTATGGTCTTGCCGTAATCTGGTTAGTTTTTCTCGCGCTGGTTCACTGGTTGCGCAGCAAGCTGCGCAAACGGCGCTACGCCACAAGGCTTGAGCTGTGAGGCGCAATCTTGTGAGTCTGTTGCTAATTCTGCTAATTCAGGCTGGATTAATCGTTGCCGTTTACTGGCCGGGCGATGAAGCCGGATATGCTCCCCCTGCACCCATGTTGCCGTTCACACTGGACCGGGTCGACACGATCGTTGTAGGAGACGAATTCGATAACGAAACTGCTTTGGCAAAAGTCGGCGACCACTGGTTGCTTCCGGAACTCGAGAACCTCCCGGCAGACGTCGCCATGGTCGACAAGCTGCTTACCGCGTTGGCAGCGAGCGAGGGCAGTTGGCCGGTGGCAAATTCGGTTGCAGCGCGCCAGCGATTTCGCGTTGCGAGCTACCACTACAGGCGGCGGATCAGTTTACTTGATGACCAGGCTGTGCTCGGTACTTTTTTTCTCGGCAGTTCACCGGGCTTTCGCAAAATTTATACTCGCAATGAAGACCAGAATGGTATCTACAGCGTACTTTTTAACGCGCAGGATGCTCCCGGCCACAATGGCGGCTGGCTGGACAAACGTCTTTTGCAAACCCGGGCACCCGTAAGCATAAGCGCCGATGCCTACAGCCTGCATCGGGAAGGCGCCGGCTGGCTCTCCGGAATCGGTCAAGTACCCGAGGAACGTGAACTGGAAGCGTTGCTTTCCACCCTGAGAAATCTCCAGATTGATGGCCTGGCTTCAGGAGATGCACAACGCGATCTGTCCACCGCCGAGGCCGACATGGTATTTACAGTGGAGAGTCTGGCGGGGAAAGTGACCCTGGAGCTGTTCCAGTACGGCGACAAACACTATATTCACAGCAGTGAATACCCTTTGTTTTTTAGACTTAGCGCGTATGATTATGATCGCCTTGCGAGTATCGACCAGCGCCGGATATCCGGCGATAATACCCGCAGCACCTCTGGGAGACCGACATGAAATTCACCACAGTCATGGCAACTACTGCGGCAGTACTGATGCTCGGTGCATGCGCCGAAAAGGAAAGTGAGGAAGGTATTATTCCACAAGGCTACAAAAGTGCCGTAGAAAAGGCGCAGGGAGTCGAGGGCAAACTGCAAGAAACAATGCAAATGCACGGTGAGGAAATGGATGAGGGTGAGCACTAACGGCGCGTCACCCCCCGGTTTGTCAGCCCTGAAGTTTTTTCAGAATACTGGAGAAGTCCATTTGACCATTTCCCGCCTGCTGGTGCTGACTGTATAGCTCCTTGGCCAGCTGCCCCATTGGGTTGTCAAAATCGCACTGTTCAGCGATCTCAAGTGCCAGCCCCAGGTCTTTCACCATCAAGTCAACCATGAAGCCCGGCTTGTAATCATTGCTGGCAGGCGCTGTTTCCATCACTCCCGGGTAGGGGTTGTAGACTTCAAGAGACCAGTTGCGGCCTGAACTGGCCAGCATGATCTCGGATAGCACTTTCGGGTCAAGACCATTGCGAGCGCCCATTTCCAGAGCCTCCGAACTGCCAATCATATGAATGGCGAGGAGCATATTATTACAGCCCTTTGCGACCTGACCGGCACCTGCCGGGCCCGCGTGGAAAATATTCTTGCCCATATCTGCGAGGATTATCCGGGCCTTCTCAAATGTCTCTGCGCTGCCCCCGCACATAAATGCCAGCGTGCCCGCGACTGCCGCAGCGACTCCCCCGGACACAGGGCTGTCCATGAAACCTATCCCCATCCCGGTAGCAGCTTCACCAACCGAACGCGCAGTGGCCGCATCGATGGTGCTGCAATCCAGCACCGTGGTTGACGCGTCCAGTTGTGACAACAGACCGCTGTCCCCGAGATAGGTGGCGGCCACATGTTTGCCCGCTGGCAGCATGGAGATCACGTAATCGACCCCGGCGGCGGCTTCGGCGGCACTTGTCGCCACTGTCGCGCCCGCTGCCTTGAGCTGCGCCAGGGCGGCCTCGGACAAGTCGAACACGGCAACGTCATGGCCCGCCTTAACCAGATTGATGGCCATCGGGCCACCCATGTTGCCCAGCCCAATAAATGCAACCTTTGCCATAGTTCAGAACTCCGCTGTTAAGCTGTTACAGGTCCGCCAGGGGATTCTGCTCCCAGGGCGCACGAAAAAAGGAATCCACCACCTCCGGCGGCACATCCCGTGTGGATGTGTAACGCCAGGCCGGCTTGCGATCCTTGTCGATGAGCAGGGCCCGCACTCCCTCGGCGAATTCCGGGTAGCGCATAATATTTGTGGCCAGTACAAGTTCCGCCTGGAACACTTCCCGCAATGAGGCATGCCGGGTTTCGAGCAGCTGCCGAAACGCCACCAGCGCTGCCAGCGGGGAACCGCGCCCCATACTCTTTTTCGCTGCTGACAGCCAGGGGTCCTGGGTCTGCTGGAGCAGGATATTGTCGATGACCTCATGTACGTCATCCCCGTCACACAGCGTGGCGATCGAGCCCAGGTGGGGTTCTACCTGCCCGCCAGGGCACTGGCTCACGCTCTGCTCGGCAAATGGACGTAAGGTGTGCCGCACCAATGCATGATTAGCTGCTTCTTCTACCTGCCATTTCTGACGCAACAGCGCATCGAACACCTCGTCCCTGCGTTCACTGCCAATAAACCGGTCGGCAATACCGGTGTAGATCGCATCCGCAGCGTTGATAGACGCACCTGTCAGTGCCAGAAACGGGCCTGACTTGCCCGGCATATGATTGAGAAACCAGCTACCTCCCACATCGGGAAACAGGGCAATACCCACCTCGGGCATCGCGATACGGGTTTTTTCGGTAACAATCTTGTGCGAGCAGCCGGCCATCACACCAAGCCCACCGCCCATAACAATGCCGTGACCCCAGCTGATAACCGGTTTGGGATAGGTATGCAGGGTGTAGTCGAGCTGGTACTCCCGCAAAAAGAAATTCTCCGCGTACGCGCAAGGGCCACCGGGTGTTGCAGTCACGTCATCGTAGAGCGCCTGTATATCTCCACCGGCACAGAAAGCCTTCTCGCCGGCACCCTCGAGAAAAATTGCCGCAATGGCTGGACCGTCTCTCCACTGATCCAGTTTGGCTTGCAGTTGATCAACCATTTCCAGGGTGAGGGAGTTCAGTGTGGCCGGAACGTTCAGGGTAACGCGAACCAATTTCCCGGCTCCGGCGATTTGCTCCTCAAACAGTATGGGTGCTTCAGACATTAGCGCTTACCTCAGCCGTTTTTCCATTCGGGCTTGCGCTTCTCCAGAAAAGCGTTGACGCCTTCGCGCTGGTCTTCGGTAGAGAACAGTTCGACAAACAGATCACGCTCTGCCACGAGGCCCTCGGAGATAACTGTGTTGCGCCCCGTGTGTAGCAGGCGTTTACAAAATGCCACCGAGCTTGGGCTTTGTTCCCCAACCTGCTCCGCCAGTGCCAGGGCTCGCTCCAGCGCCTCCCCCTTGGCCACCACTTCCTCCACCAGACCGATACGCTCAGCGGTAGCGGCATTAATGCGCTCACCACAGAGAATAATACGCTTGGCCCAACCCTCGCCGACCAGCAAAGACAGGCGCTGAGTACCGCCGGCGCAGGGCAGTAGGCCGACACGCGCTTCCGGCAGGGCCATCTGGGCCTGCTCCTCGGCGATACGGATATCACAGGCCATCGCCACTTCAAGCCCACCTCCCATAGCAAAACCATTTACTGCAGCGATGGAGACTCCGCGGAAATCAGCGAGTGTTTCAAATGCTTCGCCAAAATACTCCGCCATGGTGCGAGCTGTAGCCGGATCACCGTCGGCAAATAATTTAAGGTCCGCGCCTGCGGAAAAGAATTTTTCCCCGGCTCCGGTCAATACCAGGGCGTAGACATTTTTCTCATTGTTCAGTTTCTGTACCAGGTCTTTCAACGCAGGAAGACTTTCGGTGTCCCAGGTATTGGCACCGGGGTGGTCTATGGTGACCAGAGCAGTGTGCCCGCGCAGCTCTACTTTCAGTTTTTCCGATGTGCTCAAACTCATTTGATAACCTCCAATGCGCCTTCCATTAACATTTTGCGGGAGACGATAACCCGCATGATTTCGTTGGTGCCTTCCAGAATCTGGTGTACCCGGGTGTCGCGCACATGGCGCTCCATGGGGTACTCCTTGATATAACCGTAACCGCCAAAGAGCTGCAGGGCATCATTGCAGATATTGAAACCGGCGTCGGTGGCAAAGCGCTTGGCCATAGCACAGTACGTTGAAGCCTGGGGATCTTTGTTATCCAGCTTGCTGGCAGCCAAGCGCACCATCTGGCGACTCGCTACCAGCTCAGTGAGCATATCGGCAAGCTTGAACTGGGTGGCCTGGAAGTCAGCTATGGCGGTATCGAACTGCCGGCGCTCCTGCACGTAGGCCGTCGCTTCCTCCAACGCCTGCTGGGCTGTGCCGACACTGCAGGTGGCGATGTTGATGCGCCCACCATCCAGCCCCTCCATTGCAATTGCGAAACCCTGCCCCTCCTCGCCCAGACGGTTGGCAACAGGGACTCGCACATTGTCAAAACTGATCATCCGGGTGGGCTGGGCATTCCAACCCATCTTTTCTTCTTTCTTGCCGTAGCTAATACCTTCGGCGTCCGCCGGAATCAACAGGGCCGAAATCCCTTTTGGACCCGCTGCGCCCGTTCGCAACATCACCACCAGCACATCGGTGGCGCCCGCACCGGAAATAAACACTTTGCTGCCATTGACCAGATAATCGTCACCGTCGCGCACAGCGGTTGTGCGCAGCGAAGCTGCATCGGAGCCAGCACCGGGTTCCGTCAGACAATAGGAGGCGAGTTTGCTACCCGCGATCAGATCAGGACACCATTGGGCAATAGCGCCATCACTACAGTACTTGCCCACCATATTGGTCGCCATATTGTGAATGGTGAGGAAAGCGGCCGTCGCGGTGCAGCCCTTCGCCAGTTCCTCAACAATCAAGCTGGCATCCAGACGCCCCATACCCAAACCGCCGGCGGATTCGGGTGTATACATGCCCATAAAGCCCAATTCACCCGCCTGCTGCAGTACTTCCCGGGGAAATATCGATTCCTCATCCCAGCGCGCGGCGTGAGGTGCCATGGCGCCCTCGGCAAAAGCACGTGCACTCTCTATAAATGCTCGCTGGTCATCGCTCAGGGAAAAATCCATACCTTATTCCTCGTTAAGCTTCCGTATGGAGTGCGCTAGAATTTGCCCATCACCTTGCCGAACAACTCCTCATCCGAAGGCAACACCTTGGCCACGGCCAGCGGCTTGGACACCCAGGTTTCATTTACCAGGTCACGCCAGGTGATGTTGTGGTTAATGCTGTTGCCACCCCAGGAGCCACAGCCCAGCGAGAATGTCTGGCGCATACCGTTCCACAGGTTTCCGCTGTTGGAGGCGGACTGGGGCTGGTTGACCATCACCCGCGAGGTGCGCGTACCCATGGCGAGCTTCATGATATTGTCGTCGTTGTAGGAATAAATGCCACAGCTATGCCCCTGGCCCTGGTAGGCCTGGATACGATTGGTGAGCTCTATCGCTTCATCGATGTCCTTGACCTTGTAAAGCGCCATGGTGACCGTGAGTTTTTCCCCGGAAAAGGGATAGTCGGGGCCCGCGCCTGTCTCCGGTACGATCAAGAACTGTTTACCCTCGGGCAAGTCGATGCCGGCCTTACCGGCAATGGTCAGGGCATGCTGGGCTACAATTTTCGCGTTTAGATGCCCGTCTTCCCACAGCACCGCCTGCAGTTTCTGCTTGTCCTCGCCCTCAATGACATAACCGCCTTCGCGCTTGAGCTTCTCCAGCATTTCATCGTAAACCGATGCAAAAACCAGTACTGAGTTGTCCGAGGAACAGGAGGCCGCCAGATCCAGCACCTTGGAGGTACGGATCTTTTCCGCCGCCTCGTCCAGATTAGCGGTATCGTCTACCGTGATGACCGCGTTGCCGACACCCACACCCAGGGCGGGGGTTCCGGATGAATAGGCCGCGGTCACCATAGCCTCGCCACCGGTTGCCAGTATGCGGTCGCACTGACGCATCAGCTCATTGGTCTTTTCCATAGACGGCACGTCTATACTCTGCACCAGGTCTGCCGGGCCACCCACCGCAACAATGGCCTCGCGCATATAGTCGCAGATCATTTTATTGGTCAGTTTGGCCCGTGGGTGCGGCGCAATAATGATGGCATTGCGGCCTTTTACTGCGGAGATACCCTTGATGACCGGTGTCGCCTCCGGGTTGGTAGAGGGGGAGAGCGCGCCAATAACGCCGACCGGCTTGGCTATCTTGACGATATTGCGCTCACGGTCTTCTTCAATTACCCCGACAGACTTGTCGTTGATAATATCCATGAGAGTCGCCCGGGTTTTACGGTGAATCTTCAGGTATTTGCCTGCGTAGTTGCCGAGCTGGGTTTCCTCGACGGCAAACTGCGCGATTTTTTCCGACACTTCTTCCCGAGCTATGGACCACACCATGGCAGTGATCAATTCGTCGACTTGCTCCTGCGTATAGTCGGCGATTTGTTCCTGCGCCACACGGGCACGCGCCACCATGGCTTCCATTTCCTTCTTCGCTTCTGCTAATTCCGGGTTCTGTTCCATGCTCATCTGCTCCTGTGGCGTTTTCTGGTGCGCATCTACACGTTGTGCGCACCAAACTAGGTTAGCTGATCAAAAACTGTGCGCCAGCTTATCGCGCTGGTGGTTTTGTTCAAAGGGAGGAAATTGCGCTTTATATGGACTATATTGCTATTATCTTGTGACGGACCTCTGCGGCCGGCTTTGATCCGGGTGTGCAGTGCCGTGACCCGTCGTAAATACGTCCATGTAGACTCGTATTGCACATCCATGTGCTCAACGGTCCCGACACTGCACACCCGGATCAAAACCTTCATAGAGTTCACAGCCAAAGGGATGCATTTTCTGCGCTATGGCAAAAAAACAGCAGAATTTGCACGGCAAATACTACCAGGAGAGCGTATGAGCGCACCATCAAAATGGCCCCTGCCGGAGGAAGGCACCCGCTTCCTCACACCGGCTTTTATGCTCAATAAACTGGCCAGGCACCCGCTGACCCGGGAGTGTTATCCGGCGGGCATGGGGTACTACCCCCAGGCTTATAATCACCGTATGGAGCGCCAGCGCCACGATGACAACCTGTTGATTTATTGCGTGGATGGTCTGGGTTATGCCAGTACCCCGGAATGGTCCGGGCGCATTGAAGCGGGGGAGGTTTTGTTGCTGCCCCAGGGCGTCGTGCACCGTTACCATGCAGACGCGGCAGACCCCTGGACGATCTATTGGGTGCATTTTCAAGGGAGTAGTACGGCAATCTTTAACCAGTATCTGGGATATCGGGATGCGGGCAAACCTGTTGCACGTGTGGGGGTGTCACCGCAGCTTACAGCACATTTTCGCGGGCTCATGGAAGTGCACCGCACCGGCTACAGCACGCGGGCATTTATCAATGCTGCCAATCAATTGCGCCACCTGCTGACCCAGATAGCGCTGGAGATGCGCAGGGCACAGGCGATTAACCAGCACAGTTTCAACCTGGACGCGGTACAGCGCTTCATGTTGGAAAACCTGTCGCAGCAACTGGAGCTGGAGACATTGGCGGCAGCTGCGAAGCTCTCGAAGTACCACTTTTCCAATAAGTACAAGGCACTCACGGGCTACTCTCCCATCAAACACTTTCTGAATATGAAAATGGAGCATGCCTGCCATCTGCTGGACAGCGGCGATCTCAACGTCAAGGGGGTGGCAGCGGCACTGGGTTACGACGACCCGCTGTACTTCTCACGATTGTTCAATAAGACGGTGGGCATGTCGCCCAGGTCCTACCGCAAGTCAGTCAGGAACTAGCTTGGTCAGTCTCGCTCGGCGCAACCGGGGTAACGGTTTCACCGGAGATGGTTAAGTGTTTCATCAGCAGGGCCCGCATCCACTGGTGTGGTGTGCTGCGCGATGTTCGCGTGTGCCGCATAAGCGACATCTTGCCGCGGTTTCCACTGTGGGAATTTCGTATCATTCGCTGCAGCTCCGCCGGCATCTCGTGGCCGATTATGCGCTCCCGGTACAGCCCTCCTGCCTCAAAGCCTGCATTTGCCACCAGCAGTGAATCGGTGCGACAGAGCACACCTACCGCGGCCGCGAATTGTGTCGTTTCCAGGGCGATGGTGCGATGCACACCGTACTGCCCCAGTACATCATCTACCATGCTGGTGTTCTCCCGTGTCAGGCCGGGAAGGTAGAGTCGCAAGTGTGGGTAGGCCAGGAAGTCCTGCAGGCCCATTTCCTTTTTCACCAGCGGGTGATTGGTGCGCATATAGCAGCGCGGAGCAATGGTAGCTATCGGTTCGGCGAGTATGTCGCGCTCAGTATCCAGCGCTACAAAGGCGGCGAAATCGGCCTCGCCCTTCTTCAGCTGCTCCTGGTAGTTTGGCGCGACCTCTGCGGTAACAATCTGAACCGAGGGGGCCATTTCTTGCAATTCGGACATCAGACCCGGCAGCAGAGCTTCACTCAATATAGGTGGCAATAACAATTTGAAGCTACCATTAAAGGTTTCTGGAGCGAAGCCCTCGTCGCCCAGCACCTGCTCGACCTTCTCAAGCAGAGACGGTAACTCAGCCGCCAGTTCCTCAGCGCGGGGAGTCGGTACCAGGCCGTGTGCGGTACGGGTAAAAAGCTCGTCTTCAAAAGAGTCTCGCAGTTTCTGCAGGGTTTTACTCAGTGCTGGCTGGGACACTGAAAGTCGTTCCGCCGCACGGGTGACGTTGCGCTCCTCCAGCAGGATCTGCAAAGCGACCAATAGGTTCAGGTCGGTGCGAATCAACTTGCGAGAAATCATAATGCTCCCTTGGACAATAACCTATAGTTATAATAATCATCCTACCAAAGTGGTGCGGGCAATACACCCGAATATGCCCGGGCCGGCACACCGCAGTAATTGACTCTCAACTGGCTGGGCTCGGGAGAGACTGCTACCATGGCAAGCAGCAGCCCGGCTTGTGGCCAGGCCTCACCGAATAAGAGGATTATCATGCGTTTCACCACCCTACTGGCAACTCTGGTAATGATCCTGTCGGTGGTAGCCTGCAGCGGCATCGAGACCCGGCCCGCACCGATAGAGGAATTTGCGGCGGGCAATTACAAGTATTACAAATGGCGCAGTGAACCCTTACCCAATACGGCCAACTCCCAGGACCCCTGGTACATCATGGATCCAATCCTACGCAAAGAACTCAATGACGATCTCGCCAAAAAGGGTTACGTGCTTGATGATCAACGTGCCCAGTTCACAGTGGACTATCTCTATGCTGCCGGCCTGCGCATGGGCGAACGCAGCGCAGAAGCCGCCGACCTCACAGCCTATCCATGGGTAAATCCCAACCGGCAAATCAACCAGGCGGTGGTGGACAACGCCTACGCGCTTGGTGGCGTCAAGGAGACGAGCAATATCGCCCTGCAGTTCAACGACGCCACCACCAAAAAGGAAGTTTGGCACGTCATCATCACCAAGATCGTGGAAGACGTGAACAAGGTGAATGTGGAGGAGATGAAGTCCACTCTGCGCAAAGGGCTAAGCGCCGCCTTGAGCACGCTTCCACCGGCAAAATAACTGCCACGGGCTGTTTGCCCAAGCCACCGTCAGCCGTAAACTTCGGGATTTACACAGCAGGGCATTACCCTGCCAGCAAGTGCGGCAATCATATTCTCCACCGCCATATTCGCCATGCGGGCTCGTGTCTGGACGGTGGCGCTGCCAATATGCGGTGTAGCAACAACATTCGGCAGCCTCAACAGTGGGTTATCGGCAGCCACCGGCTCCCGCTCAAACACATCTATCCCGGCAGCAGAAAGGGCACCATCAGCCAGCGCCTCCGCCAGCGCCTGCTCATCCACGATGCCACCACGCGCGGTATTCACCAGCACCGCGCCAGGTTTCATCTGGGCGATTCTCCGGGCATTGATCAGCTTCTGCGTCTCCGCTGTTAACGCCACATGGACAGTAACGAAATCACTGCGCTGCAGTAAGTCTTCCAGGCTCACCATGTCTACCCCGGGCACGCGCCTGGAACTGCGATTCCAGGCCAGCACCCGCATGCCAAACCCGGCAGCGCGCCTGGCCACAGCCTGCCCGATTGCGCCGAGCCCGATTATCCCCAATGTCGCGCCGCTAACGTCCTTGCCGGTAAAAAAGTCCGGTGCCCAGGCGTTTGCGGCAGTCCACTGCCCCTGACGCATGAAGCGGTCTGCTTCGGTGACCCGGCGGGCAGCAGCCAACAACAGGGCAAAGGTGGTATCGGCTGTGGTGTCTACCAGCACACCCGGAGTGTTACCAACCGGTATACCGCGCTCGGACAGGGCCTGCACATCGATGTGGTCCACCCCCACAGACACGGTTGACACAAATTCCAGATCGGGCAAGGAATCCAGTAACGGTTTTTCGATGCGGTCAGTCAACATGCACAGCAGACCCCGCGCTCCCTTCAGCTCTGTGCGCAATCCCGATG
This sequence comes from uncultured Haliea sp., assembly GCA_963977275.1. Lineage (GTDB taxonomy): Bacteria > Pseudomonadota > Gammaproteobacteria > Pseudomonadales > Halieaceae > JARRPM01. The sequence goes on along the minus strand of CAXBNX010000001.1, from coordinate 247,080 downwards.
GGGACAAAAGGCCAGGCCCCATCCAGACATTCAATTCACAGCACTGCGCCAATTTATGGATGCTGTCGCCGGGCAACTGGTGGGTTACAAACACTTTAGCTGTCATCGACGCCACTCCACTAAGAGGCCATATCGGCTGGCACAAGATCGATCATCCCCTGCAGGTCGGATTGCCAGGCCAGTAGCTGCTGCTGCTCGTACACCTCATTCCCGGCCAGGTGCCCCCACACCGGCTGCGGCCAGCAGGGGTCGCCCTCCTGCCTGCCAATAATATGAAGATGCATCTGCGGAACCACGTTACCAAGCCCCGCGAAATTGACCTTCGAGAACCCGAGTACCTGCTTGATATAGGCCGATATCGCGGCACAGTCAGCGATGACCCTGTCGCGATGATGCTCTGGCAAATCCAGTAAATCATTGAGGCGCGTGTCTGGCACGAGAATGAACCAGGGCAATGCAGCATTGCGGTTTAAAAGTACTTCAGCACCCTCGATACTTCCCAGGTGATGACAGTCTGCCAGTAGTTGCGGGTGAATATCGGCTTGTTCCATGGAGTTCTCCTGTCAGTCATATGGGCACTTTAGTCCTGTGCTACCGTATTTGGCAATGCATTGGAACAGACCGAAATGTTTTTGGAGACCGGGGTTGCTCTGGCAATACACTTGAATAACGGTAAAGATATGTGCCCTACGAGCTGCTGCGCGACAGGACACCAATATGAAAAATGATCGCCACAACCTGAACGCAGACCCGTCCATACGAGTTACCGTTGACACCCGGGCAATGGATTGGACAAAAAGCCCCGGTGGCCACGTGCTGCGTAAACGTATGCACCTCTCAGGCCCGGCGGAATCAGGTCAGGTGACATCCGTAGTTCGCTATATGGCGGGTGCACGATTTCCTGCCCACGATCACCCGGAGGGCGAAGAGATCCTGGTTCTCGATGGTGTCTTCTCGGACGAGCACGGTGACTGGCCGGCGGGCACTTACCTGCTCAATCCAGAGGGTTTCCATCATGCCCCGTTCTCCGAGCAGGGCTGTACCCTGTTGGTAAAGCTGAGGCAATTTCCCGGCTTGGATCGCCAACATATTGCAGTACAAGTGAATGATATTCCCTGGACCGCCACGGGTGACGGGGGAGTATCCAGTAAAACACTTTACAGTCAACAACCCTACTCTGATTGTACGCGCATGGAACGCTGGGGCTCGCCCCGGGACAGGGGCGAGATCGCCTTTCCCATGGGAGCGGAAATATTCGTAGTGAAAGGAAATTTTGATGATCAGTTCGGAAGCTATCGCAGCCAGAGCTGGCTGCGAGTACCCGCCGGTGAGTCCGTAACACCCAGCGGCGGTCATTCCTGCGAGGTCTATATCAAGGAAGGAGGTTTTCCCTACCTGCACTAAACAGTCAGTCCCCGTCGACAACACAGCGTGGCGGCCGATCAGTGCACCATTTGCTCCGTCCGGGAATGACCGTGGCGCGCATACTCCCGAAATATCCACGCCAGATAGAGCAGTGAGACCAACAAGGAACCCAGCCAGGCGCCGTGATAGCCAAACACCGCGAGATTAAAACCCGCCAGCAGCGGCCCTGCAACCCTGCCCCAGGATGCTGCTGCACCAGAGACACCCAGCATACGGCCGCGTATCAGAACGGGTGAGCGATGGCTAACAATGGCATTCAACAACGGCATACACAAAGTTGCACCGGTCATGGCGATAAATATCGACCCGACCATCACCAGCATGGTGTCTGCAAACACGCCTATGGCCAGCCCGAGTACCAGTGAACACACAGCAATTCGCAGCAGTCGCAACTCCCCCAGGGCACGCACCATCATGCCCATGAAACCCCCTTGTACCACGGCCATGATCGCGCCCTGGATGCCGAAAACAATTCCCACCTGGCGGGCACCCCAGCCCAGCGTATCCCCGGCCCAGAGAGGAAACATGTAAGTGAGCGAACTGACACAGAGGTTGTGCAGAAAAAATTGCAGCATCAGCAGCCTGTTTCCACCCTCCCGCAGCATCGAATAGGTGGAGCCTGCGTCTTTCCCCTGTTGAGCTGTTTTGTGTGCAGCGCGCTTTTCCGCCGTGAGCGATTCAGGAAGGAAAAGCGCCGCCGCGACCATTGCCAGTACTGACATAATCCCCGCCACCGCGCAGGGCAGGGTAAATCCCGGCTCATCGCCAGACAACAAGCCGCCCAGCATGGGGCCCAGAACCAGGCCAAGCCCAAAAGCAGCACCAATCAGGCCCATGCCACGGGCCCGGTTCTCCGGCCCGGTGATATCCGCCATCATGGCGGAGGCCACTCCCACGTTCCCCGCCATCATCCCGGCAAATGCACGTGCGACATAGACCATCCAAAGTGCGGAAGCCAGACCGAGCATAACGTAGGAAACAGCTGCCCCCGCCAGACAGATCATTATTACGGGTTTGCGCCCTATACGATCCGAAAGGCGCCCCCAAAATGGCGCACAGAGACCGGCACCCACCGCGTAGGCGACAATAATATAGGCGACATCAAGTTTATCTGCGCCCAGTTCGGGAGACAAAAAAGGCAGAATGGGAATAATTATGCCGAACCCAATCAGGTCCAGCAGTACGACTGAGAACAGAATCGGCACGGCCGACTACCCCCTGCGCCGGTGACCAGTCAGTATCCGCGCCGACGCAGTCACTTCGGCTTATGGCGTGCCGGCTTTGATTTGCCCGCTGGCCTGGCCCTGGCCTTTGAGTGGCCTTTGGAACCCGCCTGATGTTGCCCGTCCAGCCGCGAAATCTGCAGCCGCTGGCCACTGACCCATACGCTCTTCAAATGCTTGAAGATTTCCTTCGGCATCCCCTCCGGCAGTTGCACTGTACTGTGGTCGTCATATATTTCGATGCGACCGATATACTCACTTTCTATCTCTGCCTCATTGGCGATAGCGCCGACAATATTTCCGGGCTTTACACCGTGCTCCAGCCCCACTTCAATGCGAAAGCGCTCCATACCCGCTTCCGATCCACCGCTTGACGGCTCATCGCTTCGCTCCGCAGGTGACGACACCCGGGGCTCCGGCCGCTGTGATCGCTCTTTATCGCGCGGCGCTGACGCTTCCCGGGCAGGTTTTTCAAACGCCTCGTTATCCGTCTTGCGTGGGGCTTTTCGGTCCGGTTTCCGGGGGGTCTCACGATCCTGTTTGCGCGGCGGTTTCTGTCCCCTTGTGGATTCCGCATGCATCGACGGCCGGTCCCGTTTTTTGTCAGCTGGGCCCGACACAGGTTTTGCCGTGAGCGGCTTGCCGCCCTGGGCTAAAGCCCCCAGTGCCGCCGCTATTTCTATCACTGGCACACCGTACTCATGCTGGTAGTCCTCGACCATTTTCCGGAACAGTTTCAATTCAGCAGTGTCGAGTGTCTCGGTAATACGCTGTTTGAACTTGCCGATGCGCTTGTCGGTGACCTCTTCGGCGGTGGGCAACGCCATCTTTTCTATGGTCTCACCAGTGGCTTTTTCAATCGCACGCAGCAACCGCCGTTCGCGATTGGCAGCGAACAATATTGTCTCTCCAGTCCGCCCGGCGCGGCCGGTGCGACCGATACGGTGCACGTAGGCTTCCGCATCGTAGGGAATATCGTAGTTGATCACATGGCTGATTCGCTCCACATCCAGGCCGCGCGCCGCCACGTCGGTGGCCACAAGAATATCCAGCTCTCCCTTTTTAAGCCGCTCTATTGTCTGTTCCCGTTGTTTCTGGGGGATATCGCCGTTCAGTGCGGTGGCCGAGTAACCTCGCGCCGCCAGTTTGTCAGCCAGTTCTGCTGTCAGGATGCGCGTGCGCACGAAAATGATCATCCCGTCGAAATCCTCTACTTCAAGGATTCGGGTCAGTGCGTCGAGCTTGTGGACTCCGGCCATCATCCACACACGCTGACGAATGGCGGCACTGATGACGCTCTTGACCTCAATCGAGATTTCTTGCGGATCGGTAAGGTGGCGTTTGGCAATTCGCCGGATTGCGTCGGGCATGGTGGCGGAGAATAGTGCGATCTGTCGCTGGGCGGGTGTCTGTTCCAGGATCCATTCGACATCGTCGATAAAACCCATGCGCAGCATTTCATCCGCCTCGTCCAACACCAGGGTTTGCAATTTCGAGAGTTTGAGGGAACGCCGGCGCATATGATCCATTACCCGCCCGGGTGTACCCACCACCACATGCACGCCACGCTCCAGTTGCCGCAGCTGACCACGCATATCGGAACCGCCGTAAATCGGCAGGACGTGAAATCCCGGCAAATGACGGGCGTATTTCTGGAAAGCCTCAGCGACCTGGATCGCCAACTCCCGTGTTGGGGCAAGCACGAGCACCTGCGGCAACTTCAGGCTGAGGTCCAGGCGAGCCAGTATGGGCAAGGCAAAGGCCGCCGTCTTGCCGGTCCCGGTCTGGGCCTGCCCGAGCACATCGGCACCTTTAAGCATATACGGGATGATTTTTGCCTGGATGGCTGAGGGTATTTCATAACCAACCTCTACCAGGGCTTTTTGCAGCGTAGCGGGCAGATCCAGTTCGGCAAAACTGGTGATCCCATCTGGAGTGGACATGTGCTTACCTTGAGAGCTGAGCGGGGCGCCCGAAGCGGGCGCGGGGGTGAATTATACAGGGAATCCCGGCGGCTGTCCGGCCTCCACTACCCAGCCAGCGTCTCCAGTATTTCGCCCATTTTCGTATGTAGCAGGTTTATCGCCTTCAAGGGGCGCACCATCACCTTGAATTCACTGATTTTTCCATCCTGATCAAAACTCATGATATCGACGCCGTTTACGGTAATTCCATCGATTTCGCAGACAAACTCAAGTACCGCATGTTCCGTGTTCACCACCTCTTTCTCATAGTGAAAGCCATCAACCAAAACATGCATCGCTCCTGTGAGATAGAGCTTGGTAAGCTCCCTGCCCCGCTGGGGTGTGTGCACTACCGGCGACAGGAACACGCAATCCTCTGCCAAAATCTCGTCCAGCAACTCAGGTTTCCTCTCTTTAATAATCTCGTGCCAGCGTTCAAGTGCATTCATGGGTTTTTACTCCGGTCAGGTGTATCGATGTCAGCGGCAGCTCAGGCCGGCGGCAAGAGGCGCTAAGGTAACTCGAAGCCAGTTCAAATCCAATCCATTGGCGCCCGGGTTCTATTATCCCGGGCTGCTCAAACTGTTATCCTGCAAACAACGTTAGCGCCACGGTCTGGACCAAATCCATGGAATTCATTCAGCAAAGCCTCACCACCCTCTGGCCCCTGATTGTAATAATTGGCATAGGCGCAGCATTGGCCTGGGTTCTTAACTGGTTCGTCAAACGCAGCCAGGACGCAGCTGCGGGCCTGTTATACCCGGTGCTCAACTGGATAAATATATCGATCGTCATTATCGCTCTGATCATCATGTTGCCCATCAGCGAGGAGACGAGAGGCCAGGTGCTCAGCTTGCTGGGGCTGGTACTCACCGCAGTCATCGCTCTGTCGTCGACCACATTTGTTGCCAACGCCATGGCCGGCGTCATGTTGCAAACAACTCAATCGTTTCGCCCGGGCGACTATATTCGTGTAAACGACCAATTTGGCCGGGTTATAAAACGCACGTTGGTAAATACCCGCATACAAACCGAATGGCGCGACCTGACTATCCTGCCCAACCTGCTGCTGATCAACACCCCTGTTACCGTGCTGCACAGGGAAGGGACCATCATCTTCGCCGAGGTCTCTATTGGTTATGATGTGCCTTACACTCGGGTAGAGGAACTGATGAAGCTGGCCGCGGCCGATGCCGCGCTGGAGGAGCCATTTGTTCTGGTTCACGAATTGCTTGATCACGCGGTGGCATACCGTGTGTGCGGGTTTCTGCCCTCGATCAAAAACCTGCTCAGCGCCCGCTCCAATCTGCGTAAAACAGTACTGGCACAAATGCACGGCAACGGGATAGAAATTGTATCCCCCACGTTTATGAATCAACGCCAGCTGGACCCCGAACGCAAAATGATTCCGGACCAGCCTGTGCTGCACGACCATCACAAGCAGGAGTCTGTCAGCCAGGCGCCCGAGGAGAAGATCTTTGACAAAGCGGTAGAGGCCGAAAGCCTCGCAGAGCTCAAACTGGATCTGGAGACCACACAGGGGGAAATCAAGAAAACGCGCGCATCGCTGAAGGACGCCGAGGCGGGCAGCGACGAACAACTTGAAAACCTGATAGCAGAACTGGAACGCCGGGAGACATGGTTAGCCAGCGCGATCGAACAACGAGCGTAAAAAGCCCGAAACATCCGAGAATTGCTGCTCACCAAATGAAAGGCTTGTAGGCGGCAATTTTATTACAGATCCACTTCCTGCCTGAACTCCTGCTCGATTCGCTGTTCCAGCTCATAACGCGCCACACCTCGCCGGGTGACACTGTCACTCATCCTCTGCTGGTAACGCTTGCCACGATAATGCTTTACCAGATGCGGGAATCGTTCCTCCTCTATCTCCCCCGCGATCAACTCCTCGATAAACGCGATATCGATACCAACGCGATAAGCGATTCGACTGGGTCGAATCTTGTGGGCATGGAACTCAGCGACGATGTGTATTTGCTGCTCACGGGTATGGGTACACTCCCTGGAGTAGCCGTAGGGTGGCGAGGGAGTGCGGGGATCAATACTGGTCTCGTTACTTTTGGACATATCGAATTATTAGCAGATACTCTCGAAAAAAGCCAAATGGCGCGCACCTCCGGTAACGACCGGCCCGCAGCCGAGCAAAAGCTTACCATTCATACAGTACAGGACTATACTCGACGCGCTGCGGGTCAGCATAAAAATACTTCCGGAGAATCCAGGCCATGACATCAATCTCCCCAGCACCAGACTTGACAGAGGTCGAGTCAGCCATGCTGAGTCTGTTAGAGGCACAGCGCGCCGACTTCCTCAAAGAGGGGCCCGTTAGCGCAGCCACCCGTATGGACCGTCTTGATCGCGGCATAGATGCGCTGGTTCGCTATGCTGACAAGCTTGCCGATGCGCTGAACTCGGATTTCAGCTGTCGTCCCAGGGAGGTTACGCTGCTCACAGATGTCGGCGCCTCTGTGACCCCGATGAAGCACGCGAAAAAGCACCTGCGCAAATGGATGAAACCCGAAAAGCGACCGACGGGCTTTCCCCTCAACCTGATGGGTGGGCGCTCCCGGATAGAATACCAACCACTGGGTGTAGCGGGCATCATAGCGCCCTGGAACTTCCCTGTGTCAATGGTGTTCGCACCCATGTCCGGCGCCCTGGCGGCGGGTAACAGGGTCATGGTGAAACCCTCCGAATTTACGCCGGCCACATCAGAAGTGCTGAAGACCATGATGGAAGACGCCTATGACCCGAAAGAGGTTGTCGTATTCACCGGCGGTCCCGAAATCGGCCAGGCATTTTCCAACCTGCCGCTGGATCACCTGCTGTTTACCGGCGCCACATCGATAGCCCGTCACATCATGGCCGCGGCCTCGCGAAACCTGGTGCCGGTGACACTGGAACTCGGCGGCAAGTCACCCGTCATCATCTCCCGCAGCGCGGATCTCGAAAAAAGCCTCGGTCGAATCATGCTGGGCAAAACCCTGAACGCCGGCCAGATCTGCCTTGCGCCAGACTACCTGCTGGTGCCCGAGGAGAAGTTACCCGAGGTGATCACCATTGCACAAAACGCGGTTGCTGCCATGTATCCCCGGCTGCTGGACAACGAGCAATACACCTCGGTGATCAATGAACGCCACTTTCAACGCCTGACCGGCTACCTGGCCGAGGCGGAAGAGCGTGGGGTAAAAACCATTGCAATCAACCCGGCCGGAGAGGATTTCAGCCAGCAACAAGGCACCTACAAGATTCCTCCCACGCTGATACCCGAGCCACCCGAGGACATGAAAGTCCTGCAGGAGGAGATTTTCGGGCCGCTGTTACCGATTCGCACATACAGCGAATTCTCGGAAACGATAGACTACATCAACTCCCGGCCCCGCCCCCTGGCGGTATATTATTTCGGTGAAGATGGCGATGAGCAAACCGCAGTGGAAACCCGCACTACCTCCGGTGGTATCTGCATCAACGATGTCATCATGCACATCGGTCAGGAGGACCTGCCGTTCGGCGGCGTTGGGCCCAGCGGTATGGGTAGCTACCACGGTATTGAAGGTTTCCGCACCTTCAGCCATGCGAAGTCGATTTACCGCCAGACCAGGATGAATTTCGCCAAACTGGGTGGGCTGTTACCGCCCTACGGGCCGGCTACTGAAAAGTCGATAAAAATGCAGGTAAAGAAATAGCCGAATTGATGGCACCGCAGTGGGTTCCAAGTCATGGTGTGAAGACTTGTCCGATACGCCCAAAGGCGAGTAGAGCGCGGACGATACCGCGATCTATGCCAGACACTGTGTACTCTAGCCAGGTGCGATCAACAGCGTTGGTATGCCCAGACAGTGGCTTTTGACGGTTGCCACAACACTGCCCTGTTTCCGGCCGGCGCGAATCTCCGATAGGGCAACACCCCGAGCGGCCAGGCGCGCCACCGTTTGCTCAAGGTCCGCACAATGATAGGCAATTCCCCAGAAGTAATCCTCAGCGGGCTGCTCGTGCTGTGCCTCAATCACTTCCAGCGTAAGCTTGCCAGCGCGGAAGAACAGCATTCGTCCACCCCACTCCGGCACATTCTGGTCCAGCGCCAGACGGATCCCCAATTTGCGGCCAAACAGCTCAATACAGTCGTCTGCACTGGCCGTACGAAGGACCAGATGATCTACCCTGAGATCCGCGGCCTCAATGTCAGATTGCCGCGACCTTTGCTCCGCAGTAGACACCCCGTTACAAAGCCGGAGATCCAGGCCCCGTCCGTTCGCGACCCTCTCATCGTCACCCGATGAGGTATCCGAGCCAAACACGATTCCACTGATGAGCCCCTTTTTACTGCTGGACGGCACTAACTCAATGGCAGTATTGGGCAATATAAATCTGCCATAGGGGGGCTGATGCGGCACCCCCGGGATAACTGCTGCACCAAGCAGCTGCTGGTATTCAAAGGTCGCCGCCTGCAGGTCCGGCACGGCGATGACAATCCGATCAAATGTATTAACCATAAGCTGTGCTCATTCCGGTATTATAGGCGCACGATCAGAAAAAATTTTGGCTTCTTAGCTGATCAGACTTAAACTGTTGCGGCTTTAGCACTTACGGTACCGGCTGGCTTACACCGCGACAAGCCGCTTCCGCAAAGCAGCGATTCATTCCTGAAAGGAGATATTTGATGCCCAAATTCATGCACCGCGTATTACTCGGAGGCCTGCTGGCCCTCGCAGCAGCCCTACCCCTAAACGCACTGGCGGGCGATACGCTGCAGAGAGTGATAGATTTCAAGGTACTAAAGGTCGGTATGTCCGGCAACCAGCCACCTCTGACCATGGCGAACCGCGAAGGCGGGTTGATGGGCTTTGACGTAGATCTCGCCAAAGCACTCGCCGACGCCATGAAGGTAAAACTGGAAATCGTCGCCATGCCCTTCGGCGAACTAATGACCGCGCTGGAGAATGACAAGATCGACATGGTCATGTCAGGTCTTTCGATTACTCCGGAACGCACCGAAGAGGTATCCTTTGTCGGACCTTACATGATGTCCGGAAAATCTATTCTTACCAAAAACTCCACTCTGGCTGATATCAAGGCGAGTAAGGAATTCAACCGCAAGGACCTGAAGCTACTTGCGCTCAGCAACTCTACCAGCGCCTCTTTCGTGAAGGCCGTTGCTCCAGACGCACAGTTGATTGAAATCTCCAGTTATGACGAGGGTGTTGCAATGGTCATCGACGGCAAAGCTGACGCGATGGTCGCGGACATGCCCGTTTGCGTATTGTCAGTTTTGCGCTATCCCGACGCCGGCCTGGCAACACTGGAACGGCCACTGACGGTCGAACCTGTCGGGATCGCCGTGAGCAAGGATGACCCGCAGTTTTTCAACCTGGTAGACAACTACCTTCGGGCCTACGAAAAGACCGGAGTCCTGACACAACTGCGTAAAAAGTGGTTCGAGGACAGCTCGTGGATCGCAGCACTTCCCTGATAGTAGCGTTTGCCGGAGCGGTTATGAAAGAGGGCGTGGGGCGTTTGCACTTCGCCCTTTTTTTATGTCGGTTCTTCAAGCGATGACCGACACCAGGCGCTCAACTCCGATAGTGATTGCCCACCGCGGCGCCAGTGGTTATTTGCCAGAACACACCCTCGCGGCCAAGGCGATGGCACACGCCATGGGTGCAGACTACATTGAGCAGGATGTAGTACTGAGCAAAGAAGGCATTCCTGTGGTGCTACACGACGTTTATCTTGAAAGCACCACAGATGTTGCGGCACGCTTTCCTGGCCGGGCACGGGCCGATGGCCGTTTCTATGCCATGGACTTCAAACTCGAAGAGCTTCGGGAGCTGAAAGTGCACGAGCGCAGTACCGAGGCAGCGGATGGGCGTGAGGTGCCGGTCTATCCGCAGCGTTTCCCACTGGCGCAAGGCCTGTTTGGAATACCCACCCTGGCGGAGGAGATCGATCTTATTGCGGGCCTGGACCAGAGCAGGGATCGCTGTACCGGTTTATACGTCGAGTTCAAGGCCCCAAACCTGCATCGCCAGGCTGGCATGGACATTGTCGCTACTGTAATGGCTGTGCTCAAAGAAAAAGGCTATGCCGGCCGCAGCGAACAAGTTTTTCTACAATGCTTCGACCCGGTGACACTGCAACACTTGCGCAGTAAATTGAAAACGCCACTGCCATTAATTCAACTGATCGGTGAAAACAGCTGGGGGGAGGATACCGACGCTGACTACGACCAGTTGCGAACGCCAGAGGGCCTCGCAGAGATTGCGTCATATGCCGACGGTATAGGGCCCTGGATCAACCACATATATCTTGGCAGAGACACAACTGGCGCGCCAATACTGAGCGACCTGATACAGCACGCCCATGCACTAAAGTTGATCGTGCATCCCTATACACTTCGCCGCGATGAATTACCGGCAGGTGTCGGCAGCTTTGATGAGCTGCTGGACATCGTCTTCCAACAAGCGGGGGTGGACGGTGTTTTCACAGATTTTCCCGACATTGTAAGTGACTACCTTCGGCAGCTTGCGCAGACAGAGGCTGGAAATGGCGATTGATGGGTTATTATGGAGCCCGCTAACTGACTGGAAACCACGTGACCCCAAAAGTTAACAGACGTACCAAGATTGTTGCCACCATCGGCCCGGCGAGTGAATCGGCTGACATGATTGCCCGGCTTATCGCTGCGGGTGTCAACGTATTCCGCCTTAATTTCAGCCATGGCACTGCACAACAGCATGCACGGGTCGCCCAACGAATTCGCAAGCAGGCTGCCATAGCCGGAATCTACGTCGGGATACTGGCCGACCTGCAGGGCCCCAAAATTCGTATCGGCAGTTTCCGCCACGATTACGTGGAGCTCGGCAACGGTGACCGCTTCCGCCTGGATCTTGCCATCGGCGATGGTGAAGGCGATATTCGAGGCGTCGGACTGGACTACGCGGCGCTGTGCAGCAGCGTATTTCGTGGTGATATCCTGCTACTGGATGACGGCCGCATTCGCCTCAGGGTGGATGATGTCGACACCAATGCGGTGGACTGTACCGTGGTGGTGGGCGGGAAACTGGGTTCTCGCAAGGGCATAAATCGCCTGGGGGGCGGCCTGGCCGCCCCAGCTCTCACCGCCAAGGACCTCACCGACATCAATAGCTTGGCGGAGATAAACCCCGATTTTGTTGCGGTCTCTTTCGTCTCCACTGCCGCCGATATACTGCAAACACGGGACTTGCTCAAGGAGCACCAACTCGAGCCTTCAATCATTGCAAAAATAGAGCGCGCCGAAGTAGTTGCTGATAACGATACGCTGAACAGTATCATCACGGCCTCGGACGGGGTAATGGTAGCCAGGGGAGACCTGGGTGTGGAGGTCGGCGACGCCCAGTTGATCGGCATCCAGAAAGAGCTGATCTCCCGATCACGCAAGATGGACCGTGTGGTCATTACCGCGACACAGATGATGGAATCCATGATCAGCAACTCCATGCCTACACGGGCGGAGGTGTTCGATGTAGCCAACGCCGTTTTGGATGGTACCGACGCAGTCATGCTGTCGGCGGAAACAGCTGTGGGAAAATACCCGGTTGAAGTTGTGGTGGCTATGGCTGACGCAGCCCTGGGAGCGGAACGCCAGGCTGTTACCCGAACCTCGCACTACCGCCTGGATCGCCAGTTTTCAAATGCCCAGGAAACCATTGCCATGTCCGCTATTTATGCGGCCAACCACTACGCCAATGTGCGTGGCATCGCCTGTCTCACTGAGTCGGGCACAACGCCTCTGCTTATGTCTCGCCTGAGCTCCGGTCTACCTATTTTTGCACTTAGTCATCACAGTAAGACTCTGCAAAAACTCTGCCTTTGCCGCGGCGTAATTCCGTTGTTTTTCGACGCCTCCGCCTTTGATCACGATAGCGTCGAAGCGAGAGGCATAGAATTTCTGTTGGATGGTGGCTACCTGCAAAAGGGCGACTCTATCCTCCTGACCAAAGGTGAAGTACTGGGCAGAGCGGGCTCCACCAACATCATGAAAATTCTTCCGGTAGTTTAGTGTCTTCAACACCCACCCGCCTTGTTGCTGATATAGGCGGGACTAATACGCGCATAGCACTGTTCGATCCGGAGCACTCGGAGCTTCGCGCGCTGCGCACATATACCAACCGTGAATTCACGCGGTTGGAAGATATTATCGCGCTATGGCTTGAGCATTTAACTGAACCGAGGCCACGGGTTTGTTGCATTGCAGTCGCGGCACCGCCTTCTGATGATCAGGTGTCCATGACCAATATCGATTGGTCTTTCTCCAATAGCGAGCTGGCATCCCGTTTTGGCTTTGACCAGTTGCGACGTCTCAATGATTTCGAGGCCAACGCCTACGCCCTGCCGTACCTCACTGACAGTCAAAGGGAGCTGTTATTCCCCGCAATGGGTGTACCTGCGGGGCGCCTCGCAACGCTGGGGCCTGGCACCGGCCTCGGGGGGGCATTCCTGGACTGGCACGGTGGACTGCCTCAAAGCTTCGCCTGTGAACCTGGGCATATGGGCCTGACACCGGCCACCCAGCTCGAGCTGGAACTGTTCCGTTTACTATTGGCGCAGCACAGTAATATTTATGCGGAGCTACTGGTATCCGGGCCCGGGCTGGTGCGCTTGCACCAGGCACTGGCTGAGGTGCGGGGTGAGCCCGCCCCGGCGTTGGAGGCGACAGAGATTTCCCGCAGAGCAATGGCCGGGGAAGATGGGCTGTGCGTAACGGCACTGGAGACATTTTGCGCCCTGTTCGGCTCCGTGTGCGGTGACTTCCTGCTGGCGAATGGCTCTTACGGGGGACTCTACCTGGCCGGGGGTATTGTTCCTGAAATCACCCCCTTCTTACGGGAAAGCACATTCAGAAAGCGTCTGATCGACAAGGGCGCTATGGGGAAGACCCTTGCCAGCATACCGGTTTACACCATCACCAGTAGCCAGCCCGGCCTGCTGGGTGCATCCCGTATTCCGCTGTAAACACTAGGTGAGGTTGGAAAACACAACACGAACGCGGAATCCTTCACCGGACTCGCCCGGGCCGACACTCAGGGCGGCACCGTGTTGCTCTGCGATATGCGCCACAATCGACAAACCCAGCCCGGCGCCCTGGCCGGGGGAACCGGGCGCTCGGTAGAAACGCTCGCTAATCCGATCAAACTCCTGTCGCGACAAGGGAGGGCAATCATTGCTCACCTCAAACACCACTTGATCACCTCCCCCAAGAGACACTTGCACCACAGAATCTGTCGATCCATAGCGAAAAGCGTTAATGAGCACATTGCAAAACAGGATCGACAGGGAATCCGCGCTACCTGAAATCGTCGTAGTGCTCTGGGCCGCTACTGCCACCGTCAGGTCCCGCTCGTCGGCAATGTGCGAGGTATTGGCCAGAGCCTCCACCAACAGGGTTTGCAAACACACTTGCTGACGAATATCTGCCCGCCCCGGGTCCAGCCGCGCGAGTGTCAACAATTGCGCCACCGTGTGGCTGGCACGATCAACTCGCTGCACGATACGTGCGAGCATGGCCGCGCTACGCTCATCCTCTGACTGCAGCTGGCAAAGCTGGACTTCCATTTTTATCGCCGCCAGCGGTGTAAGCAATTCATGGGCGGCGTTGGCAGTAAAGCGCTGTTCTCCTTCCAATGCCATCGCCAGACGCTGCAATAGGTCGTTGAGAGAGGAAACTACGCCCTGCATCTCGGCGGGAACACCTCTGGGCTCTACGGGATCCAACAGCGCCGGATTGCGTCTGGCTATCTGGGTTGCCAGATTTTTCAGGGGCTTGAGCCCCCGGGAAACGCCAAAATACAACAGTGCCACGGTCATCGGAAGGGCAACGAGTAGAGGCAACAGCGCACGACCGAGCATAGCCAGCATATCCCGACGTGCATCATCCATCTCGATACCAACCTGCAACCACAACCCTGTTAATTCGTCATAACGAGCAAGTATCCGCCAATTGTTGTCTCCCCTCTGCAAGCCACCAAAGGAAAAGCCTTCCTCGCGAGGCTCCGCAAAGCGGGGTGAGTTAGCCATAACCGCAATCAGGTTCCGATCCAGCCAGATATTCAGAGCAGGGGTCAGTTTTTCCCCCGCTGGGGCTTCTATTACAATTGGTTGCAGATGAGCCGTTTCAAATTTACCATGCAACCACGGCTCCGACAGTGGCACACCCTCATCCACCTGCCGCGCAAATACCGCACTGATGTAGCTCACCAGGCCAGCGTACTGCTCCAACTGCCCATCTACCTGATCCAGCATCATCCTGCTGGTAAAAGCAAAGGTGAGTAGTGCCGAGGCCACCCACGCAGCAAGAGTCAAGACCAGCAAAATGAGCACCAGCCTGGTTTTCAGCGATGTCACCTTTTTGATCTGCCTCACGCGTTGCATGATGTCAGCCAGGCACCCGGTAGCCGACGCCGCGCATGGTTTCGATGGTCTCCCCGCCAAAGCGCTTGCGCAGGCGCGAGATATAAACCTCCACTGTATTTGACTCCACTTCCTCACCCCAGTTGTAAATGCCCTCCTCCAGTCGGGCTTTCGACACATAACGACCCGTATTTCGCAGCAATATTTCCAGAATTGCGAATTCCCGGGCCGTCAAATCCACAGTTTTGCCCGCAAAACTCACCGTGCGGTCTACCGGGTCCAGAGTAATCCCGGCCGCGTGGAAATGAGTCGACTTCTCGCCCTTGCGGCGCAGTAGCGAGCGAACACGGGCAAAAAATTCAGCTATATCAAAGGGTTTAGTGAGATAGTCATCCGCACCTGAATCGAGACCGTCCACCTTGTCGTCCACCGTATTTCTTGCGGTAAGAAGCAGTACCGGCAAGCGCAGCTTGTCTGCCCGCAACTGCCGCAACACCTGCATTCCCGGTATCCCCGGCAAACCCAGGTCAAGTATGAGTAAATCGTAGGGGGTGGCGCCCAGGGCAGCCCGCACCGGTTCACCAGAACGCAGCCAGTCCACCGCGTAGCGTTCCAGCTTGAGGGCTGCCTCCAGTGACTCACCCAGTTGGATGTCATCTTCAACCAATAGTATTCGCACCAGTGTACCTCGTCACTTATTTTGCAACCTTCAGAGGTAGGCAGCGGTACAGACCCAAAAACAGCGCTAAAAGGCTCAATCCCTCCAGCAAACGGCCCGGACTGCCGTACCCGGGCAGTTCAGAAAGAGAGAAATATTCCCAAAATACTTGAAAATCCTTGACGGCAAAGCATCAAATTTGGTGATACACTTTCAGAAGCTGAGGTGGTTTCAGCGGTATTTATGCTCACGGTCGAAGTTCCATCAAGTTCATCGGTACGTTAACCATAAATAATTATTAAATAAAGAGGTGCCTAGAAACGGCACAGCAAGCAATACAGGTAAAATATATGTCCACAACAACCGGCACAGTTAAGTGGTTTAACGAGACCAAGGGTTTCGGCTTTATTGAGCGTGAGGATGGTCCTGATGTCTTTGTCCATTTTAGCTCCATCAAAGGCGACGGCTTCAAAACTCTATCCGACGGCCAAAAGGTCCAGTTCACTGTCACCGATGGCCAGAAAGGTCCTCAGGCAGAGAATGTAGTTCCCATGTAATACCCCTGAAAAGGTAATCGAGAATAAAAAAAGGAGCTCAATGAGCTCCTTTTTTTATTCCGACAGTCCAGCTTCCGCTTAACTGTCTCGCAATTTCGCCTGCCGATCCAGCTCTGATTCCAGGTAGTTGATCCACTGCGACGCGTACTTGGCGGACCGCTTATCACGCCCCGCCGCCTTAAACGCCTCGCGGGCCTTGTCATACTTCTTCTCATTGAAGTAAGCCATACCAAGAACCAATCGCGCGTTATCCGGGCGTTTGACCCCGCCACGTGAGAGGCCCTTGTTGATGGCCACAATCGCCTTGGAATTCATATCACTGTCCAGATAGATATTACCCAGACGGGCGTACAACTCGCCGTCGTCAGATTTCGCCGCCGCCTGCTCCATATCAACTATAGCCTTATCAAGTTCCTGAGCCTGGCGCCAGGCACTGGCAGCGATCTCATAGTTCTTGGACGTCGGCTCGATAGACTTGTTTTTCAGGCCCTTTGCCATGACCTTGCCTGCCTTGTAGGGAACCTCGGCATTCAGGTAAAGGTAGGCCATGGTGACCTGCTCTGTGCCCTTGTCCAACATATTCTGCACATAGGCGGTATCCATAGCCGCCAACTGTAGATTGTCTTTCTTTTGTTCGCCGTACATATGGGAGAGCTGTACCCAGTAATCCTTCTTGGGATAGTACTTGAGCAGTTCCTCCAGCGTGGCAACCGTGTTGTTTACGTCGTTTTTCTCAAAGTACAGGAATCGGGCCAGGTTGTACCACTGCTCTTTGGGTACCTTGTCTGCCGCCTGGTACATATCGATGGCCTTCTTAACATTCAAAAGCGCCTTGTCATAGTCCTTGGTCTGATAGTAACCCTGGGACAGCAGCACGTAAGCGCTTGCGTTTGGATTCTCGGTCACTGCAAACCACTGTAGCAGTGCATTAATACCCTTCTGCCACTGCTCCTGAACAAAATAGAGCTGGGCGATGGTGTACTTTGTGTTGATTTCCATGGCCAGGGGAATATCAGGCTGTGCGACGACCTCCTCGTAAGCCTTCAGGGCTTTGGCATAATCTTCCTTGGAGTAATAAATGAAAGCGTAGAGGTTATAAACGTTCGCCAGCTCATAGCTGTTCAGCTCGTTCTTTCCACCTGCGGCAATCATCTCGTCGAGAATGCTCGCCGCGCCATTCAGATCCTTGGCCTCGGCAGCTTCCTGTGCCGCAGCCAGTTTCTCATACACTTTATTCCGCAGTGCGGGAGTACGACGGGTTTCGCGAGTATCGGGCTTCTTCTCTTCAGCTGCGAGAGCCGCTGAAAGCGGCTGCATCCCCATATCGCTCTGCAACTGTGACACCGCTACCTGGGTCATAACAACCGGCAGGGCTAACAGTAAAGCTTGAATCCAGGTGCGGGACTTAAACAATTTCATAACGCGTTAACCGTTTCACTGTTCCAACTCATAGGTGAACTTATTCTGGACACCCCCCACCTCAATGGCCACGCCATCGACGACCCGGGGCTTGTACTTGAATTTCAGGGAGGCCTTGACTGACGCCTTCTCAAACACTCCGGAGGGCTGGCAATCCACCGCAACCGGGTCACGTATCGCACCCGACGCGGTCACGGTGTACTCAACAATACAATAGCCGGATATTCCACGTGATTGTGCCCGGCGAGGATAAATCGGCGCAACCTTAACAATGGGGAGGTATTCCCCATCTCCGGTGGACATGCCGGTGCTGTTGATCGCCAGATCAACCTGCGCGGTGGGTGCAATATTGAGCACATCGACGTCCATATCCATGTCGATATCGGGTGTATCCATATCCGGTGGAGGCTGCTCCGGGTCATCCACCTTGTCTGGCTTTTGCTCTTTCAGATTGGTATCGATTTCGCGCTCTGGCATAAGTATATCTGCTAGCTTGGTCCGCTTCTCGTCGTCTATCTTTGGGTCTGCAGAAGCAATCAGATACTGCATAATGAAAAACAGGCCAGCGGCGACGGGAAGCCCGAATAACGCTCCAATAATGAGTCTTGAAAAATTGCGATTCATAATGAATTACTTATCATCGGTGGCCAGTGACACATCGTAAACACCCGCTTCACGGGCGGCATCCAGAACAGCGGCTACGGTCTCAGTATTGGACTTGTTGTCGGCCTGAATTACCACGGCGCCCTTGGGGTTTTCCGCATGCAGGCGCTCGATATTGGCTCGCACCGAGCGCACATCAATCCGGCGCTTATCCATCCAGATTTCGTTGGTTGCATTGATGGCAATCAGAATATTCACGTTGTCTTTCGGCTGAGATGTCGAAGCCTCTGGTCGATTCACTTCAATCCCCGCCTCCTTGATGAAGGATGCGGTAACAATAAAGAAGATGAGCATGATGAATACAACGTCCAGCATGGGCGTCAAATCAATCTGGGCTTCATCCTCGACAGCTGCTTTAGTATTCCTGCGCATTATGGTGCTCTCTTAGTGATCGGTAGTCAGGTTATCTTCGAGAAACTGGCTCTGGCGCTGAGCATTCCGGGTCACGTAGGTGTTGGCAAAAACACCTGATATTGCCGCAACCATTCCCGCCATTGTGGGGATTGTCGCCCGCGACACACCGCCAGCCATCGACTTGGCATCGCCGCCTCCCGTAACCGCCATGATGTTAAACACCTCGATCATCCCGGTTACCGTTCCCAACAATCCCAGCAGTGGGCACAGGGCAACCAGCGTCTTGATGATCGGCAGGTATTGGTTTATTTGCATCCTCGCCTGGGAGAGCAGCTTTTGCCTGATCTGCTTCGCATTCCAGGATTTGCGCTCATCACGCGATTCCCAGGATTCAATCGCCTTGCTCACGTCGTTCTTCCAGCCAATCTTCAGGTACCAGACGCGCTCGAATATCAGCGTCCACATAAAGAACAGCAGGATGGCGATCAGCCAGAGGACATCACCGCCCATATCCATAAAGCGGGAGACTGCCTCATAAGCACTATCGAACCAGTACATATTACTTCCTCAGGTTGGCTTCGGTGTGCTCCGCAATAATGCCGGTGGTCTGCTCATTAAGTACGTGGATGATCCGCTGTGCGCGGCCGTTGACAATGGTGTGTAACAGCACCGTGGGGATTGCCACAAGCAGACCCAGCACTGTTGTTACCAGGGCACCGGAGATACCACCGGCCATAGCCTTGGGATCGCCCGCTCCAAAAATGGTGATCGCCTGGAAGGTTACGATCATGCCCGTCACGGTACCCAGCAGACCCATCAGTGGTGCAATGGCGGCGATAATCTTGAGCAGATTAAGGCCAGACTCCAGCTTCGGCGTCTCTTTGAGGATGCCCTCTTCGAGCTTGAGTTCCAGGGTCTCTGTGTCCATTGACGGGTTGTCCTCGTGGACCTTGAGCACCCGGCCAAGTGGGTTATTGTCCTTGGCTTTATCTGACCTGAGCTGTGAGCTGACTTTGGCACTCACTGCGGAAAGTACAATCAGACGGTACAGCGCAAGAATGAAGCCGAATACACCCACTGCAGTGATGGCATACCCTATGTAACCGCCCTGATGCCAGCGCTCCTCAAGGTTGGGGCTATTGATCAGCGCTGCCAGGAACGAGCCGCCACTGGGGCCTGTGGGATCAATACCAAACCGGTGCAGGCCTTCAGTAGAGGAAGCCAGTTCTTTGGCCCAGCCGAGGTAGGGTCCGGAAGGTTGGCGAGACAGCTCTTCCAGAGAGCCTTTGGAGGAAACGTATTGCAGATACTGGCCGGTGTCAGAAATAACATTAAACGCGCCAATACGAACAACACCTTGCTCCTGCTTGTCGCCGTTAGGCTTGGCAACCTGAGCATTGAAGCTGACCACCTTACCGGTTTCTATCATCTCGCGATTCAGCTCATACCAGACCCGCTCAATCTCCTCGATGCTGGGCAACTTATCGCTGCCGCTCATTTTGGCAATCAGGTCCTCGAGGAACTGTTCGCGACCGGGGTACTGGGCGCTGGTAATGGAAAATTCAAGAGTGGAAGCCAGGTCACCGGCAGTAGACGTCAGGTGACCGAACAGCTCTGCCAGGGTGCCCAGCTTTTCCTTAAGTTGCTCCTGCTTTGCTGCCACCAACAATTCGTTGGCCTCAAATGAATCTTCAAGCTCTGCACTCAACGCTTCCTGCCGTGCACGCTCGCCCTCCGCTCGCTTCAATTCAGCTGCCTGGTTGGCCTTGTCCTTGGCGAACGCCTGTTCGCGGGCGCGGTTTTCCTTGGCCTCGGTTATCTGGCCCTGTTTCACGTATTCCAGCAACTGGTCCAGTGAACGCGGCTTCTCATCCTGCGCGATTGCAACGCCTGTGCTGAAGACGAAGGTGCTCGCTACGGCGAACGCGGCGGCTTTAACAAATTTGGTGCTCATTAGTTAGCCTCCGGTGCAGCTACTGGCAGATTCATCAAGTCTATCGAGGCTTCTTTGCGCGCTATGCGCAGCCCCTTCATAATGGCGTTGCGATACTCACCGCGAGACACCGGTACCCAGCTTCTGCTGGCCTGGTCCCAGGCACCCGACATTTCTGTATCAGTGCTCTGGTAAAGAAAGGATATACGGCCAACCCGGAGGAAGTTTACATCGCGCTCGACACCGTCGATTTCAATGCTTCCTTTGTAAGCGTCGATTTTGCGACCGTATTCATTTTCTATCTTGTACGCTTCAAGCACCTGCCGGAACTTCTCGGCGATGGACACATCAGAGCGGTCCAGGTTTGCCCGGAGAAACGCTATTCGCTCCATGCGCTCGTCCAGATGGAAAGGCACGTCCAGCTCAACAAATGTTTCCAGGCCATCGATCATGCGGATGGCCAACGGCAGCATCTGGCGTTGAATAACGGTGACCTGGTCGATGGACTCATCGATTTCCGTGATGCGCACCAACTGGTTATCTATCTGGCGCTTCAATCGACCGTTGTAGACCTTGAGACCATCGATTTGCTTGGTGACAGTTTTATAGTCGGTCAGCAGATCGCGGGTTTCATCGGCCAGACGGTCAATTTTCACCTGAGACACTTTTGCGGCTTGATTCTTTTTTTCTCCGACCGCTAGGACGGAGTCGAGGGTGCTAGCTTGCACCGCAGCCACGGCACCCGCGAGGGTACCAGCAGCTGCCAGTGCAGCGATCACTACATTTTTCAATCGATGCATAGTCATGGGAATCGTGTTTCCTATAATCTAACGAAGCGTTTCAGAACTGCGAAAATTCGGACTCAGTAGTATGTATATAGTAAAAAAACTGACGTCGGTAAACCGAGGTTGCGACTTTAAACTGAAAGGACGACCATTTTCAATGAATCCCATTTGATGATTCAGGCAAACGCGTCGCTTGTGTATTTAGGTAACACTCGCACCATCGACTGCACCATTCGGTAACACGCCACAAGGATCGCCCTGTCATCAGCTGGCAACACGATCATAAACAACAAAACTGTAGTCAAACGGGTTGCCGGCAGAAGCCGCGTGATACTCCCGACTAACCTCTCGCCAATCAGGCCAATGAACAGGCGGTAACGTCACATCCCCCTTCACGTTGGTGTGCACCTCCGTGATGTAGAGTCGATCTGCCCGGGACATGGCGAGCCGGTATACCTCTGCGCCACCGATAACGACTATCTCTGAGGCCCCGTCTATTTTGGCAATTTTGTCGGCCAGCGCCAGGGCTTCGTCCAGGGAAGTCACAACCTGCACCCCCGGTGACAAAAAATCCACATTGCGGCTGATGACAATATTGCTGCGCCCAGGCAGCGGCCGGCCGATAGACTCTAACGTCCTGCGGCCCATCACAATCGGCTTTCCCATGGTTACCCGTTTGAAATAACGCAGATCCTCCGGCAAATTCCACGGCAGACCGTTATTCCGGCCAATAACACCGTTATCGGCCGCGGCCACAATAATTGCAAGCCTGGTCAAAGCGGCACCCTAGACCGCCACGGGGGCCGAGATATGGGGATGGGGATCGTAGTCGGTCAGCGCGAAATCCTCGAACCGGTATTCGTAAATCGTCGCCGGCTTACGCAATATGTGCAGTTGTGGCAGCTTGCGCGGCTCCCTGCTCAGTTGTTCGTTCACCTGTTCGAGATGATTGCTGTAGATATGGGAATCCCCGGTGCAAACAATAATCTCGCCTGCCTCCAGATCGCATTGCTGGGCGAGCATCATCGTCAGTACAGCGAGACTGGCAGTATTGTAAGGGAGGCCCAAAAATGAATCACTGGAGCGAATCAGCAACTGCGCAGATAGCACACCGTTCGCCACATAAAACTGATATAGCAGGTGACAAGGAGGGAGCGCCATCCTGCCAGCACGCACATTGTCCTGGGGGCTCATCCGCTCATCCGGCAGGTACTCAACGTTCCAGCCATGGAACAGAATCCGCCGGCTATCCGGGTTGTTGCGCAGGCAGTCAACAACGTAGTCGATCTGGTTGATGGTCTTGCCGTCACGCGTGGGCCAGGCGGTCCATTGGGCACCGTAAATCGGCCCCAGATCTCCATTCTCGGTAGCCCATTCGTCCCAGATGGATACACCATTGTCCTTCAGCCAACGGGTATTGGTATCGCCGTTGAGAAACCAAATCAACTCATTAACAATACTTTTCAGGTGCAGCTTCTTGGTGGTCAGCAGCGGAAAACCCTGCGCCAGGTCGTGCCGATATTGCCGACCAAAGACGGAAAGTGTGCCGGTGCCGGTACGATCGGATTTGGTCGCACCGTTATCGAGAATATCCTGCAGCAGATCCAGGTATTGCCTCATTTACTACGTCTCTTCGCATTGACCAGCGGCGTGCCGGTACCACGATAAGCGACTACCAGTAGGAAAATACCCAGCGCGATCATAGGCAGGCACAGCAGCTGACCGCGCGTCATCCAGCCCAGCGCTTCGAAACCGATATGCTGGTCCGGTTCCCGAAAGAACTCAACCGCAAAGCGCAGACAGCCATAGCCAAGGGAAAACATGCCCGAAACTGCCCAGGTAGGTCTGGGCCGCGAGGAAAACCAGATCAATATTATGCCGAGCAGTAATCCTTCCAGCGCGAACTGGTAGAGCTGAGAGGGGTGGCGGGCCAGTTGCAATGGATCCTGCGGGAAAACCATGGCCCAGGGTGCATCACTTGGCCGCCCCCAGAGCTCCTGTCCAATAAAGTTACCCAGGCGGCCAAAGGCAAGACCAAAGGGTACCAGTGGTGCAACAAAATCAAGCAGGGCTCCTATGGCGATACTGCGACGCCGGGCAAACAGGTACATTGCCACCATAACCCCCAGCATCCCGCCGTGAAAAGACATGCCCCCCTGCCAGAGACGCAGCAGCCAGGTGGGATCTTGCACCAGCTTGTCCGCCCCGTAAAACAGGGCATAGCCAATGCGGCCACCCAGCACCACACCCAGGGCACCAAAGAAGATCAGGTCATCCACCTGCTCCCGGCGTACCGCCGACCCAGGCACCTGGCTACGCCGCACGGCAAGCCACCAGGCAAACGCTAACCCGGCCAGGTAGGCCAGGCCATACCAATGCACCTTTACAGGCCCGAGGGCGATTGCAACGGGATCTATCTGGGGATACGGCAACATAGCAGCCTGTTTCGGTTGGTGAGTACAACAACACCCGACCTGCGGGTGAGCACAAGGGCAATCACGGAGCAAAGACGGTATTATCGTGCACCCTGTTGTGATGCACAATTCTTTAGCCGCCGCGGACGACATTTTATATAGGATGCCACCAATATGTGCCTGCTGATTTTTTCCCACAGGGTAAATTCCCGCTACCCCTTGGTACTGGCGGCCAACCGCGATGAATTCCATGCCAGACCAACCGCCGCCGCAACATTCTGGCCGGAACATCCGCAACTGCTCGCCGGACGCGACCTGGAACAGGGTGGCACCTGGATGGGCCTTACCCGCAAGGGACGTTTTGCCGCCATCACCAACTGCCGTGATCCTGCCAGAACCGCCCCGGCACCGCGCTCAAGGGGTGAACTCCCGCTGGGCTTCCTCACCGGCAGCCAGGACCCGGCAAGCTATCTGGCCGACTTGATCCCCATTGCCCAGCAATACGCCGGCTTCAACCTGCTGGTGGGAACCGCGGAAAAGCTCTGGTATCTCACCAATAGCCCCTCTGCGAAACAGTGTGAGCCGGCATTGCTGGCACCGGGCTTGTACGGACTGAGCAATGCCCAGCTGGACACACCGTGGCCCAAGGTTGTTCTCGGGAAACAAAGATTGCAAACCCTGCTCGGCAGCGATGTACTGGGCCACGATGAACTGGCGGCGGTAGTGGCAGACCGGGCGCTTGCAGACTCATCGGTCTTACATCAGCTTGGATTGACCGATGACATGGCCCAGGTGCTGTCATCCCAGTTTATAACAACCGCCAGCTACGGCACCCGCTCCTGCACGACACTGTGGCAGGACCGGGCAGGCCAGGCCAGCTGGCGAGAATCCACGTTTGACGCGCGGGGAGAAATCGTGAATCTACGAGAAGAAAGCTTCACCGTGGCGTGACACGGTGTCGACCGCCAGGCTATTACTCCACAGGGTTGTGGATGAATTGCTCCAGGCCATGATCGCTGAGGAATTGCTGCAATCGCTGTACCACTGCGCTGACATCATCAAGTACCAAAACTTCCACCAACAACTCCTCTGCGTCACTGAACTTGATGTTTCGCAGGGCTTTTTTCACCCGAGGCAAGCTTGTGGAGTTCATCGACAGCACGTCGTATCCCATGGCCAAAAGCAGTACCGCCCCCTCTGGATCCCCGGCCAGTTCGCCACAAATGCCGATGGATTTCCCCTCGGCCCGGGCTGCCTCGGCAACACTGGCCAGCGCATGAAGCACCGCCGGATGCAACGCGTGGTAAAGATCGGCCACCCTCGCATTATTTCTATCCACGGCCAACAGGTATTGCGTCAGGTCATTGCTACCCACCGACAGGAAATCCGCGCGGCGAGCCAGCGCCCGCGCCTGGAACACCGCAGCCGGCACTTCCACCATTACCCCGATAGGCGGCAACTCACCAGTCAACCCGTCCTGCATTAATTCCCTGTGGCTGCGATGAATGAGGTCCATTGCTTCGTCCAGCTCAGCGGTATTGCAGATCATCGGCAGCATGATGCGCAGATTCCCCAGACCCTCGTTTGCCTTCAGCATGGCGCGAATTTGCGCCAGAAAAATCTCCGGGTGATCCAGCGTGACCCGGATACCACGCCAGCCCAAAAACGGGTTGTCTTCCTCGATGGGAAAATAGGGCAGGGATTTGTCCCCGCCAATATCCAGAGTGCGCATGGTTACCGGCCGCGGCGCGAAAGCCGCCAGCTGTTCCCGGTATATTTGCCTCTGCTCTTCCTCGCTGGGGAAACGGTCACGCAGCAAAAAGGGTACTTCCGTACGGTACAGACCAACACCTTCAGCGCCCTGCTCAAGCGACCGGGTAACATCGGCCATAAGACCGGTATTGACCCAGAGCGGCATGCGATGGCCGTCCAGTGTTTCACAGGGCTCATTGCGCAAGGATTCCAGATCCCTGGACGTCTCTTTATCCAGGTCCAGTACGTCCTGAAATCGCTGCCGTAATTCCGCCGGGGGATTAAGGTACACAGAACCGTTATAGCCATCGATAATCAGCTCGCGATCCTGCAGTCGGGCGTAGGGCAAATCGACCGCCCCCATAACCGTGGGCACCCCCATCGCGCGCGCCAATATGGCGACATGCGAGTTGCCAGAACCCCGCACCGAGATGAGTCCCGCCAGCTTGTCACGCGGCACCTCTCCCAGTGATGTCGCTGTCAGCTCCTCCGCCACCAGGATGGTATTGGCGGGATAGCTGCGATTTTCGACTGTGGATTCCTGCAAGTAAGCAAGCACTCGCGTACCCAGATCCTTAACATCTACAGCTCTCTCCTTGAGATAACTGTGCTCCATACGCTCAAAATGACGAATGTGCTCTATCATCACCTGGCTGAGTGCGCCCTGGGCCCACTCACCGGCCTTGATCAGGCTGGCAACCTCTGCGCCGATGGTGGAGTCGCCCAGAATGCCTATGTAGACATCGAACAGGGCGTGGTCTTCAGTGCTCAGTTCTGATCCGAGGTTGTCTGCCACCGCCTGGATGTCTGCGCGCACACTGTCCAGCGCACTTTTGAATGCGCGCAATTCCGCGCGCCGGTCTTGCGCCGCTCGCTGCGGAACCGTGTACAGGTCGGCGGATGGGGAGACCACCACAGCGGTGCCAATGGCTATTCCCGGGGCACCGGGTACGCCGGACACCTTGGCGACCACACCCGCCCCTGCCAGTTTGCCCACACCGACTGCGCCGGTAACCCTGGCATGAGCGATAACCCCCGCCAGTTGCGCCGACATGGTGACGAGAAACGCCTCTTCACTCTCATCGAATCGACGCCGCTGTCCCTGCTGAACAACCAGCACACCCAGCACTTCCCGCTGGTGGATAATCGGCACACCGAGAAAAGAATGGAATCGCTCCTCCCCCAGGTCAGGGAGAAACTGGAAACTGGGATGGCTTTCAGCATCTTCCAGGTTCACCGGTTCCTCGCGCTCGGCGACCAGACCCACCAAACCCTCACCGGGCGCAAGGCTGGCCGCTCCTACCTGCTTGATGTTCAGGCCTTTCGTTGCCTGGAAAACGAGGCGCCCTGACTTTGGGTCGCGCATGTAGACACTGCATACTTCTGTGCCCATAGCATCGCGAACACGCTCCACAATAATATCGAGCGCTTCAGGTAAGTTCTCAGCGGCATTTACCTGCTGGACGATCTTGCGCAGCGTTTCCAACATAGAGTTAGTGTCCCAACTGCTTTTCTGTGTGGCGCCCCAATGGCAGTGCCAGTTCTTTCATCGCCCGCCGATACACCTCACGTTTAAAGGCAATGACCTGGTTCAGTGGATACCAGTAACTGACCCATTGCCAGTGATCAAATTCGGGCTTCTCGTTCATGTCGAAGCGCACTTCGGTATCGTCCGCCACCATACGCAGCAGGAACCACTTCTGTTTCTGACCAATGCACACCGGGCTCTGCCCCTTGCGCACAAAGGCCTTGGGCAGCCGATAACGCAGCCAGCCGCGCGTACAAGCCAACACCTCAACAGCAGCGGGAGCCAGGCCAACTTCTTCCTCCAGCTCACGATAAAGCGCCTGTTCGGGTGTTTCATCCCGGTTGATTCCACCCTGGGGAAACTGCCAGGCATCACGCCCCCCCACACGGCGGGCCCATAAAACCTGCCCGTGGTCGTTCGCTACCACTATGCCAACATTAGCCCTGAAGCCGTCAGAATCAATCACGTCGAAGCGTCACTCTCGTTATTGGGTCGGTGTCTCCCTGATCTATTGTTCCACACTTTCCGGCGTCAGAGAAATTTACTCGGTGCTTGACTCTCGCTATGCTGGCCGCCCTTTTGAGGAGTTTTTTGACTGTGACGCTGGCTATTTTTGACTTGGACAACACTCTGTTAGGCGGCGACAGCGACAACTTGTGGGGCGAATTCGTCTGCGAGCGCGGGCTGGTTGACGCAGAGGGTTTTGCCGCCCGCAATGACCAGTTCTACGCTGACTACAAAGCCGGCACGCTGGATATAGACGCTTATTTGCGCTTCGCGCTATCCACTCTTGCAGGCCACCCGCGGGACCAGCTGGATGCCTGGCATCGGGATTTCATGGCCGCCAAGATCGAACCGGTTCTGTTGCCAAAGGCGGCACAGCTATTGGACAGCCACCGTACCCGGGGCCACGAATTACTGATTATTACTGCAACCAACGAATTCATCACCCGGCCGATTGCCAGTCTATTGGGAGTCAGCGACCTTATTGCCTGCGAAGGTCAGATTGTTGATAACCTGTACACAGGGAAGCCTTTCGGGGTGCCATCTTATCATTCTGGCAAAGTCACCCGCCTGAACAGCTGGCTGGCCCAGCGCAATATCACGCTGGAAGGCGCTTACTTTTACAGCGACTCGCACAATGATCTGCCACTGCTGGAGATCGTCGATAATCCTGTCGCGGTTGATCCTGACGACCGGTTGCGCGCGCGGGCGAATGCCCGAGGGTGGCCCGTTATATCCCTGCGGGATTAACGTACACAGCTGACACCGTTTTCGTGCGCTTATATTTTGCGGGCAAAAATCGCCTTGAGGTACTCGGTCTCCGGAATCGCCGGATGTATGGGGTGGTCCGGGCCCTGCGCACCCTGCTCGACAACGCGCAACTGGCAAGCCGCCCGAACAGCAGCCTGTTGCATGGCCGAGATCAGGTCCGCCCGGGACAGGTGCATCGAGCAGGAGCCGGAAACAAGCAATCCGCCCGGGCGCAGTAAGTGCAGGCCCAGCTCATTGATACGCCGGTAAGCGTTGATGCCTTTCTTCAGGTCCTTCTTGCGCTGGATAAACGCCGGCGGATCGAGAATGACCACGTCAAACTGACGACCTTCCGCGCGCAGAGTCGCCATGGTTTCCGGAGCGGAGCCGCGCAATGTGGAAACCCGGTCCTGTAAACCGTTCAGCTCGGCATTTGTGGACACACCTTCCAGGGCCTGCACAGAACTATCCAGGCAACAGACTTGTGTGGCACCAAACGCGGCAGCCTGTATGCCCCAACCGCCAATGTAGCTGTAGACGTCGAGTACGGTCTTGCCACCCACCCAGGGAGCCAGGCGCGCTCTCGACATGCGGTGGTCGTAGAACCAGCCGGTTTTCTGGCCCTGGTGGACGGGCGCCATGAACTGCACGCCATTCTCTTCCAGTACCACCCGTTCAGGCACCTCACCGTGCACAACTTCAGCACCCTCGGCCAGCCCCTGCTCACGGCGACTGCGGCTATCCCCGCGCAGGAGAATACCTCGCGGCCGAAACTGGGCGATCAGCGCGGCGACCAGGCCTTCGCGAAACCGCTCAATACCGGCGTTATTCAATTGCACTACCAGGTAGTCGCCGAAACGATCGACCACCACTCCCGGCAACATATCGCTATCGCCGTACACCAGGCGATAAAAAGGCCGATCAAATACCGCGGCCCTACCGGCAAACGCTGTCGCCAGGCGTTCGCTAAACAACGCCTGGTCGAGATCACGCTGTTCGCCCGGGGCATATAACCTGGCGCAGATAAGGGATTGGGGTTCCATGTAGGCCGAACCCATGACGGCACCGGTAGCGTCCTTGACGGCAACGAGATCGCCGGCGGCAAATTCGCCCAGGGGAGTCCGCCCCGTGTCTATTTCATTGGAGTATATCCATAGGTGACCGCCCCGCAGGCGTCGATCAGCCCCCCCGCGCAGGTAGAGTTCGGCAGCTGGCGCCGCCTCAGCACTCAAGATCGAACAACTGGCTGAGGGGTTTTCAACCGGCGGCTAGCCCTCGTCATCACACTGCTGCTGGTAATCCCCGGCAGACAGCAATGCTTCCAGCTCGCTGGTATCACCGGGCTGGAGCTTGAAAAACCAGCCGTCATTATAGGGGTCGCTATTAACCCTCTCGGGCTCATCCTCGAGCTGCCCGTTAATTTCGATAACCTTGCCACCCACTGGTGCATAAATATCTGACGCCGCCTTTACGGATTCAACCACACCGGCCTCATCTCCGGCAGCAAGCACCGTACCCACGTCGGGTAACTCGACAAAAACCACGTCGCCCAGTGCCTCCTGGGCGTGGTCGGTGATGCCCACGCTGATCGTGCCATCCTCCTCCAGACGCGCCCATTCATGGCTGCTGGCGTATTTCAATTCATTGGGAGTCTGGCTCATAGTATATCCTCTGGCGATGTCCAATCGGGTGGGGGTGCGGGCTTTTGGGCCGCCCCATTTTAGCGAGCAGGCGGTGAAAAACAATGATGATGCAGCGCTAATCCGGATCAGGCGACACCCATGGCACGGCGGATCAACTGCTGCTTTAGCGGCCCCATATGGCTGACACGGCGCATTCCGGCGTTGCGCAGCCAGCGCAAGGGCAGCGACGGCTGCTCGAACAGCGCCTTGAATCCGTCCATTGCCGCCATCATCAGCAGGTTTTCCCCCTTGCGCCGCCGCTGGTAGCGTCGCAACAACGCGAGCTGCCCGGGGTCGAGACCCTGCGTCTGGCCACCGAGAATCTCTTCAGCCAGTACAGCGACATCCTGCAGTCCAAGGTTAATCCCCTGGCCTGCCAGTGGATGTATGGTATGAGCGGCATCCCCGACGAGCGCGACCCCAGAGCGTACGTATTCGACAGCGTGGCGCTGACGCAGCGGAAAAGCAACGCGTTGTGAACAGCCCAGCACGCGCCCGAGGCGGTGTTCAATTGCGCTCTCCAGTTCTGCGCTGAACGCGTGGTCGTCCAGCGCCATAAGATATTCTGCGCGTTCAGGCGCCAGCGACCACACAATAGAGCAGTAATGGTGATCGCCCTCGCCCGGCAGCGGCAGAAACGCCAGCGGCCCGCTGATGAGAAAGCGCTGCCAGCAGGTTTCCTCGTGCGAATGCTCTAGCTTCGCGGTGGTGACAATTGCCTTGTGATCGTAATCCCACTCGCGGGTAGTGAACCCAAACATCTCCCGCACGCGCGACAGGGCCCCGTCAGCGGCAACCAACAGGTCTGCCTCAAGGGTGGCCCCGTTATCCAACTGAATGCGGGTAACAGATGCATTGTCGTCACGGCTGCAGTCCTGCAACCTCGTCTCACTGAATAGGGTGACGTCGGCAGATCTGTTGACACAGGCCAATAGCGCGCTGACGATAGCCCTGTTCTCCACAATGTGGCCCAGAGCCGGAGCGTTGACATCCGCGCAATCGAACTCAATCCCGCCGGTACCCTGGGCATCCCATACAGTCATATGTTGATAGGCGCACTGGCGGTAGGCCGCTATCGCTTCCCAGGCCCCAAGCTTCTCAAGCAGATTTCTTGAGCGCGGCGTAATTGCGCTGACGCGCGAATCAAAATCCTGCAGTTTGCGCTCTTCAGGCAACTCCGGGCGCTGCAGCGACTGCGCTTCCAGCAGCGCGATGGCCAGACCGTGGCCACTGAGGGCGGCTGCCAGTGCGCTGCCGGCTATGCCGGCACCAAC
The DNA here is from genome assembly GCA_963977275.1 of uncultured Haliea sp. Lineage (GTDB taxonomy): Bacteria > Pseudomonadota > Gammaproteobacteria > Pseudomonadales > Halieaceae > JARRPM01. The sequence continues at coordinate 215,788 of CAXBNX010000001.1, read as the reverse complement.
AATTACGATATCGAACCGCTGGGCTTCAGCCATGCCTCTGCTCCGCTAGTGGATCGCCCATGCTATCGGCCATTGTTGCAACTCCCGCAGCATGGCGCACAAAGACCCGCTTCAGGGGCGGCAGGATGTCCAACCCGGAAAGTGCCAGGTCACGCGCCAGGCCCAGCACCGGGTCAGTCTGCATAAACAGGGAGGGAAGGCGGTCGCTAAATTCGATTGTCCTGTCCTGATCGGGCTGCTGTCGCGTCAGGTAGCGTTGTAGCAGGCTGAGGTCACCGGGGGACCGCCCTTCACCGATGCCCCGGGCGACAACCTTCGCCAACTCGGCGACGTCGCGCAACGCGAGGTTGAAACCCTGCCCTGCCACTGGATGCAGGGCATGGGCCGCATTGCCCATCACTACCACACCCTGCCGCACCTGCTCACTGGACTGGATAAGTGACAGCGGATAGCAATGGCGGTCCCCAACCTGCAACATTCGTCCCAGACGGTAGCCAAACCTGTCCTGCAATGCCCGCAGGAATTCCCCCGCCGGACAAGCTTGAAGATGTGCCGCTTGCTCGGGTGAAAGCGTCCAGACCAGGGCACTGCGATTCTCACCCGGGCTGGAGTCAAGCAATGGCAGCAACGCCACCGGCCCCTGGTCGGTGAATCGTTCGTAGGCGCAACCCGCGTGCGGCTGGGCAAAAGCCACATTCGCTATCAGGGAATGCTGGCGATAGGGCTTTTCCTGAACATGCACGCCAAGCTGCTCACGTAACCCGGAGGTCGCCCCATCGGCGACCAACAGCAGCGCGGTGTCGATGACGGAAAATGGCGCATTCTCCAGTTGCAGCAGCATTCCCCGACCTTCGGGCACAGCAGCGACCACCTTGGCCGGGCTGAGAATTTCCACGCGACCCTGCCGGTGCAGCGCCTGAACCAACGCATTGCCAAGCCAGGCATTTTCCACCACGTAACCCAATGCCGGCCAAGCGTAATCTCCCGCCCGTAACAGCGAGCTGCCAAATCGTCCCCGGCTTGATACATGGATGCTGTCTATCGGACACAACCACTGCAGCAGCTCATCCCAAAAGCCTATTTTCTCGTAGATCAGCCGCGAGCTATAACTCAGGGCCGTGGATCGGGCATCAAACGATGGGTGGTACTCGGGCCGGCCCGTTGCCAGCGGCGCTGGCAATGCAAAGCCTTCTATCAGGCAAATAGAGGTTTCTTCCGGCAGTACGCGGGCGAGCTGAAGCGCGAGGCTGGCGCCTACCATACCGCCACCGGCTATAACAATATCGCGAGTTTGTTTCACTGGTTCATCCAGCCATCAGTGCCTCAATGTCATCCACTGCCTTCGGCACAGCGGCGGTAAGAATTTCACAACCTTGCGCAGTCACCAACACGTCGTCCTCTATCCGGATGCCAACACCGCGCCACTTCCGGGCAACCTTGCTGTTATGCGGTGATACATAAATGCCCGGCTCAACGGTCATTACCATTCCCGCTTCCAGTTGGCGCCACTGGTCTCCCACACGGTAATCACCGACGTCGTGCACATCCAACCCCAGCCAGTGCCCGACGCGATGCATATAAAACTCACGATAGGCTCCGCGTTCGATGAGCTGGTCTACCCCGCCTCTCAGCAGGCCAAGCTCTACCAATCCCTCGGTGATAACACGCACACTGGCGTCGTGGGGCTGGTTCCAATTGTTGCCCGGTTTGATTTTCGCGATCGCGGCCAGCTGCGCCTGCAATACAACGTCATAAAGTGCTCGCTGTTCACCCGTGAACCGGCCATTGACAGGAAAAGTGCGCGAAACATCCGAAGCATAGTATTCCAGCTCGCAGCCGGCATCGATCAATACCAGGTCTCCATCGCGCATCACACAGTTATTATCCAGGTAATGCAGAGTGCATGAGTTAACCCCACTGCCAACAATTGACGGATAGGCGAGGTGTCTTGCTCCGCTGGACGCGAACTCATGCGCGAGCTCGGCCTCCAGATGGTACTCGTTTTGGCCGGGTTGGCAGAACCGCATGGCGCGGGTATGTCCCCTGGCGGTAATCTCCCCCGCGTGGCGTAACAGGCGCTGTTCGGCGGCACTTTTCACCAAGCGCAGATCGTGAACCAAATGGTTGAGGTCGGTAAACTCGCCAGGCGGTACCGCGCCGGAGGACTCCTTGCTGCGAATGCTGTTGACCCAATCCATAATCTGCCGGTCAAACTCGGTGCTGCGCCCCATTGAATAATAAACACGGTCGCGGCCTTCAATCAGGCCCGGCAAAATATCGTCGATGTCGCCGATGGGGAAAGCGTCGTCGGCCGCAAATTTCTCGCAGGCGCCTTCGGGTCCAGCACAGTAGCCGTTCCACAGCTCCATTCCAGGATCGCGCTCCCGACAGAACATCACAAACTGCCCATGTCGGCGCCCGGGAGTCAGCACGATCACCGCCTCGGGCTCGGTAAAGCCACAAAGGTAGTAAAAATCACTGTCCTGGCGAAACGGATGCTCCGTATCCCGGCTGCGCATCTGCTCCAGAGCCGAGGGGATAATGGCGATGCTGTCGGGCTCCATCAACGCCATCAATTTTTTTCTGCGCCGCGCAAATTCGGTTTTACTGATAGTCATGCGATAAATGCTGGGTAAAGCTGGCCAAAGAGCCGCAGATTATCACAGCTGGTGAAGCCCGCAGTAATTATCGGCCGCTAGTGCAACGACCCCTGGGTATCGACAACATTTTCTCCGGCCACACCAGACATCCTGTCCGCATAGGCATTCAGCGCGGCGAAACGGATGTACTCGGTCAACTCCGCATAGGCCTTTTCAGATTCCTCGTCTTCTTCGATGTCGCCGTGATCCGCCTCGGCGATGGCTGCCAGGTCGCGCAACACCTCGCTGCTGTCTTCAGGCAATGCAGAGCGCTGCTGATCCGTCGCCGCGCTGGCATGAGCGTAGCCAGACAAAAAACTGCGACACCAGCTGGCCAGTGCCGCGGTGCGGCTGGCCAGATCAGCGCTGTCATCCAGCAACAGCGGATAAAAATCGAATTCATCATCGGCCAGCGCCAGCGCCGTAGTCCGGTAGAGCGCCAGCACCTGCTCTGCCAGCTCACCGTGCAGATCCAGGTCCAGAGACTCATGCAGCGCAGTGAGTCCGGCTTCGGCCTCATGGCTTGCGCCGGCCGCCAACAGGCCCACGATGCAGCCGTGCAGATCGGCGGGGGAGACCGCTATGCCCTGCTCCAGCAGCTGGTTTGCCAGCTCCTCGAAGTCAAATTGCGACACCTCCCCACGCGAATTGGTAGACATATTGTTCTCCTTTCAAAAGAAAATTGCCTGGCAGCGGCCGGTGCACTTCGACCGATTGCTGTAAAAAACTTGGCATGCTATTGATATGTATGAATTTTGTTACGTTGACCTTGCTGCGGGCCGCCACTATAGTGGCAGACACGAATAAACCACCCCAGTATACCTCCATGGCCGACAACGAACTCCAGGTTCTTGAACAGAAGATTGATGAGTTGATTGCGCTATGCGATCAACTCAATCGCGAAAACCAGTCACTGAAAGCCGACAATGCCGGTTGGCAGAGCGAGCGGCAGGATCTTATGGACAAGAACGAGCTCGCCCGCACGCGGGTGGAAGCCATGATCAATCGCCTGCGGACTATGGAGAACTAGTGTCGTGTCTCAGCCAAACACCGTAACGGTTAAAATACTCGACAAGGATTACCAGGTCGCCTGCCCTGAAGAACAGGAAGCCGAACTGATGGTCTCCGCAAAATACCTCGACAAACAAATGCGCGGCATACGTGACAGCGGCAAAGTGATCGGACTGGAGCGTATTGCGGTGATGGCGGCGCTCAATATCAGCCACGAATTGCTGCGCGCATCGGAACAGCCTGAGATGGTTGAGCTGCCACCCTCTGCTGAGTCGGTACAGCGCATCAATCGTAAACTGGATGACGCGCTGTACCAACTGCGCCAACTCGAAATTAGCTGATTTACGCCGCTCCGGCTTTTCTGGGTTATACTGGCCACGGGTACCTGGCGTATGCGCCAGGCAGACAGTCCTCGAGCCGATAATATGTATCCGGGGGTCTCTCGCTGCTGTTGGTGTGCATGTCCGGCCCAGACCGGAAAGCCTGATACAGTACAGGGACCACCACCTTGAACCATCGGGTTCAAGGGCAGTGCTGTCAGCGGTACGCCAGGAATCCAACTTGTATGACCCTAAGCAAAGCCCAGCTGCGCAAGCAAATACGCCAACAGCGACAGGCGCTGAACCCACAGGCACAACTCTGGGCAGCAAGCGCTGTGTCCAGCCGGCTCAACCAGCTACCCGGGTGGCCCGAAGCGACTCGCATTGCCTTGTATCTCGCCAACGATGGCGAAATAGAAACCACTTCACTGGAAACAGTGTGTCGCAATGAAGGCAAACTGCTCTTCCTGCCTGTGATTGATGAAAGCAATGAACTGGAATTTGCCCGTTGGGATAGCGCTATTACGCTGCAGGCCAATCGCTTCGGCATACCGGAACCGGCTGCAGACGCAGAGCGCAGCAGTGTCTCGGCTCTGGATATGGTGTTACTGCCACTGGTGGCCTGGGACCTGCATGGCGGGAGGCTGGGAATGGGGGGTGGATACTATGACCGGGCTCTGGCGGGGGTAGATGGCCCGCTGCTGGTGGGGCTCGCGCACTCATTACAGCAAGTGGCCCGGGTGCCAGGGGACCCGTGGGATATTTCTATGGATTTTGTGCTAACTGAAGCCGCCCTGCACTGCTGCAGGGTGGAAACTAACTGAGGGGAGCCCTCATTCCTGAATAATTACGCCTGCCTGTAATTCCGAGGCGGGCGCTGCCACAGTGTCATTTGCCGCAAGAGGCAGTAACAACGTTCCGAGCACGCCCACACTAAAAGCAAGCAACAGGATGAATAGTAGATCCGGTTTTCTCGTCAACTTTTTTATTCTCTAGCCAGGGTTGATAGCACAGCAATTCGCAAGCCGTCTTCCGTTTGCACCACGGGTGTACCTAGTGTTTTTTTCGTGATTATTACACAAACTCGGCGTGATTCTATCCCAGCCGAGGGTAAAAGAAAACCCCGAAACCCGCGCAAACTGGGCATTTCGGCAGTTTATCCCCCGCGTTGACCCAAATAGAGCTGGTAGGCGCGATTATTGGTCTCGTCCCAGTAGGGAAACTTGAGCTCGCTCAAAAGCTGCTCAAAATCCCGGCGTTCTTTTTTCGGTAGTTGCACTCCCACCAGAATACGCCCGAAGGCGGCCCCGTGGTTGCGATAGTGAAACATGGATATATTCCAGCGCTGCCCCAACCCTGAAAGAAAGGCCAGCAAGGCACCCGGTCGCTCTGGAAATTCCACCCGGTACACACACTCGTTATCAACTGCCATCGGCGCATGCCCACCCACCATGTAACGCACATGTAGCTTGGCGACCTCGTTATCGGTGAGATCTTCGGTGACATAGCCGCGTTTATCGAGGTCAGCAAGAAGGTCTGCGAGATCCTCGCCGCCTGGCACCACCGATAAACCCGCGAAAACCTGCGCCGAACCCGCATCGGCGTAACGATAATTGAACTCGGTAATATTACGACGCCCGAGGGTGGCACAAAACTTTTTAAACGCGCCGGGCTGTTCCGGTAACGTTGCGCTGATAACGGCTTCGCGATGCTCGCCGGTCTCGGTGCGCTCCGAGATGTAACGCAGGCGGTCAAAGTTGGTATTGGCACCACTGACTACCGCCAGCAGGTGTTGCCCCGTTACAGCGGTATTCTCCACGTACTTTTTTAATCCAGCCAGTGCCAAAGCGCCGGCCGGTTCGGTGATGGCGCGCGTGTCCTCAAAAATATCCTTGATCGCGGCGCACATCTCGTCGGTGGAAATAGTGATAACCTCATCCACCGTTTGGCGAATAACACGGAACGTTTCCTTGCCGATTTGCGCGACAGCACAGCCTTCTGCAAACAGGCCCACTTGCGGCAGCGTCGCCCGGCGCCCCTTCTGCAAAGCCAACTGCAGGCAGGCAGCATCCTCAGGCTCCACCCCAATAATGCGTGTCTCGGGCCACACGTAGCGCACATAGGCCGCGATTCCCGCCAGTAATCCACCGCCGCCCACCGGCACAAACAAGGCATCCAGGGGCTGCTGGTGCTGGCGCACGATTTCCATACCGATCGTGCCCTGCCCGGCGATCACGTCGACATCATCGAAGGGGTGCACATAGGTCATGGCTTTTTCATCCACCAGCTTGCGGGCGTGAACGGACGCTTCTTCAAATGAATCTCCGTGCAACACTACCCGCGCACCGCGATTGCGCACCGCGTCCACCTTTATCTGCGGTGTGGTCCTGGGCATGACAATGGTTGCCTTGACGTTCAGTTTCTGCGCTGCCATCGCCACGCCCTGCGCGTGATTTCCCGCCGACGCCGCTACCACACCAGCCGCAAGTTGCTCCGGGCTCAGCCGGCTCATCTTGTTGTAGGCACCGCGCAACTTAAATGAGAACACCGGCTGCAGATCTTCGCGTTTCAGCCACACCCGGTTGTTCAGCCGGCGCGACATCAGCAGGGCCTCGTTTATCGGCGTCTCCCTGGCGACGTCGTAAACTCGTGCATCGAGTATTCGCTTGATATAGGACTGTGGCATCAGGACGGTGTTTCCAGGTTAACAGGCAGACCCACCATCTTAATGTAGCGAGCAGGGTTTTTCAGCCCCACAGGCATCGGCTATTTGGGTATTTTTCGTGATCGGCCGGATACCCTGCCCTATACTGTGGCGCTTTGACAACATCCGGCATGCGGAGAAAAACCATGAACCAGAACGATATGAAACAGGCCGTTGCTGCTGCAGCGCTGGAGTACGTCCGTCCCAAACTGGACAACGATACTGTGCTGGGCATAGGCACCGGCTCCACCGCCAACCTGTTTATCGATAGTCTCGCCGGCATCAAGGGCCTCATCAACGCCACAGTCGCCAGTTCCGAAGCGTCGGCGGCACGCCTAAAAAGCCATGGCATCCCGGTCTATGACCTGAATACGGTCAACCAGGTGGATTTCTATATAGACGGCGCAGACGAAAGTAACAGCGCCCTGCAATTGATCAAGGGCGGCGGTGCGGCATTAACCCGGGAGAAAATTGTCGCCGCTGTGGCGGCCGAGTTTATTTGCATCGCCGACGAGAGCAAACTCGTTCACACCCTGGGCCAGTTCCCGCTGCCGGTCGAAGTGATTCCCATGGCGCGTAGCCATGTGGCGCGGGAGTTGGTCAAGCTCGGCGGCGATCCAGTCTATCGTGAAGGTGTCGTCACGGATAACGGCAATATTATTCTCGATGTTTTTAACTTTTCGATTCCCGCGCCCCTGGCGATGGAGGCGAAGATCAACAACATCACAGGTGTGGTGACCAATGGGCTCTTTGCGTTGAAGCCAGCGGATGTTTTATTGCTTGGGACCGCTTCGGGAGTGAAAACACTTTTCGCGGAGTGATAATTCTATGTGGTCTCTGCCAGACATATTTTTGTGTGGCTCAGTTTATGCGCAACGGTCGTGAGGTGTCGTTTCCCTGAAGTGCACACTGCCGCAGCCACGGCGAGGATCAAAAGAACATTTATACCTCCCCCCAACTTAACGGAGGGCAAAGTCAAAGGTCAAAGATCTTCCCCGGGTTCATGATCCCCTGTGGATCGAACACTCGCTTGATCTGTCGCATGATGTCAATTTCCAACGGGGTGCGGCAGTAATGCAGGTAATCTTTCTTAAGCAAACCCACACCGTGCTCCGCGGAAATACTACCGCCATGGCGTTGCACAATCTCGAACACCCAGGTTGACACTTCACCACAGCGGCGCTGGAACTCCTCCATGTCCATCGTATCAGGCTTCAATACATTCAAGTGCACATTGCCGTCGCCGATATGGCCAAACCAGACGATTTCAAACTCGGGGTAGCTCGCGTTAACTACACTCTCGACTTCGCTTAGGAGTTCCGGCACCCGCGATACCAGAGTAGAAATGTCGTTCTTGTAGGGAGTCCAGCGGGAGATGGTTTCCGAAATGTCCTCGCGCAAGCGCCAGAGAGCCATAGCCTGAGCGACGCTTTGGCTCACGACACCATCCACTACCCAGCCCTGCTCCATGCAGTGTTCAAACAGTCCCATCGCCTTTTCCAGGGCCTGTTCATCCGGCTGTTCAAATTCCAGCAGGGCATAATATTCCGCGGGTGTCGAAAACGGCCGCTGCAGTCCCTGGTGTTCAACCACTTTGCACAGGGCCAGCTCGGAAAAAAATTCGAATGCACTGAGTTCCATGTCCGCCTGAAAGGCGGAAAGCACCGACATGATGGCGGCCATGTCGGGCAGACCCAGCACCAACACTGCAAGATTGTCGGGTTGGCGGGCGAGTGACATGGTCGCCTCTACTACCACCCCCAATGTGCCCTCAGCGCCGATGACTAGCTGACGCAAGTCATAGCCCGCGTTGTTCTTTGCCAGGCCCCGATTGAGGTCCAGTAGCTCACCCGTGCCGGTGACCAGTTTCAGTCCGGCAACCCAGTCCCGGGTCATGCCGTGGCGGATCACCTTGATGCCACCCGCATTAGTGGAAATATTGCCACCGATCTGGCTGGAGCCACTGGAGGCAAAGTCCACCGGGTAGAACAGGCCCTGCTGTGTGGCGAACTGCTGCAGTTGCTCCGTCACCACGCCGGCACCGCAACGCACGGTGCGGTCAACCGCATTGAAATCCTCAATATGGTTGAGCCGGTCAAGCGCCAGCACCAGTTCGCCGTGGCGGGCTACGGCGCCGGCGCTGAGGCCAGTCCGGCCGCCGGAAGGTACGATTGCAAGTTGCTCGCGAGCCGCAAGGCGCACAATGTCCTGCACCTCGTTGACCGTGGCAGGCAATACGACCGCTCCAGCATCGGGAGTGTAAGCGCGGGTCCAGTCGCGGCCGTACTGCAGCAGGGAATCCGCATCGCTCAGCACTTTATCGGGCCCGACAATCTCGCCCAGAGCCGTCAGAATATTTTCATTAATGGGTGTCACCTGGCCTACCTCCGGTATTTTTCACAGGGCGCCGTTTCAGAGGGCGCGTATGGTACCATACGCGCCGTTTTTCCCCGGCAGGTAGATTTCTATCTCACTCTCCCGGGGCCTTCGTTCAACAGGCAGGGATCCCCACCCAAATGGCACAAGAGTCGCTGGAAAAAAGCAAGATCAGGATTTTGTTGTTGGAGGGGGTTCACCCTTCCGCGGTAGAAACATTACAAAATGCCGGATACCACAACATAGAGTTACACCAAAAGGCCCTGCCCCCCGAAGAACTGAAACGCGCGATTAGCGATGCCCATTTCGTTGGAATACGCTCGCGCACGCAACTCACTGCGGACATTTTTGAAAGTGCCAGGAAGCTTGTTGCGGTGGGCTGTTTTTGCATTGGCACCAACCAGGTCGATCTGGCAGCAGCAACCAAAAAAGGGATTGTTGTCTTCAACGCGCCTTTTTCCAATACCCGCAGCGTGGCCGAGCTGGTTATTGCGGAGGCGATTCTCCTGCTGCGCGGCGTCGCCGAAAAAAACGCCAAGGCACATCGGGGTGAATGGCAAAAATCCGCGGCAAGTTCCTTTGAGATCAGGGGGAAGACACTCGGCATTATCGGTTACGGCAATATTGGCATGCAGTTGGGTGTTATCGCAGAGGGGCTGGGAATGCAGGTGCAATTCTTTGATGTGGTCAATAAGTTGCCCCTGGGCAACGCCCGCCAGATAGCCAGCCTGACGCAACTGCTCAACAGCTCCGATGTGGTAAGCCTGCACGTGCCGGAAAACCGATCCACCCAGAACATGATGGCAAGTGCGCAGCTGGCGGAGATGAAGCCGGGCAGCATTCTTATCAATGCCTCGCGTGGCACGGTAGTCGATATCGACGCCCTTGCGGAGCAACTCAAAAACGGCAAACTCGGCGGTGCTGCCATCGATGTATTCCCTGTGGAGCCGCGCTCCAACGACGAGGAGTTCATATCGCCCCTGAGGCAATTTGACAATACCTTCCTGACGCCACATATCGGTGGCAGCACTATCGAGGCCCAGCAAAATATTGGTACAGAAGTCGCGGAAAAACTCGCGCGCTACAGTGATAACGGCACCAGCATAAGCTCGGTGAACTTCCCGGAAGTAGCGCTGCCAGAACACGCCGGCAGCCACCGTCTGCTACACATACACCACAATACCCCTGGCATTATGGGTGCAATCAACCGGGTATTTTCTGATAACAACGTTAACGTTGTCGCGCAGTTTCTACAGACCAATGAGTCCGTGGGCTATGTGGTGATCGATATCAATGCAGAATACAGTGATATGGCGCTGGCCAGGCTGGCGGGTATTGAGGGAACTATTCGTTGCAGAGTGCTGTTTTAGCACACTACGGACGGGTTCAAGCTTGGGGATTTTTAGTCGACCCATATGGCACAGGCTTGATCGCAGACGCTGGATTTTTATAGCACAGAAAAAAAGGCCACCTCGCGATGAGGTGGCCTTTTTCAGTTTGGATCCTGTCAGGCCCGCATATGCCGGGCCCTGAGGAAGTGAGGCATCAGAAGCTGAGAGAAGCACCCACAAACCAGTAACGACCGAGAGAGTCGTACATGCCGGGGAAGGTGTTAGCAGCGCCGTAGATAGAAGCACCCGACTGGTTGCTGCCCACGATGGGCGGCGCCTTGTCAGTCACGTTGTTGATACCGCCACGTACACTCGCCCACTCATTGATGTCCCAGATCGCAGACACATCAAGGTAGTTTGCTTCCTTCAGTGAGCGAGTATCGTCTATCTCATCGACTTCGCTGATGTAACGCCATGCAGCGCTGGCCGTCACATCCCAGGGAGTGGTCCAGGTGGCACGGAAGTTGTTACGCCAGTCCGGAGTGGGGAAGCCACACACGCCGCCGAAAACGCCAGCACACTCTTCCTTCGGTGCGTTGCTCAACTCCTGCTGATCCCAAGAGTCAACATAGGACAGAACGTTGTTGAGGCTCATGCTGCCCCAGCTGCCGATATCGAAGTCGTAGGTGGCGACAACGTCGTAACCCTTGACCTGCTCAACCGACAGGTTCTCGTTCAGCGCAATAATCTGGCCGCTGGTTGCAACGTTGGAGCCAATCCACAGATCGCCACGTGAAGCGTTACGCTTTACGCTATCACACTGAGCCGCATTCCCCTCCAGACACTCCGTAAGGACAAATTCGGGGCTCAGGTTGTTGATGCCGTCCTCGATCTTGATATCGTAGTAGTCGATGGTCAGTGTCAACCCTTCCACGAAATCAGGTGTCAGTATCACACCGTAGCTGTAGGTATCAGACTTTTCAGGCGCAAGATTCTCATTGCCGCCCTGCAGGAAGTTGTACTGCCCTGCAGCGCTGTCGAGATCGTTACCCCACTGTGCGGCTGTCAAGCCGGACCGGGCGCACTGCTCCTGGGTATAACCCCCGGCACTGACACCACCGGGAACACCATTGGAGCAGGGATCCTGAGTCATATCGAACAGGTTGAGGCCCTGTGGCAGAAACAGCTCCTGCACATTGGGGCCGCGCACTGCACGCTGGTAACTGGCGCGAACCTTAACCTGCTGATTGATGGCCCAAGCGACGCGGATACCGTAAGTATCGGTGGTTTCGCCATAATCGTAATCAGAATAGCGATAACCGCCATCCAGTACGATCTGCTCGGCCCACTCCTTACCTTCTACCAGGGGAATGCTGGCCTCAATGAAACCTTCCTTCACCGTGTAATCGCCGCTTGTTGCCTGTATGGCGCCACCCTGGCCGGCACCCAGACCCCGCTGGTAACCCAGATCGGGTTTGGTTTCCAGGCTCTCTTTACGGTATTCCGCACCGATGACTACCGCGATTCCGTCGTTGGCCCAGGGCAGTTTGATGCCGTAGTCGCCAAGATCACCTTCAAAGTAAAGAGAACCAACGGTTTGCTCCGTTTGGCCGTCCTGAAACAGCGGAATGGCGAGGTAGTCCGTCATTTCCTGAGTGATAGCGCCGGTCTCAAACACGTTGTAGGGCACACACGCTGGATCAACACCGCTCAGCGCAGAGGCACACACAATGTCGCCCGTGTCTGGATCCACAACCGCTTCCAACGCGCGCTGTATGTTGTTGATATTCAGATCGTTTTCATAGGTATCGGAGTAATCAACCCGGGCGTACATGAAATAGCCATCGTAACGCCAGGTGTCATTGATATCCCCGCGCAAACCGAACACACCCCTGAAGGTGTTGTACTCAGTCGACTGTCGACGATTACCCCCTTCGACGTTACGTTTTCCCACCAGGGTTTCGCTGACATCATCCCGGGTCAGGCCTTCCTGGGTACAGATAACATCGAACTGCTGGTCTGACAGGAACGCGTTGTTACAGGGGATGTTGCTGTTGTTGAAGAATGTGCCTGAAGGCGCTATCTGGGAGGTCGACTGGTCATTCATGTACATCAACTCAGTGTAGGCCTCCACGTGCTCGTTGATGTCGTAATGCGCAAAGGAGCCCAGCGTGTAGCGCTTGTCGGGCCGCTGCATGTAGTTAAGTGCGCCGAAGTTGAAAAAATCTGTCCACGGCACAAACGAATCACCCGCCACCTGATAGTTAGCTGAGGGCGCGATAAATCGGCCCTCAGGGATGGTGCTGGAGCCCTGACAATCAGACACATCATCGCTGAGGCTACAGGCGCTGTAGTCGCGGTCACGAGCCCAAATTGGCTTGATCTTGCGGTAGGTAGCGTAGGCGGTGGCGTTGCCGCGGCCATTTTCAAAGTTGCCACCGATGATCAGGGAGAGGTCGTCTATCTCGCCGTCGGTGGTATTGCCGCTTGGAGCCACATTTCCGGAACCCTCGACAACATTCTGCCAGCGGCTGCTGTCATTGTCGTGGCTGTAGCCGCTGTATTGATAATCCAGCTTCACACCCTCGAAGTCGTCAACCATGATGAAGTTGACCACACCCGCTACCGCGTCGGAACCATAGGTTGCCGAGGCGCCGCCGGTGAGTACTTCAACCCGCTTGATCAGGGCACCGGGGATCTGGTTGATGTCAGCGCCTTGACCACCGCTGACGGGGGAGCCCGCTGGCATACGGCGACCGTTGATCAGCGTCAACGTGCGCTCGTCACCGAGATTACGCAGGTTGAGGGTCGCGGTGCCAGTGGCGCCGTTCTGCTGGGTGCTGTTGGAGTAGGAGTAAACCTGAGGCAGGTTTTTCACCAGATCCTCTACCCGTGTGGTACCGGTGAAGAGCAGGTCTTCAGCGTCCACCTGGGTTACAGGGCTGGCACTGACTAGGTTGAGCCGCTGAATACGCGAGCCCGTAACAATTACTTCTTCAAGTTGGTTGGCGCTCAAATCCTGAGCGTTTGCAGGCATGAACGTCATGGACGATATACCGAGCGCGGCACTAACAGCTACTGAAAGCTGAGATTTTCTCAACATGGTGTTTCCCCTTGTTTATAGGTTTGTACAATCTTCCGGGAAGAACTGAAATTGCCGGACTTTATACGCACCAGTCTATCAGCTCCCCTTGTGGCACTTATTCTGGCACAGAAGTCACGTTTTAAAAGACCCGACCTGCAGTATTACCGGGAAAAATTTTCGTATATTAAGAAGCCAAGTTTTATTTTAATCGCTTAACCTGTACAGCTTTGCCATTTTCCACCAGTTCCATACGGAAAAAGCCCATGAAATTTTTTGAAATAACGACCTCCGGATGGGTCCCGCGGTAGGCGTAGTTGCCATTGTGCCGCTGTTGCCAGACCTGCCCGTTTTCCAACCGAAATACTGTATCCCCGGACCAGCCTTTGAAGGGCTGCTGGATAACCGAGACAATTTCCTGCTCCTGAACCGCTTGCAACACTTCTTCGTCGGTCGTTAATAAAAGAGGCGCATCTTCGGCGGTATACCTGATAAGAAAGCCATTCAGGGACTCTCGCTCTGCCGGGGTCAGCTTGTCCAGCCCTGCGGCCTGGAACTCCTCGGGGGTCATAAGCACCTCGATACCAGGGAAGGTTTTGGCCGCCTCCTCTGCCATAGCCAAACTGGGGGTAAATATCGTCAGATTAAGATATAGAAGGACCAATACGCCAATTTTCATACTTTCCTCACCTTCGCATTTGTTATCAGCCCAATGGTGCGGGCGCTTCGATACTGTGGCCTGGCAGGCCCTGCTCCGCAATCCAGGCATCCACCCGCGCCAGATAGCTTTGTCGCAACCGGGTCGATTCATTTGCCAGCTGATGCCCCGCCCCTGGCAGCATCGCCACCTCGCTACCGGGAAACAGGATCTGATAGAACTCCAGGTTAAAACGCCAGTCAACTGTCTGGTCGGCATCCCCCTGCACGATCAGGGCTTTCCCGACGACCAGGTTCGCCGCTGGCAATGCCGCCAACCAGGTCCGCAATGCGGTCACCCAGCGCACTGGCAGGCGCCGGCTTTGCAGTGGGTCGCTCTTCAGGAACTCGATAAAGCCCGGATCGGTTGAGTTGGACGTAAATTTCCGCTCTATGCTATCCACAAAGTGACGCACTATCGAGTGTACCAGGCGCCCACCCTTCCAGCCCATCGGGCGCACGAGTGGCGCCAACAACACTGTTGCGGCAAAGGGCCAGCGGTAGTGCCGCGTGTATTCTACAAGGGCCGCACAACCGGTGCTTTGCGCCATCACCCACAGCGGTAGTTGCGGCCATTGTACCGATTCGAGCACTGCGTGAATGGCCCTGCTGTAGTCGGCGAAATCATCAATCACCGCCGGCTCTCCGGACGACAAACCGTGCCCGGGAAAATCAAATATCACAACATTGCAATTCTGCCTGAGCCCGTGCTCAATCAATTTGCCGAACAGACCGCTGTGATCGAAATAGCCGTGCACCAGCAACAGGTTGCTGCTAGCCCCCTCCTGCAGCCAGCTGTGCATGGCCACACTGAAAGCGCCGGACTGAACAGTACCCAGGCGATACCGCAGGCCCGGGTAGCTAGCGACAAAATCAATGCCGTAGTACTGACAGAACACGCGCTGCAGCGGTGTCGGCTCACCCGCCTGCCCATAGGCCGGCAGCCCGTCACGCAACTCCCGCAACTGCTCCGGTGTCAAGAGACTCGCTCAGTTTACGCGCTGATTCAACTCGCCCGCATCGTAGGCCAGTTGCATGGCAGCCAGTGACTTCACCTTGATCTTGCCGGCATTGCCCGCAGTACCAAAAGCTTCATAGCGCTTGATGCAGATATCGCGCATGGCCTGCTGCGTTTCAGCAAGATATTTGCGAGGGTCGAACTCCGAGGGGTGCTGTGCCAGAAAACGACGAATCGCACCGGTTGAGGCCAGGCGCAGGTCAGTATCGATATTCACCTTGCGCACCCCGTGTCGAATGCCTTCCTGAATCTGCTCCAAAGGCACACCGTAAGTCTCCGGAATGTCACCCCCGAACTCATTGATGATGGCCAACCAGTCCTGCGGTACCGAGGAGGAACCGTGCATTACCAGGTGGGTGTTGGGAATACGGGAGTTAATGTCCTTGATGCGATCGATGGCCAAAATGTCGCCGGTGGGGGGGCGGGTAAATTTGTAGGCGCCGTGACTGGTGCCGCAAGCGATGGCGAGAGCATCTACTCCGGTGGCCTTGACGAACTGAGCCGCCTCCTCCGGGTCGGTCAGCATCTGGTCGAGAGTCAGCTTACCCTCCGCCCCGCTGCCATCTTCTTCACCGGCCTCACCGGTCTCAAGAGACCCGAGACAGCCCAATTCGCCCTCTACGGACACGCCACAGGCATGAGCCAGCTCGACTACCTTTCGGGTAACAGACGCGTTGTAATCATAATCCATGGGTGTTTTTCCATCCTCACCCAAAGAGCCGTCCATCATCACCGAGCTGAAGCCCAGCTGGATTGAGCGCTGGCATACACCAGGAGATACCCCATGATCCTGGTGCACGACCACCGGGATATGCGGGAACTCGTTCATGGCGGCCTCCATCAATGCTCGCAGGAAGGGCGCACCGGCATATTTGCGAGCGCCAGCGCTGGCCTGCATGATCACCGGTGAATCGGTTTTATCCGCCGCCTCCATGATTGCCCGGGTCTGCTCCAGGTTGTTCACGTTGAAGGCGGGAACCCCGTAGCCATGCTCTGCAGCGTGGTCCAGCAACTGTCGCATACTGATTAATGCCATGTTGGTAGTCCTTTAATTCTTGGAAAGTTGTACTGTTTCAGCCCTGCGTGTCTTCGGCACGCTGTTCCAGCATCGCGACCGCAGGGAGCGTTTTGCCTTCCACATACTCCAGGAAGGCGCCACCGCCAGTGGAAATATATGAAACCTTATCGGCGATGCCGAATTTGTCAATTGCGGCCAGGGTGTCACCGCCCCCCGCCAGCGAAAATGCCGGACTGTCGGCTATCGCCCGCGACACAAGTTCAGTGCCGGCGGCAAACTGCTCGAACTCGAAGACACCAACCGGGCCGTTCCACAGAATCGTGCCGGCCTGCATTAAAATGGCGGCAATTTCTTCCGCCGCAACGGGGCCGATATCCAGAATCATCTCGTCCTCTTCCACTTCACACGCCGGCTTTGTGGTGGCGGTCGCAGTCTCGGAAAACTCGGTGGCGGTCACCACATCAGTGGGCAGAGGGATATGCGTTTTTTGCATCAGGGCCTGCGCTGCCCCAATCAGATCGTGCTCACACAGGGATTTGCCCACGGGCATTCCGCTGGCAGCAAGAAACGTATTGGCAATACCGCCCCCAACCACCAGCTGATCCACTTTATCTGCCAGGGTTTCCAACACGGTCAACTTGGTAGAGACTTTGGACCCACCCACGATGGCCACCATGGGGCGAGCAGGATTGGCCAGCGCCTGTTCCAGGGCATTCAGCTCGCCTTCCAGCAGCGGCCCGGCACAGGCTATGGGCGCGAAGCGGGCCACGCCATGGGTAGAGGCCTGTGCCCGATGGGCTGTGCCGAAGGCATCCATGACGAAAACATCACAGAGCCCGGCATAGGCGCGAGCCAGGGTCTCGTCATCTTGCTTTTCACCGGGGTTGAACCGGACATTTTCCAACAGGGCCACCTCACCATCTGCCAGCTCAACGCCCCCGCGCCAGTCGTCCACCAGCGGAACCGGTTTGCTCAACAGACCCGCCAGGTGCTCTGCCACCGGCGCCAGTGAGAACCCGGGATCGAACTCGCCCTCCACCGGACGCCCCAAATGGGACATCAGGATTACTCTCGCTCCCGCTTGCATGGCAGCTTCAATAGTTGGCAGGGCAGCGCGAATTCGTGCGTCACTGCTGACATGGCCGTCCTTCACCGGGACGTTCAAATCCTCGCGGATCAAAACGCGCTTACCGGCGAGTTCCAGGTTCCGCATCAGCTTAACTTTCAGGCTCATAAGTGTGTCTCGCTCAGCTGTTAAAGGCTGCTCCAGTAGCTGGCCACATCCAGCATTCGGTTGGCATAGCCCCACTCGTTGTCGAACCAGGTAAGTACCTTGACCAAGCGCCCGCCGCTGACCCGGGTCTGGCTCGCGTCGATAATACTGGAGCGGGCGTCATGGTTGAAATCGCAGGAGGCCAGCAGCTCGTCAGTATAGCCCAACACCCCGGCGAATCGGGTTTGAGCTGCGTCATGTAAAGCGCGGTTGATGGTCGCAACATCGGTGTCTGTGCGCGTGTAGACGGTCAGGTCCAAGGCCGAGACATTCAGCGTCGGCACCCGCAGTGCCTGGGCGGTAAAGCGCCCCGTCATCTCTGGCAGTATGCGCTCCACACCCCGTGCAAGGCCGGTATCGACGGGGATAATTGACTGAGACGCCGCGCGTGTCTTACGCAGGTCAGTGTGATGGTAAGCATCCAGCACCGGCTGGTCGTTCATAGCCGAGTGAATGGTGGTTATGGTGCCGCTTTCGATCCCCACAGCGTCATGTAAGGCCTTGATCACCGGCACAATGGCATTGGTAGTGCAGGACGCGTTCGAGGCAATACGATGCTGCGCCTGCAACGCATGGTGGTTGACGCCGAACACGACCGTCGCATCGACGTCCGCCTCAGCGGGCTGGGAAAACAACACTTTGCCCGCCCCCTGCTGCAGGTGCAGCTCGGCGGTGGCGCGGTCGGAAAATGCGCCGGTGCATTCCAGCACCAGATCTACACCGAGTTCACCCCAGGGCAAATCCTCGATGGCCGGACGCCGGAACAGGGCGATCGCCTGTTCGTTTACCCACAAATGGTCGTCATCTCCAGCCAGGATACCGGCAAACCGACCGTGAGTGGAATCGTAGCGGGTCAGGTGCAGAATCGTGCGCGCGTCCGCGAGCTCATTGATTGCAACCACCTGCAACCCGCTTTCCAACGGGCTCTCATGCAGTGCCCGGAGTACACTGCGGCCAATCCGGCCATAGCCGTTTATCGCGAGTCGCAACACGCGGCAGGCCCTAGAGCACCTCTTCCACCACGGCAACCACATTGTCCACGGTAAAGCCGAAGTATTCCATAAGGTCGGCGGCGGGAGCTGACTCGCCAAAGGTTGTCATGCCTACGATGCGGCCATCAAGGCCCACATACTTGTACCAGAAATCGACATGCAAGGCCTCAACTGCAACACGGGCCAGCACGTCGCTGGGCAGCACCGATTCGCGGTAGGCAGCATCCTGCTCCTCGAAAATTTCTGCGCAGGGCATGGATACCACGCGTATCTTTTTGCCCGCTTCCGTCAGGCGTTGTGCAGCGGCGACGGCGAGGCCCACTTCAGAGCCGGTGGCGATCAGAATTGCGTCGGGGCTGCCCTGGCAGTCACTCAGCACATAAGCACCCCGGGCGATGGCCGCTACCTGATCCGCAGAGCGCGGCTGGTGCGGCAGGCTCTGGCGCGAAAATACCAGGGAGCTGGGTCCATGCCGGCGCTCAATGGCAGATTTCCAGGACACCGCCGATTCCACCGCATCACAGGGACGCCAGGTGTGCATATTGGGGGTTGAACGCAGTGCCGTCAGCTGCTCTACCGGCTGGTGGGTCGGCCCATCTTCACCCAGACCGATAGAGTCGTGGGTAAACACAAAAATCGACTGCTGCTTCATCAGCGCCGCCATCCGCACCGCATTGCGCGCGTACTCCATAAACATCAGAAAGGTAGCGCCGTAGTTGATAAAGCCGCCGTGCAGGGCGATGCCATTCATCATGGCGGCCATACCGAATTCGCGCACGCCGTAATAAATGTAGTTGCCGCTGGCGTCGTCCCGGGTAATGCCCCTGGAGTCACTCCAGATGGAGAGATTGGAGCCTGCCAGATCAGCGGACCCACCCAGCAGTTCGGGTAGCAGCGGGCCGAAAGCATTAAGGCTATTCTGCGAAGCCTTGCGCGAAGCAATAGTTGCGCCATCCTCCTGACACTGCTGAATGTACTGCGCCGCTCGCTCGGAGAAGTCGGCAGGCAACTCGCCGGCCAGACGGCGCCGCAATTCACCGGCCAGCTCTGGATGGGCCTCGGCATAAGCTGCCATCTTTTCTTCCCAGGCCTGCTCACGCGCTGCCCCTGCAGTTTTTGCATCCCAGCCGGCATATACTTCATCGGGAATGTGGAAAGGCTCATGCTCCCAGCCGATCGCCGCGCGGGTTGCCGCAATTTCATCGGCCCCAAGGGCAGCGCCGTGAGTGGCCGCTGTTCCCTGCTTGTTAGGTGCGCCCTTGCCGATAATCGTTTTGCAACAAATGAGGGTGGGCTTGCCCGTCTCGTGCCGCGCGGCTTCTATGGCAGCCTTCACCTCGGAAGGGCTGTGGCCATTGACATCATTAATCACCTGCCAGCCGTAGGCCTTGAACCGCCCCGGGGTATCGTCTGTAAACCAACCCTCCACCTCGCCGTCAATGGAGATGCCATTGTCGTCATAAAAGGCGATCAGTTTGCCCAGCCCCAGCGTGCCGGCAAGGGAGCTGACCTCGTGGGAAATGCCCTCCATCAGGCAACCGTCCCCGAGGAAGGTATAAGTGTGGTGGTCGACGACGTCGTGACCCGCACGGTTAAACCGGGCCGCCAGCACTTTTTCCGCCAGTGCCATGCCCACGGCATTGGCCAGGCCCTGGCCCAGCGGGCCGGTTGTTGTCTCGACCCCGGGCGCGTAGCCATGTTCAGGATGGCCGGGGGTCTTGCTGTGCAGCTGGCGGAAGTTTTTCAGCTCTGCCATCGGCAGCTCGTAGCCTGTGAGGTGCAACAAAGAGTAAATCAGCATGGAACCGTGACCGTTGGACAGCACAAAGCGATCCCGGTTGGGCCAGTGCGGATTCGCTGGATTGTGCTGCAGGTAATCATTCCACAGCACTTCCGCGATATCGGCCATACCCATGGGGGCGCCCGGATGGCCGCTATTGGCTTTTTGTACCGCATCCATACTGAGGGCGCGAATGGCATTGGCAAGTTCCGTACGGGGGGACGACATCGGTTTCTCCAGGCGAGTTTGGTGGGCGAGCGCCCAAAATCGGTCGGTATTTTCGCGTAAGCGGGCGCGAACGGCAAACAAACAGGCGTATATTTTCCGATTCTGGTCTTTTGACGCAAACCTGCGGCAGCCTGCAATCTATATCAAAATATTTTGATATAGATTGCAGGGCCTGCTAGACTCGCGCTCCATGCTTACCCCCACAGACACAGCGGCTGCCGCGCCCGCCCTGGATCCCCAGTTGGCAGCGCTTGTCGGTCTCTGCAAGGCAAGTGCCGACCCGCTGCGCCTGCAGGTCCTGCGGGTGCTGTGCAAAGACTCTTTCGGGGTGTCCGAACTGTGCTCGATATTCGACATACGCCAACCCGCCCTGAGCCACCATTTGAAGGTGCTCGCGGGAGCGGGTCTGGTGACCACCCGGCGGGAGGGTAACTCTATATTTTACCGGCGCAGCAGCCTGGGCCAACGGCCCGGCCTGGACACATTGCAGAGCCATATCTTTGAAAGCGTCGACACGATCGAGCTGCCTGCCAGTATCGCCGACAGATTGGCAGGCCTGTACCGCCAGCGAGAAGAGAACTCGGCAAACTTCTTCCGTGACAACGCCCACAAATTCCGCCAGCAGCAGGATCTGATCGCCAACTACCAACAATATGCCGACACCGTGGCGCAAATGCTACGGGATGCCCCAGTTTCCAATCGCCATACTGCGCTGGAAGTTGGCCCGGGAGACGGGGCCTTCCTGCTGGAATTGGCACCGGGATTTCAGCGTGTGCTGGCACTGGACAACGCCGAACTTATGCTGGAGCAGGCTCGCCAGAAGGCCAGGACTGCCGGTCTTGCAAATGTTGAGTTCATCCACGGAGATACCGGCTGTGGCAGGCTCAAAGAAGTCGAGGTGAACTGCGCTGTCATCAATATGGTGCTGCATCACACCCCGGCCCCCGGGCGAGTATTGAAAGATGTGGCCGCCTGTCTGGCACCGGACGGGGTTGTGCTGGTTACCGACCTGTGCAGCCATGACCAGGGCTGGGCGCGGGAAAACTGTGGTGACTTGTGGCTGGGTTTCGAGCCGAAACGACTCACCCAATGGGCCGCTGAGGCCGGACTTACCGATATCGCCAGCGACTATCTGGCGCAACGCAACGGATTTCAAATACAGGTGCGCCTGTTTGGCCGCAGCTGAAACAATTTTAGAGACGCTACCAAGGAAGTAATTATGAGCGAATACGCAATCTTCACCTCCGAGTCCGTGTCGGAAGGACACCCGGATAAAATGGCCGACCAAATCTCCGATGCCATTCTGGACGCCATCCTGGTGGACGACCCCAACGCCAGGGTCGCGGTAGAAACCATGGTCAAAACCGGCATGGTCATCATAGCCGGTGAGGTCGCCACCTCAACTTATGTCGATCTGGAAGACGTGGTGAGACAAGTCATTCTCGATATCGGCTACAACAGCTCCGATGTCGGCTTTGACGGTTTATCCTGCGCGGTACTGAACGCCATCGGCAAACAGTCTCCGGATATTGCCATGGGTGTGGACGAGAGCGAAGACCACGAGCAGGGCGCTGGTGACCAGGGCCTGATGTTCGGCTACGCCACGAACGAGACCAGCGTGCTGATGCCCGCGCCCATCTATTACGCCCACCGCCTGGTAGAGCGCCAGGCCCAGTTGCGCAAGTCGGGCGCCCTGCCCTGGCTGCGCCCGGATGCCAAAAGCCAGGTGACACTGCGCTACGACAACGGCAAGCCGGTAGCCATCGATGCGGTGGTGCTGTCCACCCAGCACGACGAGGATATCAGCCAGGCCGATATCCACAGCGCGATTCTCGAGCAGGTCATCAAGGAAGTGCTGCCCGCCGAGTGGTTGCATGCGGACACGCGCTACCACATTAACCCCACAGGCCAATTCATTATCGGCGGCCCCGTGGGCGACTGCGGCCTGACCGGGCGCAAGATTATCGTGGACACTTACGGCGGTATGGCCCGTCACGGCGGCGGTGCTTTTTCGGGCAAGGATCCGTCCAAGGTGGATCGCTCTGCCGCCTACGCCGGCCGCTACGTCGCCAAGAACATCGTCGCCGCCGGCCTTGCCGATCGCTGCGAAATCCAGATTTCCTACGCTATTGGCGTGGCGGAACCAACGTCCATTTCAATTGATACTTTCGGCACCGGGAAGTTGGCTGATTCACGCATTGCGGAGCTGGTCCGGGAACATTTTGAGCTGCGGCCCAAAGGGCTGGTGGACATGCTGGATCTGAAGCGCCCGATCTATCGTAAGACGGCTGCCTATGGGCATTTTGGGCGGGAATTGCCGGAGTTTACCTGGGAGAAGACGGATAAGGCAGAGGCTTTGAAAGCTGCCCTGTAGGTAACAATTACTTCTTAGTATTGTTATTGAACAGACGGCCAGATATGCCGGTAGTGCGTTTTGGGACACGCCGTAAATACGTCCATGTAGGCTCGGTTCGCGCATCCATGCGCTCAACGGTCCCCAAACGCACTACCGGCATATCTGGCCTCGATCGCTCCAGACGTAAATTGTAAGTAAAACGCGGGCTAACTGGTCTGTACCACCAATGAAATTTCAAATACACCGAATTCGATTAACCAAGACAACGAAATATCAACAGAGGAAACAACGATGAGCACAGCAGAAAAACTGGAAACCACCGAAGATTTCAAAGTTGCCGACATATCCCTGGCCGCCTACGGTCGTCGCGAGCTGGATATTGCCGAGGGCGAAATGCCTGCACTGATGGCCATGCGGGCGAAGTATCGGGACAGCAAGCCACTGGCAGGTGCGAAGATTCTGGGTTGTATCCACATGACAATTCAGACCGGTGTGTTGATAGAAACACTACTGGAACTGGGTGCCGAGGTTCGCTGGTCATCCTGCAACATCTTCTCCACCCAGGATCACGCTGCAGCGGCAATAGCCGCAGCGGGCGTGCCCGTATTCGCCTGGAAGGGTGAGACCGAGGAAGAGTATGACTGGTGCCTGGAGCAGACCATATTGAAAGACGGCCAGCCCTGGGATGCGAACATGGTGCTGGATGACGGCGGCGACCTAACCGGCATGTTGCATGAGAAATACCCCGCCATGCTGGAAAAGATTCACGGGGTTACTGAGGAAACCACCACCGGTGTACACCGCCTGCTGGAGATGCTGAAGCAGGGTACGCTGAAAATTCCCGCGGTAAACGTCAACGACTCTGTAACCAAGTCCAAGAATGACAACAAGTACGGCTGTCGCCACAGCCTTAACGATGCCATCAAGCGCGGCACCGATCACCTGCTGGCCGGCAAGAAAGCACTGGTTATCGGCTACGGCGATGTCGGCAAGGGATCGGCCCAGTCCCTGCGGCAGGAAGGCATGATAGTACGGATATCAGAGATCGATCCGATTTGCGCGATGCAGGCCTGTATGGATGGATACGAAGTGGTTTCTCCCTACAAGGATGGCATTAATGACGGCACCGAGGCGAGTATCGACAGCGCATTACTGCGCTGCATCGACCTTGTAGTGACCACCACTGGTAACTTTAACGTGTGTGACGCCAATATGCTTGCCGCCCTCAAGAACGGCGCTGTAGTCTCCAATATCGGCCACTTCGACAACGAAATTGATACTGCTTTCATGCGCAGTAACTGGGAATGGGAAGAAGTGAAGCCGCAGGTACACAAAGTGTATCGAGACCGGGCCAGCAACGACCACCTCCTGCTGTTGTCAGAGGGCCGCCTGGTAAACCTGGGCAATGCGACGGGTCACCCCTCGCGCATTATGGATGGCTCCTTTGCCAACCAGGTGCTGGCACAGATATACCTGTACGAGCGCAAGTTCGCCGATCTGACGCCAGAGATGAAGCCGTCTGCGCTGTCGGTTGAAGTGCTGCCCAAAAAGCTGGATGAAGAAGTCGCCGCCCACATGGTCGCGGGCTTCGGCGCAGTACTGACGAAGCTGACCCAGGAGCAGGCGGATTACATCAATGTCAGCGTCGACGGCCCCTACAAGCCCGACACGTATAAATACTAGGGAACGCCGCGATATGCCCAGGCAGCAACCCAGAATCAGCTTTGAGTACTTTCCCCCCCGCACCGAGGAGGGAAAGGCAAAGCTGCTACAGGAAACCACGCCGGCGCTGAACGAGCTGGATCCGGCGTTTTTCTCGGTAACCTATGGCGCCGGGGGCACCACCCGGGATTCCACCCTGGGGGTGGTCTCAGCGATCAGGGAGCAGGGTATCGAGGTGGCGCCGCATCTGAGTTTCGGCAGCGACGACGAGAATGCCATCAATGCGCTGGTGGACACTTATCTGAAGCAGGACATCAAGCGGCTGGTGGCGCTGCGAGGTGACATGCCCTCGGGCATCGGCGGTTCATCACAGCTGGTGTATGCGAATGAACTGGTCGCCTTTATTCGTGAACGCACCGGCGACCACTTCCAGATTGAAGTGGCCGCCTACCCGGAAGTTCATCCGGAGGCAAAGAGCTACGACAGCGACATCAACTACCTGAAGGGCAAGCTCGACGCGGGTGCCAACAATGCAATCACCCAGTATTTTTTCAATGTCGAGGCTTACTTTTATTTTCTGGATGAGTGTGCTGCCGCCGGCATCAGCAAGCCAATTTACGCAGGTATCATGCCCATCATCAACTTTGCCAACCTGGCGCGTTTTTCACGCAACTGTGGTGCCGAGATTCCGCGTTGGATCTGCCAGCGCATCGAAAGCTACGGTGATGACCAGGACAGTATCCGCAAATTCGGCATCGAGGTGGTGACGCAATTGTGCCAGACACTGCTGGACAGTGGTGCACCCGGTATCCACTTCTACACCATGAACCAGGTGGAACCCACGCGGGAAATCTACAGAAACCTGGGACTCTAGGCTCACCACCACATGCGTATACCCCGGATTTACACCGCTCAGCAGTTACAGACCAACGCGGTTATCGAACTGGCACCCGGCGCCAGCCAACACCTGTCCCGGGTGTTGCGTATGCAAGTTGGTGACGGAATTATTCTGTTCGATGGACGTGGCGGCCAGTACCCTGCAACCATCACCACGCTGGACAGGAAATCGGTGGTCGCCACCACCACCGACCACGATCCCGTGGAACGGGAGTCAGGCCTGTTTCTGCACTTGGGTATCGCCATCTCGCGCGGAGAGCGTATGGACTGGGTGGTGCAAAAGGCCACCGAGCTCGGTGTCGGTGAAATTTCACCGTTGCGCACTGAACGCACCGAAATTCGCCTCAGCGGTGAGCGCGCAGAAAAAAAACTGCGCCACTGGCAACAGGTAGCCAGCAGTGCCTGCGAGCAGTGTGGGCGCAACCGCGTGCCACTTATAAAGCCCATACAAGACCTGGCGCAATGGATGGGCGAAGTGCAGGCCGATACCAGGCTGGTTCTGCACCATCGCGCGAGCCCCGTCCGGACCGGCGTCGCTTCGCCAGCCAGCATTGCGCTGCTGGTTGGCCCCGAGGGTGGTCTGAGCCCTGCCGAGATCACTGCTGCCGAGCGAGCACAGTTTAGTTCCTTGCAATTGGGACCGAGGGTTTTGCGCACGGAAACAGCGCCACTGGCAGCCATTGCTATCCTGCAAGCGCGCTGGGGTGATATGGCGAATTCGTAACCGCCCAGGCGTAACACCCGTTGCGGGTTAGTGCTCCAGCCAACGCGCGTGGGAGTATTCCAGAAAATGGCCCACGGCATTTACCGTGTGGTCCGTTCGAACCGAGTGAAAAATATCAAAAGCATGCTGAGCGCCGGGTAGCTCCGCATAGGCCACCGGTTTCCTGGACACCGATTGTAGGGCCGAGACAAATATGCGCGCCTCCTCCACCCATACCAACGAGTCGTGGGTGCCCTGTATGACAAACATGGGCGGCGCGTCGGGAGAAACATGCTCCAGGGGCGAGGCTGCCTCCCAGAGTTCCCGGTGATCACCCAGCGTGCACTGCATCACTTTGTCGGCAAGCATCTTCTCCATGGACATCTTCGTGCGGGTGTCAAAGCGGTCGAGAAAGTCGTAGACACCACAAAAGGGCACCGCTGCTTGCAGGCTGGTATCCACCTGCTCAAACCCCGGCTGCCACTCCTGCCTGTTGGGTGTCAACGCTGCGAGGGAGCTGAGATGGCCACCGGCCGACCCGCCGGTCACAGCAATAAAATCCGGGTTACCCCCATAATTGCTAATGTTTTCGCGGATCCATGCAATCGCCTTTTTAACGTCAATAATATGGGCCGGAAAAGCGTCTTTGGGACTCAGGCGATAGTTAATCGCTACACACAACCAACCGCGCTGGGCCATGTGATAGATAAGCGGCAGCGCCTGCTCTTCCTTCTTGCCTATCATCCAGGCACCGCCATGCACCTGAAGCAGCACCGGAAAGCCACCCGGTCGCGGCTCATGCGGGTGATATATGTCCAGCAGATTACGCTTGCCGGCGTCTCCGTAGCTGATGTGACTGTGTTTGCGCACACCCTGACGCTTGAAACGAAAAGGCTGCAGCCAGTGGCGGGCAGTTATGTGGTCTGCCAGCAAATGTTGCCGCTCAAGCGGAAGCCGGGCCCGGTAGTCCTCACCGAGCGCACGGCATAGCGAGGCCCCCAGGGTCTGCGGGGTGTCCATAGCCTGGCAGTGCAGGTACACCAGCCCCAGCCACGACAGGGTAAAAAGCCCCAGCCCGGATTGGGCCAGGGGGTCGGAGAAGCCGCCAGCGAAAGCCAGCAGTGCAGTGAGTGCCAACTGCCAGATAAGGTGAATCAGCGCCAGTTCACCAGACAACCAGGCCGCGAGAAAATACGGCGCTACAAACCAGCGCAACTTCCGGGCCTGCACCATGGCACACACCGTACAAGTCACGCTAAGCAACGCCAGAAAAAAGTACACTCCTGCCCAAGTCATTGGTCTCTCCATCGCCGGTGGCATTTTCAGTGGTTGCTATTCTAAAGCCTCCCCCCGTGCTCGCCTACTACATGTAAACTGCATCGCGCTTGCACAGGCTTGCGGGTTTGCGTAAGTTAACCGGCGACACTTCTGATCACTTTTTTCCGTTTCAGGATTTGGATATAGCTATGACCTTAAAGCTGGGTGTGGTGATGGACCCCATCGCCAGGATCAACTACAAGAAAGACAGCACACTCGCCATGTTATGGGCAGCCCAGGCCCGGGACTGGGAGCTTTTTTATATGGAACAGGGGGACCTCTACCTGGAACAGGGGGTCGCCGGGGCGAGCATGGCTCAACTCACGGTATTCCATGAACCTGAAAGCTGGTTCAAGCTGGAGCCGCGCGAGGACCGCCAGCTGGCTGAGCTGGACGTGATCCTGATGCGTGTGGACCCACCCTTTGATAACGAATACATTTACTCAACCTATATCATGGAGGAAGCCGAACGCCGTGGTACCCTGGTGGTCAATCGCTGCCAGAGCTTGCGCGATTGTAACGAAAAGGTATTCGCCACCCAGTTTCCCCAATGCTGCCCACCTGTGTTGGTCAGCGCAGATAACAAACGTCTGAAAGACTTCCATCGGAAACACCAGGATGTGATCTTCAAGCCGCTGGATGGTATGGGAGGTACGGCCATTTTTCGCGTGAAACACGATGACCCCAATGTCAGTGTTATTCTCGAAATGCTTACAGGGAACGGCCGCCAGACCATTATGGCGCAGCGCTTTATCCCGGAAATTTCCCAGGGGGACAAACGTATCCTGGTAATTAACGGCGAGCCGGTACCCTATTGCCTGGCCAGGGTCCCAGAAAAGGGAGAAACCCGCGGCAACCTGGCCGCTGGCGGCACTGGTCGACCCCAGCCCCTGACCGACCGGGATCGCTGGATTGTCGAACAGGTAGCACCCACCCTGCGCGAAAAGGGCCTGCTGTTCGTGGGGCTGGATATTATTGGTGATTACCTGACCGAAATTAACGTCACCAGCCCGACCTGTATACGCGAACTCGACAACGGTTACGAACTGGACATCGGCGGCCAGTTGATGGACTGTATTTTGCAGGTTTCGGGCAAAAGTCGCTGACCAACAACAGCCCGGGCGGATACACTGACAGCATGTACTATCTTGAAGCGGGCTACTCAAAACACCGCAGATTGCGCAATGCCGTGCTACTGGCCATCGCACTGCATATAGCGCTGCTGGCCAGTATCTCTTTCGAGTCAGGTTCCGGCGAATACCAGACTCCCCAGATCGAAGTGACCCTGGCTGGCCGGCCCAGCGACAAAGCGCCGGACGAATCCCGGCACATTGCGCAAACCAATCAAGACGGTAGTACAGAGGAGGCAGAGCTCGCTCAGCTCAGCCGCCCCAACAACGAACTTTCCAACGAAGGCGATCCCGGGCAACAGGCCCTCCTGCAAGCCCGGCAGGCCGCCAGCGAGTCGCAAAGAGATGCGCTCACCACCGCCGCAGCGACCCGGCGTGCCGTCGCTGTAGAGCAACTGGAAGAGGAACTACAGCCGCTGCCGGGGATCAATCCCGCAGTGGACAAGTTGACACGCGAGCTGGCGAACCTCGAAGCAGAGCTGGACCGGGAGAGCCGCAACTACGCCGACATGCCGAGAGTACGGCGCCTGACCTCGGTCTCGGCCAGGCAATCGGTGGATGCAGCCTATCTGCTGGACTGGCAGCGACGGGCGGAAGCGGTTGGCAACAAGTATTATCCCGAGGCCTCTGTGCGCTACGGCTTGTACGGCAGCCTGCGGCTGCTTGCGGTTATCCGTGCCGATGGCAGCCTGGAGGACATCAGGGTGCTGTCCAGCTCGGGTTATGCGGTGCTTGATGAAGCAGCGGTAAAGACGGTGCGTATGGCGGCGCCTTATGCGCCATTTCCCGCCGAGTTGAGAGCCACCACGGACAAGCTCGAGATCATACGCACATGGACTTATGGCGATAAAGGGCTAAGCTCAAGATAATGTTAAGGGTTCCGATGGCCACCAGCCAAACGTTCCCGGGAGGAGATTTTTAGCGTATGTCCGGCAGATTTTCCGTCAGTACAGCCAAAAGCAGCGACTGCCTGCGCGACCACTTTCTACTGGCCATGCCCGGATTGTCCGAAGGCATTTTTTCGCAGAGTATTACCTATATCTGTGAACACGGTGAAAGCGGCGCCATGGGGATTGTGATCAACCAGCCACTGGACTTGTCGGTGGCAGAAATCTTTGAACACCTGGACATTACAAGCGACCGGGACTTCTCTGAAATTGCGGTGATGGCGGGGGGGCCGGTGCAGATAGACCACGGCTTTGTACTCCATCGCAATAGCCCGAAAAGTTGGGAGGCAAGCTTGAAGGTCACGCCTGACATTACTCTGACAACCTCCTGCGATATTCTCCGCGCCATCGCCAAAAATGAAGGGCCTAGTGATCACCTGATCGCGCTGGGTTACGCCGGCTGGGCCGCGGGCCAGCTGGAGCAGGAGCTCAGCGACAACAGCTGGCTCACCCTGCCTGCCAACGGCGACATCATCTTCAACACGGCACCGCATCTGCGGCAGGGCGCGGCGGCAGCGCTGCTGGGTATAGACATGAACCTGATTTCCGGTGAGGCGGGACACGCCTGATCACTCCGCCATGACCGCCAAAGCCCGCACAATAATGGCCTTCGACTATGGCATGCGCCAGATAGGTGTTGCCGTGGGGAACAGCCTGCTGTGTTCAACCCAGCCCCTCGCTGTTATCAAGGCAAATGACGGCGTTCCCGACTGGCAAATGTTGACCCAACTCGTCACCGAATGGAAGCCCGACATACTGGTGGTAGGTGATCCACTCAATATGGACGGAACTGAGAGTGAGCTATGTCAGCGGGCACGCAAATTCGGGCGCCGCCTGCATGGCAGGCTGGGTTTGCCGGTAGACATGACGGATGAAAGATTGACCAGCTTCGAGGCAAAACAGATCAGTCGGGAACGGGGTCACAAGGGCGATTATAAACGAGAACCTATCGACAGCCAGGCCGCTGAACTTGTCTTGCAGACCTGGTTGGCAGAGATGGAAGAGCGCTAACGCCGTACGAACTTGCCTGCGTTAGCTTTATCGTAAGAGAGACCCAATTCCTCGCCGCCAGAACTGGCGCTGCCGGGTAGAGTCTTTTCAAACATTTTAAGCTGCAGGCGCACGTCGTTGGAGGAATCGGCATAACGCAAAGCGTCCTCTTTGCCGATAATACCCGCCTTAAAAGCAGCGACGAGTGACTGATCCAGAGTCTGCATCCCCAACTCGGTGGACTTCGCCATCAGGTCCTTGATCAGGTGCACTTCTCCCTTGCGGATATAATCCGCCACCAGCGGCGAGTTCAACAGTACCTCCACCACGGGTGCCCGGCCCTTGCCATCCTTGCGCGGAAGCAGTTGCTGCGCCACCATCGATTTCAGGTTGAGGGACAGGTCCATCCAGACCTGGTTGTGCAGTTCCGCCGGAAAAAAGCTCTGAATGCGATCCAGTGCCTGGTTGGCATTGTTGGCGTGTAGCGTGCAGAGGCAGAGGTGGCCCGTTTCCGCAAAGGTCAGGGCCTGGGCCATAGTCTCGGCTGAGCGCACCTCACCGATCATAATCACGTCGGGCGCCTGACGCAGGGTGTTTTTCAGCGCAACATCGAAAGACTCCGTGTCCATGCCGACTTCCCGCTGGGTCACAATACAGTTGCCGTGGTCGTGGAGATATTCGATAGGGTCTTCAATACTGATGATGTGACCGTGGCTGTTCTGGTTGCGGTAGCCCACCATGGCTGCCAGTGAAGTTGATTTACCGGTTCCTGTCGCACCCACAAATATGACCAGTCCACGCTTGATCATGGCCAATTCCTTGATGATAGGCGGCAAACCCAATTCATCGATGGTCGGAATATCGGTATTGATGCGGCGCACAACAAGCCCACAGTTGCCGCGCTGAACAAAGGCACTGGCCCGAAAACGGCCCAGCCCCTCATAATCAAGCGCATAGTTGCACTCGTGGTGTTTCAGGAAGGTTTCTTTCTGGTCCTCTCGCATGGTGGACAGCACCAGCCCTCTGGCCTCCTCTTCCGTAATCGGGAGGTCGTTTATCGGAAAAATTTTTCCGTCAACCTTGATACTGGGCGGTGCTCCCGCGGAGATGAACCCATCAGAGGCCGCGTCCTCGACAACGCGCTTCAGCAAAAACTCAATATTCATGTTGGCTTGCTCCCTCTTGTTGCCGCGGGCCTAGAAGTTGTCTGGCATACGCGCTTTTTCGCGCGCCACATCCCTGGTGATAACACGTTTTTCGACCATCTCGTGCAAGCACTGATCCATGGTTTGCATACCCAGCGCACTGCCGGTCTGGATGGCAGAGTACATTTGCGCGACCTTGTCTTCGCGAATCAGGTTGCGGATCGCCGACGTGCCACGCATGATCTCGTGCGCCGCCACCCGGCCACCGGTGGCGCGTTTGAGTAGCGTCTGGGACACCACCGCCTGCAATGACTCAGAAAGCATGGAGCGCACCATCGCCTTCTCGGAGGCCGGAAACACATCGACTACACGGTCAATGGTTTTGGCTGCTGAAGTAGTGTGCAGCGTGCCAAATACCAGGTGGCCGGTCTCCGCAGCGGTCAGTGCCAGGCGAATCGTTTCGAGGTCGCGCAGTTCGCCTACAAGAATAATGTCGGGATCTTCCCGCAGGGCTGACCGCAGCGCTTCCGAGAAGCCCAGAGTATCCCGGTGCACCTCACGCTGGTTAATCAGGCACTTCTTGCTCTCGTGCACGAATTCTATGGGGTCTTCAATCGTGAGAACGTGTTCGTATTTATTGTCATTGATGTAGTCCATCATGGCAGCGAGTGTGGTGGATTTACCCGAACCCGTGGGCCCGGTAACCAATACCAGTCCCCTGGGCATCATCGATATATCGCGAAACACCTGGCCCATGCCCAGATCTTCCATGGAGAGAACTTTCGAGGGAATGGTACGGAATACGCCACCTGCGCCCCGGTTCTGGTTGAATGCATTCACACGGAAGCGAGCCACGCCGGGGACCTCGAAGGAGAAATCTGTTTCCAGAAATTCCTCATAGTCCTTGCGCTGTTTGTCGTTCATGATGTCGTAAATCAGCTCATGAACCTGCTTGTGGTCCATGGGCGGCAGGTTGATACGACGAATGTCTCCATCCACCCGAATCATGGGTGGCAAGCCCGCCGACAGGTGTAAGTCGGATGCGCCCTGCTTGGCGCTGAACGCCAAAAGTTCTGTTATGTCCATATACTCCCCTGCGTGCTCCCCTGTGCTATCGGCGCCCCTGGCCGATTTTTCCGCGGCCGCTATTTCCATGCGCCAAGAGTGGATTGCCCCGGTCTTTTATTTTGCTGTCGCCCGCTATAGCCCTAATCAGCTACCATTCGCCCCATGGATGAACGACGACTTTCAGGCAATATAACAAAGCTACTTGAGAGAGTACGACTGGGCGCAGAAAAAAGCCAGCGAGTAACTGGGGATATTCTGGTGCTCGCTGTGAGCAAAAATCACTCCTGCGAGGCTATTCAGACCGCCTATGAGTGCGGGCTGCGAGAGTTCGGCGAGAGCTATCTGCAGGAGGCACTGGCTAAAATAGTCGAGCTCAAATCGCTGCCTCTGGTATGGCACTTCATTGGCCCTATCCAGTCAAACAAGACCCGCGCTATCGCCGAAAACTTTGACTGGGTTCACAGTGTGGATCGGGAGAAAATTGCTCGTCGCCTCAGCGACCATCGCCCCGGTAACCTCCCAGACCTGCAGCTCTGCCTGCAGGTAAACATTTCAGGCGAGGCCAGCAAGTCCGGTGTCAGCCTTGATGCACTGCCGCAGTTGGTTCGACAAGTGATGGTTTTGCCGCGCCTGCAATTGCGGGGCCTGATGGCCATACCCGCAGCCAGCAACGATCCCCTGGAACAGCGCTCGGCCTTTGCAGAGCTGAGGCATGTGCTCGAAGAAATGGCGCTTATCGCCCCGGGTATGGACACGCTATCAATGGGCATGTCCAATGACCTCGAAGCTGCCATCGCGGAAGGCTCGACGATATTGCGAGTCGGCACGGGTATATTCGGCAGCCGTAACAGGTGATTTTCGCGGAATGCGCCGTGTATACTGGCTAACTTGTTTTTCCTGCTTCATTTACCAGACAGGCCGTTTTTTGAACACACCCCATATAGCGTTTATTGGCGCCGGCAACATGGCAAGCAGTATCATCGGCGGCCTTGTAGAGAGCGGCCACCCTGCGAGCCTGATTAGCGCCGCCGACCCGTTTCCCGCAAGCTTGCAGCGGTTGCAGGAGATCGCCGCAGTCAATGTGTGCGCTGACAATGCCACCGCCGTCGCCGAGGCCGATGTCGTCATTCTGGCGGTTAAACCACAGGTAATGGCCGAAGCGACCAACAGCATCGCCCGGGCGGTACGCAAAAGGCGCGCGGTGGTGGTTTCCATTGCCGCCGGCATCACCATTGCCAGTATGCAGGCCAGGCTCGGCCCCGAGGCCGCAATAGTGCGATGCATGCCGAATACCCCGGCACTTCTGGGCTGCGGTGCCAGCGCTTTATTCGCCAACTCTGGAGCCTCGCAACAACAACGCCGCTATGCCGAGGAGATACTTGGGGCGGTGGGAATTACCTGCTGGGTGCCGGATGAAACGGCACTGGATGCCATCACGGCCCTGTCGGGGAGCGGTCCCGCCTACTTTTTTCTGTTCATGGAGGCGATGATCGACGCAGCCTGCGAACTGGGCCTGGACCGCGAGACGGCAACAGCCATGACGCTGCAAACCGGGCTGGGCTCCACCCGCATGGCGCTGGAAGACAAGGCTGGCCTGGTTGAGTTGCGGCGGCGGGTTACCAGCCCGGGCGGAACCACCGAACGGGCAGTGGAAAACTTTGAGAGCAACGGCTTGCGCAAGCTTGTTGCGCAGGCTATCAACGCCGCGGCAGACCGGGCCGCCGAAATGGCCAGGGAACTGGGTTAAGAGGCCCGCTGGGAGAAGTGATTCATGGGCGCGATTAACGATATCTTTGCTTACGTGGTACAGACGTTTCTCAGTCTCTACCTGATTACCATGTTGCTGCGATTTCTGCTGCAAGTGGTGCGGGCGGATTTTTACAACCCGATCTGCCAGTTTCTGGTCAAGGTAACCAACCCCCTGGTGATCCCGTTGCGCCGTGTGGTGCCTGCGCTCGCTGGCATTGACGTAGCGTCACTGTTACTGGCTTTTCTCCTGCAGGTCGCCTCCATTGCCGCACTGGTCTTTATAAAGCTTGGCGGTTTTCCGCCAATCAGTATTTTGCTACTCGGTGGCGTATTGGGTGTCGTGGCTTTGCTGGTCAACATCTATTTCTTCGCCCTGCTGGCAATGATCATCCTGAGCTGGGTGGCGCCGGGCAGTCGCCATCCGGCTATTTATCTGCTGTACCAGATCACTGAGCCCGTTATGGCGCCCTTTCGCAAGGTACTGCCATCTATGGGCGGGCTGGATTTTTCCCCCATCCTGGTTTTTATACTGATCAATATTCTCCAGATCGCCCTGAGCCACATGGCAGCGGCGGCCGGCGTACTGGGTCTCGCCCCCTGGCTGAGCTGACCGTGACCCAGGCTGGAAATGAGCACTCGGTGGGGCTGGTCCAACCCGCCATTGCACGATTCGATGAGTCGCTGCCATTGGCGTGCGGGCGCGCGCTGCCGGCCTATGAACTGGTGTATGAAACCTACGGCGTTCTGAACGAGGAGCGCAGCAACGCGGTATTGATTTGCCACGCACTGAGTGGCAACCACCACGCCGCCGGCTACCAC
Source organism: uncultured Haliea sp. (assembly GCA_963977275.1). GTDB lineage: Bacteria > Pseudomonadota > Gammaproteobacteria > Pseudomonadales > Halieaceae > JARRPM01. Next base: position 180,537 of record CAXBNX010000001.1, on the reverse strand, counting down.
AGCACGGCGGATAAGAAGCCCGGCTGGTGGGATGAGTGCATTGGTCCGGGGAAACCCATCGATACCACTCGATTTTATGTTGTCAGCCTCAACAACCTGGGCGGCTGTCACGGCTCCACCGGTCCCAGCTCTATCAATCCCGAAACAGGGGAGGTATGGGGGCCGGATTTCCCACCGTTGCGGGCTAGAGACTGGGTGAACAGCCAGGCTCGCCTGGCGGACTACCTTGGCATTGACTGCTGGGCGGCAGTAATCGGTGGCAGTCTGGGTGGCATGCAGGCTATGCGTTGGTCACTGGAGTATCCCGAGCGTATCAAACACTGTGTGGTAATTGCCGCTGCCATGAAATTAAGCGCCCAGAATCTCGCCTTTAACGAAGTGGCCCGGCAGGCCATTTTGTCGGATCCGGCCTTTGCCGATGGCCATTATCTCGAGCAGGGCACGCTACCGGCACAAGGCCTTGCGCTGGCGCGCATGGTCGGGCATATCACTTACCTTTCGGACCACGCGATGGCCAACAAATTTGGTCGCGACTTGCGCTCCGGCAGTTTGGAGCAAGGCAACGATGAAAACGTGGAGTTTCAGGTACAGAGCTACCTGCGTTACCAGGGCAGCCAGTTCTCAGGCAACTTTGACGCCAACACCTATATGCTGATGACGCGCGCCCTGGACTATTTCGACCTGGCCAGGGAATATGGCAACGATGCTGTGGCGGCATTTCGCCACGCGAGCTGCGGATTCCTGGTGATTTCCTTTTCCACCGATTGGCGTTTTTCCCCCGAACGCTCCCGGGAAATAGTGGATGCCCTGATCGCAGCAGATCGTCCCGTAACCTATGCCGAGATTGACGCCGACGAGGGCCACGACGCCTTTCTCCTGCCGATACCGCGTTACATGAAACTGTTTTCGGCGTATATGCGCCGCGTGGGAGTAGCGCCCTGATGCGCCTCGATCTCGCCCATATCCAGCGCTGGATCGCTCCCGGCTCCCGGGTGCTTGACCTGGGCTGCGGCGATGGTGAATTCCTTCAGTTGTTGCGGGATCAGCGGCAGGTACGCGGCACCGGTATAGAAATCGGCGAGCAGGAAATTACCGAAGCCGTCGCAAGAGGTCTCAACATTGTCGAACAGAATATGGATAAGGGCCTCGACAACTTTCCCGACCAGAGTTTTGACACGGTGGTAATGGCCCACGCCTTGCAGGCCGTGCACTTCCCGGACCGCGTGCTGGACGAGATGCTGCGCATCGGCCGCGAGTGCATTGTCACTTTCCCCAATTTTGGCCACTGGCGCTGCCGGCTGTATCTTGGCACCCGGGGTCGCATGCCCGTGTCCCGGTTCATGCCCTATAACTGGTATGACACGCCCAACATACATTTCTGTACGGTGAATGATTTTGAAGCGCTCTGTGAAGAAAAAAACATTCGTATCCTCGCTCGGGATGTCGTCGGCCAGACAGAGCGCCAACCGCTGTTGGCCAGCGCCTGGCCCAATTTGTTCGCCACCACTGCGATTTACCACATTACCCGCTGATATGATGGCAGCCACCAGAGTCCTCCAGCTACTAATCGCAATGCTCTGCGCAGGTGGTGCCCAGGCTCAACAATCGGAAATATTCGGCCCCTATGAATTCCACTACAGCGTGGTCAATTCCACCTTCCTGGCACCGGAGGTAGCGGCTACCTACGCAATTGTCCGGGGCAAAAAGCGCGCCATACTGACACTGGCCGTGCGCGAAGAAATGGCCCCGCCCGGCGAGACCCTCAACATGCAACTTCAGGGCCGCACCTGGGATCTGATCCAGAACCAGACTCTGGACTTTCTGGAAATCCGCGAGGGCAAGGCCGTTTACTACATCGCGGAATTCAAGTTTATCAATGAAGAATGGCGTTTTTTTGAAGTGGATTTTCGTCCCGAGGGCGCGGACGAAACCTACACCTTCAAGTTCAAACACCAGCTTTACGTAGACCAATGAGTAGCGACACTCCAAACAGCACTGTGGTACTTGCCAGCGGTAACAAAAGCAAGCTGCGAGAGCTGGCAGGGATACTCAAGCCGCTGGGCGTAAACCTGGTTTCACAGGCAGAATTCCGCGTTCCCGAAGTTGAGGAGATCGGACTGTGCTTTGTTGAAAATGCCATTCTAAAGGCCCGGGCGGCAGCCCGTTGTAGTGGATTGCCGGCGATCGCCGATGATTCCGGGCTGGCAGTGGATTACCTGAAAGGAGCGCCGGGTATCTACTCTGCCCGCTATTCCGGCGAGGGGGATGCCGGTAATAATATAAAGCTGCTGTCCGCGCTTGCCGGGGTACCCGAGGAGCAGCGAGGTGCACGTTTTCACTGTGCGCTGGTTTTTCTGCGGCACGCACTGGATCCTGTGCCAATAGTCTGCCAGGCGAGCTGGGAAGGGCGTATTCTGGAGTCCGCACGGGGTGAACATGGTTTTGGTTACGACCCTTTGTTCTACGTACCCGAATACCAGTGCAGCTCCGCGGAATTACCCAGGGAGGTCAAAAACCGCATCAGCCACAGGGCCCGGGCCAGCGCCCTGCTGCTTGAGGCACTGCGCCAGCGCTGATGCAGCCACTGCCACTGAGCCTGTATATACACCTGCCCTGGTGCGAGAAAAAGTGCCCTTACTGCGACTTTAACTCCCACGAAATCCGGGTTCTCCCGGAGGCAGATTATGTGGATGCCCTGCTGCGAGACCTGGAGGGTGACCTGGCCCTCGCCCAGGGCCGAACCATCGAGACTGTGTTCATAGGCGGCGGCACCCCCAGTCTGTTTTCGGCTGGCGAAATCGGGCGCCTGCTCACCGGTGTTGGATCGCTGCTCAATCTCTCCCCGGTACTTGAAGCCACTATGGAGGCCAACCCCGGCAGTGCAGAGGCAGGCAAATTCGAGGCCTTCAGGGCTGCCGGGATCAACCGCCTGTCGCTGGGAATACAGAGCTTCGACGATCAATGCCTGCAGGCGCTGGGCCGGATTCACAATAGCGACCAGGCGCAGGTCGCCATTGAATACGCCCGCGCAGCCGGGTTCGATAATCTCAATATAGACCTTATGCATGGCCTGCCCGGACAGTCCGCTAGCGCTGCAGAAACGGATTTGCGTACAGCTCTGGCCTTGAAGCCCTCGCACTTGTCCTGGTATCAGTTGACCATCGAACCCAATACGCTATTCCACAAGCACCCACCGCTGCTTCCCGTGGAAGATGAGCTGGCGGATATTCAGCAGATCGGCGAGGCAATACTGGCTGGAGCCGGTTTCATACAGTACGAGGTTTCAGCGTACAGTGCCGCAAACCTCCGCTGCCGGCACAATCTGAATTACTGGTCTTTCGGTGACTACCTCGGTATCGGGGCGGGCGCCCATGGCAAGATAAGTTACCGCGATGGGCGAATTGAGCGCTATGCCAAAACCCGCCAACCTGAGACATACATGGCGGCGCAGGATGGCGGCTTTACCGCCAGCCGTAACCTGTTACAGCCCACCGATATCCGCGGCGAGTTTATGCTTAACGCACTGCGGCTCAATGACGGCTTCAACCGGGAGCAATTCACCGCCAGAACCGGTCAGGATGCCTCGGTGCTGGATGCCACACTGCGGCGATTCCACAGTGAGGGGCTGCTGGATATCGACGACCAACAGATAAAGGCCAGTGAGCTGGGTCGACGTTTCCTGGATACAGTAGTAGCGGGGTTCTTCCCTGATGCATAGGCCAGCCTGGGTACTTCTTCTCTTTATACGCGCCGGAAAATCAGGTCCCACACTCCATGCCCCAGTCGTTCGCCCCGGCGTTCGAATTTGGTCAGTGGGCGATGTTCTGGTCGAGGCGCAAACTCACCTTCACCACTTTCGTTGCGAAGTCCCGACTCGGCTGAAAGTACCGCCATCATCTGCTCCGCGTAATTTTCCCAGTCGGTGGCCAGGTGCAGTATGCCCCCCTCTTTCACGCGTGAAACCAGTTGAGCCACCAGCGGTGCCTGAATCAGGCGCCTCTTGTTATGTTTCTTTTTATGCCAGGGGTCGGGAAAGAATATCTGCACGGTATCCAGTGAGCTCGGTGGTATGCAGTCCCGCAATATTTCCACCGCGTCGTGGCAGTAGCAGCGGATGTTGTCCACACTCTGCTCCGCCATACTGTGTAACAGCTTGCCAACACCGGGGCGATGCACTTCAATACCGGTGAAATTAGTCGCGGGGGAGGCTGCGGCCATGGTGACCAGCGACTGGCCCATACCAAATCCAATTTCCAGCACACGGGGGCCGGCCCTGCCAAAAATTGCGTCGAAATCCAGCTGGCCATCAGCGTGCTGCAGACCCCAACGCTCCCAGTTCTCGTCGAAGCCGCGCTGCTGACCTGGAGTCATGCGCCCGGCGCGCAGGACGTAGCTGCGTATCTGCCGGCGCTTATCAGGTTCCGTCACGATTTATTCCCGGGCCGTCGCGGTACATTCAGAAATCGCAGATCACTGCACTAACTTCCAGCTGGCGGCGGCCAGACAGGCCCAGCCCGCTATGAATGCCAACCCGCCAATCGGCGTCACAGCGCCCAACCAGCGCAGCCCACTGAAACTCAACAGGTAGAGACTACCGGAAAACACCACAATACCCAGGGCGAACAACCAACCACTGCTGCGCAGCAGGGCTGCCTGGGGGTGACTGAGGGCAATAACCCCCACCGCCAGCAACGCAAGGCTGTGGTAGAAATGGTATTGCACCGCCGTCTGGAACACGCCCATGGCGTAGTCGTCCAGCCGGCTTTTGAGTGCATGGGCGCCAAAAGCACCAAGAGCTACCGCCAGCATGCCGCTGAGCGAAGCGAGGGTGATAAACATTTTCGCCATACTGACGGGGGAGGGGTCAGGCCGCCATCGCTGTCCGCAGTTTCTTCATCGCACTTTGCTCGAGTTGCCTGATACGCTCGGCAGACACGTTGTACTGGCCGGCCAGGTCGTGCAGGGTGGACTTCTCCTCCGCCAACCAGCGTTGGGCAAGAATATCACGACTGCGCTCGTCAAGGTCAGCCATGGCGGCATGCAAACGGTCTTCGCTGCTCTGCTGCCAGTCGCTCGCTTCCGCTTCCTGCGCTGGGTCGGCGCTGTGGTCCTCGAGGAAAAACTGTGGTGCTTGCCAGCCACTTTCATCATCGGCATTCAACGGCGCGTCAAACGCCATATCCCGGCTGCTAAGTCGGCCCTCCATGCGGTGCACTTCCTTCACATCCACACCGAGCTCATCCGCGACCGCTTTCGCCTCGTCCGCACTCAACCATGCCAGGTTTTTCTTTGCACTACGCAAATTGAAGAATAACTTTCGTTGCGCCTTGGTGGTGGCCACTTTGACTATGCGCCAGTTGCGCAGAATGTATTCGTGCATCTCGGCCTTGATCCAATGCACCGCAAACGATACCAGACGCACACCCTTCTCAGGGTTGAAGCGCTTCACCGCTTTCATCAGGCCAACATTGCCCTCCTGAATGAGGTCAGCTTCAGCAAGCCCGTAACCGGAATAACTGCGGGCGATGTGCACTACAAAACGCAGGTGAGACATAACCAGTTCCCGCGCCGCCGCGAGATTGTCATTAAAATACAAATCCTCCGCCAGCTCGCTCTCACGGTCCGCAGTCAGTATCGGAATGCTGCTGACCGCCTGAATGTATGCCGGCAGATTGGCACCGGGTACCATCTGGTCAACAGGTTGCAGACTTTTGCTCATACGTGTCCCTCCATGTTAGCCGAGTCATTTTAGCACTCTTTATATTAGAGTGCTAATTCCGGAAAAGTTCCCCACAACCCTACCCGGAAGAAAAAATATTCTTTAAAATCAATCTACTATCCTGTTTTACGGCTTTTTGCGGTTCCGTGGATCACCGGTCTTACCTAGCGTGGCTGGATGTCTACCAGGTGGCGAGTTACGGCCAGCCAGGCCCCCGCCAGACCCAGCAGACCGCCGAGAATAATGAGATTCAGGCCCCCCATGATGCTGAGGCCCGCCAGACGGAATTCGCTCTGGTAGAACTGGGCAAGCTCGCTCACGGGCCAGGCGAGAAACCAGAGCGATACGGCCACCAGCAAAGCGGCGAACAGCCCCCCCCCCACGCCGTACCACAAACCGGTATACAGGAAAGGGCGGCGCACAAAAGCATTGCTTCCGCCCACCAGCTTTACAATTACAATCTCCTCGCGGCGGCTCTCAATAGCCAACCGAATGGTGTTGCCCAGAATCAACAACACGCCCAACACCAGCAAGCCCCCCACTGCCAGCACCAGACGACGGCCAAGCTCCATCAGACCATTAAGCTTTTGTAGCCACTCCATATCCAGCACAGCCTGGGCCACATCGGGGTGTTCCTGCAGCTGGCCGCGCAGGGCAATAGCAGCAGACTGCTGGCCGCTATCCGTGGGAGACACCAGTATGAGGTGAGGCAACGGGTTGTTCTCGAGGCTGTCCAGCACATCGGCAAACCCGGAGAGTGTACGGAACTCATCCAATGCCTCGCTCCGCGAGACGAACCGCGCTTCCGCGACATCTCCCCTGGCAGCCAGTTCCGCCTGTAGTTCCCCGGCTCGGTCATCACTTATTCCATCCTGCAGGAATAGCGAAATCTGTGCCGGGCTGTCCCAGCTGGCACCCAGCTGGCTAACATTTTCCAGTGCAATATCCAGTCCGGTGGGTAGTGCCAACGCAATCCCGATCACCAGCCAGGTCATGACGCTGGAGAGTGGGTTGTCCATAACCCGTGTCATACTGTCTGCAGCAGACAAACGGTGGTGGCGCAGCCACGCAAGAAGCCGGTCCCAGAGACCTGTGCGACTCTGACTGGCGCCATCCCTGCGCGCGGCCGGCACTGCCCGGGCCCGTTTGCGACCCCGGATCAAACCTTGCTTCCCGCCACCAGGCGACCCTCGCGCAGAGTGATAATGCGGTGGTGAAGACGGGAGATTAAAGCCAGATCGTGGCTGGCAATAAGAACGGTAACCCCGACCTGATTAAACTCCTCAAACAGCTGCATGATTTCCGCAGACAGAGCCGGGTCAAGATTACCTGTGGGCTCATCAGCCAGTAGTATCCCGGGCCGGCCAACCACCGCCCGGGCTATACCCACCCGCTGCTGCTCGCCACCTGACAGGGTCACCGGCATCGCGCGCTCGCGCGCCAGAAGCCCCACTTTGTCGAGCGCAGCCCGTACCCGCCGGCCCACCTCGCGATAATCGCAGCCGGCGATAACCAGGGGCAGCGCAACATTGTCAAACACCGTTCTGTCCAGCAACAGACGGTGATTCTGAAAAACGACCCCAATATTGCGCCGGTGCCTGGGTATGCCACGCGGACCAATAGATGCAAGATCCCGCCCATCGACAACTACCTGGCCACGGGTGGGGCGCTCCATCAGCATGATCATGCGCAACAACGTCGTTTTGCCGGCCCCGGAGTGACCAGTGATAAACACCAGTTCATCGCTGCCTATGTCTACACTCACTTCCCTGAGGGCGTCGTGACCCTCGTCGTAGCGTTTGCTGACACGGTCGAAACTGATCATGCAGCGGCATCGTCCCCGGCAAAAAGGGCATCGATAAAATCCTGGGCCTGAAAGGGCCGTAAATCGTCCACGGCTTCACCAACACCAATGTAGCGAATAGGCAGGCCCAACTTTTTGGCGATAGCAAAAATGACACCCCCCTTGGCGGTACCGTCCAGCTTGGTGAGGCTGATCCCGGTGACACCAACCCACTGCTGGAAATGGGCCGCCTGGGACAGTGCGTTCTGGCCGGTGCCTGCATCCAGCACAAGCATCACCTCGTGAGGGGCATCGGGGTCCAGCTTGCTCATCACCCGCACTACTTTCTTCAGCTCTTCCATAAGATTATCTTTATTGTGCAGTCGGCCGGCCGTGTCAGCGATTAACACATCCACTTCACGCGCTTTGGCCGCCTGCAATGCATCAAACAATACCGAGGCACTGTCCGCCCCGGTATGCTGTGCAATTACCGGCACCCCGTTGCGATCGCCCCACACCTGCAACTGCTCAACCGCTGCGGCGCGAAACGTGTCTCCAGCTGCCAGCATTACCGAGCGGCCTTCAGCCATATAGCGCTTGGCCAGCTTGCCGATAGTGGTGGTTTTACCCACTCCATTTACCCCTACCATCAGAATGACGAACGGTTTTCCGGCAGTCAGGTCAAAATTTTGCTCGCAGGGTTTGAGCAAATCCAACAGCTCATCTCGCAGAGCGGCCTGCAAGCCCTCTGCATGTGTCAGCTCCTTGCGCGAAACCCGCTCTGTCAGGTGGCCGATAATGTCCCGGGTAGCATCTACACCAACATCCGCCAGCAGCAGCCGCGACTCCAGTTCCTCCAGCAGGTCTTCATCGATTTCCTTGCGCCCGAGAAACAGGGTTCCCATGCCCTGCACCAGGTTCTCGCTGGTGCGCCCAAGCCCCCGTCGCAGGCGTGAGAAAAAACCCGGCTCACTCGCCCCGCCCTCATTGTCACCGTCGTCAGGTGCCGATGTTTCGGCGGCGGGTTCGGTTTCAAGCTTCGGGAGATCCCCGGTATTCCTGTCGGGCACTGGCACAACACCAGTATCAGCCGGGGTGTCCGGCTGCACGATTTCAGGCGAAGCGGGTTGTTGATCCGCCTCTTTTTTGCGTTTGAAAAATTTCATAACTGTCGTGATAAAGTAGCGGCAGGCGGACGAGCGCCCGCGAAAAAAACACTATCCTACCACCCTTGCCCGAAGCGACGAAATGGCCAGATCCGGCAGCAGCCCAACAAAACAAAGCACAGTGCGCATCATTGGCGGTCAGTGGCGTGGGCGCAAGCTCAGCTTCACCCCGGCAAAGGGGCTGCGCCCCACCCCAGATCGGGTCCGGGAGACGCTCTTCAACTGGCTTGCGCCAGTAATTAATGGTGCCCGCTGCCTGGACTTGTTCGCTGGCAGCGGTTCACTGGGGTTGGAGGCATTGTCCAGAGGCGCGCTAAGTTGCGATTTCGTGGATACCTCAACAACCGCTCTGGGGCAAATTGAACGCCACCTGCAAACCCTGCAGGCAACAACAGAATCGCGCTGCCACGCCATGACCGCCCTGGCATTTCTCAACACCGCCCAGGGGCCCTACGACATCGTGTTTGCCGATCCCCCCTTCAACGCGGGTTTAATTGCTCCGCTTCTTGCCCCCTTGGACAGCCCGGGGTTGGTGGCGACAGACGGATTGATCTATCTGGAAGCAGCGGCGGCGGACCCGCCTCCGACCGTGCCTGTACAGTGGCAACTGCGCCGGGACAAAGTGGCTGGAGAAGTGGCTTATCGCCTGTTTGAACACAGCGCGGCAACTGCGCACACCGATTGACAGGCCCGATGACGGGGCCGCAGTGAGTTACGTTGTCCCCACAGGGCAAATTGTTTACCATCCGCTGACCCTGTCGCCACCCAAGGCCCCCCATGCGCACCCACTCTGTCATTTACCCGGGCACCTTTGACCCGATTACCAACGGCCATGTCGACCTGACGGAGCGGGCATCTCGCCTGTTTGACAGGGTGGTGGTCGCCATCGCTTACAGCGAAAAAAAGACACCGGTGTTCAGCCTCGAGCAGCGTATCGAATTGTGCCAGGTATCGCTCTCTCACCTGGATAATGTAGAGGTTGTGGGATTCAACAATTTGCTGATTGATTTCGCCAAAAGCCAGGGCGCCGGCTGCGTACTGAGAGGATTAAGAGCAGTTGCAGATTTCGAATACGAATTTCAGCTCGCCAACATGAACCGTGCCATGTACCCGGAGTTCGAGAGCATCTTCCTGACTCCGTCGGAGCACCTGTCCTATATATCGAGCTCACTGGTGAGAGAAATTGCAGCGCTGGGTGGCGACATCAGCCCTTTCGTGCCGGAGACTGTCAGCAAGGCGTTACAGGATCGGTTCCCCCGCGCATAGATACACTCTGCGAGCAGGGTACTCGCTAACACAGGAGGAAGACCGGAAAGCTTATGTCTGCTGGACTAACTCCTGCCCACACATGGAAACGGGCTTAGTCGTCCGCCTGAGCTGCTTGCCGCTTCTTATGCTGCTCGATGTCGGAGTAGGTGTAACCCGATTGACGGCACCCCAGGCAGCGCATGAAAGTCTGTTCACCGGGACCCAGAATCAGGGTATCTGCTGCCTCGTTGGCGTTACCCGCCAGCAGCGTAAACGGCAGGCTGACCAGCCACAGAGCTGCGCCCCCCGCAGTCAGCACAAGACCTATGGGCCTGGCTATGAAGAAATCCCCTACCATGGCGAAGCCGTTGGGATCTTCATCCACAGCCCCCTCTCTGGCCATGGCTGCAGGATCCTGCGCCCAGAGTGTCTGGGGCAGCAGCAGGCAGCTGATTAACAAGACCGTTGTAAGACGGCCGGCTCGCGGTATTATTTTCATCATTAACTCCCGGGTTATGGTCCCGTTTTCCCCTACTTCCGGCAGTGTAGCCTTTTCAGCGCTGACAGGTCACGCAGAAAACACTAGATCGCTGGCCCAGCCGGATCTCTCTCAGAGTGCCCCCACAGTGCTTGCAGGCCTCACCGTTTCGACCATAGACAAACAGTTGCTGGGCAAAGTAACCCGGCCTTCCATCACCTCCGACAAAATCTCGCAACGTAGTGCCACCCTGATCTATAGCCGAAGTAAGCACTTGCTTTATACAGTCAGCCAGCAGTGTATATCGCGCTCGTGATATGCGCCCGGCGGGACGTTTGGGGTGAATGCCCGCCAGAAACAGCACCTCGTTAGCGTAAATATTACCAACACCCACAACCACCTTTCCGTCCATGATGAAGCTCTTGACGGAGCCGGATCGCCCACGGGACAGACGATAGAGCAGGTCCCCGTCAAATTCCCCCGAAAGTGGTTCCGGACCAAGATGGTCAAGCAGCGGATGTTTGCCGCCCGGCTCCAGCCAAAGAAAACTGCCAAATCGGCGCGGGTCGTGATAACGCAGGCACGAGCCCGATTGCAGCCTTATATCAATATGGTCATGCTTCCCCGGCAATAGGCCCGGGCCGACTACTCGCAGCGAGCCGGACATACCCAGATGTACCAACAGCGACCCGGGGGCCATATTGAACAGCAGATATTTTGCCCTGCGTTCGACTGTCTCTATTTGTTGGCCGGCCATCAGCAGCGGAAGTTGCTCGGGTACCGGCCATCGCAGCCGAGGCTCACGGACCACCAGTTCAGTTACCACCTCCCCACAGCAATAAGGGGAGACACCCCGACGGGTGGTTTCAACTTCTGGAAGTTCCGGCATATTTTCCCGACCTGGCTCCAGGGCCGCTGCCGCCTGCGCTGACCTTAACAGGCGGAACAGAACGGACTGAAACAAAAACCCCGGCTATAGCCGGGGTTTAGATATGTATCGCTGCAAGCGGCAATTACTTGATTTTGCCTTCCTTATACACAACATGCTTGCGCGCCACCGGATCATACTTTTTCATTTCCAGTTTGTCCGGAGTGGTACGCTTGTTCTTGTCAGTGGTATAAAAGTGGCCTGTACCAGCTGACGAGTTCATCCTGATCTTGTCTCTCATCGGTATTCTCCTTTAAACCTTCTCACCGCGGGCGCGCATCTCACCCAACACCTGGTCAATGCCGTTCTTGTCAATAATGCGCATGCCCTTGCTCGAGACTCGCAGGCTGACAAAACGCTTCTCGGACTCAACCCAGAACCGGTGGTTGTGCAGGTTGGGCAAAAAACGCCGACGGGTGCGGTTCTTTGCGTGTGATACATTGTTTCCAGTAACCGGACGCTTGCCTGTTACCTGACATACTCTTGCCATGGTCTTTTCGCTCCCAAAATACGCGGGAAATAAATACATTAATGTGGTCAGAAGGGCGCAAAAATGGAGCCCCTGCCGCGCAGAGCGCGACTTTATAACAGAACACCCTGGCCATATCAAGGGAAAGATGTAGTGGGCAACCCACTACAGCAACCCCTCCTGGGCAAAGGAAAACTCCCGACCCTGGCCGACAATGACGTGGTCCAGTACCCGGATATCCAGCAGGCCCAGCGCTGCACTGAGGCGTTCAGTGATGCGCCGATCGGCGCTGCTGGGCTCGGCCACGCCAGAGGGGTGGTTATGCGCAAAAATCACCGCTGCGGCCCGGTACTGCAATGCGCGGGTGGCAACCTCTCGCGGATAGACCGCAGCACCATCCAGGGTCCCGAAGAACAAGTCCTCGCAACACAACACCCGGTGCTGGCTGTCCAGAAAGATGCAACAGAACACCTCGCGACTGCGCGAACCCAGATGGTACTGCAAAAAGCGCAGGGTTTCCCCTGGACTGGTTAAAACATCACCAGAGCATACTGCTTGCAAGGCCTGGCGTCGCGCCAGCTCCAGAGCGGCGCGCAGCTGGGCATATTTGGCATCACCCACGCCGGGCCACGCCAGCAGTCGGGGACGTTCCACCCGCATCAGGCCGGCCAGCCCGCCAAACTCCTCCAGTAGCTGTCGCGCCAGTTCCAGCGCACTGCAATTGCGATAGCCCGTGCGCAACATAATTGCCAACAATTCCGCGTCCGACAGCGCCTGCTCTCCACGCTCCAGCAACTTGTCCCGCGGCCCCTCCTCAGCTTGCCATTGGGCAATACCCATTGTGCTCCTCCCTGAGCCACGGTCCGGCTTGTGTCAAATCCGTTAATGGGGTGGTATCTTTCCACTCCCTTTGACTATTTTCCCTATTCGGGCCCGTAAATGGCACATCTTTTCAATCGCAATGTTCTGGTGGGGGTCAGCGGTGGAATCGCCGCCTATAAGTCCGCTGAACTGGTACGCCAACTGCAGGAGATCGGCGCATCCGTGCGCGTGATCATGACCCGCGGCGCTCGCGAATTTATTACTCCGCTTACCCTTCAGGCCCTGTCCGGCAACCCGGTACACACAGAACTGCTGGACACCGAGGCAGAGCTGGGTATGAGCCATATCGAGCTGGCCCGCTGGGCGGACCTGCTGCTTATTGCGCCCGCTACAGCGGACCTTCTCGCACGCCTCGCCGCCGGTCGAGCAGATGATCTGCTCGCCACAGTGGCTCTGGCAACTGCCGCGCCAGTGTTACTGGCGCCGGCAATGAACCAGCAAATGTGGCGGGATAAGGCCACCACAGCCAATATCACTACCCTCACCGCCCGGGGTTACTCCATGGTGGGCCCGGCCAGTGGCGAACAGGCCTGCGGTGATGTCGGCCCGGGACGCATGGCACAACCCGAAGTGATCGCGGCGGCAGCAGCAGCCCTGTTCGAGACAGGCCTGCTGGCGGGAAAACGGGTAGTCATTACCGCCGGGCCAACCGTGGAGGCGCTCGATCCTGTACGTTATATCTCCAATCGCAGCTCGGGAAAAATGGGCTATGCCCTGGCTCAAGCAGCTGTGGACGCCGGAGCCCGCACCACACTGGTCAGCGGCCCGGTTAATTTGCCGGTGCCGGACCATGCCCGACTGGTCAAGGTCGTCAGCGCTAACGATATGCTCGAGGAGTGCCTTGCCCTGCTACCCGAATGCGATATTTTCATTGCTTGTGCTGCGGTAGCCGATTACCGCCCCGCCGCGATAGAACAGCAGAAGATTAAAAAAGGGCCGGAACAGATCACCCTGCAGCTGGTGCGCAACCCGGATATTGTCGCTACCGTTGCCGCCAGCGAATATCGCCCCTTCACCGTAGGGTTCGCTGCGGAGACCAACGACCTGCTGGCACACGCCAGAAGTAAGTTGAGCCGTAAGCGACTCAATATGATTGTCGCCAATGATGTGTCAGACAATTCCATAGGGTTTAACAGCGACAACAATGAGGCCACCGTACTCTGGCCCGATGGTGAACAGGCTATCGCGCTGACCGGTAAAGGATCCATGGCACGCCAAATCATCCAGCTGATTGCGCGGGAGCACGGCGCCGGCGATACCGGGCAGTCCAATTGAAATTAATTCCAGACGCGCATTTAAGTACCCAGCGCTGCGTAATATCATTGTCCCAATAAATCTGGACCACAACGAATAATGCTGAAGCGAAAAGATAAGAAAACCCCGGCGGAGCAGGGAAAAAGGCGACTGAGCGCCAGCAATCCCCAGGGCATCGCAGCCAAGGGTAATGCGCTCCATCGCATCGCCACGCTCGCCCTGCTGGTGTCTCTGGTAGTGGTCGCAGCCAGTTTCAGCTACCTGATCGCACTGCGGGAGCCAACATTACAGGCTGTACAGATCGACCGGGTCGCCGGATCATTCGCAGCCCAGCAGGCCACCAGTGTGCACCACTTCGTGCGGCGTATCATAAAGCGCATGGAGGGCGCTGCCCGGTCTCCCCTGGCAATGTCCGCAATTGCCAGCGAGTCCAGTGATGACCTGGCTCTTGTAGAACAAGCAATGCTGGATTTTTTCCCTGAAGTGATCAGCCTGCGCATCATTCCCATGGGTGAAATGGGCACGGCCGATTTCGAGGGTGGCAGCCAGGGTCTGCGCAACCATATTGAGATTGACCTGGTGCGCCGAGCCGGGATCGGAGAGCCCACACAGCCAGAGTCCTACCAATTTGAAGGCCGCTGGATGACTTCTCTGGCAGCACTGGTCACGCACCCCCGGATTACCCGTCAACAGGCTGTTGTCATTGCCACTCTCGATAACCAGCTATTCTCCGATGCACTCAAGTCTACAGACAACAGCGTGGGGCGATTTGCCCTCGAACAGCTGTATGTCAGTTCTACCGGGCTTGAACGCAGGGATGTCATCGCCATGGCGGGTAGCGGAGATGCCGACGAATTTACCCATACAGCCGACCTCCCGGAAAGCAACTGGCTGGTGACATTTACTCCCTCCAGGACGCTGGTCAGCGAATTGATGCTCAGCCCGGCGCCGCTGTTCTCGGTACTTGCCCTCTGTGTACTCGTATTCCTGGGAGCCGTGGTTTTCATCGTCATAATGTTCTCCCGGGAGCTGGATACACAGATAAACAAGGTTATATCCGCCGCTGATGTAAAATCACCACTGGAGTTAAGCTTGCCCGGCCTGGTATCGATCGCCAAGCAACTGCGCCGCGCCACCCTGAGAACATTGCGCCAAAGTAGCACTGGCTCTATGTCGGATATACCCCAGGCCAAGGTGGAAATACTGCCTGGCGTAGGCTCTGACCTGACCAACCCCATGTTCCAGCAGGGCAGTATCATCGACGACGAGGGTGCCGGGCTGGATCTGGATCTGGATCTCTCACAAAGCTGTGAATCGAAAGGCCAACAGAGAGTCAGCGAAGAAGGCTTTCCCAGTCATATCTTCCGCGCCTACGACATCCGTGGCAACGCGAAGTCCGAGTTAACTGACAAACTGGTTGCCCGCATCGGCAAAGCCCTTGGCACTATTGCCGGGGAAATGGACGAACAGACTATTATCATCGGCTGCGACGGCAGAAAATCCAGCCCGCGCATAAAATCGTCACTTATCAGGGCCCTGATGGAAAGCGGCAGGGATGTAATCGATATCGGGCTGGTTCCCACCCCCCTGATGTACTTTGCGACCCGACACCTCAACTGCGGGTCGGGGATTATGGTCACCGGCAGCCACAACCCCGGTGACGACAATGGGATGAAAATTGTGCTGAACCAGAAAACCATCGCCGCTGGTGGTATTCAGGAAATACACGATTTGGTGATCAAAGACCAGTACAGCAGCGGCAGCGGCCGCATGATTCGCGAAAATGTCGTAGGTGACTACGTCGACGAGGTACTGAGCGACATTGCTATCGCGGTACCTCTCAAGATAGTGATCGACGCGGGTAATGGCGTCACCGGGGGCATCGCGCCCCAGCTGTTCGAGGATCTTGGTTGCGAAGTAGTACCCATGTATTGCGAGGTGGATGGCAACTTCCCGCATCACCCGCCCGACACCAGCGATGAAAACAACCTCGCAGACCTGATCGCGGCAGTACAGAAGGAAGAGGCTGATTTCGGTGTTGCCTTCGATGGCGATGGCGACCGTCTGGCGGTCGTAACCTCCACCGGCCAGATTGTACGCTCCGACGTGCTACTGATGATCTACGCCAAGGATGTGGTGTCACGCAATCCTGGCGCAGATGTTGTATTCGACGTCAAATGCAGCCGCAACCTGACCACACTGATCACTCGCTACGGCGGGCGGCCAGTATTATGGAAAACAGGTCACGCCTTCATGAAGGAAAAAATGGCGGAAACTGGTGCCCTGCTCGGTGGCGAGTTTTCCGGACATATGTTCTTCGGCGAACGCTGGTACGGGTTTGACGACGGCATGTATGCAGCGGCGAGACTCGCCGAAATACTCAGCACCCACGGCGACACGCTCGATGATACCATCGGAGAATTCCCCGCCACGGTGAATACGCCGGAAATCCTTATCCCGGTAGCCGAGCAGGACAAATTTGAACTTATGGAGAAAATTATCCGCGGTTGCGACTTTTCCTCCGGCAAAACCAACACCATGGATGGTATCAGAGTAGATTTTACCGACGGCTGGGGGCTGATTCGCGCCTCCAATACCAGCCCCGCACTGACAGCGCGCTTCGAGGCCGACACCGAGGAATCACTGGAAACCATCAAAGCAGAGTTTCGAGCCCAGATATCGCTGATCGAACCCGGCCTGGAACTCAATTTCTAGGTTTTTCTCCCGGCGCGCAAACAACAGGTTAATAACATGTCTCTCAATCGCGAATCGGCGCTTAACATCGCCAACGTACTTACCGAAGCGCTGCCGTATATCCAGCGCTTTACCGGCAAAACCATAGTCGTCAAATTTGGCGGCAACGCCATGGTGGACGCGGACCTTCACGAGAGCTTCGCCCGGGACGTGGTATTGATGAAGCTGGTGGGAATGAATCCGGTTGTGGTTCACGGTGGCGGCCCGCAAATTGGTGCGTTGTTGGCAAAACTCAATATTCAGACGGAATTCGTCAACGGCATGCGCGTAACAGACGCCCAGACAATGGACGTTGTTGAGATGGTGCTTGGCGGCAGCGTCAATAAGGAAATCGTCACTTCCATCAACCGCAACGGCGGCAAGGCCATAGGTGTCACCGGTAAGGACGGCCAGTTGATTCGGGCTCGCAAACTGATCGTCTCACGATACAGCGCCGAACTGAACGCCTCGGAAATTATCGATATCGGCCATGTCGGAGAGGTGGACAAAATCGATACGGAAGTTCTCAGGGTTATCCTGGACAGCAACTTTATTCCCGTCATCGCCCCCATTGGGGCGGACGCGGAAGGCCGCAGCTATAACATCAATGCCGATCTTGTTGCCGGCAAACTGGCCCAGGTTCTTCAGGCCGAAAAGCTCATGTTATTAACCAATGTCGAGGGCCTGCTAAATAAGGAAGGGCAGGTGCTCACGGGCCTGAGCACAGCAGAAGTTGACGGCTTGATCGCTGACGGTACGATCACGGGCGGCATGTTACCCAAGATTGGTTGCGCTCTGGACGCCGTAAAATCCGGCGTTGCAAGTGCACACATAATCGATGGCAGGGTACCGCACGCTGTCTTGCTGGAGACCTTCACCAACGAGGGAATAGGGACACTGATCACAAATCAGCGCCAATAACCTTTATCTGAAGCAAAAATCTACTCTCAATGCACCCGGGCTTATTGCAGGCATGGCAGGTAATCGCTAGCATTGCCCGACACGCTATCAACTGTGGAATGCCATGCCCCCCAGAAAATCCCAACGGCGTCAGCAAATTCTGGAAGCTCTCGCCCAGATGCTTGAAGCCAAACCTGGTAGTCGCATCACCACCGCCGGGCTAGCGCGCGAAGTTGGCGTTTCCGAAGCAGCGCTATATCGCCACTTTCCCAGTAAGTCGAAGATGTTTGAGGGCCTGATCGAGTTTATCGAAGAGACCCTGTTCAGCCGCGTCAAAATCATAGTCAGTGAGGAGCGAACCGCGGCATCGCGCTGTGAAAAAATGCTGGTGCTGTTATTAACCTTCGCCGATCGCAACCCCGGTATCACCCGCATACTCACCGGGGATGCTCTAGCCGGCGAGACCGAACGACTGCACCTGCGAGTCGCCCAGTTATTTGATCGCTTTGAAACACAGCTGAAGCAGGTCATTCGGGAAGCAGAAATGCGCGAGGGGCTGCGGCCAGTAATCCCTCTTCCCGCCGCCGCCAACCTGTTAATGGCAGCAGCTGAAGGCAGGATCTCCCAGTATGTTCGCAGCGGTTTCCAGCGATCACCCACAGCAGACTGGCCCCAGCAGTGGGAGTTGTTAATGAGGGGGTTCTTTCGCGAGGCTGTCAGCCAGCCAGCTCCGGGGTCGGCCAGCTCTCTGGCGAGTTGATTGCCGACGGAATCAACGGCGAGGGTCGGCTTTTTCTTTCTCTCTTTCCGCCTGCTGTCTCGCCAACAGGGTCTGGCGTAATGCCACAACTTCCAGTAATTGCTGAAAACGATCGATGTCCTTCTGATAGGCAGCTGACACGTGCTCGATCTCCCGGGCGCGATCATTTATCGATCGATCGGTAGCGGCCATTTCCGTCTGTATGTCCTCCATCGCACTGATTCGAGCCACATCTACTTCACGACCGCTGCGCTCCAGGTCTGCCGCCTGCGCCTGGTAGTTTTCAACCTGTTGTTTTAGCGAGCGCTTGTTGCCCTTGAGAATACTGAGACGAATTCGCAGATCTCGCAGCGCCCGCTCCTTGGCGGCTTCAATATCTTCCAGTGTGCTGTAGCGCAGCATCAGGGATTCGTCCCACTCACGCAATCGCTGCTGCTCAGCCCTGGCTTCAGCCTCCAGTTGTTGCTGCGCGTTAAGCACTTTTCTCTCTTCTGCGGTCAGCTCGCGCGGCACCACCTTCACTACCACACCATCCTTGTTAAGCACCTCGTAACCCTTACCGACGTAAGCTACGGGCACCTGGTAATCCACCACAGTGACACCGTCGTCGTTGATATAACGATATAAACTGGCGGCCACTGCCACCGGTGTCAGCAGCAGAGCAGCGGTAAAAAGAGTGTATCTTGTGTGGGCAATAATTCTCATCTGGGTAATATAAAGTCTACGACCACTCCTAACAAGTCAGACCCCATAGCGCTCTCGATAAGCCTTCATGGCCTCAAGAGAGGGAACTAGCCCCTTATCACCTGCGGCTTCGAGGTAGGCGATAATGTGGTCCATATCGATAATACTTATAACAGGGACTCCGTAGGCCTGCTCAAGTTCCTGTATAGCTGACAGGTCCCCGGCACCTCGTTCTTTGCGGTTGAGCCCAACTGCCACCCCCACCAGCTCCGCACCGGCCGCCGTTATCATGGCTATCACCTCTCGCACCGCTGTTCCCGCAGTAATCACGTCGTCGATTATCAGTACCCGACCCTGCAGAGGCGCGCCCACCAGAACACCGCCCTCGCCGTGACTCTTGGCCTCCTTACGGTTGTAGGCAAAGGATACATCCCGCCCATAATGGTCCGCCAGGGCGACAGCCGTCGTCGTGGCCAGCGGGATGCCCTTGTATGCCGGGCCCAGAAGCACATCGAACTCTACGCCGGACTCAACAATTCTTTCGGCGTAACAACGGCCCAGCTGGGCAAGCGCCCCGCCACTGCAAAAAGCGCCTGCATTAAAGAAATAAGGGCTAATTCTACCCGATTTAAGTGTAAATTCGCCGAACTTGAGCACATCGTGTTGACGCGCCAGTTTAATAAAATCCGTTTGATAGGAGTGCATAATAGTGACCGGTTCCCATATCAGGCTTTGTATTGTGCAAACTCACCATATAAAATGCCCGCACAATAGGAAATAACCGCTTGATAAAAAGCTCTGCCTTAATTGACCCCTGAGGGCAGTTTGCAACACAAGCAATAGCGGCATTGCCTACAATTTTCTATATTGGATTTAGTATGAAGGCGCTCTGACTGACGGGGATATTCCCCTGTCAGCGCTTGATGCGCCATGATACACGCTCTCAATATGAGGAGCTACGAATGAGAATTATCAGTTTCAGTGCCGACGGTATTATCAATGCCGCGGAAAATGGATTTTACGACTGGCTGACTGAGCAGGATGCTGATTTCGTCTGCGTTCAGGATCTGCGCTGCTCCGAATACGATTTGCAGGACAACAAATTCTTTCCGCAGGACTACAACGCTTACTTCCTCGATGACATCGACGGCAAGGCAAACGGCGTCGCTGTCTATTGCAGAAAACTGCCCAAGGCGATCATGTCCGGGCTGGGGTTCGCCGACTTCGACATGGAAGGGCGCTACATCCAGGCGGACTATGAGAACTTGAGTGTCGGTTGCCTGCTGGCGCCATCTGCAGAGCCCGGTAATGCAGAGCAGCTGGCCCGCAAAATGTCTTTTTACGAGCAGCTGGGTGGTCACCTACAGAAAGTGCGTAATAAACGCCGCGAATTTATCATCTGCGGCAATTGGCACCTCGCCCATACCGCTGCTGACGTTCAGGACACCGACCGCAACAGCAACGCCCCGGGATTCCTGACCGAAGAACGGCAATGGATGAATGAATTGCTGGAATCAGGGTATGTAGATGCATTCCGTGAGGTCAATTCAGACCAGGATGAATTCAGCTGGTGGCCTGACGGCAAGCGTGGTGAGAACGGCTGGCGCTCGGACTTTCATATTGTATCGAAGGGCTTGCAGTACACGGTGGACTACGGGGCGATATACAAGAACAAGGAATTCTCCACCCATGCCCCCATCATTATGGACTACGATATCGAGTTGTAACGGCACAAAGTCCGGCGCGATTACCGCTGTGCAGGTAACGCGCCAGCGCGAACCCGCTCGGGCACGCGGCGTGCAACCACTCCAATTCAGCCGGCAGCTAGCGCCGCTTTTTGCTTAGCAATAAGTTCGAGAACACCCTGGGACGCAAGGTCAAGCATACCGTTCAGTTCCTCCCTATCGAAAGGCGCCCCTTCCGCTGTGCCCTGCACCTCAATGAACGCACCGGAATCACCCATAACCACATTCATATCGGTATCTGCAGCAGAGTCTTCCGGGTAATCCAGGTCCAACACCGGCACCCCCTGGTAAACACCCACCGACACAGATGCCACCATCTGTAGCAAAGGATCCTGGGTTAACAGCTTCTTCCGCTGCAGGTGATTGATCGCATCCACCAACGCAACGCAGGCCCCGGTGATAGAGGCCGTGCGGGTACCGCCGTCTGCCTGGATAACATCGCAATCGATATTTATGGTGAATTCCCCCAGCTTGTCCAGGTCGATGGCTGCACGCAGGGAGCGGCCAATCAGGCGCTGTATTTCCACTGTGCGGCCGCCCTGCTTGCCCCGGCTGGCCTCCCGGGCCATACGGGTTCCAGTAGAGCGGGGTAGCATGCCGTACTCAGCTGTGACCCAGCCACGGCCTTTACCGCGCATAAAGCGAGGCACTCCCTGCTCGACCGAGGCGGTACAGATGACCCGGGTGTCGCCAAAACCGACCAGCACCGAACCCTCCGCGTGGCGGGTAAAGTTCCGGGTGATCGTAATATCCCTCAGTTCGCTTGGCGTGCGGCCGCTGGGTCGTTGCATAAGTTCATCCTGTTGATTAATTGTGCGCAGTATACGCGAGTGGAGACCCGGCTGGCGCACAAATGCGGCCCCCGGCTTACAGCCGCCATCTGTAAGCGCTCTGTGCAAACTGCTACACTCAATCTCTTCGATTTTCTCCCTGGATTTTCGCATGATTCACAGCATGACCGCTTTTGCCCGCGAGAGCGGGGCTACGGATGAGGGCGTCCTCACCGTGGAGTTGCGCTCAGTCAACCATCGCTATCTGGACTGCACTTTCAAACTCCCCGACAGTCTGCGGCCGTTAGAGCAGCGACTGCGGGAGCTGGCCGGATCAGCCATGGCCCGGGGCAAGCTCGATTGCCTCATGCGGTTGCAAGGTCAAGCCGCCCAGCTAGCTGGGCTCAAGGTCAACAACGAACAGCTCGACAAACTGTTGGCAGCTATTACCCAGGTAAACGAGCGCATGCCAGGGGCGCAGTCACCCTCGGCACTGGACATACTGCAGTTTCCCGGAATCTGCAGCACCGATGAGCAATCAGAAGAACATCTTCAAAAGAGTGCAGAAAGCCTGTTTCGCAAAACTGTCGAAAATATGCTGGCGAACCGTCTGCGCGAAGGAGAAAAACTGGCGGGGCTGTTGCTGGACAGGCTGCAACAGATTGAGGCGGCGGTAGCGGCGACACGGCTGCTACTGCCGGCGCTTATGCAGCAGCAACGGAACCGGATTATCGCTCGCATAGACGAGCTGGATATCGAAGTTGATCGCAACCGCCTGGAACAGGAACTGGTCCACCTCGCACAAAAGGCCGATGTGGACGAAGAGCTGGATCGCCTCGAGGCCCATGTAGGTGAGGTACGACACACGCTGGAAAAGGGCGGGCCCTGTGGCAGGCGGCTGGATTTCCTCATGCAGGAGCTGAACCGAGAGGCCAACACCCTGTCGTCAAAGTCGATTGCCAGCAGCACCACCCAGAATGCGGTTGAGCTCAAAGTGCTTATTGAGCAAATGCGTGAACAAATCCAGAATATCGAGTAGCCAACAAGTGCGGGAATACGCACGCGACAACACAGGATACACATGAGCAGCACGGGAACACTTTTCACTATATCAGCGCCTTCCGGGGCGGGCAAAACCAGCCTGGTCGAGGCGCTTGTCCAGCGCAATACAGCATTGCGGGTTTCTGTCTCCCACACCACCCGCGCCATGCGGCCAGGGGAAGAAAACGGGATCAACTACCATTTTGTAGACCAACAGAGCTTCCACGCCATGTTGGATCGGGCCGAGTTCCTTGAGCACGCACAGGTGTTTGGTAATTTGTACGGCACCTCGCAGACCTGGGTAGCACAGCAGCTCGCGGAGGGGACGGACGTTATTCTGGAAATCGACTGGCAGGGCGCCCAGCAGGTGAAACGGCTGATGCCCGAAACCCGGTCCATATTTATTCTGCCCCCCTCAAGGGCGACCCTCGAGCAGCGCCTGACCGCGCGCGGTCAGGATGGAGGGGACATTATCGCCGCCCGGATGGCCGAGGCAGTGGAGGAGATGTCCCACTACATAGAGGGTGATTACCTGGTGGTAAATCAGGATTTCGACACGGCCCTGGATCAGCTTCAGGCCATAATCGACAGCCAGCGCCTGCGTACCTCTCGCCAACAGGTCGAGCTGGCGCAGTTGCTACAGGATTTGCTGAGCTGACCCGCCAGCGGGGGTATTCTTCACCCCGGCACTCATTCAAGGTGATATTACCGGGGGACTGGTCTGACCTGGCCTGTTGGAGGTATAATTCCCGGTTCCGCCGGCATTGCCGCGCCGCCCGGCCAGACTTAAGGTCCCCGCCCACATTTGATCCAGAGCTGCGGCGCCTCAGGAATTATCGATATGTGGCACCGGCCTTTGGCCACGGTGGCCGGCACACTCACTATGGGAAGTAAGAAATAATGGCACGTGTAACTGTTGAAGATTGTCTGGAAAATGTCGCAAACCGCTTTGAATTGGTCATGGTTGCCAGCAAACGGGCCCGGCAAATGGCTACCGGCGGCAAGGACCCAATGGTCCAGGAAGAGTCCGACAAGCCCACCGTAATTGCCCTGCGCGAAATCGCCGAAGGTCATATTACCCCCGATATCCTGCTGCGAGAGGATGAGATTGACGCTGAGCAGGAGCTCGCAGAAGTCATGGAGGCCGGTGAGGCCCTGTAGTTTCCCACGGGTATCCGTGGCCGGGGTTAATTAACCATGCAGACCATAGATGTCCTTGATTCCACGCTTCGCAGCTACCTCAACCCCGAGCAAACCAACCACGTAAAACGCGCCTACTACTTTGCCGAGCAGGCGCATTTCGGCCAGCTTCGGCGCAGCGGTGAAGACTACGTTACTCACCCCCTCGCCGTGGCGGGTATCCTCGCCGACATGCACATGGATCACCAGAGCCTTATGGCCGCCATGTTGCACGATGTCATCGAGGACACCGGCATCCCCAAGACCGCCATAGGTAAACAGTTCGGCCCCACAGTGGCAGAACTGGTAGACGGGGTCAGCAAATTGACCCAGATGGAGTTTGAAACCCTAGAGGAAAAACAGGCGGAGAACTTCCAGAAGATGGCGCTGGCGATGGCCCGTGACATCCGGGTGATCCTGGTCAAGCTCGCGGATCGCCTGCACAACATGCGCACACTGGGCGTCTTGACGACGGCCAAGGCCCGCCGTATCGCCAGGGAAACCCTCGATATTTATGCCCCCATCGCCATGCGCCTCGGTATGAATACCGTGCGGATGGAGTTCGAAGACCTCGGCTTTAATGCGCTGTACCCCATGAGAGCCCGCCGTATCGATGCCGCCCTGCGCAAGGCAAGAGGTCATCGCACCGAGCTCGTCGATAAAATCCGCCACCAGATCGAAACTACTCTGGAGCAGGAGGGGCACGAAGTTGAGGTGGTAGGCCGTGAAAAGCACCTCTACAGCATTTACAAGAAAATGAAGTCCAAGCGGAAATCCTTTTCCGAGATCATGGATATTTATGCATTTCGCATTATCGTGGATTCGGTAGACACCTGTTACCGCGTGTTGGGCTGCATTCACAGCTTGTACAAGCCCGTTCCCGGCGAATTCAAGGATTACATCGCTATACCCAAGGCCAATGGGTATCAGTCACTTCATACCATATTGATGGGCATGCACGGTGTGCCTATCGAGATCCAGATCCGCACCCGGGATATGGAAGCCATGGCCAATAATGGCATCGCCGCACACTGGCTTTACAAAACCGAGAGCCAAACGGCCAATGGCAGCCACACCCGTGCCCGGGAGTGGGTGCAGGGCCTGCTTGAGATGCAGCAGCGCGCAGGTAACTCTCTGGAATTTATCGAAAGCGTAAAAATCGACCTCTTTCCGGACGAAATTTACGTGTTCACACCCAAGGGCAGAATTCTCGAGCTGCCACGGGGCGCCACAGCAGTGGACTTCGCCTATGCCGTGCACACTGACGTGGGCAACAGCTGTGTGGCGTGCCGGATCAATCGCAGGCTGGCACCGTTGTCCGAGCCACTACAAAGCGGCGAAACCGTGGAAATCCTGACGGCACCCGGCGCCAGCCCCAACCCTTCCTGGTTCAACTACGCGGTGTCTGCCAAAGCCAGAACCAATATTCGCCATTTCCTGAAAAACCAGACCCGGGAGGACTCTGTCACCCTGGGCAGGCGCCTCCTTGACCGGGCCCTGGCTGCATTCGACAAAAGCCTGGACCAACTGCCTGCGGAGCAACTGGAAGAGTACCTGCAGCGCCATCACTACGATTGCCTGGACGACTTGCTGGAGCAAATTGCACGAGGTAACCGCCTGCCAGCCATCACAGCCCAGCAGCTGCTGGAGGGCCTGGGTGCAGATCCGAACCTTAAAAAGGGCGAGGCACTGCCAGTGGCAATCCGTGGCACCGAGGGCTTCATGGTCAACTATGCCCGCTGCTGCCATCCTATCCCAGGCGACCCGATCGAAGGCTACCTCAGTTCTGAGAAAGGTGTGGTGGTGCACCGTGAGCGCTGCAAGAACCTGGCAGATATGCGGGACAAGACCGAACGGCTGGTCGCACTGCGCTGGGATGAAATAGTCGAGGGTGAGTATTCGGTTGAGCTGAGGATCGAAGTTGAAAACCGTCGCGGTATGATTGCTGTGATAGCCACCCGTATCAACAGCATGGGGGTTAACATCGAGAAGATCTCCACCGATGACAAGGACTACCAGTTCACTTATGTTGATCTGGAAATGCTGGTCAAAAATCGCGTTCACCTCGCGCATATCATGAAACGCCTGCGCGCCATTACCTCAGTGCGCAAAGTCACCCGAATCAAGAATTGAACCACCGCTTTTAAATACCTCAGGAGAAGACCAGTGAGCAACCACGCCGTTATTTCAACGCCCGATGCCCCCAAGGCGATCGGCCCTTACTCCCAGGCTGTGAAGGTAGGCAATACCGTCTGGCTGTCCGGACAGATACCTCTGGTTCCCGACACCATGGAGGTGGTTTCCGGCGACATCAGCGCCCAGGCGCGGCAGGTATTCTCAAACCTGTCAGCAGTAGCAGCGGCGGCAGGCGGTACCCTGAACCAGGCGGTGAAAATCAACATATCTCTCACCAATCTCGATCATTTCGCGGCAGTTAACGAGGTGATGGCCAGCTTCCTACAAGAACCTTACCCGGCCCGGGCTTGTGTCCAGGTGGCTGCGCTACCCAAAGGCGTGGATATCGAAGTGGAAGCTATCCTGGTGGTTTAAGCCCTCAGCACCGCGCTGTAGCCACTGCGGTAATCGGGATAGATAAGCTCGTAGCCGCTGGCGTGAAGTAAGCGGTTACTACAGCGTTTATGTCCGGGAGAACTGGCGCTGGGCGCTTTCATACCGCCCGAAATGAGCACAGAAGAGGCCGCAGGGGACACCCCCAACTGACCCGCCAGCCAACACTCTACTTCAAATTGGGCCGCGGGTAGATCGTCCACTCCGTTGTAAACTGCGGCCAGGTCGTCACCACCCTCGGAACGCGCCAGCAAGTGGCGAAGAAATCCGGCACAATCATCCCGGTGTATCCGGTTGCTATATCGCACAGGGCTAGGCGGGGAAAGCTCACCCCGTTGAATGCGTTGCAGCAGACGCCCTGCCGGCGCACCGTATATCCCGGCAAACCGGATCACAGCCGCGGGATGCTGCGAATTTAACAACAGCTGTTCGGCGGCAATCATCGCCGCCGCTCGCGAGTCATCCTGCGCCAGATCACTGTTCTCATCCACCCAACCGCCATCGCGCTCTGCGTAAACGCGAGTGCTGGATACGGTAAAAACGGCCTTGGGCCGGTGCCCGGCGAGCCCCGAGAGCAGGTTCTGCGCCCCGCCGATAAAACCTTTCCGGTAACCTTCCACGCTGCGCTCGCTGGGGTTGAAGGTGGCCACCACGTAATCCGGAGCCAGTCCCGCAATAAAGTCCAGCCCCCCGGGTATTGTGTAGTCCGCCGCGACAGGGCCGAACCCTGCGGGCAGCTGCTCTGGATTGCGGCGCTGGCCAGTGACCTGCCAGCCATCTACCAACAATTTTCTGCCCACGCGGCAGCCAAGATCGCCGCAACCGACAAATAGAATGGAATTGGTCTTCATATTGTTTTTCCCCACAAGTACCCTGTCTACCTCGGTTATTGAGCACGCGGTCAATGCATTGTGAACAGACTACTTTGAATTTTACGCACACCGGCCCGGTATTCCTCTCCAGGCTCGCAATCATTTTACGCGACATTGTAGCCTTGCCAACGAACCGCTGCTGCAACCATACAGACGCGTCCGCCATATCCTGGCGGCAGGGGTAATCGTGGCAGGTATTTCGACGATACCGGTCCGGGAGCTGCGCGGGGTCGGTCCCAAGTTAGCCAGCAAATTGGCCGAATACGGTGTCCACCAGGTCGAGGATCTGCTGTTTCATCTGCCTCTGCGTTACCAGGACCGCACGCGGGTAACGCCCATTGCCGCCGCCAGAGAGGGCGTTGACGTGGTGATAGAGGGTGAGGTGCGCGCCAGTGATGTGGTCTTCGGCAGGCGGCGCAGTCTCGTTGCCCGTATCCAGGACGGCAGCGGCACAATGACTCTGCGCTTCTTCCATTTTTCGGCGGCACAGAAGAACGGTCTGCGCGCCGGCACCCGCTTGCGCTGTTTTGGTCAGGTGCGCCGCGGCGGCAGTGGCCTGGAAATGTTTCACCCTGAGTACCGCTCACTGCAAGAGGGAGAACAGGTGGTCGAGGAAGTGCTCACCCCCATTTACCCCACGACCTCCGGCATCGGCCAGAATCAGTGGCGCAAGCTTTGTGAGCAGGCGCTCACCCGCTTGCAGCGGGAACCCCCCAGGGATTTGTTACCGCCTGGCCAAAACCCCTACGACCTCAGCCAGGCACTGGTCTATCTTCACGCCCCTCCGCCGGATGCTCCACAGGAGTTACTGCGCGACGGGCAACACCCCGCCCAGCAAAGGCTGGCGCTGGAAGAACTGGTCGCGCATAACTTGTCGCTACAACGTTTGCGCCAGAAACAGCAGACCGAAGGCGCGCCAGCCCTTTCTGGCAGCCCGGAATTGCTCGCAAATTTCCTGGCAAGCCTGCCCTTTGAGCCAACCCGCGCACAAGCCAGAGTGCTTCAGGAGATCACCGCAGACCTCGCCAGGCCCGTGCCTATGCTGCGCCTGGTGCAGGGCGACGTCGGCTCAGGCAAAACACTGGTCGCCGCCGGGGCAGCGCTGCATGCCATCGCCAGCGGTTTCCAGGTTGCCATCATGGCCCCCACCGAAATCCTGGCAGAGCAGCACTGGAACAGTTTCAGCAACTGGTTCCAGCCGCTGTCTATCTCGATGGAATGGTTGAGCGGTCGCACCAAGGGCAAAAAACGTGAGGCGGCGCTGGCCCGTATCGCCTCCGCAGAAGCGGCACTGGTAATCGGCACCCACGCGCTGTTCCAGCAGGATGTGGTTTTTGAGCGATTGGGCCTGGTCATAGTGGATGAGCAGCACCGCTTCGGTGTACACCAGCGGCTGGCACTAACCGCCAAGGCCGCCCCGGGTCAGGGCAAACCTCACCAACTGGTAATGACCGCAACACCGATTCCACGCACGCTATCCATGGTGGCCTATGCCGACCTGGACTGCTCCGTAATAGACGAGCTGCCACCGGGTCGCAAGGCCGTTACGACAGTGCTTATCGACAACGGCCGCCGGGATCAGATAGTAGAAAGAGTCGCCGCAGCCTGCAGCAAAGGTCGGCAGGCGTATTGGGTTTGCACACTGATCGAGGAGAGTGACGCGCTTCAGGCCCAGGCGGCCGAGGCCACTGCGGCGGAATTACAGCTGGCGCTACCGGAACTCTCGATTGGCCTGATCCACGGTCGTATGAAGCCCGCCGAGAAAGACGCTGTCATGGCCGCGTTCAAGGGGGGCAACCTCGCTCTGCTGGTGGCCACGACGGTTATTGAAGTCGGGGTGGATGTACCGAACGCCAGCCTGATGATTATCGAAAACCCCGAGCGCCTGGGTCTGGCTCAGCTACATCAATTGCGCGGCCGCGTGGGCCGGGGCAAGGATGCCAGCCACTGTGTGCTGCTCTACCAGTCGCCGCTTTCCGCTTCCGGTCGCGAACGTCTGGCAGCCCTGCGGGACAGCGCTGACGGGTTCTATATTGCCGAGAAAGATCTCGAACTCAGGGGCCCGGGGGAGGTGCTGGGTACACGCCAGACAGGCCTGATGGAGTTTCGTATCGCGCAACTGCCAGAGCACAGTCACTTGCTCGACGAGGTACAGACCATTTCCGGGATTATCCAGCAGCACCACCCCGAACTCGCCGCCGCGCTGGTCCAGCGTTGGACTGGCGCGAAACAGGAGTTCGGGAACGTTTAGGATTGGCTGAATAGCTCGCGCCAGCGCCGCTGCAACTGCTCTGTGCCAATAGCCTCCAGCGTGGCTATATTTCGCTGTGGTATTTCATCCGGGTCGACACCATCAGCGAGCACTCTGCTGAGCATATCCTCCCGCAACAGGTGAAGCACAGGGTAGGGCGAGCGATTACTGTAATGGCCGGGGCCGGCTGCCGGCTCCCCGGCAAACTGGTAGTTTGGGTGAAAGCTGGCCAACTGCACCACACCCTCCAGCCCCGTCTCTGCCAGCAGCGCCTGGGCATCATCGAGGAAATCGAGATAGTCCTGAAAGTTTCCCAGAGCCATGGGAAAGACCAACAAAGTGGTGGCGACGTCCTCCTCGCTACTGCGCTGCAGCAGATCCAGCTCGCCAAGAAACGCGTTGCGCAACGCCTCTGTGCTGGTCAGATGACAGATTTCAATGCGCAGCTTATGCGCCGCCAGCAGGGGGCGTGCAAAGGGGCAAAGGTTCAGGCCGACAACAATTTCTGCCAGCCATATCCGAATATGCGCACGGGCAGTGGCCGAGCTTACGACGGCCTGAGCCCCGGAAGTCATCAGGCCATAATGGCCGGCAGTTCCTTCTGCAGTGCCATTTTTTCCTTCGTGGCCTCGCCGGTAAGCGCGAAGCCCAGCAGCGCGCCGCTGGCGTCGCGGAACTCCGCTTTCACATTGTTGCCGTCGGCGGAAATAGACCACTCCCCCTGGGCACCCAGTGCCGGTGGCGCTACCACCACCGGGCAGGCGGGCGTCTTGATAGTTACCGGCATCGCGGGATAACTGACTTCAGTCGGCTCGCCGGCAAGTGTCTTACCGAGGGCGCGAGCTGCAGCCATAAGCGGTGCGACATAAACCAGTACATGGCCCTCAACTTCCGCACAATCACCCATGGCGTAAACATTAGGCGCGCTGGTTTCCAGCAGGCGGTTGGTGACAATACCCCGGTTAGTGGCAATCCCGGAGGCCCTGGCCAAACCTGTACGTGGCCTCACACCCACGGCAGACACGACAATATCGGCTGCGATCGTTTCACCGTTGGTAAGGCTGACTACAACCCCTTCAGCTGAATTGTTTACAGCGGTTACCAACGGCCCGAAATGAAATTTCGCGCCCTTCTCTTCCAGCGCGGCCTGCACAGCCTTGCCCGCCGCCTCCGGCAGTAGGGTCGGGAGGCAGTAAGCCAATGGGTCGACGGCTTCAACCTCAAAACCGCCATTGATCAGGTCATTGGTAAACTCACTGCCAATCAGGCCACCACCAATGATGCAAATTTTCCTGACCTTGTTTTTGGCAACGGCGGTGCGGAAGTCATTGTAATCCAGCAGGTCATTCACCGAGTAAACCTTGTCCAGGCCATCTCCTGCGATGGGCGGGCTGATCACCTCAGCGCCCACTGCCAGCACCAGTTTGCCGTAGTGAATGACGGTCTGGGCGTCGCCGACCTTGATGAGTTGTTGCGCGGTGTCGATCTCATTGACCGATGTCATGGTCCAGACACTGGCCTTCAGGATTCTGGCCATACTGCCGGCATCCAGCTGCGCCAGATCATTGGCGCTGTGGTCTTTGGTGTAACCAGTGGAGAGCATTGGTTTGGAATAAGAGCGGCCGTCATCCGAAGTAATCAGTATCAGCGGCGTCTCTTCGTCGTGTTTGCGAAATTCCTTGGCCAGGCCATAGCCGGCGAGACCGGTGCCGAGAATAACCACAGGCGCGTGAACCTTGTCCACCACGGGCTCCTCGTGGTGAGGCGTGTCGTCCACAGGTGCCTCTTCCAGCAATTCGAAATCTTCCTTACCAACGCCGCAATCGGGGCAGAGCCAGTCTTCCGGCACATCTTCCCATTTGGTGCCGGGGGCAATGCCATCATCCGGCCAGCCGTCTTTCTCGTCGTAGATCAGGCCGCAAACTATGCATTCATACTTGCTCATGTTACATCTCTCTCTGCTTCCCCTGGAGCCGCCAGGACAGCGCAGTTACAGGGCGCCGCTGAAAATTCGACTGCGGGTTTTGGTCAAACAAGGGTCGCAACACTATAAGGAGGTGTATAAATTGTGCAAGAGTTTTATCCTCCCGCAACTGGCCCGGAACCGAGGAGCCGCCGGGCTTGCAAGCAATGCACCTATCAAGCATCCTCTGCGCCTTCTCAGTCAGTCATGAGCCCGCATTTAACGTGCCCAAGCAACAGCTCTCGCGCCGTATCAGTAAAGAACCTCGCTGGCGCTCTACTGGGTGCTTCACCCGGTCGGAGCTCCCGGCCGACACGCGTCGCTGGTTACTGGACGACGGTTCGCTTACGCTTCGCCTGATCGAGCTCAACCTGGGTGAGTTCAAAGTCCAGCGGCTATACCAGGGCTGGCAACGACCAAGGTTGTCCGAGTGCATGTTACTGCGCGCCCCTCCCGGTCAGCGCGCCCTGGTGCGGGAGGTTGGCCTGATGCTGGCGGACAAAACCGTGGTTTTCGCCCGCAGCGTGTTCCCCATTGCCAGCCTTACCGGCGACCTCGCCCACCTGCGGTACCTGCAAAACAAATCCCTGGGGGCGATACTATTCAAGCACCCGGGTATGCGCCGCAGCCCGTTTGAACTCGCGCGAATCGACGGAGACAACCATTACTTACCAGCCGCTGTACAACAGGGCTCTGCCGCATGGGGCAGGCGGTCACGTTTTGTAATTGGCGGTCACAGCCTGATGGTGAGCGAGGTTTTCCTGGAAAATTTCACCCCCTGGGACACGGATCTACCAATACATCGAGCCCAGCGAGGCAAGGTCAGCACTGCAATTGTGCTGCCAAGCCAGTAAGCTTGGCAGTTCCCAGCTCACGCACAGACCGCCTTATGACAAGCACCTCGAAAATACGGGCATTGCTGCAACTTATCCGCTTTGACAAGCCGATAGGAACCTTATTGCTGTTGTGGCCGACCCTGTGGGCATTGTGGATCGCCGCGGAGGGGCTACCGAGCTTCGACCTGCTGGCCATCTTTGTGCTGGGAACCTGGCTTACTCGCTCCGCCGGCTGCATCGTCAACGATCTGGCCGACCGTCATATTGACGGGGCGGTGGCGCGCACCAGCAGCCGCCCCCTCGTCACCGGCGCCGTGTCCGAAAAAGAAGCCCTGGCGCTGTTTGTTGCACTGATGTCACTGGCCTTTCTTCTGGTACTACTGACAAACACTCTGACCGTAAAGCTCTCTTTCGTCGCCGTGCTGCTGGCTTCAACCTACCCTTTTATGAAGCGCTACACCCACCTGCCGCAGATTGTGCTGGGGCTGGCCTTCTCCTGGGGTATACCCATGGCTTTCGCCGCGCAATTGAACCAGTTGCCACCGGCACTGTGGCTGCTGTTCCTTGGTAACCTGTGGTGGATTGTCGCCTATGACACCAAGTACGCCATGGTAGACCGGGAGGACGACATACCGGCCGGGGTCAAATCAACAGCCATCCTGTTCGGCAGCTACGATCGTCTGGCCGTCGTCATCCTGCAACTGCTGTGCCTGCTGACTCTGTACCTGGCGGGACGAAAATTTTCTCTAGGACTCTACTTCAACCTGTCTCTGATTGTGGCTGCAGCAATGTTCGGCTATCAGCAATATCTCATCCGTTCTCGCGACCGCGATGCCTGCTTCAGGGCGTTTTTGCACAACAACTGGGTGGGCCTGGCAATCTTTGTCGGGATCGTCCTGCATTACAGTCTATGAGAATCTTACCCGATGGCCGTTAACGCAGAGTTCCTCACCAGCCTGGACCAGATCGACGCGCTCGAGTGGAACGCGCTTACCGGGCTGGACTACCCATTCGGGCGCCACGAGTTTCTTTATGGCCTGGAGCAGACCGGCTGCGCCTGCGTCGACACCGGTTGGCAGGCCTGTCATCTGGTTTTGCGGGATGATGCGGGAATTCTGGCACTTATGCCGCTCTACCTGAAATCCCACTCCTATGGCGAATACGTGTTCGACTGGTCCTGGGCGGATGCCTGGCAACGCAGCGGACTCAACTATTATCCCAAACTGGTCAGCGCCATTCCGTTCACCCCCGCCACGGGTCCGCGTTTGTCTGTGCGGCCGGACGCTGATACCTGCGCTACCTGGAAGATTGCCCTGCAAGCGATACAGCAGTTCGCAAATAAGCAGCAGGTTTCCTCCTGGCATCTGCTGTTTCCACGGGAGGAGGTGTCCTCGCAGCTGTTGGCCGCAGGGTTGCACCGACGCGCCGCCACCCAGTTTCACTGGTTTAATGAAGGCTACCGGGACTTCGACGAATTTCTGGCGGGCTTTACCAGTCGCAAGCGTAAAAGCCTGCGGCGCGAGCGCGCGCGCGTGGCAGGGCAGGGGCTGGTATTAACCACATTATGCGGCGCTGAAATCAGTGAGCAACACTGGCAGCAGTTTCATCATTTCTACCAGATGACCTATGCCAAGCGCAGCGGCCATGGCGGCTATCTGACAGCTGAATTCTTCACCGACACCGCACCCAGGCTGGGTGAACAGGCCATCATGGTAGTGGCCCACCTTGCAGGCAGGGCAGTGGCCGGCGCCCTGTACTTCCGCTCCGCGGACACACTCTACGGGCGTTATTGGGGCTGTGAGCGTGAGTACGATTGCCTGCATTTCGAGGCCTGCTACTATCAAGGCATCGAATACTGTATCGCCAATGGGATAAAGCGCTTCGACCCCGGTGCCCAGGGAGAACACAAGATCCAGCGCGGCTTTCGGCCTGTTCCGACCTGGTCAAACCACTGGATTGCAGACCCGCAATTATCCGATGCGGTCGGCGACTTCACCCGCAGCGAAGCCTCTCATAATGACGCCTATCTCAAGGGAGCTTCTACGCTGCTGCCGTTCAAGGAAGCAGGCGTATAAAGAAGACCCGCCGGCCGTACTGATGATCAATTATGCCTTCGCCCACACCAACAAGCGGTTATTCGCTGGCATCTCATAATCATCCAGCAGGTCAAAGCCCGCTTTACCGGCCAGTTCATTCACCGCCTCAAAATCGCGGATGGCGCTGTCGGGATGCTGCTGAGCCAGCCACTGGTCAAAACGGGCATTGCTGGCGCTCGTGTATTTGCCCTCGTAGTTAAAGGGGCCGTAAATAGCGAGCTTCACATCATTCCCTGTTGACCGACCCACAGCGGTAAACAACTGCTTCACCGCCGAAAATGGCATGATATGCAGGCTGTTCGCGCTGAACAGCGCATCGGGAATGGCCACAGGCCAAGGATCGGCACAGACATCCAGTATCTGCGGCTGCAGAATATTAGTGCCAGTATAGGCTTCACAACGAGGCTGTAAAACAGGCAGATGCGCGGGCAATTCCGTAGGCTGCCACTGCAACCACGCCATATGGGCTGCAAAATAGCAGGCATGCTGGCCCGTCCCACTGGCAATTTCGAGCACCATTTGCCGGTCGGCGAAGACTTCTCTCATTACACCCAAAATAACGGCCTTGTTGTTATCACAGGACTGGGAAAAGGGGAGCGAATCCACATTTACCTCCATGTGGCCGGTATCAGGCCGCCGGTTTGTTGCGCGTGAAGACCAGCTCCCTGGCCGTGGACTCCGCTTTGCTATAGCGATAGCCATCGGCTTTGAATTTTTTCAGCGCCGCAGCATCGTTTAGCTCGCCATCGATAATAAATCGTGCCATCTGTCCCCTGGCTTTTTTCGCGAAAAAGCTGATGATCTTAAATTTCCCACCTTTGAGGTCCTTGAATATCGGGGTAATAATCTCTGCATCCAGCGCCTTCGGCTGGATTGCCCGGAAGTATTCATTGGACGCGAGATTAACCACCACGCTGCTGCCGGATTTTTTCAGATCCCGGTTCAGTTCGCGCGTAATCGTATCACCCCAGAATTCATATAGATTCCGGCCACCGCGGTTCGCGAGCTTCAGGCCCATCTCCAGCCGGTAGGGCTGCATAAGATCCAGCGGACGCAGCAAGCCATACAAACCGGAGAGAATCCGCAGATGCTGTTGGGCAAAACCGCGCCCCGCCGTGTCCAGCGTGTCGGCGTCCAGG
The DNA here is from genome assembly GCA_963977275.1 of uncultured Haliea sp. Lineage (GTDB taxonomy): Bacteria > Pseudomonadota > Gammaproteobacteria > Pseudomonadales > Halieaceae > JARRPM01. Next base: position 145,073 of record CAXBNX010000001.1, on the reverse strand, counting down.
CCAGTGTAAACATCGCCCCTGAACGCCAGTACGGCCTGTTTGGCGTTATCCAGACTGAAAGGCAGGCTCCAGTTTATAAACCGCCGGTGATTGAGCGCGGCGATATTTTCACTCACACCCATCAGTGCGCGAATATCCTCGGGGCTGAGAGCGCGGGCGGCTTCAACCAATTCCGCAGAGCGCTCCGCAAAGCGCGGCTGCGTCGCCCTGCGCGTACTGGTGGGGGTGTCAAAATCCAGCGTTTTCGCTGGGGAAATTACGGTCAACATCTCAATGGCTCCGTGTCAGCGAGCGGGTCGGAATTAGTTTTCACCTCGGGGAAGGCGCTATGATACTCTGCGACACTATAATCAAAAAGACTTATCCCGGCAGAATACCCGTGCGCGCCTGTGTGTATTACATAGACATTTTTACCGAGTGGAGCGGCCGTATGCTGGCGTGGCTTGTGCTGGCCATGGCGCTGCTCACGGCCGTGGTTGTCGTCATGCGTTACGGTTTCAACGTGGGCTCGATCACCATCCAGGAAACAGTAATCTATATGCATGGCTGCCTGTTTATGCTGGGGATCGCCTACGCCCTGAAAAGTGAAGCTCACGTGCGTGTGGACATTTTTTATCGGAACTTCGGCCCCAGAGGAAAGGCCTGGGTGAACTGCCTGGGAGGTATCGTGTTTCTGATGCCACTGTGTGCCTTCATAGGCTTTTCCAGCTGGAACTATGTCACCGAGTCCTGGCTCGTGCAGGAAACCTCACCGGAACCTGGCGGCATCCCCGCAGTATTTCTCCTGAAAAGCACCATACCGCTAATGGCATTTAACCTGTTCCTGCAAGGCCTGGCGGAAACCCTGCGCAATGCCCTGGTGTTGATGGAAGGGCAGCCCGGGTAATGGATTATATCTCCCTGTACATGTTCCTCGCCGTGTGCCTGTTGTTAATGCTCGGCTACCCAGTAGCTTTCACCTTGGCCGGCACTGCACTGGCCTTTGCTGCAGGCGGTATTCTGGCGGGGCATTTTGATGCCGGTTTTCTGTCGGCAATGCCCGGCCGCATCTTTGGCACTATCAGCAACGATACCCTGATAGCTGTTCCGCTGTTTATTCTGATGGGCATCATTCTCGAGAAGTCCCGGGTGGCGGAGGAACTGCTGGCCGGCATGGCCAAATTGTTCGGCACCATGCGCGGCGGCCTTGGGATTTCGGTCATTGTAGTGGGTATGTTGCTCGCGGCCAGCACAGGCATTGTCGGTGCCACCGTGGTGACAATGGGCCTGCTGTCGTTGCCCTCTATGCTGAAGGCAGGGTACAGCCCTTCCCTCGCCGCCGGCACCATCTGCGCCACCGGCACCCTGGGGCAGATTATCCCGCCGTCCATCGCACTGGTGCTGCTGGGTGACGTACTCTCCAACGCCTATCAGCGCGCGCAATTGAACATGAATATTTTCAACCCCAAAACGGTCTCGGTAGGCGACCTTTTTGTCGGCGCGCTTATACCCGGGTTGATGCTGGTATGCATGTATATTCTTTACCTGCTGGTGTACGCAAGGCTGAAGCCTGACTCAGCGCCCGCCGCGGAGGTCGAACACACGACTACCAGCGAGATTATGAAAGGCTTGCTGCCACCGCTGGCGCTGATACTGCTTGTACTGGGCTCCATCCTCTCCGGTGCTGCGACTCCCACCGAAGCCGCTGGAATCGGCGCCACCGGTGCATTGATTCTGGCCCTTGGGAAACGCCAGATGAATATCGCGCGGATGAAAGAAGTGGTGGTCAATACCATGGAAATCACGGCCATGGTGTTTATGATTCTGATCGGTGCCGCCGTCTTCTCTCTGGTATTTCGAGGTTTTGGTGGTGAGGAGTTAATCCACCATTTTTTCCTGGGCCTGCCTGGCGGTGTCGTTGCGGCAACCCTGATGGTTATGCTGGTCATCTTTCTGCTGGGGTTCATCCTGGACTTTATCGAGATAACCTTTGTGGTGGTACCCATCGTCGGTCCGATTCTATTGACCATGGGGGTTGACCCGATCTGGCTGGGTATCATGATCGCAATGAACCTGCAGACCTCCTTCCTGACCCCGCCGTTTGGCTTCGCGCTATTTTATCTGCGCGGCGTGGCGCCGACCAGCGTCACAACCAGCGCTATCTACCGGGGGGTTGTTCCCTTTATACTAATCCAGATTCTGGCCATGGCCGCCCTGTGGTACTGGCCATCCATGGCAACCTGGTTGCCGGCACTCCTGAAACACTAGGACGAGCTACCAGCACAACCCCTGTTCTGTAGGGCAGGCGCCAACAATCCACCGGATCGAGCAAATGAACGATATCGACAGCACGCCAATTCCCCAGGGCGACCTCGCGCTGCAAACCGTAGCCATGCCAAGGGATACCAACGCCACAGGTGACATTTTTGGAGGCTGGCTGTTATCACAGATGGATCTCGCGGGTTTGATTACCGCCTGTGAGGTAGCCGGCGGGCGGGCGGCCACAGTGGCAATTGACGGTATGGCATTCCTGACCCCCGTGCATGTCGGAGCGGTCGTCTCGTGCTACTGCGATGTGCTTGAAATCGGCCGCAGTTCGGTGCGCATTATGGTCGAAGTGTGGATAAATTCGCCCCACGACGGCGACCCGCTGAAGGTCACGGAAGGTGAGTTCGTTTTTGTTGCTATCGACGAGAAAGGCCGCACTCGCGAGATCAGGGAATAAAGCCCGGCACTCCCGCCTTTCTCAGGGCGCGTCTATCACCTCATCCCGCGCGTTGATAAACGCCTGTTCTGAAATATGATGGTAATCGCGAACGCCATCATAAAACTTCTGGTAGGAATCGTAGACTTTGGCCGCCATGGGGTCATCTGCCACCAGTTTTTCCAATACCCTCTGGGTACCCTGATACAGCGCCAGCAGCACATCGTCAGGTAAGCGGCGCAGCTGCACCCCGTGCACGTTGATGAGTTCCTGCAAAGCGGCGTTATTGCGCGCGGTAAACTCATCCAGCATATCCTGACTTGCGGCCCTGGCGGCATACGTGACGATGGCCTGTAGATCGGGCGGCAGGGCGTCAAATGAATCCTGGTTTACGATCAGTTCCAGCATCGCGCCGGGCTCATGCCACCCCGGGTAATAGTAATATCGCGCCACCTGGTGGAGACCAAGGGCCAGATCGTTATAGGGCCCCACCCACTCGGTGGCGTCGATTACGCCAGTTTGCAAAGAGGTATATAACTCACTACCGGAAATACGTACCGCAGTGCCGCCCGCCTCGGCGAACACTTCTCCAGCCATGCCAGGAATGCGCATTTTCAGGCCAGACAGGTCATCTATTGAGTTAATTTCACGGTTAAACCAGCCCGCCATCTGCACACCGGTACTGCCCCCGACAAAGGGGATGATATTAAACGGCGCGTAGACCTCCCGCCACACCTCCAGGCCGCCGCCATAATGAAACCAGCCGTTCATTTCCTGGGCATTCATGCCGAAGGGTATGGCCGTAAAAAACACTGCCGATGGAATTTTGCCCTTCCAGTAATAGCTGGCACCGTGCCCGGCATCGGCTACACCCTGTGACACCGCATCGAACACCTCGAAGGCCGGAACAATTTCCCCTGCCCCATAGACATGCACTTTGAGTCTGCCCGCGCTCATCTCATCGACATACTGCGAAAAGTTCTCTGCGCCTGAACCCAGCCCGGGCAAGTTCTTTGGCCAGGTAGTAATCATTTTCCACTGATACTTTCCCACTTCCAGTGTCGGCCCGGAACTGACTGCCTGGACCTCTCCGGCCCGGCTGGTCGCCCAGAGCCCCAGCACCAGCACCAGCGCTGCGACCAACAGCAGAATAATCAGCGGGGTGTAACGCTGCTCAACCGAGCCTGCTGCCATGAGCTGTCCATCCTTCTCTATTGTTATAGTGTTGCGCTTACATCAGCTGCAAGTTGGCATATTGCAAAACCAGCCACTTACTGCCCTCGGTATCAAAATTGACCTGCACGCGGGCGCTGGCGCCCCGGCCTTCAAAGTTTAACACGACCCCCTCACCGAAAATCTGGTGATACACCATCTGGCCCAGGCTGAGCTCAGTATCCGGCACTTGTGCCTGCATCATGCTGCTGACCGGCCGTGCTACGGTGCTGTGCAGGCGCACCTCCTGTAACAGGTCGGCGGGAATTTCCCGAATAAACCGCGAGGGGGTGTTGAGGGTTTCACTACCGTGCAGACGCCGGCTCTCGGCATAAGTAATCATCAATTTTTCCATCGCCCGCGTTATCCCAACGTAACAAAGGCGACGCTCCTCCTCCAGCCGACCGGGCTCCTCGAGGGACATGCGATGGGGAAACAGGTTCTCTTCCATCCCGGCCAGGAAAACCATGGGGAATTCCAGGCCTTTTGCCGAATGTAATGTCATCAGCTGCACGCTGTCTTCGTGCTCGTCAGCCTGGGCATCGCCTGCATCCAGCGCGGCACTGTCCAGAAACTGTTGCAGGGGCGACAGCTCATCCTCGTCGGCCACAAACTGCTTGGCGGCGCTAACCAGCTCCTCCAGGTTCTCCACCCGGGCCTGGCCCTTCTCGCCCTTCTCCTTCTTGAAAAACTCTATCAGACCCGAGCCCTGGATGACATGCTCTACCAGCTCTTCCAGCAGCAGCTCATCAGTACCGGAATCCAACTCATTGATAAGTGTGGCAAAGCCGGCTAGTGCCCCCATCGCTCTAGCCGGTAGCAGTTTCTCTTCGATAACTGCGGCGATAGCCTGCCACAAGGAAATCTCACGCCCTCGTGCGCAGTCACGTACAGTATCCAGGGTCTTGCCACCAATACCGCGTGGTGGCGTATTTATCACCCTTTCTACCGCCGCATCGTCGCCTCTGCTCAGCAGCAAGCGTAGATATGCCAACGCATTGCGGATTTCCATGCGTTCGTAGAAGCGCTGTCCACCATAGATGCGATAGGGCATCTGGGCTCGAATCAGTGCTTCTTCCAGCACCCGGGATTGGGCATTGGAGCGATAAAGTATGGCAACCGAAGCTCGCACGTTTCCGGCGCCGGTCCACTCCTCAATCTGCTCAACGATAAAACGCGCCTCGTCCTGCTCGTTGAAACCGGCATACAGGGTGATCGGGTCACCGGTCTCTCCCGCCGTCCACAGCTCTTTGCCGAGACGGCCCTGGTTGAAGGCGATTACGCCATTGGCTGCCCGCAGAATGGTCTGGCTGGACCGGTAGTTCTGTTCCAGTCTGACGGTTCTGGTTCCCGGGAAATCTTCAGTAAATCGCTGTATATTTTCAATTTTCGCCCCGCGCCAACCGTAGATTGACTGATCGTCATCGCCCACCGCCACCACCGGAATATTCCCACCGGCAAGTACTCGCAGCCAGGCGTACTGAATGGTATTGGTGTCCTGGAACTCGTCCACCAGGATCTGCCTGAAACGACCCTGGTAATGCTGCAAGACGTCGGGGCTCTTCAGCCAGAGTTCATGGGCGCGCAGTAATAGCTCGGCAAAATCCACCATGCCGCCACGTTCACAGGCCTGCTCGTAGGAACGATAGACTTGCAGCATGGTATGCACGAACAAATCGCCTGGCGGGGGCTCAATATGAGCCGCTCGAAGGCCCTCGTCTTTCTGACCATTGATATACCACTGGGCCTGCCGCGGCGGCCAGCGCGACTCGTCCAGCTCAAGCTCCCGGCATACGCGCTTTACCAGTCGCAGCTGGTCGTCGCTATCCAGAATCTGGAAATTCTGCGGCAGTCCCGCCTCCTGCCAGTGCGCCTTGAGCAAACGGTGGGCAAGACCGTGAAAAGTCCCCACCCACATACCGTGAGACGGAATCTGCAGCATCTCCTCAATACGCCCTCGCATTTCCCGGGCCGCCTTGTTGGTAAAGGTCACGGACAATATCGACCAGGGCGAAAAGCCCTCGGCGCGGATCAACCAGGCGATGCGGTGCACCAGCACCCGTGTCTTGCCACTACCGGCACCGGCAAGCACCAGCATGTTCTGGTTCTCGGCTGCTACGGCTTCGCGCTGGGCGTCATTGAGGGGAGAGAGAATATCGGATACATCCATAGTTGCATTCTAACCAAATTAGCTGCCGGCAACACGGCTCTATACTGCTCCAATCGAATTTTATGCCCCTGAGGTAATTGCCGATTGGGTCTGCTACTATCTGCGAGGTTTTTGCTTTCGAACAGGCCTCGCCCCCCATGAACAACGACGATTCACGCCACAACAGTGATAGCGATAAGTCCCGACCTGCGTCAAAACCCGACGACCCTCAGGATTCAGTGCCCGGAGGGAGGCGGGAGCCCGTCTTTACAGATTTCGATGAGGATGAGGACTATGAGGAGGCTGATCGCGATACCGATTATGCCTCGACCTACGAAGAGGAAGCCGAGGACGATGAGTACCTGGAGCCGCTGGAAGACGAGGACCCGGAGGACTACTCTGCCGAGTGGCAGCTACTGGGGGCTACCGGCACCGCTGCAGCCGCTGGCGGAACGAGCGAAAACCCCTGGGATGTCGCTGAAAAAACAGACATTTCCGAAGATAGTAACAGACGGGAAGTAGAGGAGTACGACACAGAGCCGGACGAGGATGATTTCGAGCTGGCAGACGACCGCGAGGAGTACGACACGGAGACTGAACCGGAATTGCTAGAGGATGAGGGTGATTATCCCGACGAGCTGGAGGAAGCAGCTGAGCACGAGGAGGCGCATAGCTGGCCGCTGGGCCTGGTCATTGTCGGCATAGTGGCACTGCTACTGCTGGCTGCGGGCGGGTATGGCGTGATCCAGCAGCGGTCAGCCACACAGGAGGAGATACGACAGTTGCAGGCAAGCCTGGCAACCGCCGCCAATCCTGCTGACGTTGTAGCCAGTCGCGAGGCACTGCGGGAAATGGAGCAGCGCAATGAGAAACTGGCGGCCACGGTCGATAGGCTAAGCCTGGAAAACCGACGCCTGGCAGACACAGTCACTGGTCTGGAAAAGCAACTGACGACAGCCGAAGCTGCTGCTGCCAAACCGGCACCCGCCCCAAGGCCCGTAGCAAAGGCCAAACCGGCGAGCGCAACTACAGGTGGTTCCTGGTTTGTTAATTTCGGTTCTTACGGTCAACGCAGTGCCGCCGAAAGCTGGGCAAAGAAACTGAAGCCCTCCGCAGGTGAGGCAGTGGTTGCAGCCGGTACCCGTGATGGCAAAACATTCTACCGGGTGCGCATCATCGGGCTTGCGGACCGCACCGCTGCCCGAAAAGTGGCCGGCCAACTGGAATCGGCTTACAAGTTGCCACCGCTGTGGGTGGGTTCGGAATAGTTTAAGCCTGAGACTCTTGGCAGGCGCCGACTGGCCTGTTAATGTTTTCCCGTCAATTAACGAAGGATATTGTTATGAAAAAATTACCGTTAGCAATATTGGGCCTGGCGTTTTCGCTGGGAACTGTAATGAGCTCTGCCGATGACTGTGTCGCGCCGGACGCACCGCAAATTGCCGAGGGAGAAGATTCTACTCTGGAGCAAATGCTGGCAACACAAAAAGCTGTAAAGACCTTCCAGGAAGCCAACCTGGCCTATATGGCCTGTCTGGAACCAAAACTCGCCGCCGCAGAAGCCAGCGCCAAAGAAGGCAAGGAAGGCGCAGCCGACACCTACATGCAAATGCAGGAGACTTACAACGCCGCAGTTTCCCAGGAAGAAGAGGTTGCCGGCAAGTTCAACACCGAGATTCGCGACTACAAGACCGCAAACCCGGGTTAGTTTTCTCCCTACTCGCCTCTGCTATTACTGCCGGGGGCGAGCCAATCAACTACCTCACAAAGCCCCCGTCTGCTGACCGAAAACACCGGCCAGCAACCCCAGAGGCGACTTTGTATAGGCCACGGTTACGATATAGGCGACTGTCAGCAGTGCAAGGGCAAAGGCAAGCCACCGCGCCCGCCGGCTTGTACCGAAACGAAAAGCCACCATACCCAGCCCGATATACACCAACAGCGCAACAATCTTTGCGCTCAGCCAGCTGAGCGAAAATGGGTCCACCCGCCATATCACCAGCATACCAATAGCGGAGCCGAGCAATACGGTATCCAGCAGATGCGGTAGCATCCGCGTCACGCGTTTCTGTAAGTGCCCGTTATCAGTAAGCATCCAATAACCGCGCAAGGTAAAGCCGCCTATAGAAAGAAAGGCGCTGCTCATATGGAGCAGCTTCAGCGTTTCAAAACTTGACACTTTGGCTCATTTTTGCCACCTCGAAAAGGTGCGATGACATAGCCTTACGCAGATCATAAGTTCACCTAATACATACCGTTGCCATTCCTGGACCCATCTGGAATCTCCTGTATCGAATCCCAGTGCTCAACGATTTTACCGTTTTTGTCAAAACGGAAAAAATCCATTGTCACGTAACGTTCCTTTCCCGGCCAAGTCTGGTGGGTATGAAGTGCTACCAGATCATCCTCAGCAACTGCTCGCACGAATTCAATATCTTTATCGGGATACGCCTGCGCCATCTGCTCGAAGTAGTCGATAAACGCCTGCTTTCCATCAGCCACCCGTGGATTGTGCTGAATATATTCTGCGCCGACATAGTCTATTACAGCCTGAGAGGGGTTCCCAAGATAGGCGGTTCGGTAAAATTCAATGGCGTTTCGCTTATTTGATTCCGGGTCGTTCCTCATTATTCTTCCTCTAGGTCCTCATAGGCGTCGTTCGAAAAAGGAGGGGTGCAAATTGCCAGGAAGACCAGATCACCCTCACCGACATTCGCGATTCGCTGGCGGCACATGGGGGGAATGAGCACGATATCACCGGCACTTACTTTGTGCTGCGTCAGCTCACCAATCTCGACGCGCCCCTGGCCACTAAGAATATAGTAACGTTCAGACGTGGCAGACAAGCGGTGCCATCGTGTTGTCACGCCTTGCGCCACTCTTGCTCGCGCTATCGATACTTCGGGGTCGTCAATGGAATTGGACAATTCCGTTATATGACATTGCTCCGACGTATAAAACTCTTCACCGAGTTGCTGATGCCTGATTGACGCCTTCATTGAAAGTCTCCACTGCTTTTTTTCCTTGTATGCAACACCGCGTCAGGCTTCATTTTTTTGTGGAAGTCATGTACACCAGACAAGGGGCGCTAGCCGAGTAACTTAGTGTAATACGTACTGTAGGGGTCGAGGGTATATTCCCCGAACGGGCCGCATTCCTTAAAGCCGAATCGTTCGTAGAGTTTTCTCGCCGGATGAAATGCTGCGTTAGTGCCGGTTTCCAGACTGACTGTTTTGTACGACCTGTCTAGCGCTTCTTCCAACATACAAGCAAGTAAGTGCGCAGCAATTCCCTGTCTCAGGTACTGCCTCGAAGTTCGCATTGATTTGATTTCTGCCTGACTCGCATCCAGTTCTTTCAATGCGCCGCAGCCGGCCAGTTCCCCATCAACCGATGCACTCCAGAAAGTTAATGCCGGGTGCTTGAGCGCGGCTACATCGAGAGCGTGTATGCTCTCCTGGGGCGAGTAGAGATGCATTTCCTCCAGATGCTCCTGCAAAAGTCTTGCGGCTGCACCATCAGCAAGATCTTCGATTTTGACTGTTAGCTTATTCACATATCGCGGCCGGCCCGCTGCCTATTCCACCGTGACGGACTTCGCCAGATTGCGCGGCTTGTCCACGTCGGTGCCTTTTTGCAGTGCCACATGGTAGGCGAGAAGTTGCAGAGCCACTGTGTAAACAATCGGTTTGATCACCTCTGGACAGTGGGGCATAGGCATCACCTTGACCCTGGGCCCACTTTTAAAGCCGGCCTGCTTGTCCGCAAAGACGAATAATTCACCGCCCCGGGAACGTACCTCCTCCAGATTGGATTTGAGTTTCTCCAACAGGTCATCGCTGGGCGCTACCGCCACCACTGGCATGTCGTCATCCACCAGTGCCAAAGGACCATGCTTCAACTCACCTGCGGGATACGCTTCCGCGTGGATATAGGAAATTTCCTTTAGCTTGAGCGCACCCTCCATGGCAATTGGATACTGTATGCCACGACCCAGGAATAGTGCGTGGCGCTTGGGGATAAACTCCTCGGAAAGCTTCTCAATATCCGCGTCCAGCTCCAACGTTTGCCGCACATAATCCGGCAGCCCCTGCAGTGCGACAATCACTTCCTGCTGTTTTTGCTCTGACATGCCATGACGCCGGCCCAGCGCAAGCGTCAACATAAGCAGCCCCACCAGCTGTGTGGTGAATGCCTTGGTTGAGGCAACGCCTATCTCCAGGCCCGCTTTGGTAAGAAAAACCAGGTCGCTTTCACGCACCAGCGAACTGTTGGCGACATTCGATATAACAAGGCTGGCGACAAACTCGCCGCTCGCAGCATTGCGCAACGCAGCCAGGCTGTCCGCCGTTTCACCGGACTGGGAAATCGTAAGTAACAGAGTATCAGCGTGGGATACGCGTTTCCGATAGCGGAATTCCGAGGCCACCTCTACCTCGCAGGGTATGCCCGCCAGTTCCTCCAACCAATACCGCGCCACCATGCCAGCGTGATAACTGGTGCCGCAGGCAACAATCTGCACTCCCCTGACTTTGTCGAATATGGCCGCGGCCCCGGCGCCAAAACACTCATCCGTGTTCGCTTGCGTCGCAGCCTGGGCAAAGGTTGCCGCAAGCGCCCGGGGCTGCTCGTGAATCTCCTTTAACATGTAGTGATCAAAGCCGCCCAAATCGGCCACTTCCACTGCCTCGGAAATGAGCGTGCGCTGTCGCTCTACTACAGCGCCAGTCTCGTCGTAGATTTGCATGGAGGAAGGCGTAATCTCGACAACATCGCCCTCTTCCAGGAAGACAAACCGATCTGTAACCTGACGTAACGCCATCTGATCAGATGCCAGAAAGTTCTCTCCTATACCAATGCCCACCACGAGTGGGCTGCCCTTGCGTGCTGCGACCACTGTATGCGGATGCTCGACATCCACTGCAGCGATGGCATAGGCGCCCTCAAGCCGCCCCACCGTCTCCTGCATGGCAACCCGCAGTGACTTACCTTCTCGCAGCGCTTGATGAAGCAGATGCACCACAACCTCGGTGTCCGTGGCCGAGGCAAACTCATAGCCCCGTGCTACAAGTTCCTCGCGCAATATGCCATGGTTTTCAATGATGCCGTTGTGTACCAGGGCAACACGTTGCCCGGAAATATGCGGGTGAGCGTTTACACCTGAGGGCTCACCATGGGTAGCCCAGCGGGTGTGTGCAATGCCGGTACAGCCAAGATGTGGCTGCAGCTTTTGCGCTTTCTCCAACTCGCAGACCTTGCCGAGTTGTTTGTGCAGTTGCAGGTTTTGTTCATTGTCGACCAGGGCCATGCCGGCAGAGTCATAACCCCGGTACTCCAGCCGGCGCAACCCCTCCAGCAAAATCTCGGAAACTTCTCGCCGCGCTGCGGCGGCTACAATGCCACACATACCTAGTCCTCGGTCTGCTGCTTACCGGGTCGTTGCCAGCCCGCAATATTGCGCTGGCGAGCACGACTAACGGCCAGCTCCTCCCTACCCACTGTTTTGGTGACGGTGGAGCCCGCAGCGACAAAGCCTTGTTCACCAATCTGAAGTGGCGCTACCAGCGTGCTGTTCGAGCCAACAAATACACCGGAACCAATCTCGGTTTTGTGTTTGTTGACACCGTCGTAGTTGCAGGTAATCGTCCCTGCACCGATATTTACACTCTCGCCCATGTCACAGTCACCGACATAGCTGAGATGGCTGACCTTGCTACCCGCTCCTATTTTGGCATTCTTCGTTTCGACAAAGTTGCCTACTTTAGCGCCCGCAGCAAGCGCAGTCCCCGGGCGCAATCGCGCGAAGGGCCCAACCTGGCACTCTGGGCCCACATGAGCGCCCTGCAAATGGCTCATGGCGTGGATATTCGCACCCCTCTCCACGGTAACGTCCCGCAGCACGCAGTTGGGGCCGATAGTCACGCCATCGCCAAGACTTACCTTGCCTTCAATGACCACGTTCACGTCGATAAAGACATCCTGGCCACAACTCAGTGTGCCGCGCACATCAAGTCGATTGATATCCGCCACTGCCACGCCGGCGCGCATCAACTGCCCTGCCTGGCGCCGCTGGTACTCGCGCTCCAACTGGTTGAGTTGAACCCGGTCGTTTACGCCAAGCACCTCCAGCTCCGAGCCGACCAGGCATGAGGCCACGGTTCTACCCTCTGCCACAGCCATGCCGAGAATATCCGGCAGGTAATACTCCCCTTGTTTGTTATTGTTGCCGACGCGGGGCAGATATTCCAGCAAATCACTGGCCGGAGCCGCCATTAGACCTGTATTAATTTCATCAATCGCGCGCTGTTCTTCGGTAGCGTCCTTGTGCTCCACCACACCGGTCAGCGCACCTGCTTTGTCACGTAAAATTCGACCATAGCCCGTGGAGTCCGCAACCTGCGCGGTTAACAGTGCAGGCCCGGCCGTCGCCATAGCAACCAGAGCCTCTAGCGTGTCACTGCCAATCAGGGGCACGTCGCCGTATAACACCAGCACCGCACTGTCGGGGGAAACGAATGGCAAGGCTTGCAGTACACCGTGGCCGGTGCCCAGTTGTTCTTGCTGAACCACCCAGTTCACATCAAAGTCCGCGAGCTGCCGCTGAACCTGTTCAGACCCGTGACCTATAACGACATGCACTGCAGCCGGCTGCAGGGAAAGTGCCGTCACCATGACGTGCTCCAGCAGCGGTCGGCCCGCCAATGGGTGGAGTACCTTGGGAAGCTTGGATTTCATCCTGGTCCCCTGCCCGGCGGCAAGGATGATGACTTCTAGTTGCATAATCTGGTAACCGGCTGAGTGTAAAGTAAGGGCTCCAATCGCTGGCTGGACCTGGTTCCTTCAGCTTGAACTGGACATCATAGACAGCAACACGGGAAATAGTACGCTATTTGTCATTATTTTTGTCGAAACTGTGAACCTTGCAACAGTAGGCCCACACACAAAAAACCCCGGCAGGGCCGGGGTTTAGCGATAGACGTGGCCAGCAGGTTAAGGAGCTTAACCGCGGCCCGCCCGATTGCGCATTTTACGCAGTGTGGCCAGCTGAGCTGCTGCCTCTGCGAGCTGGGAAGACGCACGACCGTAGTCGAAATCCCCGGTCTGATTGGCCAGGGCATGCTCCGCTTCCTTGCGCGCTTCTTCCATGGCTGCCTCGTCGACATCCTGTGCCCGAAGCGCAGTATCAGCGAGAATCGAAACCACACCAGGCTGCACTTCCAGGAAGCCGCCTGACACATAGTACACAAGCTCCTCGCCGTTCTGGGTTACGACGCGGACCGGGCCCGGTTTCAACGAGGTCAACAGCGGCGCGTGGCCATAGGTCACACCCAGCTCACCCATCTCACCGGTGGCCACCAGCATTTCGATCAGCCCGGAGTAAATTTCCTCCTCTGCACTCACGATGTCGCAGTGTATTGTCATAGACATTTTACGGCCTCTTTAAAACCCTTTACTTCAGGTTCTTGGCTTTCTCAACAGCTTCTTCAATGCTGCCAACCATGTAGAACGCCTGCTCAGGCAAATGATCGTACTCGCCCGCCAGGATGCCGTTAAAACCGGCTATGGTGTCCTTGAGTGACACGTACTTGCCGGGGGAACCGGTAAATATCTCGGCCACGTGGAAGGGCTGAGACAGGAAGCGTTCGATCTTACGCGCCCGGTTAACCGTCTGCTTGTCTTCCTCAGAAAGTTCGTCCATACCCAGGATCGCAATAATGTCCTTCAGTTCCTTGTAACGCTGCAGAACGTTCTGCACACCGCGAGCGGTATCGTAATGCTCTGTACCGATAATCAGCGGATCCAGCTGGCGCGAAGTGGAGTCCAGTGGGTCTACCGCAGGATAAATACCCTTGGCGGCAATATCCCGGCTCAGTACTACGGTGGAGTCCAGGTGAGCAAACGTGGTTGCCGGTGAGGGGTCAGTCAAATCATCCGCCGGTACGTATACCGCCTGGATGGACGTAATAGAACCCGTCTTGGTGGAGGTAATTCGCTCCTGCAGCACGCCCATTTCTTCCGCCAGAGTCGGCTGATAGCCCACCGCGGAAGGCATACGGCCCAGCAGTGCAGAAACCTCGGTTCCCGCCAGGGTGTAGCGGTAGATATTGTCGATGAACAACAGTACGTCGCGACCTTCGTCACGAAACTTCTCCGCCATAGTCAAGCCGGTCAGGGCCACACGCAGGCGGTTGCCCGGGGGCTCATTCATTTGGCCGTAAACCATCGCTACCTTTGAGTTGCTGAATGTTTCAACATCGACAACCTTGGACTCCTGCATTTCGAAGTAGAAATCATTACCTTCACGAGTACGCTCGCCCACACCAGCGAAAACGGACAGACCAGAGTGCTCTGTCGCGATGTTGTTGATCAGCTCCATCATATTGACGGTCTTGCCCACGCCAGCACCACCGAACAGACCAACTTTACCGCCCTTGGCGAACGGACAAACCAGATCGATCACCTTGATGCCGGTTTCAAGCAGTTCTTCAGATGCTGCCAGCTCTTCGTAGGAAGGAGCCTTGCGGTGAATAGAGGCACGTTCTTTTTCACCAATGGGGCCACACTCGTCAATAGGGTTGCCGAGTACGTCCATGATGCGGCCCAAAGTCTCAATACCTACCGGTACGGAAATCGGCTCACCCGTGTTTTCAACCGCCAACCCGCGGCTTACACCCTCGGAGGCACCCATGGCGATTGTACGGACAACGCCGTCGCCCAGCTGTTGTTGTACTTCCAGCGTCAGGTTCTTCTCTGTAACTTTCAGTGCATCGTATACCTTCGGTACGACGTCGCGTGGGAATTCCACGTCGATAACCGCGCCGATAATTTGTACGATTCGTCCGCTGCTCATGTTCGGATCCTCTAGATCAAAGTTCAATTCTGTCTGCCGGGCTCTGCCACAATGGCTGTCGTCCACGGCCTAATCTCTTTTGAATTGGCTGCATTATCGGCCTCAGCCGATTGCCGCTGCCCCGCTGACAATTTCTGACAGTTCCTGCGTAATAGCAGCCTGGCGCGCCTTGTTGTAGATCAGTTGCAGGTCGTCAATAATTTCGCCGGCATTTTCAGTAGCGTTTTTCATCGCCAGCATACGGGCCGCCTGCTCACAGGCGCCGTTTTCTACGACAGCCTGGTATACCTGCGACTCGATGTAACGAGTCAGTAGTTTTTCAAGCAACTCTTTCGCGTCGGGCTCGTAGATATAGTCCCAGTGGTGCTTCATCTCGGAGCTTTCTTCCGCCAGCAGTGGCAGCAACTGCTCTACCGTCGGGTTTTGCGTCATGGTGTTGATAAACTCGTTGCTCACCAGAAACAAACGGTCAATATTGCCTTTCGCGTACGCATCGAGCATGGTCTTAACACCGCCAATCAGGTCGGCCAGTGAGGGCTCCTCTCCGAGGTCGCGCACAGCAGCGGTCACATTACCACCGTAGCTGTTAAAGAACGCTGCCGCCTTGGCACCAATCAGTGACAGTTCGATTTCTATGCCCTGGTCTGCCCACAACTTCATGGACTTCACCGTGTTCTTGAACAGATTAATGTTCAAACCACCACAGAGGCCGCGGTCGGTTGAAACGACGATATAGCCGACGCGCCTGACTTCCCGCTCTCGCATGTACATGTGCTTGTACTCAGGGGCGGCATTGGCAATATGGCCAACCACCGAGCGCATGCGACGCGCGTAGGGCTTGCCGACCGACATGCGATCCTGAGCCTTGCGCATCTTGCTTGCCGCAACCATTTCCATCGCGCTGGTGATCTTCTGCGTGCTTCGTATACTCGAGATCTTTGTGCGAATTTCCTTTCCGACTGCCATCTAATGGTCCTCGGCTTTACCAGGTCTGGGTTGTTTTGAACTTCTCGATCGCCGCCTTAAAGGTGGTTTCGATCTCGTCGTTGTAATCCCCGGTTTCCACAATGCGGCCCATGATTTCGCCATGTTCGGCGTGCATGTAAGCCAGTAGTGCATGTTCGAAGTCGCCTATCTTGTTGACTTCGATATCACTGAGGTAGCCTTCGTTGGCGGAATATAGCATCACTCCCATCTCAGCTGTGCTCTGGGGCGAGTACTGCTTCTGCTTCATCAGTTCAGTAACACGTTCACCGTGATTCAGCTGCGCCTTGGTAGCTTCGTCCAGATCGGACGCAAACTGGGAGAAAGCCGCCAATTCGCGATACTGAGCCAGCGCGGTACGAATACCACCGGATAACTTCTTCATGATCTTGGTCTGGGCTGCTCCGCCTACACGCGATACAGAAATACCCGCGTTCATCGCGGGGCGTACGCCAGCGTTGAACATGTCCGCTTCCAGGAAAATCTGACCGTCGGTGATGGAGATCACGTTGGTCGGAACGAAGGCGGAGACGTCGCCAGCCTGAGTTTCGATAATTGGCATCGCGGTCAGCGATCCGGTCTTTCCCTTGACCTCGCCCTTGGTGAAAGCTTCCACGTAGGCGGCGTTAACCCGAGCACCGCGCTCCAACAGGCGCGAGTGCAAATAGAACACGTCACCGGGGTAGGCTTCACGGCCGGGTGGACGACGCAACAGCAGTGAAATCTGGCGATAAGCCCAGGCTTGCTTGGTCAAGTCATCGTAAATAATCAGGGCATCTTCACCGCGGTCGCGGTAGTACTCACCCATGGTACAGCCGGCGAAAGGCGCCAGGTACTGCATCGCGGCGGGATCGGAGGCGGTTGCCGCAACAATAATCGTGTGGTCCATCGCGCCATGCTCTTCCAGCTTGCGCACCACCGCTGCAACAGAGGATGCCTTCTGGCCGATGGCCACGTAGACACACTTAATACCAGAGCCCTTCTGGTTGATAATGGCATCTACAGCGATCGCCGTTTTACCGATCTGGCGATCACCAATAATCAATTCCCGCTGGCCGCGGCCAATAGGCACCATCGCGTCAATGGCCTTCAGGCCGATCTGTACAGGCTCGTCAACCGATTGGCGAGCAATAACGCCGGGGGCCACTTTCTCGAGTGCGTCTGTCATGGACGCATTGATAGGACCTTTGCCGTCAATGGGGTTGCCCAGAGCATCCACAACCCTGCCCTGCAATTCCGGGCCTACTGGCACTTCCAGAATACGACCGGTGCAGCGACAGGACTGGCCTTCTACGATGCTCTTGTAGTCACCCAGGACAACTGCGCCGACAGAGTCGCGTTCAAGGTTCAACGCCATCCCATAGACGCCGTCGTCAAATTCAATCATCTCACCGTACATCACGTCGGCCAGGCCGTGGATGCGAATGATGCCGTCTGTTACCGCTACCACGGTACCTTCATTGCGAGCTTCGCTGCTGACATCAAGCTGGTCGATGCGCTGCTTGATGATGTCGCTAATCTCTGATGGATTCAGTTGCTGCATGCTCTGTTCCTCAATCCTATGTCTTTAGTCTAGGAATTCATTGCTTCGGCGAGCTTGTCCAGCTTGCCGCGCACTGAGCCATCGATCACCAGATCGCCAGCCCTGATTAATACACCGCCGAGCAGGTTGCTGTCGGTCGATGTGCGAACTTCTACCTTGCGCTCGAGCTTCTTGCCCAGCACCGCTGCCAGCCTGTCTCTGGCGCTGTCGGCCAGGTCAAAGGCCGATATAACCTCCACATCCACGGTCTTTTCCCGGTTCGCCTTGTACTCGGCAAACAGGGCGTAGATCTCGGGAAGCAGCGGAAGCCGCTTATTAGAAGCGAGAATGCCGATAAATTTGTGCATCTCCGCAGACAGCGCCTCGCCACACACACCGGCAAGCTTGCTGGCCTGCTGTGCGGCGGTCAAAGAGGGATTGTTCAATATCCCTGCCATAACCTCGTCGGACGCCACTGCCGCTGCGGTTGCCAATTGCTCGGACCACGGCGCAAGTTGCTTATTGTCCACAGCATACTCAAACGCAGCTTTAGCGTAGGGGCGTGCCAGTGTGCTCAGTTCAGCCATAGCTTCCTCGCCTTACAGCTCTGCAGCCAGTTTTTCGACCATCTCGGCATGCACCTGTGGGTCGATTTCGGCACTGAGTATTTTTTCAGCACCTGCCAGAGAAAGAACGGCCACCTGGGCGCGAAGTTGCTCGCGCGCGCGATTGGCTTCCTGCTCTATTTCCGCCTCGGCTGAAGCCTTCACACGCTGGGCTTCTATTACCGCCGCCTGCTTGGCCTCATCCACCAGCTGGTTGCCGCGCTTGTTGGCTGCCTCGACAATACCGGCAGCCTGTTCCTTGGCTTCCTTGAGACGTTCAACCGCCTTTTCCTGCGCCAGCTCCAGGTCGTGGCTGGCACGATCTGCTGCCGCCAGGCCGTCAGCTATTTTGTCTGCCCGCGCCTGCATGGCCGCGATAATCGGCGGCCAAACAAACTTCATGCAAAACATGACAAAACCGACAAACGCGATCATCTGTCCGATAAGCGTAAGGTTAATATTCACGCCGTGCTCCTCACTGATAGTTGGGGGCTGCGATTAGTGCGGCCCCGTTTCCGAATGTCCGGCTTAGCCTGCAACAACGAAGATCAGGTACATCGCGATACCAACACCAATAATGGGGATCGCGTCTACCAGGCCAGCACCCAGGAAGAATGTCACCTGCAGCTTGGGAGCAAGCTCCGGCTGGCGTGCTGAACCTTCGATCAGCTTGCCGCCCAACAGGCCCACTCCAATTGCGGCGCCCAGACCACCCAAGCCCATCATGATGGCGGCAGCTACGTAGATTAATTCCATGATTTTCTCCTAGCGTTAAGAACCAAAGTTAAAGTAAATCAGTGATCTTCATGTGCCATGCTGATGTAAACAATCGTCAGCACCATGAAAATAAAGGCCTGCAGGGTGATTACCAGAATATGGAAAATCGCCCAACCGACTTGTAAAAACCCTGCTGGCACCATCCACGCGATGCCTGCGCTGAACAGAGCAGCAATCAGGATAAAGATCATTTCACCTGCGTACATGTTACCGAACAGTCGCAAGCCCAGTGAGAAGGGTTTCGCCAGCAGGCCAACCACTTCCATAAACAGGTTCACCGGGATGAAGAGCCAGTGGTTAAAGGGGTTCATGGTCAGCTCTCTGACGAAGCCAAGGCCTTTAACCTTGACTGAGTAATACAGCATCAGGATAAAAACACCCACTGCCATACCCATGGTGATATTGGGGTCCGTTGACGGCACAATTTTCTGAAAGTGAATACCTGCAAGGGCCAGCAGCGAAGGAATGAGGTCAACCGGGAGGAGGTCCATCAGGTTCATCAGGAATACCCAGACGAAAATGGTCAGCGCCAGGGGTGCCACCATCTTGTTGCGGCCGTGAAACGTATCGCGCACAGTGCCGTCTACAAACTCTACAATCATTTCCACCAGGTTCAGTACACCACTGGGCACACCAGACTCAGCTTTCTTCGCAACACTGCGGAACAACCAACAAAATATGACCCCAAGACCAATAGACCAGATCATGGAGTCCACATGAATGGCATTAAAGCCCATCACCGAGGCCTCATCACCGCCATGCGCCATCACCCAGGCACCGCCATCACCGACAATAGTGCCGTCTTCCCGTTCAAAACCCGCTGGCAATTTGCCATAGGTAAGGTTTGTCAGGTGGTGGACAATGTATTCAGAGATCGTCTGCGTTTCGCCTGCCATCTATCTCAACTCTTGCGTCTGCCTATCCAGGCCGGTCACCGCCTCAGCAGTATCCAGCTTCCTGTAATTTGTATCATCAGCATCAGCAGGTAACCTGCGAATACTGCTGGCGCATCTATGGGCCGCAGCGCGATAAATACCGCAGCAAACCCGGCGACACTAAGTAAAAACTTCCCCACTTGCCCGACGTAACTGGAGCGGGCTATGGCCGCTGCCGACCTTGCGCCACGCCATCTGAAGGCTAGCGCCGCAAAATAGGCCTGCGGCAAAATGGCTATCAAGCCACCACTGAACACCGAATACGCACGCACCTTGTCCGATGACAGCAAGATGAGACACAGCAGCGTAAGAATCGCGAGCTGCGCCAGGGTGATGCGGTGTACCGGCGGACGGAGAATTTCAGCACCGGCCATTTGCACCTCGCACCTTTGTCCCCGCCATTGCCCAATTGCGAGTCAAGCTCGTTTCGGGCGGGCGCATTATAGGGGGATTGGCGGGCTGGTTCAACTTACTTGTGCACGCACCGGGGATTAAAAATCGACTCTTATAGCGACACGTTCGCAGAAGTTCGATCACCAGATTGTCTCCGCTCGCGTCGCGACACAGCATCTTGGGTCACACCCTCGATCAACTACCATATAGTGTATCTCGCGGCCTATTTGATATGGCTCAAAATACCGTCCAGTTGATCCAGGTTACTGTAGCTGAGAACCAGTTTTCCTCCGCCGCTGGAGCCGTGTTTGATTTCCACGCGGGTACCCAGTCGTTCAGACAGGTCGTCTTGCAGGTGCCGAACATTCGGGTCCTGCGTTTGCTGCACGACGGGCTTGTCTTCTCGTTCGAGCAAATGGCGCACCAGCGCCTCTGTCTGGCGCACCGACAAACCCTTACCAACCACGGTGCGCGCCGCCTGCGACTGCTGCCCCAATTCCAGCCCCAGTAGGGCCCGAGCGTGCCCCATTTCGAGGTCGCCGTGTTCTACCATCTTGCGAACATCCACCTGCAGTGTCATCAGACGCAGCAGGTTCGCTACAGTAGAGCGTGATTTACCGATTGCATTGGCCACTTCCTGCTGGGTCAGTTCAAATTCCTGTTGCAGGCGCAGCAGCGCTGCCGCCTCTTCGATAGGGTTCAAGTCTTCGCGCTGTATGTTTTCGATCAGCGACATGGCGATAGCGGCGTTGTCAGGCACTTCCCTGACTAATGCCGGGATCGTGTCCAGGCCGGCCAACTGAGTGGCGCGCCAACGCCGCTCTCCCGCAATTATCTCGTATTTCGTGTCGGAGATAGGTCTTACAACAATAGGTTGCATAACACCTTGAGCCTTGATGCTGTCGGCTAGCTCCTGCAGGGAATCCGGGTCCATATCCCGGCGCGGCTGATACTTGCCTCGCTGGATGAGGTCAACAGGCAGCTCTTTAAGGATACTATCCCCGGTGGCCTCTGCCACGGTTGTCTCACCACTGCTGGATGAGGTGGACGGTTTGGTAGTGGCTGCGCCCAACAACGCATCCAGCCCACGCCCTAAACCCCTTTTTCTTGCTGACATCCGAGCTCTCCGTCTAGTCTGTCGCCGGTGCGACGGCCGGCGCTTGTTGCGCAAGCTTCTCCTCGCGGCGGATAATTTCCCCCGCAAGTGCCATATAAGCCTTCGAGCCGCGGGAATACTTATCGTAGTACATGACCGGCACGCCATGGCTGGGTGCCTCTGCCAGGCGCACATTACGCGGCACTACCGTGCGGTAAACCTTGTCACCAAAATGGCTGTGTAACTGCGCCGACACGTCGTTGGTAAGACTGTTGCGCGGGTCGTACATGGTGCGCAAAATACCTTCTATTTGCAGTTTCGGGTTGACTGTCTCAGCCACGCGCTGGATGGTACCCACCAGAGCCGACAAACCCTCCAGGGCAAAATATTCACACTGCATGGCAATTATCACGCCATCGGCTGCCACCATAGCATTGAGCGTCAGCATATTCAGCGAAGGGGGGCAATCGATCAGCATGTAATCGTACGCGCCGGCGACTTCAGCGAGGCTCCACTGCAGGCGCTGCTCCTTGTGCTCCACCTCCAGCAACTCCACTTCCGCCGCGGTCAGATCGCCGTTGGCTGGCAGAACATCAAACCCGGCTTCGCCTGCTCGCTGGATCGCACGGGGGGTGGGCACCTGGGACACCAACACATCGTAAATACTACGCTGCAAGCTGTGCTTGTCGATTCCGCTGCCCATGGTCGCATTGCCCTGGGGGTCCAGGTCTACCAGCAGTACCCGCTTGTTCATGGCCGCCAGCGATGCGGCCAGGTTTACACAGGTCGTGGTTTTGCCCACACCACCCTTCTGGTTGGCTATCGCAATAATTCTAGCCACTGAAAATATCCCCGATACTCGCTCTCAACGAAGCTCTCCCCTTTCCTGAATCATCAATTCCACCAGATGGCGCTGCTCCGCCAGGCCCGGCACCACCAGCTCATGCACAGCAACAATCTTACAGGCCGGGTCAAGGGCCGCCAGTTCCCCGGCCGGGTAAACTCCCTTCATAGCAAAAAAACGACCGGTGGATGTGCACAAGTGTCTGCAACCGGCCACCATATCAGCCAGCGAGGCAAAAGCCCGGGATAATACTGCATCGTAGGGTTCGGGTGGCTGGAAGGACTCCACGCGCTGGTGGTGAACCTGCATATTATCCAAGCACAGGGCTGTTTTCACCTGAAAAAGAAACCGTGTCTTCTTGCCATTGCTGTCCAACAGGGAAAAATGACGCAGCGGGAACAAAATGGCCAGGGGTATACCTGGCAGGCCGGCACCGGTGCCCACATCAATAACATTTTCGCCGCGCAATTGCGATGCCATCGCCAGACTGTCCAACAAGTGCCGCGTAACCATTTTCCCGGGTTCACGGATCGCCGTTAGATTGTATGCTTTATTCCACTTAACGAGCAGCTCCAGGTAGGACAGCAGCTTCTGCTCTTGCCCCGAATCCAGTGCAAGCCCCAGGGACTTGCAGCCGAGCCGCAGTTGGGTGAGCAGGCCGGTGTCCAATTCAGCCCAGATTGCGCTGACTGTCGAGCCCGGACAATAGCTCCGCCGCATCGGCCTGATCCGGGCGGCCCAATGCGCCGCGCCGTTTCAGGTAGACAAGCAGAAGGGAAATTGCTGCCGGTGTAACCCCGGGAACACGGCCGGCGCGCGCCAGAGTATCAGGCCTCGCCGCTGTCAGTTTCTGCTTCACTTCATTGGACAGGCCATCCACCACCTCGTAGTCCAAATCGGCAGGCAGAGCGGTATTCTCATAACGGCGCAGTCGCGCGATATCATCCTGCTGCCTGTCAATATACCCGGCATATTTTGCCTGGATCTCCACCTGTTCAGCGACTTGTCGGTCACAGCTGGCCTCACCCTTGAGAGCGGCAATATCCGCATAGGTCAATTCCGGCCGTTTCAGCAGATCTGCCATCGAATATTCATGGGATAACGGCTTTTTCAGCTTGCATGCCAGCGCCTCGGCCTCGGGAGTGCCCGGCTGTATCCAAGTACTCGCCATGCGCTGTTGTTCCTGCTCTATGGCCTCGCGCTTTTCCGAAAAAAGGGCCCAGCGTTCGTCGTTTACCAGCCCCAGATCGCGTCCACGAGCAGTCAGGCGCAAATCGGCATTGTCCTCCCGAAGCAGCAAGCGGTATTCCGCCCGCGAAGTAAACATACGGTAGGGCTCGACTGTGCCCATGGTGATCAGATCGTCCACCAATACCCCGATATAGGCCTCGTCTCGACGCGGACACCAGGCCGCGCGGCCCTGCACAGCCAGTGCGGCGTTCAATCCCGCCAGCAGGCCCTGCGCCGCCGCTTCCTCGTAGCCTGTCGTGCCATTGATCTGGCCGGCAAAATACAAGCCGGGTACTGCCCGGGTTTCAAGCGAGCTGGAGAGGTCTCGAGGGTCGAAATAATCGTACTCTATGGCGTAGCCAGGACGAGTGATATGGGCGTTCTCAAAACCCCTGATCGAACGAACCAGGTTAATCTGCACATCGAATGGCAGGCTGGTTGAGATGCCATTGGGGTACAGCTCACTGGTATTGAGGCCTTCTGGCTCGATAAATATCTGGTGGGAGCTTTTGTCCGCAAAGCGATGAATCTTGTCTTCGATACTGGGACAGTAGCGCGGCCCTACTCCCTCAATCACGCCGGAGTACATCGGCGAACGATCCAGGCCGCCGCGGATAATGTCATGCGTCGTTTCGTTGGTGTAGGTCACCCAGCAGCAACGTTGCTGCGGATGCTCCTCGACACTGCCGAGGAACGACATCACGGGCTCTGGCTGGTCACCCCACTGCTCCACCAGCGCGCTGAAATCGACGCTGCGGGCATCAATGCGCGGGGGCGTACCGGTTTTGAGGCGATCCACCCTGAATGGAAGTTCACGCAGTCTGTGCGCCAATGCAATGGAGGGGGGGTCTCCAGCCCGGCCTCCGGCACTGTTATCCAGGCCGATGTGAATTTTGCCGCCGAGAAAGGTACCCGTGGTCAGAACCACTCGCGGCGCTCTGAAAGTCAGCCCCATCTGGGTAATCGCACCGGCTACACGCCCGTTTTCAATCAGCAGGTCATCCACTGGCTGCTGAAAAATGGACAGGCCGGGCTGGTTTTCCAGAATCTCCCGAATCGCATTCCTGTAGAGCACGCGATCGGCCTGGGCGCGGGTCGCGCGAACCGCCGGACCCTTGCGCGAATTCAACACGCGGAACTGGATGCCCGCGCGGTCCGTGGCGCGGGCCATCGCCCCGCCGAGTGCGTCCACCTCTTTTACCAGATGGCTTTTGCCGATACCACCGATGGCCGGATTGCAGGACATCTGCCCCAGCGTGTCGACACTGTGCGTTAACAACAGCGTGCGACAACCCATGCGTGCCGCAGCCAAACAGGCCTCGGTGCCCGCATGGCCGCCACCGATTACGATCACGTCAAAGTGTTGCTGATACTCCACTGTCTCTGGCCTCGCCCGGCTTTGGCTGTTGTCTCAAGGGGGCGCGATTATACGTGCAGCACGCCTGTTGTACAAAATTTGTTCGCCTGCGGCAAAATCCGCATTTGGACAGCTATACCCGGCTTGTGTACAGTACCGGCGCCTCGCTGCGAGAGCATAGGGGCGGGTATTCCGAGCTTCAATTATAAGGGTTTTACGATGGATTGGTTACTGGCTGCGCTGGCGATCTTCAACCTGATCTCAATGATCACTGTATTTACTCCCAGGGCGGTGCCCAGGCGCTCCGTTCCATGGGCAGTGTTTGGCACAGCATTAATGGCAACAGAGCTGGCCTGGATATGGCTGCCACTGCAACTGGGCCTGACCTGGATACTGGTCAGCACCGGGGCACTGGATAGCGGCCTGGGTGTAGTTGCGCTGCTGGTGCTACTGGCAACCTGGCCCGGACTTATCTGGAGTATCCATATGAGCACCCTGGCAAAAACCGCGGTCGATTGCGCACTGCGAGCGGAACTCGGTGAAGACTATCGCAACCGCATTCCTCCCAGTGCAAGTCACCTGCTACGCAGTCGCGTTACGTTCAGCGACTGGCGCAACCCTGTGGCGATGGTACGTCCAGGTGTGGAGGTTATACGCAAGATTCCCTACGGCCCCGCGGGGGTTCGTCAACAATTGGATATCTACCGACCCAGCCACATCCCACAAGCAGGCTGCCCTGTGCTGCTGCAAATACACGGTGGCGCCTGGATGATGGGCGATAAAGGCTCACAGGCACAGCCGCTGATGTACCACCTGGCCAGCAGGGGCTGGATTTGTGTCGCCGCCAACTATCGGCTCAGCCCCAGCGTTGGGTTCCCCACCCACCTGGAGGACTGTAAACGGGCATTGTGCTGGATCCGAAAAAACGGGTATGAGTACGGCATGAACACAGATTTTGTAGCCGTCACGGGGGGCTCGGCCGGAGGTCATCTGGCTGCATTGATGGGACTTACCGCCAACCGGCCGGAATTGCAGCCGGATGATCCCGATGTGGATACCTCGGTTCAGGCCTGTATTCCGTTTTATGGCGTGTACGATTTTCTGGTGCGCTACGACCAACACCAAAACAGGCATATTTACCAACGCTTTCTCACCGGCAAGGTAATCCACGAAACCTTAAACGACAACCCGGCGCTGTGGGATCTGGCCTCTCCCGTCGCACAAATCAACGCAGATGCACCGCCTTTTATGATTTTTCACGGCACCCACGACAGCCTCGCAGCAGTCGCAGAGGGTAGGGTGTTCAGTACAAAACTGAGAGAGGCTTCCAACAACCCGGTGGTCTACGTGGAAATGCCGGGAGCCGAGCACGCCTGGGAAGTGGTGCACTCCCTGCGCACGGAGCACACGATTGACGGTGTGCACCGGTTCCTGGAATGGGTGAGGGCGGGAAAATGGCGATAAAATCTCAGGAGGGCTTAATATGCCGTTCGCACCAGTCCAGCATGTCCGCAAACACGGCTTCGCGCTCGGGCTCGTTAAAAATCTCATGAAATAGCTCGGGGTACATTTTGAGTGATTTGTCTTCGGAGCTTACATTCTCGTAGAGAAAACGTGATCCCTCCGGCGCTGCTATGACATCTTTGCCCCCGTGCAGCAGCAGCATGGGTAAACTGATTTTATTCACTTCATTCTGGATGCGATGCATGGCCACAAACAACTCTGAAACCATGCGGGCAGTCATTTTTTTGTGATTTACCAGCGGGTCGGAGACATAATCTGCTACTACCGCCGGGTCGCGGCAGACACCCGCGGCGTCCAGCTGTAAAACACCCACCCGCGGAGCTGCTACAGACATACAGCGAATAAGCAGTAATTGCAGATAGCCTGTCTCGATTTCGGTTTTTATGGCTGGTCCGGAAAGCACACAGCCAACAAACTTGCTTTGGTGTTGCAGCAGGAAAAGCGCACTTATCAAACCACCCATACTGTGGCCCAACAGTATTTGCGGCAAACCGGAGAAGTCCTTTTCCACCTGCTGCTGGTAAGTCTCCAGCGTATCTACCAGGTCCCGGAAGCGATCAATATGGCCATATTCACCGCCAGATTTTCCGTGGCCTGGATGATCCAGTCCTGCGACAACGTAACCCTGGCCAGTAAAATGCTGTGCCAGGGCTTCATAGCGACTGCAGTGCTCACCGGCGCCATGAACGATAAGGAGTAGCGCCCGCGAGGTATTCTCTGGCTCCCAATATTGATAGTAGATCGGCAGGCCCCTGGCGCCGATGAACGTTCCATCCGTATGCTTCACGACGCTACTCTTCTCATTTACTGCCCCTGGTCGACTTCAGTAATAAATTTGCCTATTTCGTCCCAGGCTTCGCCTGCCTCTTTGAGCTGTGGGTAGAACATCTGCCACACATGCACCATATGTGGCCAACTCTGCAGTCTGGCTGGAGAACCCGCTGCCACAGCCTTGTTTACGTAGCGTATAGCATCGCCGTAAAGAATTTCCGCTTCGCTGGCCTGAACCAGCGTGGGCGGCAGCCCGGAGAGATCTCCAAATACCGGTGACACCAGCGTGCTACTGGGCACAATGCGATGCTGCCACCAGGAAAACCACAAGAGCAGTACGGCAGGAACTTTAGCCAAATCCCGAAACAGGGGCCCGAGCATGGCGTCCGTGTCCATATTACTTTTCAGTGTGGGTGAGGTGAACGTGCCATCGGTGGCTGGCGATAGTGCAACCGCGGCATCGGGCTGCCGCAAAGCCTGATCCCGCACCCAGGCTATCAGGCACAAAGTGAGGTTGCCACCCGCAGAATCGCCGGCAATATATACCTTGCTGGCGGGGCTGGGACCTTCAGGACTATTGTCAATAATCCAGGTATATGCGCGGCGACAATCTTCTATACCGTCCATGCGGCGGTTTTCGGGCATGAGCCTGTAGTCTATTACCAACACTGCGGCGCCACTAACCTCGGAAAAGCGATTGGTAATATTGCGGTGACTGCGGGGGCTGCCCATCATGAAAGCGCCGCCGTGGATGTACAGTACTCTGCGGGATGGGTCCGCTCCAGGTGCCACCACCCACTCCGCCGGAATACCACCGGCGTCTGTAGGTGTAATGGTTGCCGCAAGCTCAAGCCCCTCGGACATGTTGTCCATATATTCACGCATAAGGCTCAACCGCTGTTTGCGCGGCGCGCGCTGGATCGGACCGCTATTGAGTGCGAGTGAAGCGACCACTGCGTCGTGTTCTGCGCTACCTTTGGGTCCGCCGGGGAAACGCTGCCCCAGCGGGGCATCGAACTGGCTGAGGTTTGGCCCGCGAAGCCGAAATACCGTAACGGTAACAAATGCTGCAACAATCAATAAAGCCCAGACCACAGAATATCTCCATTGTGAGTTGTAATGTGAGCGCGAGCCAAAGGCCATAAGAGACGGTGGCGAAGTACCCACAGGGGCCGCACAGTATACCGTGTTCAAACGCGCACAGCCCTCAGGCCGCTTGTCACCTGCCCGCTTATTTAGGTAGCATGCAAGAAGCACTTAAATAACAAAAAAAGGGATACCAGCAATGAATATGACTGAGTACTTTATTTTACCCCCAATTCTTGGCCTCGGCGGCCTGATTATCGCGTTTATCATTTACCACATCATGAGCCGGCACAATCACGGCGATGGCGTCGTCACGAAAATCGGCGACCAGATTCACCAGGGTGCCATGGTATTTATGGCCCGCGAGTACAAAATGCTCAGCATGTTCGCCCTGGTACTGCTGATAGCAATTTTCGCATCGCCTCTGGGCACGAATACTGCCATAGCATTCATCGCCGGGGCAGTCTCCTCTGCTACAGCCGGCTATCTTGGAATGTACGCAGCCACCAAGGCCAACGTGCGCACAGCCGTCGCTGCCCACACTCACGGCCAGGGCCTGGCACTGTCCATCGCTTTTTACGGTGGCTCGGTCATGGGCCTGTGCGTCGCCTCGCTCGGCCTGGTCGGGCTGGGAGCCGTGTACTGGTATTTTGGTGGAGATCCGCAAACGGCTCACGCTATACACGGATTCGGGATGGGAGCCTCTGTAGTCGCCCTGTTCTCCCGTGTGGGCGGTGGTATTTTCACGAAAAGTGCGGACGTGGGTGCAGACCTTGTCGGCAAGATCGAAGCTGGCATACCCGAGGACGATCCCCGCAACCCCGGAGTCATCGCCGATAACGTCGGCGACAATGTAGGTGATATCGCGGGTATGGGCTCCGATATTTTCGAATCATACTGCGGCTCCATGATTGCCTGTATAGCTATTGCCTCCACCATGGCCATGGAGATCCGTTCAGGCATGATGTTCCTGCCGCTGGCACTGGCCAGTATCGGGCTGATTGCATCAGTCTGCGGTATAGTCATTGTGAGAATGCGTTCCAATTCTGCTCCAGAAGCTGCGTTGCGTTCCGGGACCTTACTGGCCCCGGTCATCTTCGCGGCTATGGCCTGGTTCATGATTCAGGGGATGGGCCTTGATTCAAATGTCTGGTGGTCTGTTGTGAGTGGCGCAGTAGGCGGTGTGGCTATCGGCCTGATCACCGAGTATTACACCGGCGGTAACCCCGTGCGCAAGATCGCCAAGTCCGGCGAAACAGGGCCTGCAACAGTGATGATCACCGGACTGGCGGTCGGCATGGAATCGGTCGTCCTGCCTGTTTTGTTCCTGTCAGGCATTATCTATGTCTCCACCGAGCTTTCAGGTTTGTACGGCGTAGGGATAGCGGCAGTGGGTATGCTAGCCACCGTGGGCATCACCATGGCCATAGACGCCTACGGGCCGGTGGCGGATAACGCCGGCGGTATCGCCGAGATGGCTGGCATGGGGGAAGAAACCCGCAAGATTACCGACGGCCTGGATGAAGTTGGCAACACGACCGCGGCCATCGGCAAAGGTTTTGCGATCGGCGCTGCCGCACTGGCAGCCCTCGCCATCATCGCCGCCTTTGTGGAAACGGTGGCGGTACATAACCCGGGCTTTTCCCTGGAGATAACCAACCCCATCGTGCTGGTAGGTATGTTTATCGGTGGCACTATCCCCTTCCTGATCGCTTCGATAACCATGACGGCAGTGGGCGAAGCAGCCTTCGACATGATCAATGAAATACGCAGGCAGTTCCGTGAGATTCCAGGGCTGCTGGAAGGAACGGCTGACCCGGATACAGCGAAGTGTGTCGATATCGCTACCACTGCTGCACTGCGTCGCATGATACTGCCTGGCGCTATTGCTGTAGCTGCACCGGTGCTGGTCGGTTTTGGTCTCGGGGCTGCCTCGCTGGGTGGCATGCTGGGCGGCGCGTTGCTGGGCTGTGTTCTCATGGCCTTAATGATGGCCAATGCCGGCGGCGCCTGGGACAACGCGAAGAAGTATGTTGAAAAGGGCAATCTCGGTGGCAAAGGTTCTGACACTCACTCAGCGGTCGTTGTGGGTGATACCGTAGGTGATCCCTTTAAGGACACTTCCGGTCCTGCTATGAACATTCTGATCAATGTGATGGCTATTGTCAGTTTGGTTATTGCCCCACTGCTATAGACCCACTTTAAGTTTTAACGCCTGCCTGGTGACACCCTGGCAGGCGTACTTCAAAACACCTGCGTACTACTTACGCACTTGCGGTTGATGGCGTTTCTTTAATGCGGTTGAGAACCCTCACAAAGGTATCTGACTCCTGAGCCCCCGTTACGGGGAAACCGTTATTAAAAAAGAACGCCGGGACCGCATGTACTTCCCTGTCCAACCAGCGCGCCTGTTCTGCACGAACTGTTTCTGCGTACCTGGAGGATTCCAGCACCTCCCGTGCCAATCGTGAATCCATCCCTGCTCTGACGGCGACCTCCACCAGTAAATCCGGCTCACTCACATTTTCCCTGCGGCTGAAAAATGCTTCGAATAAAGCCAATTTGAGTTTGGTTTGTAGGCCTTGTTCTTCAGCCCAGTGCAACAACTGATGTGCCTGGAAGGTGTTGTACATGCGCATGCCATCGAAGTAATCAAATTTAAATCCCAAGGCATTCCCCAACTCTGTCATGCGCGCCCGTGTAGCCATACTCTGTTCTTCACTGGCGCCGTATTTTTGCGCAATATGTTCACGCAAGTTTTGTCCCTCGGCAGGCATATCGGGGTTTAACTCGAACGGCTGCCAGAACAGCTGCACCTCAAATGCACCTTCCAGTTCTGCCAGCGCTCGCTGTAATTGTTTGTAGCCGATGATGCACCAGGGACATACCACGTCAGAAACGATATCAATTCGCAGCGGCTGTGTTGTCAGTGCAGTGCCCATGATCATATTCCAATTCAACTAAAAAATGTTCGCTGGTGTGGTTTGCCAATCCCTAGCTGGTCTGTTGCCACATCCCCGGCGAGAGACCTTATCACTGTAACAATGTGGCAGACAATGGGAGTTTGTATTTCTTTGGCAATTATCCGAACTGAACTTTTACTGGACCGCAACGAGATCTGAGCAGTGATGAATACAGTTTTTCCCCTGAGAATCTGCTTTTAAATTAAGTTACTAATCTTAAATATATATAGTTATGTATATATAGAACTATAGTTATAGTTATTATTAGAGGGCACCCAAGCGGTGGATAAGCTTCTATTCTCCATTAAAAACAGCTTCTTACAATGATAATAACTACACGTCAAAGCCCTTGGCCTGAGGTTGAAAAGCGGTGTTTGAACACGGTATTAAACGCGTTTTTCTGTGGACTGAATTAGCATTCCCGACGACCCTTTTTTTTTCCACAGTTACTTGTGCAATCGATACAACGCTTATTCATGACTTGCGCAAACATTCCTGTAATCATCACTTCACCGGATTATGTTTGTGCACAACGTGGGGATAGCCTGTTATTACAAGCTTATATGTGAATAGATATGTGGATAGCCTGGTGGCAGAGTGTGGCTAGAGCTGTATTACTTGCCGATACAAAAACTGGAAAATATTTTCCCCAGCAATTCGTCACTGCTGACGTCGCCGGTAATTTCTGCCAGGCACAGCTGGCATTGACGCAGATCCTCGGCGAGCAGCTCACCGGCCCCGGCTTCAAGTAACTGCGTCTGCCCAGCCAGGAGAAATTCAGTTGCAGTTTCCAGTGCCTGCAGATGCCTGCGCCGTGCACTGAAGTTTCCCTCGGCGTTAGTCTGAAAACCCATACATTTTTTTAAATGGCTTGTTAGCAAGTCCATCCCCGCGCCTGTTTTCGCGGATAATACAACCTGGGTACTACTGCTTGTTTCGTCGACTCGTGGTGCATTCCCTGAGAGATCACACTTGTTATGAACGATTGTTAGAGGGATATTTCGGTCCAGATGAAGATTGCGTTCTGGCCAGATATTGTCGACGGTGTTACTTGTGTCTGAGCTGTCGTCCACTACCAGAAGGATACGGTTAGCCGATGACATCTCCTGCCAGGCTCTGCGGATTCCCTCCTGTTCAACTTCATCGTCACTGTCACGCAATCCGGCAGTGTCGACGATATGCAGTGGCATGCCATCTATCTGTATATGTTCTCTCAATACATCCCGTGTTGTGCCTGGAATCGCGGTGACAATTGCGTTGTCAGTACCAGACAGTGCGTTAAGCAGGCTGGATTTACCCGCATTGGGTTTGCCCGCTATCACAAGCTTCATCCCTTCCTGCAGCAATGTGCCCTGTCTTGCCTGTCGCAGTACAGCTTCTAGCTGAGACATAATAGCCGCGAGTTTTTCTCCTACCTGGCCCTGTTCGATAAAATCTATTTCTTCTTCGGGGAAATCGATAGCAGCTTCTACATACACTCTAAGACTGGTAACCAGTGTCACCAATTCTTCGATTTTTCGAGAGAACTCTCCGGCCAGGGAGCGGGTGGCGCTGAGTGCGGCCTGTTCTGTGGTGCTGTTGATAAGGTCAGCTATCGCTTCGGCCTGGGCCAGATCGATTTTGTCATTCAGGTAGGCGCGTTGAGAAAATTCTCCGGGATTGGCCTGGCGTGCACCAAGACGGCAGACCTCCCGCAAGATCAGATCGAGTATGACGGGGCCGCCGTGGGCTTGTAATTCGACTACGTTCTCCCCAGTGAACGAATGGGGGCCTTCGAACAACAATATAATACCTGTATCCAGAGCTTCGTTACTGCGATCGCTAAAGCTGGCAAAGTGGGCGTGGCGTGGCCGTAGCGTCAGACCTGAAATGACCTCGCCGATGTTAATGGAGTTGGGACCAGAGATTCGGACAATGCCAACGCCGCCCCTGCCTGGGGCGGTTGCGATGGCTGCGATGGTGTCCTGATCTATCAGGATTTCGCTGCGCCGGCTTCGATTTGCCGGGTGATGACGTATTGCTGTGCCATCGACAACAGGTTATTTACTACCCAGTACAGCACGAGACCAGCAGGGAACCACAAGAAGAAGAAGGTAAACATGATTGGCATCCACTTCATGATCTTTGCCTGCATGGGGTCCGGCGGCGGCGGGTTGAGCATTTGCATAAAGAACATACTGGCGCCCATCATCAGGGGCAGTACGAAATAGGGATCCATTACTGAAAGATCTTGAATCCAGAGCATGAATGGCGCCTGTCGTAACTCCACGCTTTCCATGAGGGTCCAGTACAAGGCAATGAATACCGGCATTTGCACTAGTATGGGAAGGCAACCACCCATCGGATTGATCTTTTCCTTTTTGTAGAGCTCCATCATAGCCTGGGATTGTTTTTGTTTATCGTCCGCAAACTGTTCGCGAATATCCTGCATCTTTGGCTGTACCCGTCGCATATTAGCCATGGACCGGTAGCTGGTAGCCGACAGTTTAAAAAACGCCGCCTTGATCAATACTGTCAGCAATATGATTGCTACACCCCAGTTGCCCACCAAACCATGGATTTTTGTCAGTAGCCAGAACAGCGGCTGGGCAATCCACCACAGCCAACCGTAGTCCACACTGAGCTCCAGGTAGGGTGATATTTCCTTTAGACGGTACTGGTCTTTTGGGCCAGCATAGAAGGCGGCCCCAACTTCCCCCTGCTGGCCAGGGTCGAGTACCAGTGCTGGGCTGGTAAAACCGGCAATGTTAAAACCGCTGCTGGTAACTCGCGTAGTGTAAGTATGGTTTTGTGCCGGGTCAGGTATCCAGGCGCTCAGGAAGTAGTGCTGGATCATTGCTATCCAGCCACCTGGCAGAGTGGCCTTGAAGGGCTCTTCGGCCATGTCCTCGAAAGTGAACTTGGTAAAATGGTCATCGGGCTGGGTGGTCGCAGCACCCAGAAACGGTTTTAGGCCCATGCCGCCCGAGGAACCGGAGGAGGGCGCTGGACTGTTATCCCGCTTAAGTTGCCCAAAGAGATTTGCCTGCCAGCGACTGTCTCCGCCATTCTCCACCAGAAAGTCAATATTGATGAGATAGTCTCCACGGCGGAGGGTATAGCGTTTGGTGACCTTTAGGCCAGCAGCATTCTGCCATTGCAGTTTGACTATCAGCTGATCCTGGCCCTCCTGGAGCGTATATATAGAAGAATCGGTGGAGTAGGCAGGCCGTCCGTCCTTGTCGATGCCGTTAGCACCGATTAAACCGCTCTGGGCGATGTAAGTTCTGGTGCTATTCTGCTCCAGCAGCACATAGGGTTCCGGCTGGTCTATTTTTGCCAGGTACTTGGGCAAATCCAATTCGATAATGTCGCCACCTTCAAGGTCGATGGCCAGCTGTAGAACATCAGTATGAATCTGAATAATGCGCCCGCTGTTGGAGCTGACCGGGTCAACTGCCTTGGTGACCGGTTCAATATTGTCCATCAGTGTCGGAAGGTCTTCTCCAGCATCTGTGCTCTCGGTCGACGGGAGTTCCGGTGCGGCAGTGTCGGTGGAGATAAGACGGGTGTTCTCCACAGTTTGTGCGCTTACGCGGGCATCCTGAAAGTCGACCCACTTTGTGAGCAACATGAATGACAGTACAGCGATAGCGCCAATAAGTAGTGAGCGTTGCAAATCCATAGTATTTCTTTGTTCTAGTGTGAGTGCGGGCAGGGCGGAACGGGATCTATTCCACCCTCATGCCATGGGT
This sequence comes from uncultured Haliea sp., assembly GCA_963977275.1. GTDB lineage: Bacteria > Pseudomonadota > Gammaproteobacteria > Pseudomonadales > Halieaceae > JARRPM01. The sequence goes on along the minus strand of CAXBNX010000001.1, from coordinate 110,357 downwards.
GACACTTGCCCAAACGACGCAGGGCGAGATAGCAACCTCTGAAAATCCCATGGGTGGCGATTGCATCCTGGGCATACGTGGCGCAGCTTGGGTAGAATCGGCAACAATGTCCCAGGAATGGACTCAGGCAGGCTTTGTAGCAGTCGATAAGAAAAATAAACAAGCGACGCATTAGCGATCCTGGCTGGTTTTCGATTCTGACTTGGGGAAGTAGCGGCCCAGTTTCTGCCACTGCTGCTGCAATATAGAGGATAGCTGGGCATTATCCAACTGGTCTATTCCCCGGCGAGTGAGCAGCACAACATCCATGGTCGGTTCGCTCTCTGGCAGGGTGCGGAAAAATTCCCGGGCTATCCGCTTGATTCGGTTGCGTTGCACTGCCAAACGAACATTCTTTTTGGCTATAACCAAACCCAGGCGGTGCCCGTCTTTGTCGTTACGCTTAGCCAGTAGTAAAAGGTGTTTGTCGGACGCTTTCGCATCTGCTCCGTCAAACACCCTGCTGTAGTCACTGGCGTTGAGCAAGCGCCTGGTTTTGGGAAAACCCTCGTCGCAGGCCTGGCTACTCACCCAGTAATGCTATCGGGCTTAGAGTGCGAGGCGAGCGCGGCCCCGGGCGCGACGACGATTTAACACCTTGCGGCCACCCTTGGTTGCCATGCGGGCGCGGAAGCCGTGGGCTCGGGCGCGTTTTAGTACGCTGGGTTGGAATGTTCTTTTCATAGCAGTGATCCAGATTATGTGCGAGCCAGAACTACAGTTTGGCCAGTTGGCTAAGCAGTAGACGTTGACCGGAAAAAAGGTGGGGTATTCTATTGAAATGTGGCGCTTAATTCAATCGCGACGCTGGTAATATTACCTGTGGTGCCAGGAATGCTTGCCGGATAGCGAATATCAACCGCATTTACCGGGCTGGCGCACTCCAGGCGAAAACCAGAGCTGGCTTGATTTAGCGCCATCGTTCCACATATTTTCCAATAGATATACACAAGATATCCACAAGTAAAACTATACCCAGACCACTTTGTCCAATATGTCTAAATATTGACCAATATTGTACCATCATGTTGATTTATAAAGGGAAAATTATTATGCCTACCGCCGTTATTTTTGTGGATAACTCTGTCTCAGCGGCGTATTATTCTGCATCTGGATCGATAATAATCAGCGGCACAGAGCAAACACAAAAATTATTAATTTCTAATCGGTGTGGCAGGTCTCACGATCGGCCCCAAGGGGATCACTTTGCCTGAAGTAGTATGGCAGCAGTGCGTTGATCGACTGCAGGACGAATTACCGTCACAACAATTCAACACCTGGATACGGCCGCTACAGGCCAGCACAGATGGCCGCAACCTGACCCTTCTGGCACCAAACCGGTTTATCAAGGATTTTGTCTCGGATAAATTTTCCGAGCGCATTTCAGAGCTGGTAAGAGAACTAGGGCGCGAAGGTGTTATGGATGTTGTGCTCCAGATTGGTGTGGGAAGTTCTCCTGCGATGGCAGTAGCCCCGGTCGAGCGGGTGCCTGTCCCGGCCCAGGTTCCCCAGGTTCCCCAGGGTATGCAACCCGCCATTTCAGGTCAGGTGGTCAACGGCAGCCCGCATGCGGCAGCAGGCCGCTCCTTTGGCAACAGCAAGCCCAGGGTAGAAGCGGTACGTAAAGTCGAGGTGGCGGGCTCTCTGCAGCATCAACACCATCTGGTAGATAACTACACCTTTGATAATTTTATCGAGGGTAAATCCAACCAGTTGGCTTTGGCTGCCTCAAAGCAGATAGCCCAGAACCCAGGAGACTCCTATAACCCGCTGTTTTTGTACGGTGGTGTCGGCCTTGGTAAAACGCACCTGATGCACGCTGTTGGTAATGCCCTGAAGCAGGAAAACCCGCAGGCCAAGGTGGTGTACCTGCACTCTGAGCGTTTTGTGGCTGATATGGTCAAAGCGCTGCAGTTAAACGCCATTAGTGATTTCAAGCGCTATTATCGCTCGGTGGATGCTTTGTTGATCGATGATATACAGTTTTTTGCCAAGAAAGATCGCTCCCAGGAAGAGTTTTTTCATACTTTCAACGCCTTACTGGAGGGTGGGCAGCAGATGATTTTGACCTGTGACCGCTACCCCAAAGAGATAGACGGTCTCGAAGAGCGCTTGAAATCCCGTTTTGGCTGGGGTCTCACCGTGGCTGTGGAGCCGCCGGAGCTGGAAACGAGAGTGGCGATTTTGATGAAAAAGGCCACCCAGGCACGAATAGATCTACCGCCGGACGCGGCGTTTTTTATAGCTCAGAAAATTCGCTCTAATGTGCGAGAGCTAGAAGGTGCGCTGAAGAGAGTGATAGCGAGCGCACACTTTATTGGTAAACCTATCGATGTAGATCTGGTGAAAGAGAGCCTCAAGGATCTTTTGGCACTACAGGACAAGCAGGTCAGCCTTGACAACATTCAACGTACTGTCGCCGAATATTACAAGATCAAGGTGGCTGATCTGATGTCACGTCGACGCAGTCGCTCTGTGGCCAGGCCGCGCCAGGTTGCCATGGCGCTGGCCAAGGAATTGACCAATCACAGCCTGCCCGAAATCGGAGACAGTTTTGGTGGCAGGGACCACACGACAGTCCTGCACGGATGTCGTAAAATCAAGGAACTTCGTGAAAGTAACTCCGATATCAGCGAAGATTACAAAAACCTGTTGCGATCGCTCACAACTTGATAACCTTCGTTAGTTAGCCAAACACCACCTTTTGACTGTGAGCTCTGTCACTTATTGAGCAACAACAATAAACACCATTTGTGGGAAGGAAAAACAGCGATATGAAGTTCACTATTTCACGGGATGCCCTGCTTAAGCCGTTGAATCTCGTGGCCGGCGTGGTCGAACGCCGGCAGACTCTACCAATTCTGGCGAACGTATTGATGGAGCTGGAGGATGATCGCCTGGCGTTGACCGGAACAGATCTAGAAGTCGAACTGGTTGGTCGGGTGCAACTTGCCACCGCCGGTGACTCGGGAGAGGTCACGGTGCCCGCCCGAAAGTTGGTTGATATCTGCAAATCGTTGCCCGAGGGTAGTGATATCCAGTTCACGGCGCAGGACAGCAAAGTCACCGTAAAGTCCGGGCGCAGCCGTTTTACTCTTGCCACCCTTCCGGCCCGGGAGTTTCCCAATGTTGAGGACAGCATGGGAACGCATCAGTTTACGGTAAAACAGGGTCAACTAAAGCGCCTGATCGATCGTACCAGCTTCGCCATGGCACAGCAGGATGTGAGGTATTATCTCAATGGGATGTTGTGGGAGATCAAGGATAAATTGCTGCGCGTTGTCGCCACGGATGGCCACAGATTGGCCATGTGCACACTGCCCGGCAAGCTCGAAGCGACTGATGACACGCAGGTTATTCTGCCGCGCAAGGGTGTACTCGAGCTTGCGCGCTTGCTGTTACAGGATGAGGCCGATATTGCCATCGTCATCGGCAGCAACCATATCCGCGCTACCACCGATGACTTCACCTTCACATCGAAGCTTGTTGACGGCAAGTTTCCAGATTATCAACGCGTATTGCCCCGTTCTCCCGACAAGATTGTTCTGGGCTCCAGGTTGGAGTTACGCCAGGCATTCACCCGCGCTGCTATTCTCTCCAACGAAAAATACCGTGGTGTACGCCTGAAGGTGACAAAAGGTAGCCTGGACATAGTGGCCAATAACCCGGAGCAGGAAGAAGCCGAGGAGGCGGTGGTTGTTGACTATGAGGGAGAAGCATTGGAAGTTGGTTTCAATGTGAGCTATCTGTTGGATGTATTGGGAGTTCTTAGCGGCGAACAGGTGAAGCTCTCTCTGTCGGACCCGAATAGTAGCGCATTGCTGGAAGAATCTGATGTAGGAGATTCTCTCTATGTTGTTATGCCCATGCGGCTGTAGCAGCCTGTTGAGGGCGTAATCCATCCCTACATTTTTTGTCTTTCCGGGCCCTTGGGCCCGAGCGTGACCGGACCACTGTGTCGTTAACCCATCTACAGATTAATCGCGTGCGGAACCTGAAACAGGTAAAGCTGCAGGGTCTCGCCCGCGTGAATGTTTTTTTTGGCCGTAATGGTAGCGGCAAGACAAGTGTTCTCGAGGCTGTTCACTTGCTCGGTATGGCCCGCTCGTTTCGCGGCAATAGCGTCAAGTCGCTGATTACCCATGGTGAAGTCAGTTGTGTCGCTTTCGGCGTTGCTACCGCGCAAGGAGTAAGTGACGCTCGTGTCAGTCTCGGTGTGCAGCGAGGCGTTGCCGGTGAGGCGCTTATAAAGGTGGCGGGCAGCCCGGTAAAGTCAGTAGCCCGTCTGGTGGAGTATTTGCCACTACAGGTGATAAATGCCGACAGTTTTGAATTATTGACAGGTTCTCCCAGTGCGAGACGGCAATATCTCGATTGGGGCGTGTTCCACGTGGAACATCGTTTTCTGGAGCAGTGGCAGCGTTTCCAGCGCTGTATAAAACAGCGCAATAAATTGCTGCGGCATGGTAAAATTCGTGATCAGGAGTTGGCAGTGTGGACCAGGGATCTTGCCAGCTCTGGAGCGGCCGTCGGGGACTACCGTCAGGCGTACTTCAAGCAGCTGTTGCCTCGCTTTCGAGATATAGTCGCGCAGTTAGTGCCAGCACTGGAAGGGGGGCTGGAATTGCGTTATCACCAGGGTTGGGATCGGCATTCCAGCTATGCAGACGCGTTGCAAGGTAGTGCGTCAGCCGATATAGAACAGGGTTATACGCATGTCGGCCCGCAGCGAGCCGATATCAGAGTCACGATAGATGGCCGTGTGGCAGCTGAAACCCTGTCGAGGGGCCAGCAAAAGCTCGTTGTGTGTGGTTTGAAGCTCGCTCAAGGCCAGCTAATGTCGGAACAGGGTAAGGGGCGTTGTACTTATCTGGTGGATGACTTGCCCTCTGAGTTGGACCTGGAACACAGCAGGCAAGTGTGCGAGTTGCTAGCCTCTATGGAGGCTCAGGTATTTATCACTTGTGTGGACCAGGCGGATATCACATCGGTCTGGCCGGATGACAAGGCCGAAATTGCCATGTTCCACGTGGAACATGGCACAGTTAAACCAGTCAGCGGGCGGGCACCTGATGCCAGTGGATCGTTGGAACAGTCGTATCAATAGAAGCAGTATCGAGAGTTGACCTATGAGTGAAGGCGAACAAAATTACGATTCATCCAGTATCAAGGTGCTCAAGGGCCTCGATGCCGTGCGAAAACGCCCCGGGATGTATATAGGAGACACAGATGATGGTACCGGGTTACACCATATGGTGTTTGAGCTGGTCGATAACTCCATCGATGAGGCGCTCGCCGGGTACTGCAGCGAGATTACCATAGCGATTCATCCCGACGAGTCCGTGACAGTAAGCGATAATGGTCGGGGCATCCCGACCGAAATGCATGAAGAAGGCGTTTCGGCAGCAGAGGTCATCATGACCGTTTTACACGCTGGCGGGAAGTTTGATGATAACACCTACAAGGTATCTGGCGGTTTGCATGGTGTGGGTGTTTCTGTAGTAAACGCCCTCTCCGAGGAGCTTGTTCTCACCATTCGTCGTGAGGGCAAAATGTACGAACAAATCTATCGCCACGGAGTGCCGGATGCTCCATTGGCAGAGATTGGCGTCACTGAGGTTACAGGTACCACCGTCCGCTTTATGCCCTCCTCGGGCACGTTCACAAACATAAAGTTCCATTTTGACCAGCTGGCCAAGCGATTGCGGGAGCTGGCGTTTCTGAACTCCGGTGTGCGCATCGTGTTGAAAGACGAGCGCAGCGGAAAGGAGGAGCTATACCAATACGATGGGGGCCTGAGAGCCTTTGTTGACTACCTCAATCTGAACAAGACAGCAGTCAACCGGCCGTTTCACTTCCAATATGACACTGAGGATGGTATTGGTGTTGAAGTGGCACTGCAGTGGAACGACTCGTTTCAGGAGAATATTTTTTGCTACACCAATAATATTCCCCAGCGCGATGGAGGTGCGCACCTCGCTGGTTTCAGGGCCGCTCTTACCCGCAGTTTGAACAGCTATATCGAGCGCGAAGGCCTGGCAAAAAAGGCCAAGGTCAACACAACCGGGGATGATGCGCGTGAAGGTTTGACCGCCATTGTCTCGGTAAAGGTTCCCGATCCAAAATTTTCATCCCAAACCAAAGACAAACTGGTTTCTTCCGAGGTGAAAACGGCGGTGGAACAGACCATGAATGCCCAGTTCAATGACTATCTGCTGGAGAACCCGGCAGAGGCGAGAGCGGTGGTAGGAAAGATGCTGGATGCAGCTCGCGCCAGGGAAGCTGCCCGCAAGGCACGGGAGATGACCCGCCGTAAGGGCGCGTTGGATATCGCCGGCCTGCCCGGGAAATTGGCAGATTGCCAGGAAAAAGACCCTGCGCTTTCAGAGCTTTACCTGGTGGAGGGAGACTCTGCCGGTGGCTCTGCCAAGCAGGGAAGAAACCGCAAATTCCAGGCTATTCTTCCGCTTAAAGGCAAGATTCTGAATGTTGAAAAAGCCCGCTTCGACAAGATGTTGGGTTCGGCAGAGGTGGGCACTATCGTCACTGCCCTGGGTTGCGGTATTGGTAAAGAAGAGTTTAATGCTGACAAATTACGCTATCACAGCATCATTATCATGACCGATGCCGATGTGGATGGTTCTCACATCCGCACCCTACTCCTCACCTTTTTCTTCCGCCAGATGCGAGAGCTGTTAGAGCGCGGCCATATCTTTATTGCCCAGCCGCCTCTGTACAAAATTGCCAAGGGTAAGCAGCACCAGTACTTGAAAGACGACGAAGCGCTAAACCAGTACCTGACGCAGGGAGCGCTGGATGGCGCGGCAATATATGTCAACCCTGATGCGCCGCCTATCAGTGGCAGCGGGCTTGAAGATCTCGTGATGCGTTTCCGCGCAGTGGCGGCAACCGTCGATCGCCTCAGCCGTCTGTACGCTCCTGAAGTACTTTGGGAAATGGTCTACGGTCAATCGCTTTCACTCGAGCAGATGCAGGGTGAGCAAGCCGTGACAGAGTTCAGTTCTTTATTAAGTGAGCGCTTACTATCAGTAGCAAGCAAGGGTAGTGCATATACTGTGGTCGTACGTAAAGACCAGGAGCGGCAACTGTTCTTTCCAGTGGTCAAGCTGCTGGCACATGGGGTCGAGTCGGAGACCGAGTATCACCATGAGTTTTTCGCCTCCGGTGAGTACCGGGCGATCGTCGCTCTGGGAAACACTATCAATACGCTTATCGAGGAAGACGGGTATTTCAAACGCGGTGAGAAAACCCTGAATACCCGCAGCTTTGCGGAGGGATTGGACTGGTTAATGGCTGAGGCTCGCAGAGGTTACAGCATCCAGCGCTACAAGGGTCTTGGGGAGATGAACCCCGAGCAGCTGTGGGAGACCACCATGGATCCCGAGGTTCGCCGCATGTTGAAGGTCAACATAGAAGACGCGATAGCCGCCGACCAGATTTTCACCACTCTGATGGGTGACCACGTGGAGCCGCGCCGGCAATTCATAGAAGAGAACGCCCTGTCGGTAGCGAACCTGGATGTTTAGCTAAGCGCCAGGAAACCCTCTTCCGTCAGATGGCCGGTGTGGCTTGTCTTGAGCCAGCGCTGGCCGTCAATTTCAATGATGGCGCTTCCCGTCTTCTCCGGGTCGTTGATATAGCCCTGCATGACCTGACAGCCACGGATAAGAATCTGGCCGTCCAGCCCCAGTGGCCGTTCTTCACCACTAAGTGCATCGATTATTTTCAGGCTGGTGCCAGGTAGCGGCATGCCCAGTGTCCCCGCTATAGTGCCCTGCTGCACTTTCCAGTCACTGGTGTCCATGGCATCAGGGACATTGACTGCGGCGACCGCAGTGGCCTCAGCGAGGGAAAAGCCCTCATATATTCGCTTGCCAAATTTCAGCTCAAATTGCTGTCTTACGTCTTGAGGCAGTGCCTCCGAGCCGGAAACAACCAGCCGCAGACTATTGAGCATCAGCGGGTGAATATCGTCATTACGCGTATAGAGATCCAGTGTGCCTGGCGACCCCGGCAAGATGGTTGCACTGTAGCGGGCGACCGTTTTTGCAATGCCGAGTGAATCGGCAGGCTTCGAGTGACAGGCCATGGGTATGCCTTCTACCAGCGGCATGATTGTTGTCACTGTAAGCCCGAAAGGATGATAGGCGGGTATGCAGGACAAAATGACATCGTCGATCTGGGTATTGAGAACATCCGACACCTGTTTGCAGTTAGCCAGTATATTGCGGTGCGACAACTCTATGGCTCGCGGCGGATGATCGCCGGCATCTGACAGCAGAATGGCAGCCGGCGCGGCAGCCTCAACCCTGTTCCCGTGCAGACGATAAAATAGCGATGCTGGCAGCCAGGCGAGTTGCAGAGCGGTGAGTAACTTGTGCCATTTGGGCACGTCTTTCACCAGGTCTTCCACATACAGTAGGTCACGCTTCTGTAGTTCGGAGGCGATATCTGTCCCCTCTTCTAACAGAGCCTCTAGCAAAGCGCGGGAGGTGATCACCTTGTCTACAGATGCAGCTTTTAGCAGAGAGTTAAAAGCCTCCCCCGGGAGCGTATGGTTTAGCGGTACGACCACCCGCCCCTGCAGCAGCACGGCCATGACCGCCTGCGTGGCCTTTGCGTCTGGCGGCAACATAACGCCTATGTGCATAGCGCTATCGGGCAATCGCAACTGCCGGCACAGCCCCACTACGGATGACACTAATTGTTGATTGGTGAGGTTAGTGCGAGAGTCGTCAGTGACACATAACTGGAAAGGTTTACGTCTGGCTGCGCGCAGCCAGGCCAGTGGCACAGTGGGCAATTGCGCACTGTAGGCTTCCCAGGCTGTTATCGACAGTTCAAAAACGTTCTGCTTGAGTTGTTTTGCAGTGGTATCCAAAGGCAGGGCTGGACCAAAGGCGACAATCAAATCTCTTTTAAGGTCAGGTGCGCGCGCCTGCCGCAAGCCTTCGTCGGCTCGTGACAGGCTGCTGCCCCACAAACCGTGCAGATAGAACGGTACGATTACACCGTCTTTCACACCCTCCAGTGTGCGCTCGTAACCTGTGTGAAATTTTCCAAGCTGGCCATTGCGACTGATAGCGCCTTCGGGAAAGAGACAGACGCATTCTCCGGCGTGAAGCAGTTCGTTAATAGTTTGCAGGCTTTCTTTGCTTTGACCGGCAGCAATTGGCACCACACCGAAAGCCCGGAAGAAGGGTTTTAGATACCAGGTGTCGTAGATGCGCTTTAGCATCACAAAGCGGATCGGTCGGGGGCAGGCTATTTGTACCAGCGCCCAATCGATCCAGGATATGTGGTTGCCGAGCATCAAGGTCGCACCCGCCTGGGGTATATTATCGAAACCGATGACGTCTACCCGATAGCGCCGTTTGAGAATCCCCATGACGAGAATACGTACCAGAGAGTGTGGCAACTTGCGTACTGTGTAACCCGTACCAAGCACTGCCACCGCCGTGAGGATATAGAATAGCCCCACGCTGTCGATACCCACAATTGAAAACACAACGGTGAAGACCAGCGCGCTGAGCATTGCCACGTTCTGGATCCAGTTGTTACCCGCCAGCACGGTGCCGAGGTGTTCTTTGGGTGCCTGGAACTGGATCAATGAGTTCAGTGGCACAATGAACATGCCACCCATAACACCTACCAGAAGAAAGGCCACACCCATGCTGTAGGCACTGCCGAGGCTGGGAAGCACGCAGATACCGACGGCGATACCCACCGCTCCTACAGGTATGAGCCCGGTCTCAATATAGTTGCGCGAGGCTTTCCCGGCGATCAACGAGCCCAGTACGATGCCGAGACCGGAGCAGGCGAGGATTCCCTGGATGACAACGGTGTTGGTAATGTCCAGGGCATCTTTGGCAAAGGCGGGGAACGCCGCCAGCATCACCTGGGAGATTGCCCAGAAGGTTGCCAGCCCGATGATGGAAAGCCAGATAGTGGCGTTTTCGCTGACTACGCCAAGGTTGCGTCGCAGGTATTGCAGCTTGAGATAGGGGCCCAACTCAAATGAATCAGTGGTTGTGCTCTGTTGCCGCGCGGGTAAAAAGCTTGTCGAAAACCATTCCAGGGTGGCGAGAGCAACCAGTATCCACCCGATGGGTGCAACGTAAGCCATGATCTCCCCGGTGCTGGTGGCCCCCGCCTCTGGTAGCAGGCTCTCGAACAGAATAGAGAACACAAAGGTGCCCAACAATATGCCGGCGATAGTAACAGCCTGCACAGTGCCATTGGCCGAGGCCAGATTGGTGCTCCCCACCAGCTCCTTGATATAGCCGTATTTTGCCGGGCTATAAATAGCGCTTTGCACAGCCAGTGCGAAGGTCAGCGCGAAGGCGACCCAGAACCAGCCCTGGTAGTAGGAAAAGGTAATCAATACTGTGGCCACCACCGCAAAAAACGCGGAGTGGCGGATAATCCGATGTTTGGCAAACTTGTCGGCCAAAAAGCCCGAGGGAGAAAAGAGCAGAATAAAGGGCAGTAGAATCAGGCCGTTCACAATGGCGGTAAGCACTACTTGTTCCTGGCCATCGTAGCTCTTGAAAATCGCATTCTGGATAACGATCTTGTGCCCGAGATCCACAAAGGCATTCAGGAACACCACGGTGATATAGGGGATGAACCCTTTCTGTTTAAAACTCATTCGGTGCTCCAGTTGAGAGTGTTGGACTACCGTGATGTTATCCGGGGACATACCAGCGTCCCACTATATAAACAGTGGCAGCGGTCTCCAAGACCTTTGGTACTATGTATCGATACTTTATTTGGAAAGGGAAGGGAAATGGCACAAGTAGTAGCCCTTGTTGAGGCTCTGAAGGCGGCGCTCAAGTCCTCCCGAATGACTTATGCCACGGTTGCGGCGGGGATGGGGCTGTCCGAATCCTCAGTCAAACGAAAATTCTCCCGCCGCGAGTTTACCTTGACTGAGCTTGATACGATTTGTGGTCTTTGCGAAATAGAGATCTCCGGGCTGGTGCAAAGGATGGATACTCAGCCTGCCCGCTTACAGGCGCTGACTGAGGCACAGGAGCGTGAAATTGCCAATGACCTGGGGCTGTTGTTGGTCACGGTGTGTGTACTCAACCGCTGGAACTTTGAGAACATTTTGGCGTATTACGTGTTTGAGGAACACCAGTTGGTGCAGATGTTGGCGAAACTTGATCGCCTCAGGCTCATCGAATTGCAGCCGAATAACAAGATCAAGTTATTGGTGGCTCCCAATTTCGGCTGGCTGTCCAGCGGGCCGATCCAACGGGTGTTTTTGAAAACCATACAGCAGGATTTCTTTGCTGCCCGCTTCAGCCAGGAAGACCACGAGCTGATTGTACTCAACGGTATGCTCTGCAGCTCCTCCAATACCGAGTTCCGCCGCAAGATGGAACGGCTGGCGCGGGAGTTCGATCTGCTCAACCGGGAGGATAGCGCGATACCCTTTGAACAACGCCGTGGCTATACCGCGGTTATTGCACTGCGCGACTGGCGATACAAGGGTTTCGAAAGCTTGCGCTCCTGAGTGGAGGTACGCCGGTACTGTCCTCCGGTACCTGAGGTCTCAGATGCCAGCGCTTCTCTGGTTAACATTGAGCAAAACCCGCCCCACGCCAATACTCCACCACGTCGATACAAACTAAAGGAGGTATCCGACGTGGACCAATTTGAATTGAACAGCAGCACCTCAGCCTGGGGATTCTTCGTCAAGCTGGCTTTCGGCCTTGCGATTGGCTCAACCTTGATGGGCATTTACATGTTGCCCGGCGAGCTGGTAGTTAAAGGCTATTTTCTGATCAGTACACTGTTTCTTGTGTTCTCCACGATCACCATGTCCAAGACGATGCGTGATAAACACGAGGCTGACCGCCTGCACAACAAGATCAGCGAAGCCCGTACAACGAAAATCATCCGTGACATGGACAAGGAATAGGAGAAAATATCATGAGCATTTTTGCCAAGCTGAATACCCTAATGCGCGCAGGAGCACGGGAAAGCGCAGAACGCATTACCGATGCCAACGCGATACGCATCTATCGCCAGGAAATTGTCGATGCGGAAAACTTGTTGGAGCGAAGAAGGACTAGCCTGGCCGGCCTTATCGCAGCGCGAAAGGACATGGAAAGAGAGATCGCCTGCACAGGGCAACGCATCAGCACTCGAGAACAGCAGGTCACTGCCATCCCGGCCGAACAAAGATCGGAGCAGCTTCTCATGTTGGGCGCCCGGGATATTACCGCGAACGAAGCCCATGTGGCGAAGCTGGAAATGCGCCGTATGGGCTTGGAAGAAAGGATTAACAGCGAAGAGTTAACCTTGAGAAAGCTGGTGTCCGAAATAAAAGAGCACCGCCGGGAGATCCGGATTCTAGCGGTCGAGTTGTCCCGTAGTGGGCGGCTTTCCGCCAGCAATTGCGGCGGCACTGTTGCACAGCAGCTGGCAACTCTGCGTGCAACCCGGGCGGGTATTACCGGAACCCTTTTGAATTCCGATGTGGCAGAGGAAAGTTTTGTCGAGGCCAGCGAGCGGGTAGATGGCGATTCGTTGGACCGGGAACTGGCTGCTCAGGGTCGCGACGCGGAATCACTGCAACTGACCAGTGTACTGGAGCGTTTGAGGACCATGCCTGGCCCCATCGCGCAGGCGGTCTAACTGGCGCGGTTTACATGTGTCAAGTGGGCGCTCTGGTGGAGGGTTGGAGTTTACGGTGCTCCAGCCGCTGCCCTTCTCTACTGTCTGGTGATAGCGGTAAGGGAAAAGTTGTTCTGCATAAATATTTAGTGAAGATCGGGGATTCTTCCTACTCAATTTAGTTGATATTCACGCTGTGTGTCATTGCGTCTGGATGAATCAGCTACCGGATAATCGAAAGGCCGCTTATAAAAGCCACTCGCAAAGTACATGATTTCACCAGGCTCAGAAAATCAGGTCGGGGCGATCGCTAGCTTATTGGCTTGAGTTTAATCGGTGTCGAGGGCTTCTCTTCAATCTCTGTGACAGCTTCGTCGGTTTTTACATCAGGGCCTACCGTCTCCAGGCGGTCATTTTCGATGTCGGCATGGATGGGTTCCAGAGCCGACATTTCTTTGTTGGCTTTAGTCGACAACTGTTGGAAGCGTTCAATCTTGCCGTACAGACCCTGTTGTCCCGCGAGACCTCTGACGGTGTCATTATAATGATTGTTTGCGGCCTTAAGCGTATTGCCCAGCTTGTGCAGGCGTTCGGCCACCAGGCAGACCTGGTTGTAGATCTCCCCTGCCCTGCTGCTGATTTCTCGCGCCTCGTTATTGCTCTGTTCTATCATCCACAGGTTGGCGACCGTTCGCAGAATCGGCATGAGCGTGGTGTGCGACACCATGATCACGCCTTTTTGATAGCCGTAGTTGAACAAATCCTTGTTGTGTTTCATTGCCTCAATGTATGCCGGCTCTACCGGCATGAACATCAGCACAAAGTCCGGACTGCCTATGCCCGGGAGGTTAACGTAATCTTTGGACGCCAGGTCATCGATGTGATTACGCACCGCCTGGGCGTGGGCATTGAGAGCCAGGGTTTGTTGTTCTTCTGTTTCGGCGGAAATAGCGCGATCATAGTCAACCAGCGAAACTTTGCTGTCGATAATCAGGTTCTTGCCCTCCGGTAACCGGATGACGAAGTCAGGCAGTTTACGTTTTCCGTGCTCGTCCTTGAAAGCCGCCTGTGAGTCGTAGTGTTCGCCTGCCTGCAGCCCGGCCAGTTCCAGGGTTCGTTGCAACTGGGCTTCACCCCAGTTGCCCGCGGTTTTCTTGTCGCCCTTCAAGGCACTGGTGAGGTTGGTGGCCTGGTTGTTCATTTCAAGGCCCACATCCAGCACTTTTTGCAGTTCTTTTTCCAGGGCCGTATTACCGCGCACCGATTCCGAATGAACCTCGTTGATACGGGTTTGGAAGCCGGTGATCTGTTCCCGAAATGGTTTGAGTAATGACTCCAGGGATTCGCGGCTGGTAGTGGTGAAACTTTTGCCCTTGTCTTCGAATATCCGGTTGGCCAGGTTTTCGAACTCCCGCTTGAGATTGTCGCGGGCCTCGTTCAGCAGTTGCACCTGTTCGGTATGGCGGTCCTGCCGCTCTCGATGTTCAGTTTCCAGGCGGGTGTGTTGATTCTGCAGAGCATGGTATTTTCGGGTGACGTCGGACAGTTGCTCCGTTGTATTGTCAAGGCGCGAGAGATGATCGCGCAGATGGCTGCGGCCCTGTTCCAGTTCCACCGACAGACCGCGAATATGGCTTTGGGCCTCTGCCAGCTCAGCCTTCAGTTGGTCGTTGACAGCGCCCAGCTCTCTACGCAGACGGTCAGTGACAAAGTGGCCGCGCAGAATGCCCATGATCAGGCCGATGGCAACACAGCCACCGGCGGCTATTCCAGCCGCGATAAGTAGGTTTACATCTGCTTCCATAGTTTTGCCTGTTTACTTATTGCCAGTTTAAAACAAACTGCCGGCAAAACGGTGGCTTATTGCGGGCAGTAAGGGGCTATCTGTCGCCTTTTGAGGCAGGTAGCTGCAGCAGGATATGCCGGCTGGCCTCCGCCAGGTCGTCAAAGATGGGAACAGCCCGGTAGTCGGCCAGTGCGGTCTCGCCGGCCAGCAAGCGCGACGCAGTGGCGGTGCCTTTGCCGGTTTTCACCAGTATCGGACGGCACCCGTAAGCGCTGGCCGCCTGCAGATCTTTCAGACTATCCCCAATAAAGATTGCCCCTCGCGGCGACTCCCCCACCTCGGTCTCGATAGCTTGCAGCAGGCCCGTGGCAGGCTTGCGGCAGTTGCAGCCCGCTTCCGGCAAATGCGGGCAGTAGAAGATACCGGCGATCCGACCGCCCGCGTCCTCAACCTGTTGGCACAACGTGTGGTGAATAGCCTCCAGGTCATCCAGGCTTAAGTAGCCCCGGCTCAGGCCGGATTGATTGCTGGCCACTGCGATAGTGAATCCCGCTTGCGACAGGGCCGCAATGGCGGCGATGCTGCCCGGGATGGGCCGCCAGTCGGCCAATGAACGAATGTAGGCGTCCGAGTCCTCGTTGATGACGCCGTCGCGGTCGAGGACAATCAGAGGCACCCTTCTACTTGCCGACAACTAACTGCGATATGTCAGCAACTTCCAGAAACAGGTCACGCAAGGCCTTTAACAGGTTGAGGCGGTTCGCGCGCAAAGCTGCGTCGTCGGCGTTTACCATGACACCGTCGAAAAACGCGTCTACGGACTCTCGCAACGCCGCCAGGCAGGCCAGCGCCTCGGTGTATTCATCGTTTGCCAGGTGGCCTTGTGCCACCTGTGCCAGGATGGCTAATTGGGAAGCAAGTTTCTTTTCCTGTGGCTCAATCAGTAAATCGTCACGGACTTCACCAAAACTGTGGGACGGCTCCAATTTCTCCAGGATATTGGAAACACGCTTATTGGCGGCCGCCAGTGCAGCAGCTTCTGGCAAGGACGTAAACGCGTGTACCGCATGCACCCGGCGCTGAATATCCAGTGGCCTGCTGACATCGCGGGCACTGACCGATTTGAACACTTCCGCGGGGATAGACTCCTCCTCATACCAGGCGCGAAAACGCTCTATCATATAATCAAAAACTTTTGCGGGGGTGTCGTCGGCGATCACGCCTTGCGGATACTGGGCGGTGGCCAGTTCCAGGCATTCCCGCAGATCCAGGTCGATACCTTGCTCCACCATAATACGCAGCACCGCTAGAGAAGCGCGGCGCAAGGCGAAGGGATCCTTGGATCCGGTTGGCGATTGGCCGATGCCGAAAATACCTACCAAGGTGTCCAGCCGGTCCGCCAGGCCGAGGGCACAGGCGGTGGGGTTCGCCGGCAATTGGTCGCCGGCAAATTTCGGCCAGTACTGCTGGACGAGAGCCGCGGCTACGTTCTCGTCTTCACCGTCATGAAGCGCATAGTAGTAACCGGCGATGCCCTGCATGTCGGAGAATTCGAGAACGATTTCGGTGAGAAGGTCGGTCTTGCTTAACAATGCGGCGCGCTCTGCCAACGCCGGCTCGCTGCCAATGCGGCTGGCCAGTTCCGCGGCAACGGCCATTATCCGTTCGGTCTTGTCTTTCAGTGTACCCAGTTTCTGCTGGAAAATGACGCTGTCCAGCTTCACTACCCTTTGTTCCAGCGAAGTCTTTTTATCGGTTTCAAAGAAAAAAGCCGCATCGCTGAGGCGTGGGCGAATAACCCGCTCGTTGCCGGCAATAACCTGAATCGGGTCTTTACTCTCAATATTGGCAATAGTTATGAAGTTGGGCAGCAGATTGCCGTCCTGGTCTTCCAGATGGAAATACTTCTGGTGCTCTTTCATCGACGATACCAGCGCCTCTGCAGGGACCTCCAGGAAGCGCTCTTCAAATGACCCGGTGAGTGCCACTGGCCACTCCACTAGCCCGGTCACCTCGTCCAGCAAGCTGTCATCGATAATGGCGTTGGCTTTAAGAGCGCTGGCTTCGACCTCAACCTGCTCACGGATTATCTCCCGGCGTTGTTCGAAATCTGCCACTACCTTTGCACTGGCCAGTGCCGTCGGGTAATCCTCCGGGCGCTTGAGAGTAATCTCGCCTCTGCTGTGAAAGCGGTGGCCACGGGTAGTATTGCCCGTGGCCAGGCCCAGCACTTCACCATGCTTGTATTCGCAGCCCAGCATGGCAACGACCCAGTGTACCGGCCGCACAAACTCCACTCGGCTGGCGCCCCAACGCATCCGCTTGGGTATGGGTAATTGCTGAATGCTGCCCTGGATTATTTCATTCAGGCTAGCACTGGCACTGGCGCCCGAGAGGGTGCTTCTCAGGCCCAGCCTGGGGCCTTTGGGTGAATCGAACTCTTGCAGTTGCTCGGGTGTCACACCCTGCTTTTTGGCGAATCCCATCGCGGCGGGGCTCCAGTTGCCGGACTTGTCCCGGGCGCTGGCCACTGGTGGGCCGAGTACCTCTACCGTTTCGTCCGGCGCCTGAAGTTGCACAGCGCTGATCAGTACAGCGAGGCGTCGCGGTGTAGCGAACCACTGCACCTCGCCGAAAGCCAGCTTGCGCTCTGTCAGTCCGCGCAGAATACCATCTCGAAAAGAGAGGCCCAGTGATTTCAGTGCTTTTGGTGGCAACTCCTCAGTGCCCAGCTCCACCAGCAGTGTATCGGTAGCCATGGTCTAATTCGCCTCCGCTTGCAGGCTGCCCAGTACTTCCCGGCGCAGCGTCTCTGACGCCAGCGGAAAGCCGAGCTTAGCCCTGGCGTCGAAATAGGATTGGGCCACCGCACGGGCCAGGGTGCGCACCCGCAGAATAAAACGCTGGCGCTCTGTTACCGAAATAGCGTGGCGAGCATCGAGCAGGTTGAAAGCGTGGGATGCTTTCATAACCATCTCGTAGGCCGGTAAAGGCAGGCCTTTTTCAACCAGCCGGATCGCTTCTTTCTCAGACTGATCAAAAAAGCCAAACAGGTAGTCCACGTCTGCTTCTTCAAAATTATAGCGCGACATTTCCACTTCATTCTGGTGAAACACATCGCCATAAGTGACGCGTCCGGCGGGTCCGTCTGCCCACACCAGGTCGTAAATGCTGTCGACACCCTGCAGGTACATGGCGATGCGCTCTATACCGTAAGTGATTTCCCCTGTTACCGGATAGCACTCCAGGCCGCCAGCCTGTTGGAAATAGGTGAACTGGGTGACTTCCATACCATTGAGCCACACCTCCCAACCCAGGCCCCAGGCGCCCAGTGTGGGTGATTCCCAGTTGTCTTCAACAAAGCGGATATCGTGGATTACCGGGTCGACACCTAGCGCGGCCAATGATTCCAGGTAGAGCTCCTGAAAGCGGGCCGGAGACGGCTTCATGACGACCTGGAACTGATAGTAGTGCTGCAGTCGGTTGGGGTTTTCGCCATAACGGCCGTCAGTGGGTCTGCGGCTGGGTTGCACATAGGCTGCGTTCCAGCTCTCGGGGCCCAGTGCCCGCAGGAATGTGGCCGGGTGGAATGTGCCAGCACCAACCTCCATATCCAGCGGTTGCAGGACAACGCATCCCTGACTTGCCCAGAATTGCTGTAATTTCAAGATAAGCTCTTGAAACGTTAGTGATTTTTGTTTATCTGATGACACCGTTTCGCCCATTTTTTGGCCGCAAAAAGCCGGCTATTATACAGCCTCTTTTGACGGCATAATACGCGCTTTCCCCGAAAGTGAATTACTCCCATTGCCGTCTGAAGCACGGTATGAGTGTAGCTGCTAGCATCCTGCTGGGTCACGCCGGGATACCGGGGCTAGTTTACGAGCAGAAAAAGGAGCGACATGTTTTACGGCAAAGTTATTGGCGGTCTCATTGGCCTGATGGCAGCGGGCATATTCGGGCTGATTCTCGGGGTGGCGGTTGGCCACGCTTTTGATCGAGGCCTGGTGAACACTCTGAAGTTCGGTTCCCCTGAAAACATCGAGCGTATCAAGACCAGCTTTTTCGAGACCACGTTCCTGTTGTCGGGCTACGTGGCTAAATCCGACGGCCGGGTTTCCGAGCAGGAGATAAAGCACACAGAGCTGGTCTTTGATCAGATGAAGCTGGGTGTCAAGCAACGCGAGCAAGCGATTGAACTGTTTCGCCGGGGGGCGGCGGCAGATTTTCAGATTGAGCCGGTATTATCGGCTTTTTTGCAGGTCTGTGGAAGTCAGCGGCAATTGCAACAGACCCTTCTTATGTTTCTGGTGTCGCTGGCTATGGCCGATCACCGGATAGCACCAGGTGAGCAGGCGGCGCTGGAGCAAATCGCGGTCACCATCGGTTTTGGTGCTGCCCGGCTGGAACAGTTATTGCGAATGGCCAGTGCGCAGGAGCATTTTCATGGCAACGAAGGTTATGTTGCTCAGCCTGGCGCCAGCCTGGAAGACGCTTACACGGCACTGGGCGTGGAGAAAACGGTTTCCGATCGGGATTTGAAGCAGGCTTACCGCAGGCGCATGAGTGAAAATCACCCCGATAAGCTGATTGCCAAGGGTGTGCCGGAAGATATGGTCAGGCTGGCGACAGAGCGTGCCCAGGAAATTCAGGCAGCTTACGAGATGATCAAGAAAACAAGACCGGCCATCCGGTAATGCTATATACGCCAGAAAGCCGGTGTGAAGAGTACCAGCAGCGTAAAAATTTCCAGCCTTCCCAGCAGCATGGCGAAACACATGATGGCTTTAGCCGCCTCACTGAGTCCGCTAAAGCCGTTCGCGACGCCGGCGATACCCATTCCCAGGTTATTTAGTGAAGCTGCGACTGCCGAAAAAGCGGTAATGAAGTCCAGTCCGGTCATCATCAGCAATAAAAGCAAGACGATGTATGTTGAAGTGTAAACAGCAAAAAAACTCCAAACGGCACTCACTACAGTAGACTCCACCCGGCGTCTTCCTACCTTGAGTGGAATCACAGCGTGAGGGTGTACCAGCTGCTTCAGCTCTCTTACACCCTGCTTGTAAATCAACATCACTCGCATGGACTTGATTCCACCGGAGGTGGACCCAACACAGCCCCCCATACAGGAGAAAAATATCGCCATTATGGGTAGCACGACAGGCCATTCACCAAGATTTTCGGTGGAATAGCCGGTGGTAGTAATGATGGACAGGACCTGAAATATACCGTGCAGCACGGCTTCCTGGTGGCCGTGTACTTCCTCCCAAATCAGGTAGGCTATGGTGATAGCAATGCACACGCCTACCGCGGCAAAAAAGAAGCGTGTTTCTGAGTCCTTGTTGTAGACCTGCAATGTCCGCCTGCGCCAGGCCATGAAATGTAGACCGAAATTCATGCCTGATACCAGCATGAAGAAACTGGCGGCCATCAGAATATAGTCATTTTGGAAAAAACCCAGGCTGGCATCGTGGGTAGAAAAACCCGCGAGCGCCACTGTGGAAAAAGAATGTGCGACCGCATCGAAGCCCGACATACCCAGGGCGTAATAGGTAGCGGCACAGGCCAGGGTAAGGGCCAGGTATACCGCGAACAAAGCCTTGGCGGTTTCGGTTATCCTGGGTGTCAATTTGCTGTCTTTGGAGGGCCCGGGAGTTTCCGCCTTGTACAGCTGCATACCGCCGATGCCCAGCATGGGCAGAATCGCTACCGCCACCACAATTATGCCTATGCCGCCCAGCCACTGCAGCAATTGGCGGTAGATCAGGATGGACTGGGGCAGATCGTCCAGGCCGGTGATGACCGTGGCCCCGGTGGCGGTCAAGCCGGAGATCGATTCGAAAATGGCCTCGGTGGGTGTCAGGTGCAGGGCGTCTGACAGGGCGAATGGCAGCGCTCCAAACACACCCAATACCGTCCAGAATAGTGAAGTGATGAGGAAGCCGTCGCGAATGCGTAGTTCGTGACTGACCTTGCGCACCGGCAGCCACATAAGCAATCCAGAGAAAAATGTGATTCCCATGGCCGATAAAAAGCCTGTGGCGGTATTGTCATCTTCCAGTAGCGCTAACAAAAGCGGTACCAAGGTGGCGCTGCTGAATAACATCAACAGCATGCCGAGAATTCTGAACGAAACGGAAATATGCATGGTCTAGGAGAAAAACCCGAAACCCACGGCGAAGAGTTTCTCCACGGCCTTGATCATACTGCGGTCCACCAGAAACAATATGACATGATCATTGGTCTCGACCACGATGTGGCTGTGGGCCATAAGGACTTCTTCCCCGCGAACAATCGCGCCGATCGTAACGCCTTCCGGCAGCTTGATTTCATCGAGCCGTCTACCGATCACCCGGGAGGAATGAGCGTCGCCGTGTGCAGTGACTTCGATAGCTTCAGCTGCGCCGCGGCGCAGCGAGTGTACGTTGCTGATATCGCCGCGCCGGACGTGCGTCAACAAACTGCCTATGGTGATCTGTTGCGGGGAAATGGCGATATCGATTTCATCGCCCACCAGGTCGGCGTAGGCGGTATTAGTGATGAGAGTGATGACCTTTTTTGCGCCCGCCCGTTTCGCCAACATAGACATCATGATGTTGGATTCATCGTTGTTGGTAAGGGCGCAGAACACGTCGGTGCGCTCGATATTTTCCGCTGCCAGCAGTTGCGGGTCTGTGGCGCTGCCGTTCAATACCAGGGTGCGATTGAGCCGTTCAGAGAGTATTCGGCAGCGCTTGTCTGAGCGCTCTATGAGCTTCACCTGGTACTTGCTTTCGATGTTCCATGCCAGTGTTGCGCCGATATTGCCGCCACCGGCAATCATTACGCGTTTGTAAGGTTTGTCGATCTCGCGCATTTCCGCCATAACTGCACGAATATTGTCGCGGGCAGCAATAAAGAAGACCTCGTCGTCGAGCTCCACCACGGTGCTGCCTTCGGGAATGATGGGGCGATTCTGACGAAAAATAGCCGCAACCCGGGTGTCGACTTTGGGCATGTGCTTGCGAATTTCCCGCAGCTGCTGGCCGACGATGGGGCCGCCATGATGAGCCCGCACAGCCACCAACTGAACTTTACCTTCGGCAAAGTCGAGCACTTGCAGAGCGCCCGGGTTGGCGATCAATTGCTGTATGTTCTTGGTGACCAGTTGTTCCGGTCCGATGATTACGTCTACCGGTATATTTTCGCGGTTAAACAGCGCTTCCTGATAGGACAAATACTGTTGAGAGCGAACACGCGATATTTTGGTCGGCGTATTGAACAGGGTGTGCGCCACCTGGCAGGCCATCATGTTGATCTCGTCACTGTTGGTGACAGCTACCAGCATATCGGCGTCTTCGGCGCCTGCTTTGAGCAAGGTATTAGGGTGAGAGGCCTCGCCAGCGACAGTGCCGATATCCAGCCTGTCTTGCAGCAGCCTCAGCTTTTCCCGGTCGGTGTCTACTACCGTTATGTCGTTCTGTTCGTCGGCCAGGTGTTCTGCCAGGGTGCCGCCGACCTGGCCGGCGCCGAGAATAATGATCTTCATAGCTCTGGGAGCTCAATGTGAGTCATGGGGCTGGGTTACCCGGGCACCTTAAAGAAATCATCTGTCGATTGTAAGTGTTCACCTACCGAAATTATGCACATAGTTAGCGTCCATGGGGTTCAGGCGTTTTTGAGCAAGCGAGCATAGAACAATCCGTCAGGCCCAAGGGTCGAAGGCAGCAGCTGGCGCCCGCCACCGGATGCCTCACCCCACTCCGCCTCCAGGGTAGCGGCTTCGGCGTCCGGACACTGTCCGAGAAAGCGCTCTACAAGCTCTGAATTTTCTTCGACCAGCACAGAGCACGTCGCATATAACAATGTACCACCGGGTTTAAGCAGGGGCCAAAGCCCAGTGAGGATGCGCAGCTGCACCTCAGCCATTGCAGCGATATCTCCCGGTCGCCGCAGTAGCTTGACGTCGGGGTGGCGTCGGATCACCCCTGTGGCGGAGCAGGGTGCATCCACCAGGATTCGGTCAAAGCTGGCAGCTGCCACCAGGGGTGGCGGCGGTCTGCAGGCATCCCCTGTCAGCACGGTGGCGGACAGCTTCAGCCGCTGCAGGTTTTCGGAAACTTTTTGCAAACGCAGCTCGTCCGCATCCATGGCAACCAGCTCAGCCAGTTTTGGTTGCAGTTCAAGCACGTGGCATGCTTTGCCCCCGGGCGCGGCGCAGGCGTCGAGAACGCGTTCCCCGGGGGCCGCCTGTAGCAGTTGGGCGGCCAGCTGGGCGGCCTCATCCTGCACACTCACGTCACCATCGACGAAACCGGGTAAATCTGTTACATCGCAGGGTTTGGCCAGGTATATCGCCTGCTCACAGAGCAGGCCTGCCGAGGCTTCGATACCTTGTTCGGCCAGCTTTTCCAGATAGCTGCGTCTGTTCACCCGGCCTGTATTGATGCGCAGTGTCATGGGTGGTTGGAGATTGTTGGCGGCCACAATGTCGGCGGCGTGGGCGGGCCACTGTTGCTGCAGCAGCTGGTACAGCCACTCCGGGTGACTGGCCGCAGCCGCAGCCGGCAAGTTTTTTTCCAGCGACTCGCGCTCCCGTAGAAAGCGCCGGAGCACAGCGTTGGTCATACCCCTTGCCCAGCTCTTCTTTAACAGGCTTGCCGCGGCGACAGTGCTGGAGACGGCGGCGTGATCGGGGATACGGGTACTTTCCAGCTGATACAGCCCGCACAGGAGCAAGCCCTGGATGTCGCGGTCCTTATCCTTGAGAGGTTTGTTCAGCAGTTGGGCCAGCAGTGCTTCCAACCGCGGCGCGTGCCGCAGGCTGCCGTAGCATAATTGCTGTAGCAAGCCCCGCTCTCGCTCGGCAACCTGCGCCAGCTTCGCTGGCAGTGCCTGGTTCAGGGATTTTCCCGCCAGCACTTCGCCGATAACCTGGGCCGCGGTCGCCCTGGGGTCAAGTGCCATCAGTTGGCACCCGTTGCGGGCAGAGAGAAACGTTGGCCGACAGCAAACAGTTCACTGCGTGCATTCAGTAATTGTGCGGCGGTGAGGGGTTTTCCTCCCGCCAGTTGCAGGCGCTCGATGAGCAACTGGCCATCGCCGCAACTGACCCGAATGCCCTCTTTGTCCGCCCGCGTAATAGTGCCGGGTATCGCGGAGGAAGCAGCGTCAACCGGTTGGGCTTCCCAGAATTTTACGCGTTCTTTTCCCAGGGTGCTGAAGCAGACCGGAAAAGGATTGAAGGCACGAACGGTTCGGGCAAGCACGGTTGCGTCTCCCCGCCAGTCGAGCTCGGCCTCAGCCTTGAGGATTTTCCTGGCATAAGTGGCCAGCTCTTCTGGCTGGTTGACAGCCGTGCTCTGGAACGCCGCCAAATTATCCAAAACCTCCAGTAGCAGCGGTGGGCCCAGGTCGGCCAGCGTATCGTGCAACATAGCACTGCTGGTTTCGGGACCGATCGCACATCTGGCGGTCGCAAGCATCGCGCCGGTGTCCAGACCGACATCCATTTGCATAATGGTAATGCCAGTTTCGCTGTCGCCGGCTTCAATAGCGCGTTGTATCGGGGCCGCACCGCGCCAGCGCGGCAGCAGTGAGGCGTGAACATTGAGGCAGCCCAGGCGTGGCGCTTGCAGAATCTCACTGGGCAGAATCAAGCCATAGGCAACAACAACCATCACATCGGCGTTAAACTCCGCAAGTCGGTGTTGTTCTTCCTCGACGCGCAGGGATGCGGGTTGGTATACGGCAATGCCTGCGGCTTCTGCCAGCTGTTTGACCGGGCTGGCACGCAGTTTTTTGCCTCTGCCGGCGGGCCGATCCGGTTGTGAATAAACCGCTATAAGTTGGTGCTTACTATCAATAAGCGTCTTTAGATGTATGGCTGAAAACTCCGGCGTGCCAGCAAAGATGATTCGCAGAGGCGTGTTGGAACTGCTAACGGGTATATTGGACATCAGGCGTTCTGGCGCTGCTGTTTCTCCAGCTTTTTGCGGATTCGCTGACGTTTCAGGGGCGACAGGTAGTCGACGAAAAGCTTGCCTTCGAGATGGTCAATTTCGTGTTGCAGGCAAATTGCCAGCAGGCCATCTAGCTCCCGGGTGAAACTCTCGCCGTTGCGGTCCAGGGCCGTGACCTTTATCCGGCTGGGCCGGGAGACGGTTTCATAGAAGCCGGGAACAGACAGGCAACCCTCATCGTATTCTCCCAGATTTGGGTCCAGAACGGTGATCTCCGGATTGATAAAAACCAGTGGATGGCTGCGATCCTCGGAGACATCGATGACCAGCAGACGCTCATGTACATTGACCTGTGTCGCTGCCAATCCAATGCCAGGAGCTTCGTACATTGTCTCCAGCATATCCGCGATCAGACGCCGGGTCGCCTCAGTCACCTGCGCCACGGGCTTCGCCTTTGTGCGTAACCGGGGGTCCGGAAATTCCAGTATTTCGAGTACTGCCATGTGTAAAACTGCTCTATTTTGGCCAAAATCGCGCCGAGAACGGCTGCGTGAATTAGTAACATTAAGCTTGCCACCGGCAAAACGTCGCAGCAAACTGTAGTGATTATACTACCTGCAGCGACGGGGCGCCCAGCACGTGACGCGTTGGCGCGACGGTGCAGGGCGGAGCACAGCTCATGGGGAAGCTGTCGCGGCGTCAATACCCTGGCCTGGCCGGCCAAGGCGCCATTTGCTGCGACAGACTATAACAAGACTACGCAGGGACGGAAAAATGAAAAGAAGCTCACTCTCGGTTTGCCTGCTGTTGCTGTCATTGCTTTTCAGTGCATGGTTGCAGGCGGCGGTAGAACTCAACGAAGACGTGCCGGAAACCTACATAGTAAAGAAGGGAGACACACTCTGGGGCATTTCGGGCATGTATCTGCAGAAGCCCTGGTTGTGGCCTCAGCTGTGGGACGCCAACCCCCAGATCGATAACCCACACCTGATCTACCCGGGGGACGAATTATACCTTGTTTGGGTTGACGGCCAGCCCAGGCTGCGTATGCGCCGTGGCCGCGACGTGAAAATGAGGCCCAATATGCGGGTTAGCGACCTGGATCTCGCGATACCCATCATACCGCTGGACGAGATAGGGCCATGGCTCAAGTGGTCGCGTATTGTCGCGGAAGGGGAGCTGAATGGAGCGCCTTACATTGTTTCCGGTGCCGGCCGCCATCTGCTCAGTGCACCCGGAGACAGGGTTTTCGGTCGCGGTGACTTTCCTGAAGGGGAGCGTGCTTTTGGCATCTACCGGCCGGGCGAGGCCTATTACGATCCGATCACCAAGGAGTTGCTGGGCTACCAGGCACAGGATATCGGTAATACCAAACTTCTGAGTGCTGCGGGCGAAGCGGTGGCGGAGCTGGAAGTAACACGCGTAACCGAAGAAGTCCGGATTAGCGACCGACTGCTGCCTCTGCGCGAGCGCATCATCGATGCCACCTTCCACCCGCGCGCGCCCAGCATGGAAATAGATAACGGTTTTATGATTGCCGTCCCCGGCGGTGTCACTCAGATAGGCACCAACGATATTGTTGTTCTGAACAAAGGTGAGCGCAACGGGCTGGAAGTCGGCCAGGTACTCGCTGTTTACCAGGCAGGGGCGTTGATTTTTGATGAGATTGCCAAAGAAAACGTGCTGTTGCCCGACATCCGTGCCGGCCTGGCCATGGTGTTCGAGGTGTTCGATAAAGCCAGCTATGCCATTATTCTCAAGTCCGATAAGCCGCTGAAAGTTGGCGACAAAGTAAAGAACCCATGATGTTCTAATTCAGCGCATCAACTTGCACAATTAACGGGGCCTTGAGCCCCGTTTTTTATTGCATCAAGGATGATGTATGAATGCTGAAGAAGCTCGTCTGTGCCTGTTGTTGCACAGCGTTACCGGTTTGGAAGATTCGACGCTGGCCAATATGTTGATCCGCAGTGGTTCGCCACAGGCGTTGGCGGAGGGTGGCGCGCCACTTTGGCGCGCGTTGGGGCTGTCCGCTGGTGTCTCACATAGTCTTGCTCAGACACTGCGCGGCGGCAGCCCTACCTTTGAGATAGACGCCCAGCTGGCAACACTGGGAGAGGTGGGCGCAGATATACTGGCCATCACCGATACTCGCTACCCACCGTTGCTGCGCGGGATACACGATCCGCCGCCGCTGCTGTATGTACGCGGTGATCCGGCGATGCTGTGCAGGGCACAACTGGCTATGGTTGGTAGTCGCAAGGCCAGCCCCGCAGGGGTCAGGGCGGCGGAAGAGTTCGCCGGCTTTGCCTCCCGGGCCGGTCTACAGATCACCAGCGGTCTTGCGCTAGGCATTGACGCTGCCAGCCATCGGGGTGCACTGGCCGCTGGCGGAAGCAGCGTGGCTGTGGTGGCAACGGGGATAGATCGCGTTTACCCGGCTCGCCATCGTGGACTGGCCCAGGAGCTGGAGCAGAGCGGCTGTCTTGTCAGCGAGTTCCCAATAGGGCTGGCACCAGTGCGGTCAAACTTTCCTCGACGCAATCGCATTGTCAGCGGCTTGTCTCTGGGTGTTCTGGTGGTGGAGGCTGCGCTGCCCAGCGGTTCGCTGATTACCGCGCGAGCGGCGCTGGAGCAGGGGCGCGAGGTGTTTACTCTGCCCTGGTCAATCTATCATCAGGGCGGTGCCGGATGTCTTTATCTGATTCGCGATGGCGCGAAAATGGTAGCGTCCATTGATGACGTACTGGAGGAGCTGGGGCCGATGTATGGTCTGCAGCAGGACCTTCTTGCGCAGGAGGCGACGGCTGTGGCGGGGCCGCAACTGTCCGGGAGCCTGCAGAGAATGCTGCAACTGGTGGGGTATGAACGGATTACCGCTGACGAGCTCAGTCAGTTCAGTGCGCTCCCGGTGGCCCGGGTGATGGCTGAATTGTCCTCCCTGGAATTGCTGGGCCTGGTCTGCCGCGAGGGCGGAGGTTATATCCGCCACTGAGTATTGCGGCGGAGATACCCATACTGGGCTTGCGAAGTTGCCGCCAGTTGGTAAACTTTCGCGCTCTTTAGCGTACAGAATCCAGCTAGCACCGCCAATTTTCCAGGAGAAAGTCGATGAGCGAGCCGTTTGTGGCAATTGTTATGGGGTCAGATTCAGATCTGCCTGTCATGCAGGCATGTTTTGATGTCCTGCGATCATTTAGTGTTCGATTCGAGGCACGTATTACGTCAGCCCACCGTACGCCGGAAGTCACCAAAACGTTTGTGCAGGATGCCGACAAGCGAGGCTGCGCGGTATTTATCGCTGCGGCTGGTATGGCTGCGCACCTGGCGGGCGCGGTTGCCGCAACGACGGTTAAGCCTGTCATCGGGGTGCCCATGAACTCTTCGCTGGATGGTTTGGACGCGCTGTTGTCCACTGTCCAGATGCCAGCCGGTATTCCGGTGGCCTCGGTGGCAATAGGCAAGGCCGGCGCCAAAAATGCTGCCTACCTGGCGATCCAGGTCCTGGCGACGGGAAATCCGGCGTTGGGGCAAAAATTACTGGAGGAACGCGCAGCCAATGCGGCCTCAATCCGAGATAAAGACAACGCCCTGCAGGAAAGCCTGAAGGACTGACCATGTCCGGGCCACCCGTAGCCCTGCGCATGCGACTGGCGCAGCAGGTATTGTCTGTCGGGGGCGTGATTGCCTGTCCGACAGAGGCCGTGTGGGGCTTGAGCTGCGACCCGAAGAATCGGTGGGCGGTGGAGCGCCTGCTTCGATTGAAAGGCCGCTCTCCCTCCAAGGGGCTGATCCTGGTGGCGGCTAATGAGCAACAACTGGAATTTTTGCTTGCCGGTCTTGATGCAGATAAGCGCCGGGAAATGTCGAACTATTGGCCGGGCCCCTGCACCTGGCTGGTTTCCCACCGGGGGCGGGTGGCCAGCTGGATTCACGGCGAACACGAAACGGTGGCGGTACGGGTGAGCGATCATCCGGTTGTGACGGCTTTGTGTACGGCCTGGGGTGGCCCGCTGGTATCAACGTCTGCCAATCCTGCCGGCTGCCGCCCGCCTCTAGCCGGTTTCCAGGTAAAGCGGTATTTTGCCGACCGGCTGGATTACATGGTGCCTGGCGCTGTCGGGGGCGCGGGCCGGCCAACCCAGATCAGGGATCTCGCCAGTGGCCGAATTATTCGCAGCTGATTATCGACTGGGCTCCCGCACCGGTATTGTTCCCGCCATCGGGTGCGTATAATGCCTCGCCCATGAATTCAGATAACTCAATCGACATGGGCCGAGTCCGGTCTTACCTGATGCAACTGCAAGACCGCATTTGCGATTGCCTGGCCGAAGAAGATGGCGGGGCGGGCTTTCTCAGTGACGAGTGGCAGCGACCGGAGGGCGGCGGTGGCCGCAGCCGGGTGTTGACCGAGGGGGCGGTGTTTGAGCGCGCGGGTGTGAATTTCTCCCATGTGCGCGGCGCGAGCCTGCCGCCCTCGGCCAGTGCATCAAGGCCTGAAATCGCCGGTCGCAGCTTCCAGGCCATGGGTGTATCACTGGTTATTCACCCGCGCAGCCCCCATGTGCCAACCTCTCACGCCAATGTCCGTATGTTTGTTGCGGAAAAGCCCGGTGAGCCACCCGTCTGGTGGTTTGGCGGAGGTTACGACCTCACACCCTATTATGGCAACCGCGAGGATTGCGTCAGCTGGCATCAGGCGGCAGCCAACGCCTGCGCCCCGTTCGGGGAGGACGTTTATCCTCGCTTCAAGCGCTGGTGCGATGAGTACTTTTATCTCAAACATCGCCGCGAGCCCCGGGGGATAGGCGGTCTGTTTTTCGATGACTTGAATGAGTGGGATTTCGCCACATGCTTTGCGTTTATGCGCTCGGTGGGCGATTCATTTATTTCGGCCTACCAGCCTATTGTGCAGCGGCGCAAGGCACAGGCTTTTAGCGATGCTGAACGACAGTTTCAGCTGTACCGCCGGGGCCGTTACGTCGAGTTTAATCTTGTTTACGATCGCGGCACGCTGTTTGGCCTGCAGTCCAATGGCCGCACGGAGGCTATCCTCATGTCGATGCCACCTTTGGCACGTTGGGAATACGATTTCCAGCCTGTAGCGGGGTCTGCGGAGGAAGAGTTGACCAGTTACTACTTGCAGGATCGAGACTGGTTGGTTGAAGCCAAATAGGAAGGAACTGGAAAAATGAGTGGTACGGATAAATACGCCGTTTTCGGCAACCCGATAAAACACAGCAAGTCACCAGCAATTCACGCGGCCTTCGCCCGGCAATGTGGGCGTGAGCTGCAGTACCGGGCGGTGCTGGTAAAACCCGATGGTTTTGCCCTGGCAGCGCGAAAATTTTTTGACGCTGGCGGTGCGGGCCTGAACGTGACATTACCATTCAAGCGCGACGCGTTTGCATTTGCGGACCGGCTCAGCGTCCGCGCAGAGCGCGCCGGGGCTGTGAATACCCTGAGCCGCAGCGAGGATGGCTTTATTGAAGGCGATAACACCGACGGCATTGGCCTTGTACGGGATATGATTGCCAATCTTGGCTGGGCAGTACAGGGCCTCCGAATTTTGATGCTCGGGGCCGGGGGTGCTGCCCGCGGGGTGTTGGAGCCATTGTTACGTGAGAAACCACAGCAGTTACTAGTGGTCAATCGAACCGCGCAAAAGGCGCAACAACTGGCGGAAGAGTTTGCCGATATCGGGCCTGTATCAGGCGGTGGGTACTCGCTGGCGAATGACAACTCTTTCGATTTGATCATCAATGCGAGCAGCGCGGGGCTCAGCGGTGATACGCCACAGCTGCCGGGAACGGTGTTGACTGAGCGCAGCTGTTGCTATGACATGATATACGGTGCAAAGCCGACAGCGTTTATGCGCTGGGCGGCTCATCATACCGCCTGGGCGGTGGCCGATGGCCTGGGCATGTTGGTTGAGCAGGCGGCCCAGTCTTTCTACATCTGGCAGCACCTGCGCCCCGAAACCCGTCCCGTGATCAGGCAGATACGGGAAAGTCTGGCCGCCGCCTGATCACTGTTGCAGCTCTGAACGCTACTTAATGAGTGACGCGGTAGACCAGGCCTCCAGCTCGGCGATGTGGCGGTCCTTTAATTTGACGTAATTGTCGGCGCTGTAACGAAAGTAGTTCATTTCCTTCTCACTCAGGGCCCGTACCTCTCGTGCCGGGCTACCGGCGTACAGATAGCCACTGCGCAGGTGTTTACCGGGTGTTACCAGCGCGCCTGCTGCAATCACTACATCGTCTTCTACTACTGCGCCGTCCATGACGGTTGCCCCCATGCCCACCAGGACCCGGTTACCGACGACACACCCGTGCAGGGTAGCATTGTGGCCGATGGTTACATCGCTGCCGATTTCCAGGGGCCAGCCGTCGGGATTAAAAGGACCGGCGTGAGTAATATGCAGTACGCAGCCATCCTGCACGCTGGTGCGCGCGCCCACACGTATGCGATGCATGTCTCCGCGAATGGACACCTGAGGCCAGACGGAGCAATCGTCAGCCAGTTTAACATCGCCGATCACCACCGCGCTGGGGTCGATCAGCACGCGCGCCCCTGTCTCCGGTCGCGTACCGTCAAAGCTGCGGACACTGATTGGGCTGTAGTGCTTCATGTAGATGCTCTCTGGACGGATTAGCCTGATACAATACCCAGCCGATCCAAATCTTGCCAGTCCAGCTGCGGCGGCCGGAGGCCATTCAATGTCAAATAAACCCCTTCGTCGTCGTTTTATCGCGGGCGCCGTGTGTCCTCGCTGTAGCTTGATGGATAAAATTGTTGTCGACCTCGATACGGATAAGCGAGAGTGTGTTTCCTGTGGTTTTACGGACTCACGCCCCGGTAATCAGGCGGCAGAGCAGCAAACCAAAAGCATTGGCCAGGAACTGCCAACCCGGGTAAGCCGGGCCGCTGCGCGGCGTACGGAGACGCCAGCAGAACCAGTGACACTGGTTGATCCGGGGAAAAAAAGCCGATAAGAGCTGGCTTAACTCGCAGCAGAAGCGAGGCGCAGGCGAATTCTGCGGGAAGACCAGGTCACCTTGTTGTATTTGAACAATTGCGTGGCAGCAGCGCTGCTGGCCGGTATTGCCCGAACCTTTGCCCAGACATATTCCCGCTCCAAGAGCTTTTGCGCCGTATCGTGCACCATTTGATCCAGCCGGTTGGCGAGCTTGTCTCCCAGCAAGTGGTGCACAATAACATTGGCTTCCGTCATATCTATCGGCAGCAGCGGCCGCTGCAGATGTCTGATGTGATGGTCGTTCACCTCTTCCAGCAGGCGGTGTGCAAGAAACGCCTCGTCCAGCAAGGCCTCCAGGCCACCATCAGTAGGCAGTGCTTGTGGGGGGTGCAGGAAATAGTCCTCTGCCATGTCCAGCAGCGGCGCAGCGTAATCGTAGAAGCCCATATGCTTGCTGACCGCAGTTACCAGCAGGATACAATCGGGTACGCTCTCGACATAATCGCTGATAAACGCCAGCAGGCCCGCCACCGGACTGTCCTCAGGGAGGACAAGCTTGTTTCGAAGCTGGGGCAGCTGTTGCTGCAGGTGTTTGCTGAAATGCCCGGTCCTGGCCTCTGCCCGGACGGCGGCACCGATTTTCTCTCTTATGAGCGCTGTGACCATGGGCCGCCGTTTTTTTTGCGTGGGCTTCTAAAGCGGTACTGTTCAGGCTAGTACATCTTCGCCAAACCGCTACCGGCAGCAGCAAATCTGTTGCTAGCGGCTAATAAATACATCGGGAACAGGTAGAGATTTATGTCACCAGCACTGCCGACAGGTTGATATGAAGCGCATTTTATAGCGCAATCGCAGTATACCTTCTATATATAAAGAGGACATGTAGGTGCTGTCGGGAGTACATTCATTTATGCTCTGGAGAGCGATGTATGGGCTTTGCAGTATAGATTCGCTATAATCGCCCGCGTTTTGTAGCTGCGACCGATTGTCGCCGCGTTGTCAAAGCAGCAAAAACTGATATGTTCAGGCAGTGTTAACGTCCCGGTCGCCCCACTTTCAGGTGGGGCCTTGAAGTTCGTAACGCACGACCCTTATGAATATGGATGGCTTGCAGGGGGTTCAGGCCCGTCAGTTGGGGGAACTATGATTTTTAAACAACATGGAGACACAGGAAATGTGTGTTGAAGCGAAGCGGCTGTTAAAGCTCGCCCTCGGACCTGTGCTTATGCTGATGAGTGTTGCCGCCACGGCAGCCGGAGGCGAGGTGAGCTCGGTCAATATGTCACCGGGTGTCACCGAAGTCGGCGAGCGCATTTACGATCTGCATATGTGGATTTTTTGGATATGCACAATCATCGGCGTCGGCGTATTTGGTGTGATGTTTTATTCCATCATCTATCACCGCAAATCAAAGGGGGTCACGCCAGCGAATTTTCACGAGAGCACCAAGGTCGAGATTCTGTGGACGGTTGTTCCATTCTTTATTCTCATCGGCATGGCTGTGCCCTCCACCACCACACTGCTCGACATCTATGATACCGACGACGCAGAGATAGACATCCTCGTCACCGGGTATCAGTGGAAATGGAAGTACGAATATCTGAACGAAAGTGGCGAAAATGTAAATTTTTTCAGTAACTTACGTACACCTCAGAGTGAAATTCATAACTCTGAACCAAAGGGTGAATACTACCTGCTGGAAGTCGACGAACCCATGGTAATCCCGGTGGATACCAAGGTCCGCTTCCTCATCACCGGCAACGATGTGATTCACTCCTGGTGGGTGCCTCAGCTTGCAGTAAAACGCGATGCGATCCCCGGGTTTATCAATGAAACCTGGACCAAGGCCACCAAAGAGGGCGTGTATCGCGGACAGTGCGCCGAGCTCTGTGGCAAGGATCACGGCTTTATGCCCATCGTGGTTAACGTGGTCAGCCGGCAAGAGTACGACGAATGGCTGGCAGCCAAGCAGATCGAAGCGGCGGAAATCAAGGAACTGATGGCCCAGACTTTTGCATTGGACGAGCTGATGGAGCGAGGCGAGGCGGTTTACGCGCGCAGCTGCCTGGCCTGCCACGGTGCCAACGGGGAAGGCGGTGTAGGCAACGCAATCAAGGGCAGTGCTATTGCAACGGGCGATCTTGCCACTCATCTTGACGTAGGTATTAACGGCGTTCCCGGCACGGCGATGCAGGCCTTTGGTGGCCAGCTGAACGACGTCGATATGGCGGCGGTTATTACTTACCAGCGCAACGCATTCGGCAACAATATGGGCGATCTTGTACAGCCCATTGATGTCTACAACCACAAAAAAGGCTAATTGGAGGAGTAAACGATGGGCGATCATCATCACGGTCCTGCCAAGGGCCTGAGCCGGTGGCTTTTTACCACCAACCACAAAGATATCGGAACCATGTACCTGTGGTTCTCATTTTCCATGTTTATCCTGGGTGGCGCTTTCGCCATGATTATTCGGGCGGAGCTGTTTCAGCCCGGCCTGCAACTGGTGGAGCCTGCTTTTTTCAACCAGATGACCACCCTGCACGGTCTGGTAATGGTGTTCGGCGCGATCATGCCGTCCTTCGTCGGCCTGGCTAACTGGCTGATTCCGATGATGATCGGGGCACCGGATATGGCGCTGCCGCGCATGAACAACTGGAGTTTCTGGATCTTACCCCCGACTTTCCTCTTACTGGCATCGACATTGTTTATGGAAGGCGGTGCGCCCGCTGCGGGCTGGACATTCTATGCCCCGCTTTCCACTACCTATGCTGGCCCTTCGGTTACATACTTTATCTTTTGCATACACGTACTTGGTTTGTCATCCATTATGGGCTCGATCAACATCATCGCCACGGTGATGAATATGCGAGCGCCCGGCATGACGTACATGAAGATGCCGTTGTTCGTATGGACCTGGTTGATTACCGCATTCCTGCTGGTCGCGGTGATGCCGGTGCTTGCCGGGGCGGTGACCATGATGCTGATGGATGTGCATTTCGGTACCAGTTTCTTCTCCGCCGCGGGTGGCGGTGACCCCGTACTGTTCCAGCACGTATTCTGGTTCTTCGGTCATCCCGAGGTTTACATCATCATTCTGCCGGCTTTCGGTGTGGTCTCGCAGATTATTCCGGCCTTCTCCCGCAAGCCGCTGTTTGGCTATGACTCGATGGTGTATGCCACCGCGTCCATCGCGTTTCTGTCGTTCATTGTATGGGCTCACCACATGTATACGGTGGGCATGCCGGTCGCCGGAGAGCTCTTCTTCATGTACGCCACGATGTTGATTGCGGTGCCTACGGGTGTGAAGGTGTTCAACTGGATCTCCACCATGTGGCGTGGTGCCCTCAGTTTTGAGACACCCATGCTGTTCAGCCTGGGTTTCCTGGTGTTGTTCACCATCGGCGGTTTCACTGGCCTCATGTTGTCCATCGCTCCCTCTGACTTCCAGTACCACGACAGTTACTTCGTGGTGGCCCATTTTCACTATGTGATGGTGGCCGGTGCGGTATTCAGTATGACGGCGGCGATATACTTCTGGCTGCCCAAGTGGTGTGGCCGTATGTATAACGAGACCATGGGCAAAACCCACTTCTGGATCTCCTTTATCGGCTTCAATCTGGCCTTTTTCCCGCAGCATTTTGTGGGTCTTGCCGGTATGCCCCGTCGGATTCCGGATTACGCCTTGCAGTTCGCGGACTTCAACATGATGTCCAGCATAGGCGCATTTATTTACGGGCTCTCCCAGATCATGTTCCTGTATAACGTGATCGCCACAATTGTGGCGGGCAAGCCGACCAGCGAAGAGAAAGTTTGGGAAGGTGCGGAAGGTCTGGAATGGACGATACCAACACCGGCGCCCTACCACACCTTTGAGACGCCTCCGGCGATCAAATAACAGGGCATAGTGTGATTAGACTGAGCAACAATCCTGTCATCGACACCGCCAGCAAATTGCTGGTGGTGGCGGTGCTGATGTTTGCTTTCGTTTTTGTGGTGATGGTGCCCCTGTACAACGTGCTGTGTGACGTTTTGGGCATTAACGGTAAAACAAGCGGGGAGGCCTATACCTCTGTGCCGGCGGTGGTCGATGAAAGCCGGATGATTTCCGTCCAGTTTCTGGCCGCAAATAACGCCGGTATGCCCTGGGAGTTTGCCCCTACCGTCACCGTGATGAAGGTACACCCGGGCGCAGTGAATGATACCGTGTTTCATGCACGCAATCCGATGCCCGCTGCCATGGTGGCACAGGCTATACCGAGTATTTCGCCGGCACGAGCCGCGCCCTATTTTCACAAGACCGAGTGCTTTTGTTTTAACCAGCAACCCCTGGACGGCGGTGCAGAGGCCGAACTGCCGCTGCAGTATATTGTCGACCAGGGCTTGCCAAAAGATATTCACACAATCACGCTGTCTTATACCATTTTTGATGTAACAGATATGGCGGATGGCGCTGTCGCCGCACGCTGAAGCACGGGTTCGGGAACCCGCGTTACCTAAACGGAGAGTAAACCCATGACAACCGAGACTTCCGCAGCGTACGAAAAGTATTACGTACCAGAGAAGAGCCGGCTGGCCATATGTGCCACCATAGGTCTGATACTGAGTATTTTCGGTGCAGCCAGCATTATGAACGACATGACTTTTGGCGACCCCAGCCAGGAGACAAGCTCCTGGACAATCTTTAATCTGGGCATGTTGTTTTTCCTCGGAACCCTGTTTGCGTGGTTCAGGATTACGATCAGGGAAAATATCGCGGGCATGAACAGCGCCCAGCTGAAAAAATCCTACGTGCTGGGCATGTTCTGGTTCATTTTTTCCGAAGTGATGTTTTTCTTCGCTTTCTTTGGCGCCCTGTTTTATGTGCGCAACCTGGTTGGCCCCTGGTTGTCTGGCGAAGGTGAGGGCGGGCGCATGAATGGGTTGCTGTGGGAGGGTTTCAGCTTTGACTGGCCCATGATGCAAACCCCCCAGGAGGCAGTCGGCGGTGCCGGTGCTCAGATCATTGCCAATAACGGGTCCTTTACCAGCCCCCATACCAGCATGTCTTTTGCCGATGCCCATGCCTGGTATATGTGGTTGCCTTTGTGGAACACCATTATTCTGCTGACATCGAGCTTCACCTGCCACGTAGCGCATATGGGCATCCTCGACGGCAACAAGAAGAAGTTCAATTTGTGGCTTGGTATTACGGTTGCCCTCGGCATGATTTTCCTGTGCGTGCAGTTTTATGAATACTATGAGGCCTACGAGCATTTCGGCCTGACACTGAACGCGGGAATCTATGGCTCAACGTTCTTTATGCTGACGGGCTTCCATGGCTTTCACGTATTCATGGGTATGACCATGCTGTTGATCCAGCTGCTGCGCTCTGTCTTTGGCGGGCAGTTCACTGCCGATGACCACTTCGGCTTTGAGGCGTCCAGCTGGTACTGGCACTTTGTAGACGTGGTTTGGGTGTTCCTGTTCCTGTTTGTCTACATCCTCTAGAAACGCTCAGGTAGCGCTTATTCCGAGGGGGATTTTTCGGACGCTTCGGGCCCGGCGTCCCAGGGGTTGCGGTGACCGAGCTGTCCGCTAGCAACCCCGTAGACTATGAGCGTTGCAAGACAGGCCGCGAGTGCCAGCCTGATCCCCAGGGAACGAAAGGTACCGCGCTTGTTTTTGTTGCCCTGGTCCTTCATCAGGAAGTAAAAACCGCTTCCCAGGCTGGCTAGCAGAGCCAGCATCAATAGTACAATCGCAGCTTTGAGCAATGGACATCTCCTTAGTGTTCCAATCATCTGATAATCTCCCGCAGTATAAACCAGCACCGGCACCACCGGTTGAGGTGAATTGAAATGTCTGTAATGCGCCGGGGCCTTCGCTTCGACTTTGAGTGGCGCATTACCCTTTTCACGCTGTTGATGCTGCCGTTGTTGCTAGGTCTGGGTTTTTGGCAACTGGAACGTGCGCAGGAGAAGGCGGCGATGCAGGCGAGTTGGGAGGCGCGCCAGAGCCAGGCCGCTTTGCCGCTGGATGAGCTGTGGGATCAGTCAGCTGAAACTCTGGCTTATCTTCCGGTCAGTCTCTCGGGCGTGTTTTTGCAGGACCAGTATTTTTTGCTCGACAATCGAATTCAGGCGGGCACCTTTGGTTACGAAGTGTTGGGCATAATGCGATTGGATGAGTCCGCAGACCTGGCACTGGTGAATCGTGGCTGGATTGCCGGAGACCCGTCACGCCTGGAGCTACCTTCGGTACCGCTCGTAGATGGCAGGGTTGAGCTCACAGGCCACATTTATGTCGCGCCGGGTGCGCCTTATCTGCTGGCAGAACAACAGCTTGATGGCGAATGGCCCACGTTACTGCAGGCGGTTGAAATGGCGAAAATGCGGCCGCAGTTGGAGGTGCTTGGGTTTGACCGGGTGTTCCCCTACTCCGTCCGCATCAACGCGGGTGAGCCGGGCGCCCTGTCAATCGACTGGCAGGTCATTAACGTAAGCCCCGATAAGCACAGGGCATACGCCGTGCAATGGTTTACCATGGCACTGGTGTTGCTGGGGTTTTTCCTCATACGCAGCAGTAATACCGGGCAATTGCTGCGAGCTTCCGGCGATAAGGGAACGGGACATTAGATTGAAAATGGACAAAAAAACCAACAACCGGATGGTTCTGCTGCTGGTAGCAGGCATTCCCATAACCATGATTCTCGGCGCAAGCTGGCTGTGGTATTTCGTGGTGCGCGGTGACCTGGACCTGTTGGGCAGCCTGGGTACGGCTAACCGTGGCACCCTGGTTCAGCCGCCCCGGCAGATTGACGAGGTAAGCCTGATGGCGCCGGATGGCGCCGCCATTGCTTATGCCGATGCCGAGCCCCGCTGGACCATGGTGGTGCCCGTGACCGGTGGCCGCTGTGATAGCATCTGCGAGAATAATCTGTACCTCACCCGACAGATTCATGTCGCGATGGGAAAGGATTTCAACCGGCTGAAGCGAGTCTATGCCAGCGAAACCGGCCTCGCGGATACTGTATTTGCGCTGCAGGAACTGAGTGACGGACGCCCAGCCCCCGCCACCTTTGAGCAATTTCTGGCCGAAGAACACAGCGGCCTGCAACCACTGGTACTTGCACCCGGCGGGTTTGACCAGCTGTTTGCAGAAGTGGGTGCGGATTCCAGCACCTGGTATCTGGTTGATCCGGACGGCTGGATAATGATGTCTTATAACAAGGATTTGACGTACAAGGATGTCATTGCAGACCTTAAATTTCTCCTGAAAAACTCCGGAGATTGAGCCGACTATGACGACCCGTGATACGACAACGCCCGTCACCTGGCGGGATTACAAGGAGTTGACGAAGCCCAACGTGGTGCTCCTGATGATTCTCACGGCTGCCATTGGCATGTTTCTGGCCGTGCCGGGGATGGTGCCTTTACATATTCTGATTCTCGGCAACCTGGGCATCGCCTTGTGTGCGGGTTCGGCCGCCACGGTAAATCACCTGGTCGACCAGCGTATCGACAGGAAGATGGCGCGCACGCACAAGCGGCCCATAGCCCAGGGCCGTGTGGGCCCGGCTCAGGCGGCGGTGTTTGCTGCGATTATCGGCGGTCTGGGGATGGCCATACTACTGATCTGGATAAATGCTCTGACAGCCTGGCTTACCTTTGCATCACTACTGGGATACGCCGTGGTGTATACCATGTTCCTGAAGCGGGCAACTCCCCAGAACATTGTTATCGGTGGACTGGCAGGCGCCGCACCTCCCCTGCTCGGCTGGACCGCCGTAACCGGTCAGGTGGATGGCCACGGCTTGCTGCTGGTGCTGATTATTTTTGCCTGGACACCGCCACATTTCTGGGCCCTGGCCATTCATCGCCGGGAGGAGTACGCCTCGGTAGATATTCCGATGCTGCCGGTAACCCATGGCGTGGCGTTTACCAAGCTGCATATCCTCCTGTATACGGTGATAATGTTTCTTATCACCCTGCTACCCTTCGTCACACGCATGAGCGGCCCTCTTTATCTTCTTGGCGCCATCGTTCTTGGCTGTGGCTTCCTATACTGGGCGGTAGAGTTGATTCGCGACAAGAACCCGAACGCTCCCATGGAGACGTTCAGGTATTCCATCATCTACCTCATGGCACTCTTTCTTATTATGCTTATGGACCATTACCTCTATCCGGTTGCAACCTTGTGACCACCGTCAGCGAATCAAGTAAGCGACAATCCCGTGGTATCAGGATCACGGTAATAGCGCTGGCAGTATTTATTACAGTGATCGTGGCAGGGTTCGTCCACAGGGTTTCGCTGCCGCGAGTGCTGACCTCTACTGAGATGCAGATCAACGGATTGTATGTCCTGGAGACGCCGCGCAATTTCGGCGAGGTCAATCTGGTGGACCACCACGGGGAAGCGTTTACCAATGAACGCCTCAAGGGCAAATGGACACTCATTTTCTTTGGCTTCACTTATTGTCCGGATGTCTGCCCCACTACCATGAGCTTTTTGAACGAGTTGATGGGGCAGCTGGAGGGAACCGAAGCGGAAGATACCGAGGTAGTGATGGTATCTGTGGACCCCGCCAGGGATACGGTGGAGCAGCTGGCCGGCTATGTACCTTATTTCAATCCGCAGTTCACGGGCGTAACGGGCGACTTTCTTGACATTCACCGCTTCGCCACCGCGCTCAACACACCGTTTCGCAAGGTCGCAGGTCAGGGCGAAGATTATCAGGTAGATCACAGTGCCAACGTTGTGCTTATTAACCCGCGAGGGGATTATCATGGCTTTTTCAAAGCGCCGTTGGATATGGCCAAGATGAAGGTTACCTACCGCTCGGCACGCGCTATGTGGGACAGGCAGGAGAATTAGCGCGCTCTCTAACGGGGCTCTCTCTAAAGGACATCACACTAAAGGTCAAAAATGAATGCACCCACCGCGCCGATAGTTCTGGTTGACGGCTCTTCTTATCTCTATCGCGCCTTCCACGCGCTGCCACCACTGACGAATTCCTCGGGCCAGGCCACCGGCGCCGTCAAGGGAGTGATCAGCATGATTCGTCGGCTGCATAAGGATTATCCCGGCAGTCCCGTAGTCGTCGTGTTCGATGCCAAGGGCAAGACATTCCGGGATGAAATGTTCCCCGATTACAAAGCGCAGCGGCCGCCGATGCCGGATGAGTTAAGGGAGCAGGTGGAACCCATTCACGCAATTGTGAAGGCGATGGGCCTGCCGCTGCTGTGTGTTGAGGGTGTCGAGGCAGACGATGTGATTGGCACCCTGGCCCGGCAGGCGGGTATACAGGGCCGGCCGGTGGTGATATCCACCGGGGACAAGGATATGGCACAGCTGGTGGATGAACACGTCACCCTGGTGAACACCATGACCGACACAGTGCTCGATGTGGCCGGCGTTGAAAGCAAGTTTGGTGTGCCTCCATCTCTGGTAATTGATCTGTTGGCCCTGATGGGTGACAAGGCCGATAACATCCCGGGTGTGCCCGGTGTGGGGGAAAAAACCGCACTGGGGCTGTTGCAGGGCCTGGGTGGCCTGGACGACATATATGCCGCGCTGGACAAAGTGGCCGACCTCTCCTTCCGTGGTGCGAAGACCATGGCGAGGAAACTGGCGGCGGAAAAGGACAAAGCGTATATGTCCTACGCCCTCGCCACGATAAAGCTCGATGTGGCGTTGGAGGTCACCCCGGAACAACTGACCAACAGCGAACCGGATCGCGAACAGCTGGTAGAGTGGTATACGCGCATGGAATTCCGTTCCTGGCTGGAAGAGCTGCTCGATGGGGCCGAGCCGGAACTGGTCGAAGCCATGCCGGTCGACTATGACATAGTCACCAGCCAGGCTGCCCTTGATGCCTGGCTGGAGAAACTGGCAGCAGCGAACCTGTTTGCCTTTGATACCGAGACCACGAGCCTCAACTATATGGAGGCGCGTATTGTCGGTCTTTCATTTGCTGTCGAAGCCGGGCGTGCGGCCTATGTGCCGCTGGCACATGATTACCTGGGAGCACCCGAGCAGTTGGACCGGGATGCCGTGTTGGCGCAGATTAAACCGCTGTTGGAGGACGAGCAACGGGCCAAGGTTGGGCAGAACCTGAAATACGACGCCAGTGTGTTGGCGAATCACGGTATCCAACTGCGGGGTATCCGTTTTGACACCATGCTGGAATCGTACGTGCTGGATTCCACTGCAACCCGGCACGATATGGACAGCCTCGCACTGAAATATCTGGGGCTCAAAACAATCCACTTCGAGGACGTCGCCGGCAAGGGTGCCAAACAATTGACCTTCAACCAGATCACACTGGAGGAAGCTGGCCCCTACGCTGCGGAGGACGCGGATATCACCCTGCGTCTGCACGAGACCTTGTGGCCAAGGCTGGCGGAGCAGGAGGGCCCCAGCCATGTGTTTACTGCGATTGAGATCCCGCTGGTGCCGATCTTGTCGCGCATCGAGCGTGAGGGCGCGCTGATTTCCCGCGAACTGTTGCAGGCCCAGAGCGCGGAGCTCGGGCAGCGCCTGCTGCAGTTGCAGGGCGACGCTTACGAGTTGGCGGGGCAGGAGTTTAATTTGGGATCACCCAAGCAGCTCGGGGAGATACTGTTCACCAAGCTGGAGCTGCCGATACTGAAGAAAACCCCCAAAGGCGCACCGTCAACCGCCGAGGAGGTACTGGCAGAGCTGGCGCTGGATTACCCACTGCCGAAGCTGTTGCTGGAGCACCGCAGTCTCAGCAAGCTGAAATCGACCTATACCGATAAATTGCCGGAAATGATCAATGCTCGTACCGGCAGGGTCCACACGTCCTATCACCAGGCTGTGGCCGCCACCGGCCGCCTCTCCTCTTCTGACCCGAACCTGCAAAATATTCCTATTCGTACGGAAGAGGGAAGGCGCATCCGCCAGGCCTTTATCGCCCCGCCGGGCTATCGTATTGTGGCGGCGGATTACTCCCAGATTGAGCTGCGAATCATGGCCCATCTCTCCGCTGACCCGGGTTTGTTAAAGGCGTTTCAGGCCGGCTTGGACGTGCATCGTGCTACTGCTGCTGAGGTTTTCGAGGTGGGGCTGGATGACGTATCAGGCGACCAGCGACGCAAAGCCAAGGCGATCAATTTTGGCCTTATTTACGGTATGTCGGCGTTCGGTCTTGCACGCCAGCTGCGTCTGGGGCGCAACGAAGCGCAGCAATATATTGACCGCTATTTCGAGCGCTACCCCGGTGTTGCACAGTACATGGATAACACCCGCGTGGTGGCGCGGGAACAGGGCTACGTGGAAACCCTGTTTGGGCGCCGGCTGTATCTGCCGGAGATCAATGCGCGCAACAAGATGCGGGCACAGGCGGCGGAGCGGACCGCCATTAATGCGCCGATGCAGGGCACCGCGGCAGATATTATCAAGCGCGCTATGCTCGCCGTAGACGGCTGGCTGCAGGCTGAGGGGCCGGACGCAAGAATGATCATGCAGGTGCACGATGAACTGGTGTTTGAAGTGGCCAGTGATGAGGTGGCAGCGGTAAGTGAAAAGATTTGCCAGTTGATGTCTGCCGCCGCTGAGCTGGCTGTGCCGCTGCTGGTAGAGGCTGGAGAGGGAAACAATTGGGATGAGGCTCACTGAGGTGTAAGCCCGGGGACGCGTACCCCGGGAGGTCCAAATTTTTTTCACGACAACAGGAACTATTCGTATAGTGGCCAGTCTGATTGATTGTAGCGAGCGCTACACCCCCTGGGGTGGTTTCTCTCCATGTACCACCCCTAGCAAGTCTCTCTTCCCCAGAGACTTAACTTGTCCCGGCGACTGATCCCCTATCAGGTAGCCGGGTTTTTTTTGCCTGTGCAAAAGAGCAGTCAACGGCTGCTGTGGCCGAGCTAATGTGCGTCCCGCCCTCAAGTCCGTGTTAGCCATTGATTCAGTACGGTGAGCAGTTGCTCACGACCGCTGTGTTTTAGCGAGGAAAAAAGCTGTACAGTGACAAGCTCAGCGTGCGCCTCGAGCGTGGCGCGAACTTTCAGCAGGGTACTGGTAGCAGGCCCATTCTTGAGCTTGTCCGCCTTGGTGAGCAGGATGTGCACGGGCATGCCTGCCGCCAGCGACCAGTCCAGCATTTGCTGGTCAAATGGCTGCAGGGGATGGCGCACGTCCATGACCAGGATCAAGCCCCGCAGGCATTCCCGCTTTTGTAGGTAATTTTCCAGTTGTTTGTTCCACTCCTTCTTTACTGCAAGTGGCACCTTGGCAAAGCCATAGCCCGGCAAGTCCACCAGGCGCTGGTTTGCGCTGAGCTCAAAGAAGTTGAGCAGTTGTGTTCTACCGGGTGTGCGCGAGGTCTTTGCAAGCTTTTTGTTGCCAGTTAAGCTATTGATTGCACTGGATTTTCCTGCGTTAGATCGACCTGCAAACGCCACTTCCCAGCCCACGTCTTCAGGGCACTGGGAAAGCTTTGCCGCGCTTGTCAAATACACCACCTTGCGGTAGTTGGGGGTGGTCGGAACAGGGTCTGGAAGGGGTTCGGACATTGGGGGCTATTGCCTTTTGTGGTGGTTGCATCTCGTATATAATGCCACAGCCAATTTGTCCCGTAGCGAAATACCTGCTGGCGGGCGTTTTCCCATAGTGAATTTGAGGTCCAACATGAAAAAGCTTATCGCCGTT
Organism: uncultured Haliea sp.; assembly: GCA_963977275.1. GTDB lineage: Bacteria > Pseudomonadota > Gammaproteobacteria > Pseudomonadales > Halieaceae > JARRPM01. The sequence goes on along the minus strand of CAXBNX010000001.1, from coordinate 66,307 downwards.
GTTCTGATGCTTTCTGCCGCCAGTGTATTTGCACAACCGGACATGGCCAAGTACGACAAGAGTTGTAAGATATGCCATGCCAGCGGTGCAGCTGGTGCTCCCAAGACCGGTGATGCTGCAGCCTGGGCACCCCGCATGGCCAAGGGAATGGACGTCCTTGTGGTCTCTGTTAATAATGGCCTGAATGCGATGCCGCCCAAAGGTATGTGTTTCGATTGTACCGACGCTGACTACACCGCTCTCATCGAGTACATGACCGCTCCCGCACAGTAAACGGCCTACGGCCATCGATTTATCTGGAACTGACATGAAAAAAGCCACAATCCTGTTCGGCCTTGTTTTGGGCTGGGCGCAAACCGGTTTTACCGCAGATGCCATCCCAGTGGGAGACGTCGCCGCGGGCAAGGGCCAGACCGCAGTCTGTTCGGCCTGCCATGGCGCCGACGGTAACAGCGCGGTTCCAACTTTTCCCAAGCTGGCCGGTCAGGGCCAGAAATACCTGTTCAAGCAGCTGGTAGACATTCGCGATAGCGTCCGTGTGGTGCCGACCATGGCCGGCCAGCTGGACGGTAAAACCAATCAGGATCTGGCAGATATCGCAGCTTATTATGCCAGCCAGACCAGCAGCGGAGGCCAGACAGATCCGGAATTGCTGACCCTGGGTGAATCTGTGTATCGCAGTGGCATTCCGGAGCGGGAAGTTGCCGCCTGCGCCGCCTGCCACTCACCTACGGGTAGCGGCAATGCCCCCGCCGGCTTCCCCGCACTTGCCGGCCAGCACGCCGACTATATTGCGGCCCAGTTAAGGGCTTACCGCAAGGGTTATGAGGATGAAACCGGTCGCACCAACGATGGCGATATCCGCATCATGCGTATTACCGCCTTCGGCCTTAGTGACAAGGAAATTGAGGCGGTATCGAGCTACGCTGCCGGGTTGCACTGACCGCGGCTGCAAATAGCTCACTAACCCCAAAAGGTGGCATTGTAGCCACCTTTTTTGTCGGCGGCAGAACGCCGAAGCAAATTCGTTGTCTTATGTGTACCACTTTATTGGAGGAATTAACGTTGAAAAACCTGCTGTTGTCATTCTCATTGCTGGTATTCGCTCCGCTACTGGCCCACGCGCAAACTGCTGGCGAGACTTATGTCGCGGGCGAGAGCTATGACCTCATTACACCGCCGGTAAGAACGGCAAATCCCGACAAGATCGAGGTGGTCGAATTTTTCTGGTACGGCTGTGGGCACTGCTATGATTTTGAGCCATTGATAGGCGCCTGGAAAAAAACGCTGTCCGCGGACGTGGCGTTTCGCGGTTCTCCTGCTATGTGGAACGAGGTTATGGAATTACACGCCCGGGCGTTCTACACCGCAGAGGTGCTTGGAGTACTGGATAATATGAACCTCGTGATCTTTCAGGCCATGAATGTCGATGGCAAGCGCCTGACCTCCGAGGCGGATATACAGAAATTGTTTGTGGCCAATGGCGTCGATGCAGAAGACTTCGCCAAGGCCTTCAAGTCTTTTGGTGTTAGCAGCCAGGTGAATCAGGCATCTGCCCGTGCCCGCGCCGCCAAGATCACGGGTACGCCGGCCCTGATGGTTAACGGCAAGTACCATATCAGCGGCCGCAAAGCTGGTAGCCAGGCAGATATGTTAAAACTTGCTGACTTCCTGATTGCCAAGGAACGGGCGGCGGCTGCCGGCCAATAATTACTCTCAGGCCCTAGATAACCAACCACTGGGGCACGGGCAACCCTTTGTTCTCCAGGAACACAGGGTTGAACAGCTTGCTCTGATAGCGATTGCCGTAGTCGCAGAGAATGGTGACGATGGTGTGCCCTGGCCCCAATTGTTTGGCCAGGCGCACTGCTCCGGCGATATTGATTGCCGATGAACCACCCAGGCAAAGCCCCTCGTGGCGCAGCAGGTCGAAGATATAGGGCAGGGCCTCCTGGTCGCTGATGGTGAAAGCGGCATCAACCCTGGCAGCGGCGACGTTGTCGGTGACGTGGTTGATGCCAATGCCCTCAATGATGGAGGTGCCGGCAGATGCCTCTATTTCGCCGCTGTGGAAGTACTCATAAAGAGACGCCCCGGCAGGGTCTGCCAGTCCAATGGTGATGCTTTCGTTGCGCTCTTTGAGTGCGGTTGAAACTCCTGCCAGTGTACCGCCGGTACCCACCGCGCAGATGAATCCATCCACCTTGCCATCGGTCTGCTCCCAGATTTCGGCACCGGTGGTGCGGTAGTGGATGTCCATATTGGCCAGGTTGTCGAACTGCCGCGCCCATACTGCCCCGTTTTCCTCGCGCTTTGACAGTTTTTCCGTCAGGCGTTTGGCGGTATGAATATAGTGATTGGGGTCGCTGTAGGAGGTGGCTCCCACCAGGTGCAGGTCTGCGCCCAACAGTTCCAGCGAATCGATTTTTTCCTTGCTCTGGGTAATGGGCATAACGACCGAACTGGTATAGCCCAGAGCATTGGCAAGCAGAGTGAGCCCGATACCGGTGTTGCCTGCAGTTCCCTCGACGATACGCCCGCCGGGGCGGAGCTCGCCGGACGCCTCCGCTGCGCGAATAATTCCAAGTGCAGTGCGATCTTTTACTGAACCTCCCGGGTTCAGGAATTCGGCCTTGCCGAGAATGGTGCAGCCGGTCTGCTCTGACACTTGCTTGAGATGTAGCAAAGGGGTATTGCCAATTAACTGGGTGACATCAGAGGCGATATGCACGTCATTTTCTCCGGGAAAAACTGCAACGAGTATGCCACAGGCCCCTGCTTGGGGTCAGGGCTTTGTGAGCCTGTACAGACCGTGTGCACGCAGTCCGAGAACCAGGCTTACTGCAGAGATCGCGAACAGCATCCATACCATGGGTTGTGGCGTGGTTGTGAGGAACAGGCCGGTGAAAGCGCTGGCCACGGCGGACAGTGACATCTGAATAAAACCGAGCAGCGCAGACGCCGTGCCGGCGATATGGGCAAAAGGCCGAAGCGCAATGGCCATCGAGTGAGGCAGTACCAGACCCATGGCTACGGAATACAACATCATGGGCACCATCAGGGCGAGCACACTGGCAGGCCGGGCATAAGAACAAACGAGTACCAGGGCGCTTGCGCACATCGCCATGATGACACCGAGGCGCATGATGCGCTCAGAATCCCGACACCTTGACAGGCGGGCACTGAGTGCGCTGCCGCCCATATAGCCGAACACAGAGCCCAGAAAGATGAAGCCGTAGTACTGCTGCGGTACGCCCAGCATGTCGATGAAGATAAAACTCGAGCTGGCCAGGTAGACCATCAAACCGGCGTAGACCAGGCCGCTGCACACGGTTACCGTCAGGAAAAAAGGATCAACTAACAATTCGACGAAGTTGCGCATAATTATGCGTGGATGCAGGCTTTGAACTTCGGGCAGTGATTCTTTAAGAAAGATCAGTATTAGCAGAATCATCACTGCACCATAGGAGGCGAGAAATATAAAAATGCTGGGCCAGGGCAACACCAGCAGCATCGCACCTCCAATCACCGGGGCAACCGCTGGCGCCAGCGCCATTAACATTGCTATCAGCGACAGCGCGCGGGCAACGCCGGAGGGGTCGAAGATATCACGAGCAACAGCTCTGGCCAGTGTGGGTCCGACGCAGGCGCCTACCCCCTGCAGGAAGCGGAACAATAACATCTCACCAACCGTCTCCGACAGGCTGCAACCCACGCAAGCCGCCATAAATAGCAGGGTGCCGCCAATCAGCACAGGTTTGCGGCCGTAGCGGTCCGACAGCGGGCCACAAGCCAGATGAAACAGGGCGAATCCCGCGAGATAACTGCTGAGGGTCAGGTGCATCTGGCTTATGTCAGTGTCGAAGGCGCGCATGATGGTGGGCATGGCGGGCAGGTACATATCGACGCTGAGTGGTCCGAGCGCGACCAGGGCCGCCAGCAGGGCCAGCATCCAGGGAGAGTCGGGTTTTAGCGGTCGTGTGAGCATGGGGCGGCGAGATTAGCCCATGCTCCGGGTTAATGCAAAAGGGGAACTGCCCCAGGGCTTATTTCTCGAAGTGCAGTACTGTCTTCCACCACAGGCGGGGGAACAGGGCACGCCAGAGATAGAGCAGCCTCGCCTCTCCCGGATAAATAATGTCCCGGTCTTTCGCCACCCCTTTCTCGATGGCGTTAACTATCTTCTCCGGGTCTGCCAAACGGCCGTTCTTGCGCGCCTCGATAATGCTACCCGGACTGTCGGTGGCGAGACTCTGGTCGATCAGCGATGTATTCACCGCGGGTGGACATACCAAATGGGCACGCACTCCGGTGCCGCGAAGTTCATTTTGCAGCACTTCCATATAGGCGTTGACCGCCGCCTTGGTGGCGCAGTACGCCCCCATTTTGGGCACCAGAGCAATACCGGCGATGGAGCCAAAGGCGATGATCCGCCCGGTTTTGCGCTTCAGCATTTCCGGTAATACGGCGCGTACCATGTAAGTCGTACCGAAATAGTTGATGCGAAACAGCGTCTCCATACCTTCATGGGTGTGCTCGGCGAGTTTGTGGCTGGGCATCAGGGCTGCGGCATGCACCAACAGGTCGATGGGGCCCAGCTCGGCGGACACGCGCGCTACCTGGCTGTCGACTGCCTGCAGTGCGGAAACATCACAGCGAAAGGCGGTTATGTTGTCGGCTTCCGCTGCGGTGACTGCCAGTGCTTCTTCGTTCACGTCGAATATCGCTACCCGAGCGCCCTGTGCGGCCAGGCGACGGGCGATGATCTGCCCCATTCCGCTGCCGCCTCCGGTGACGATAGCAACCTTTCCGGTCATATCTTTCATTGTGCTACAGGCTCCCCAGTGAGTCATTTTCCTGCCTATAGTGCGGGCCGGGCGAGTGAACGGCAAGACCCGATCCGGCCACTGTGAATGGCGTAATCTGTCGGTTACAAACTGGTTTTGTCGGTTATATGGTTAAGGGGCAGCTCTGTGCGATAGACCACCCGGCGCAGCTCGAAGCTGGAGTGAACACCGGTCACCCCGGCTATGCGCGTGAGCCTCCCCAGCAGGAATTTTTCGTAGTATTCCATATCGGGTACCACAGCCTTGAGCAGGTAGTCTGAGCTTTGTCCGGTGACCACGGAGCACTCCATCACTTCGGGATAAGCCGCAACCTCGGCCTCGAAAGTCTCGAAGCGGTCCGGGGTGTGCCGATCCATGCTGATACCTATGTAAGCCGTCAGCTTCAGTCCCAGCATGGACTGGTTGAGCAGCGTCACGTGCTGGCGAATCAGGCCGGACTCCTCCAATCTTTTTACCCGACGGGAGCACGGTGTAGGTGACAGACCCACTTGATCGGCCAGTTCCAGATTGCTTATACGGCCATTGTTTTGCATGGCCAGGAGGATTCTGCGGTCGGTGCGGTCGAGTTTCATAGGTACTTCATATGAGGTGGAGACTCCAGTAAAACTACAGATTTTTGATATATATCGCTACTAAATATCATTTTATTAGCTATTAATTGCTAATAATGTCGTTTTCTGGCGGCTATTTGCAATCTATCACTAAGTCACTCCCTCTATACTACGTACCAAGCTGATAACTCATCTGTTGTCACAGGGGCGGATGGAATTACCGTTTCACCCGCAACTGGCGCCGGCCTTATCCAGGCGGGTCGTGCCCCGGGCACCCGGGTAGGTGAGCAGCCCTTAATTCAACACTTTCAGGTAAGACAGCATGAGCAACTTCGACCATCGCAAGTACCAACCCTTCCAGCCAATCGCCATGGCGAACCGACGCTGGCCCGATCGTATCATCGAAAAGGCGCCGCACTGGTGTAGCGTGGATTTACGGGATGGCAACCAGGCCCTGATTGAGCCCATGACCACACCGCAGAAATCCCGCCTCTGGGATCAACTCGTCAAGCTGGGCTTCAAGGAAATCGAGGTGGGGTTCCCCTCGGCTTCCGGGCACGACTATGCGTTCGTGCGCGACCTGATCGACAATGACAGAATTCCGGCTGACGTGACCATACAAGTCCTTACCCAGGCCAGGACCGACCTGATAAAAAAGACCTTTGAGGCGCTCAAGGGTGCGCGCAAAGCTATCGTACACGTCTACAACTCCACCTCAACGGTGCAGCGGGAGCAGGTATTCGGCCTCGACCGGCAGGGCATTCTGGATATTGCGGTAAAAGGGGCCGAGCTGGTGCGGGATTGCGCGGCACAACACCCCGAGACCGAGTGGGTATTCGAGTATTCTCCCGAGAGTTTTACTGGAACCGAGTTGGATTTCGCCGTGGAGGTTTGCGACGCGGTGACAGCTGTCTGGCAGCCTACCCCGGAGCGTCCGGTGATTATCAACCTGCCGGCAACGGTGGAAATGAGTACCCCGAATGTCTACGCTGACCAGATCGAGTGGTTTTGCGACCGGGTGGCAAACCGGGAGAGTCTGCTGATTTCCCTGCACACGCATAATGATCGCGGCTGTGCCGTGGCCGCTGCGGAGCTGGGTGTATTGGCGGGAGCGGATCGTATAGAAGGCACCCTGATGGGCAATGGCGAACGCACCGGCAATATGGATATCGTGACCATGGCGATGAACCTCTACAGCCAGGGGGTGGACCCCCGCCTGGACCTCAGCAAGATGGATGAGATTATCCAGACGGTAAAAGAGTGCACCCAGTTGCCGGTGCACCCGCGCCACCCCTATGCGGGCGAGCTGGTGTTCACAGCGTTCTCCGGCAGCCATCAGGATGCCATCAAGAAGTGCCTGGCGCTGCGCGAAACCAGCAAGCCCTGGGAAGTTGCCTATCTGCCGATAGACCCTGCGGATATTGGCCGCTCTTATCAGGAAGTGATTCGCATTAACAGTCAGTCAGGCAAAGGGGGTATCGCCTATGTACTGGAGCGGGATTTCGGCCTGCAGTTGCCACGCTGGTTGCAAATCGACTTCAGTCAGGCAGTTCAGGCTTACGCGGAAGCCAGTGAAACGGAAGTGGGTTCCGACGAGCTGTTCCAGCTTTTTCAGCGGACCTATGTGGAAGCTGCTGGCCGTTGGGTGCTGGGTAAATACCAGGTAAACCGGGAGGATGGCAGCGACAAACTGCAGGCGGAGCTGCTGCAGGGCGCTGCGGCGCACCGCCTGACGGGCTCCGGCAACGGGGTGGTAGCGTCATTTGTAGATGCCATGGAGCGCTTCACCGGCAAGCAGATTGTGCTGGTGGAATACAACGAGCACGCTCTCAGCCACAGCGCTGACGCAGAGGCGGTCTGCTACATACAGCTTAACGTTAACGGCAACCGATTTTGCGGTGTTGGGCGCAGCCACGACATCATTCAGGCCTCCCTGGATGGCATCCTGGGCGCCATCAACCGCGATGCGGCCCGGGACCAGGAAGCTGCCGCCTGATCTGCGCGCTGAACCCCCCAGCTCCAGCTTTTCCGGCAGACAGCCCCAAAAGTTGTCTGCTAAATGGAACCCGTTCCACAGGGATCTCAAGAGGCGGCATACTCTGGCGTCCCGTCGTATAAATCAGCCGGTATCTGTGTTACAAAACAGCTCTACAGACACAGAACAGTCCGTTGTCGCCACAACATGGTCGGGGAATGCAAAGTCGCGGGACCAAAATAAAAAAACCCCTATGGCAAAAGCTCCGGCGCCACTTCAGGGAAGCCTTTTCAGAGCAATTTAATCACCAGAGTAATCGTCGTGAGGAGGGCGCTGGCCATGAGGCCAGAAAGCGCGGCAGGGATGGCTACCGCTATATCCTGTTGTTGCTCGTCTGTGTGCTTACTCTGAATCTATCGTACAGCCTATACCTTGAGAGGTGGGTGTTTGCCGGGAGCTGCTTTGTTCTGTTGGTGGTTGTGGTCACCAATATAATTTTGCTGGGGGGGAATCGCCGGGCCTTCCTGACGCCGACGCTCTTGATGGTGCTCGGTAACACGCTGATCCTGCTGGCGGTTAGCCAGGGCCTGAACTACGCGGTTTACTGGTTGTACCCGCAATTGGCGGGGTTACCGGTGCTTCTTCGCTTTCGCCGGTCGCTGGTGGTCGGCCTGCTGACCGCTGTAGTGGCTCTGCCTTTGCTTTTTACCCACTACGATTTAGGTTCTGCTCTCATGATGAGCTTCAGCATGTTAGTGACCTGGTTGGTGAGTGCCTGGCTGGTCTTCGCGATGACCGAACAATCCCGCCGGCTCAAAAGCATGGCCGTGACCGACTCGTTAACCGGTGCATATAACCGCCGTTACCTCGAAGAGCAGGTCGCCCAGGCCATGGAATCCTGGCAGCGCTACCGGCACTCTTCGACGATGCTGCTGATGGATGTGGACTACTTCAAGCGTATCAATGACAAGTATGGCCACGCCGTGGGTGACATAGCCATCAAACGTCTCGTGGAAGTGATCTCCAGTCGTATTAGAGCCGTAGATATCCTGTGCCGGTTTGGCGGAGAGGAGTTCGTGGTGTTGCTGCGTGAAACAGGTATTGATGGCGCTGTCAGGATTGCAGGAGAGTTGCGGGCGCGGGTGGAGAGCGCGGATATTCTGCCGGAAGGTAACCTGACCATCAGTACCGGGGTCTGCGAGGTGATTGTAGCGGACAATGTCGATCATTGGTTCAAGCTGGCGGATTCCGCTCTGTACCGGGCCAAGCGCGGCGGGCGAAACCGTGTAGAGGCGGCCCATGATGTGGTGGTGGAGAGTGAGGCGGCGGTGATAACCGTGCCGGATTGGCGTTAGCCGGAGGCGAGTGGATGGCAAATGTCATAGTTGCAAGTATCAGGTTGGCGCTGTTCGCCGGTCTGCTGTGCCTGGGCGCCTGCAGCGGCACCACCTTTGTGTACAACCGCCTGGACACTATCGTTCCCTGGTACATCGACGACTACGTGGAATTGGACGGCAGTCAGGAGCGGCAGTTGGAAGAGGAGCTGCAACCGTTTCTCAACTGGCATCGGCAACAGGAACTGCCGCGCTATGTCCTGCTACTGAAACAAATCGACAGCAGTCTGACTCAGCCCGTTACCGCCAGGGAAGTTGTCACCATTTACGACGGCATGGAAATGGCCTGGTTGCGCCTGGAAGAGGAGTCACTGGCCTGGCTGCTGCAGCTTGGTGAATCGCTGTCTGACGAGCAGGTGCAGGAACTGCTTGCCTATCTGCAGGAGCAGCAGGAAGAGTACGAGGAAGAATACCTGTCGCGAACGGAAGGGGAATTCCGCGAGGAAACCTATGACAGGCTCGCTGACAATCTCGAGGATTACATGGGGCGGCTGGACCCGGGGCAGCGCGAACGCCTGCAGCAGGCCAGTGCAGATATGGCGCGATCCGACGTGGTGTGGTTGCAGGAGCGAGCCGCCTGGTTGCAGCGCCTCGGCGTGTTGATGCAGCGCGAGCCTGGCTGGCAGCAGCGCGTGCGAGAAGCTGTTGCGGCACGGGGCGAGACGGTATCTGCGCGGTATCGGGAAGTTTATCAACACAATCTGGAGGTGATATTCAGCTCGGTTGCGGACGTGCTGAACGGCCGCTCGGAGAAACAGAACCGCCGCCTCCGAGGGGAGTTGGCGGAATTGCGAGAAGATCTGCAAATCTTGATAGCTGAGGGAGGGGACATAGCGGTGGACGAGACCCTCGCTCAGGCGCAACTTGACCCCGGTGTCAGTCCAGCAGAGACAAGTCCCTGACCGCACCCTTGTCGGCACTGGTAACCATCTTGGCGTAAACCTTCAATGCGGGTGTAACCTTGCGCGGGCGCAGCTTTTCCGGCCGCCAGGCCTGGTCACCCCGAGCTTCCATGGCCTGTCTGCGTGTCGCCAGCTCAGCCTCGCTCAGGGCGACGTTGATACTGCGGTTGGGGATGTTAATCTCAATGGTGTCTCCCTGCTCTACCAGGGCGATGGCGCCTCCCGCCGCAGCCTCTGGCGAGGCGTGGCCGATAGACAGGCCCGATGTGCCGCCGGAAAATCGCCCGTCGGTCAGCAGGGCGCAAAGCTTGCCCAGCTCTTTTGATTTCAGGTAACTGGTGGGGTACAGCATCTCCTGCATGCCGGGGCCACCACGGGGTCCCTCGTAGCGAATAATCACCACATCCCCCGCTTTTACCCTGCCCGCCAGAATGTCTTCCACGGCACCTTCCTGGCTTTCACAGATATGGGCGGGGCCCGAGAAAACCAGAATACTTTCATCCACACCGGAGGTTTTTACCACACAGCCATCTACTGCGATATTGCCGTACAGCACCGCGAGGCCGCCCTCTGTAGAGTAGGCATTGTCCAGTGAGCGAATACAGCCTCCCTCGCGGTCAATGTCCAGGCTGGGCCAGCGAGTGTCCTGGCTGAACGCCGTTTGTGTGGGAATACCCGCCGGGCCCGCGCTAAAAAATTTGTGAACTGCCGCGTCCTGGGTTTGCACAATGTCCCATTTAGCCAGCGCCTCGCCCAGGGTCTTGCTGTGGATTGTCGGATTGTCAGTATGCAGCAGGCCGGCCCTGTCCAGCTCGCCCAGAATACTCATAATGCCACCTGCGCGGTGTACATCTTCCATGTGGTACAGCGGCGTGTTCGGCGCAACCTTGCAAAGCTGGGGCACTTTTCGCGACAACCTGTCGATATCCTTCAGGGTGAAATCCAGCTCAGCTTCCTGCGCTGCCGCTAGCAGGTGCAGTATGGTGTTGGTGGAGCCGCCCATGGCGATGTCCAGGCACATGGCATTCTCGAAGGCCTGGAAATTGCCGATATTGCGCGGCAGTACTGATTCGTCATCACCCTGGTAGTAGCGCTCACAGAGTTCCACCACCAGGCGCCCTGCCCGCAGGAACAGTTGTTCCCGGTCAGCGTGTGTCGCCAGGGTGGAGCCGTTGCCCGGCAGGCTGAGGCCCAGCGCCTCGGTGAGGCAGTTCATGGAGTTGGCTGTAAACATGCCGGAGCAGGAGCCGCAGGTGGGGCAGGCGGAGCGCTCGTACTCTGCCACTTTTTCGTCGCTGGCATTGTCATCCACGGCAATTACCATGGCATCCACCAGGTCCAGCTTGTGTTCGGACAATTTTGTCTTGCCCGCCTCCATCGGTCCGCCAGAGACGAATACCGCGGGAATATTGAGCCGCATGGCGGCATTGAGCATGCCGGGGGTGATTTTGTCGCAGTTGGAAATGCATACCATGGCGTCTGCACAGTGGGCGTTCACCATGTATTCAACGGAGTCAGAAATGATATCTCTGGAGGGCAGGCTGTAGAGCATGCCGTCATGCCCCATGGCGATGCCGTCGTCCACGGCTATGGTGTTGAATTCCTTGGCAACACCCCCTGCGGCCTCGATTTCCCGCGCCACCAGTTGCCCCATGTCCTTGAGGTGTACATGACCCGGCACGAACTGGGTAAATGAGTTGACCACTGCGACGATGGGTTTGCCGAAATCGCCGTCTTTCATGCCGGTAGCGCGCCACAGGGCGCGGGCGCCGGCCATGTTCCGGCCGTGGGTGGAGGTTTTGGAGCGATATTCTGGCATGGCTGATTTACCGTTCTAGGGGCTGGCCGGTTCTGGCTGCCCTTGGGTCGAAAAAGTGGTGAAGCAGGATAGCAAAGATTTGCCTAGATTTAACTGTTAGACATTTGTGTTCGTTCCATTCCAGGGTCATGCCCCAGGGGGAAATCGGGGCGGCCACAAGCGGTGGCCTGATTGCCCCGATTTCCCCCTGGGGCATGACCCTGCATCCGGCTAATCAAAATCGGTTGTCCCAGCTTCTGGCAGCCTTGAAACCCCCCTCCGACCTGACGTATACCCAAACTACAGCCGCTTGAAAAACACCTTGGAATTGCGCTGCAGGTTGTACAGAGATTGCTTTTGGCCTGGCAGGGCATCGCGGGGGCTCTCGCTGAAACCCTGTTCGATAAACCAGTGGGCAGTCTGGGTGGTGAGTACGAAAACCCTGTCCAGACCCTGCCTCCGGGCCTCCTGCTCCAGCTCTGCCAGCAGTCGCTGTCCGCGTCGGCCACCGCGATAATCGGGATGTGACACTATGCAGGCTATCTCGCCGCAACCCTCCTCAGGGAAGGGGTACAGTGCAGCGCAGGCGATGATACGATGGTCGCGTTCCAGCAGGCGGAACTGGCGGATCTCTGTTTCCAGCAGTTCCCGGGAGCGTTTCAGCAGCACCCCCTGTTGTTCCAGCGGCTCTATCAACTCGAGGATGCCGCCGACATCGTCGATATTGGCGGCTCGGGCCTGTTCATAGAAATCGCTGGCCACCAGGGTGCCGCTGCCGTCGTGGGTGAACAGTTCTTCCAGCAGGGCACAGTCGTTGGCATAACTGACGATGTGGCTGCGGGATACACCGGCCAGGCATGCGCTGCGGGCGGCCCGAAGCAGGGATGCCTCGTCGGGGTCGGGAATATTGAATTGCCCCACCTCCCCCACGGTACACTGACGAACAAGTGTGCCGTTTGCATCGCGAACGCCGTTTTCGGCGCTGAACATAATCAGTTTGTCGGCACTGATCGCGGACGCGCACTGGACGGCAATATCCTCCAGGGTCAGACTGAAGATTTCACCTGTGGGTGAGTAGCCCAGCGGTGACAGCAATACAATAGAGCCCTCTTCCAGCTGGTGGCGAATACCCCTCTCGTCGATGCGGCGTACTTTGCCGGTATGGTGAAAGTCCACGCCATCCACAACGCCTATGGGGCGAGCAGTGACAAAATTCCCGGAACACACCCGGATGCGCGCACCCTGCATCGGGGAGTTCGGCAGCCCCATGGACAACAGCGCCTCTATTTGCGCCCGCAATGAGCCGGCGGCATCTTTGACATGTTCCAGGGCGGCGGTATCGGTGATACGCACACCGTCGTGAAAAGTGGTTTGCAGCCCCGCCTGTTCCAGGCGCTGTGCGATTTGTGGCCGGGCTCCGTGAATCAGCACCAAACGCACGCCGAGGCTGTTGAGCAGGGCAATATCGTGGAAGATATTCGCGCAGTTTTCGTGTTGCGCAACCTCGCCCCCCAGCATCAGCACGAAGGTCTTGCCCCGGTGTGCATTAATGTAGGGTGCGGTGTTCCTCAACCAGCGTATATTGTCCCGGCCGGGCGTCGTCACGATGTCATCCAAGCTATTGAAAAATAGAAAGTTATTAAGGGTACCGAAAGCTGGCCGGATTGCCTAATGGCAATAATGCACACCAGCCCTGACGCGTTACAGGCAGTAGTGGCGAATGAACTGCTGCAACAGCGCGATACAGGGCTGTATCTGCTCCAGCTCCAGGTATTCATCTGGCTGGTGCGCGCGGTCTATGGAGCCCGGCCCCATCACTATGGCTTCCATGCCAAGCTGTTGCAGAAATGGGGCTTCGGTGGCAAAGGCCACGGCTTCCGCCCGATGCCCGGTCAGGCGCTCGGCCAGGCGCACCAGATCACTGTCTGCGGACTGCTCAAACGGTGAGATATTCTGCACCAGAGGGCTTAACTCGATCTCCAGGGAGCGTTGCCGAGCAATTTCGGCGAGGCGCTCGACGACTTCTGCGCGCACTTCGTCGTTATCGCCGCCCGGTGTCATGCGCAGATCGAAATGCAGTTCTGCCTGGCCACAGATGCGGTTGGGGCTGTCGCCACCGTGCATGCAACCGAGGTTGAGAGTGGGCCCTGCCACGGCGAAAAGGTTGTTGTGGTAGCGCTGCTGCAACTGAGCCCGGTACGTCATCAGATCGCCCATGACCGAATGCATGCCATCGAGTGCGCTGTTGCCCAGGTCCGGGTTGGAGGAATGGCCGGCCCGGCCGGTGACCCGCACTGACTCCATCATGATGCCCTTGTGCATGCGCACGGGCACCAGCGATGTGGGTTCGCCGATGATGGCTGCCCGAGCTTTCGGTCGCCCCGCAGCCACCAGGGCGCGGGCACCATTCATCGAACTTTCCTCGTCGCAGGTGGCTAGCACTATCAATGGTTGCTTCAGCGGGGTATCACGAAATGCGCTGGCAGCAGCGATTGCGATGGGGAAAAACCCTTTCATATCGGTGCTGCCAAGGCCGTATAGGCGGTGATCGCGCTCGCTCAAACCCAGGGGGTCACTCTGCCAGCGGCCCTCGTCGAAAGGGACGGTATCGGTATGGCCGGACAACACCAGTCCACCGGGCCCGCTGCCCAGCGTGGCGATCAGGTTTGCCTTTGAGCCATCGGCAGTCACTGCCTGAATTTCGGTGCTGAAACCCAGGTCTGAAAGCCAGCTTGCCAGCAGGTCGATGACAGCGCGATTGCCCTGGTCCCAACGCGGATCGGTAGAGCTGACTGAGGGGGTGGCAACCAGCTGCGTGAGCTGATCGATGATGAGTTTGCTGGTATTGGGCATTGTTACCCCTGAGGCCGAGTAGTTAGAGGTGAAGCCATCCCGGCCGGGGGCAGGCACACGCAAGATCTGTGTATCCTAGTCTAGTCAAGCCTGACCCGACCGCCAAGTGGCGATCCCTGACTAGAAACTGAATACGGCCTTGAAAATAAAGAAAAATACGATGGCCAGCCCGGCTCCGGCGGGAAGTGTTATCAGCCAGGACAGAAAAATAGAGCCGATTATGCGGGTATTGAGTGCGCCTATGCCGCGGGCAAACCCCACTCCCAATACAGCCCCCACCAGCGTGTGCGTGGTGGAAACGGGAAGACCGGTGGCAGAGGCAATCACCACCGTGCCCGCTGCACCCAGTTCTGCGGCGAAACCCCGGCTTGGGGTGAGTTCGGTGATTTTGCGACCCACGGTGGCAATGACGCGCCATCCGTAGGTGGCTAGACCCACCACAATCCCCATGGCCCCTACAATCAATATCCACCAGGGCATCGCGGATTTAGCGGCGATCATGCCACCTGACTGGACGGTACTGACCACCGCTGCCAGCGGGCCCACAGCATTGGCCACGTCGTTGGAGCCGTGGGCAAAAGCCATGGAACAGGCAGTAAACACCATCAAAATGGCAAATACCCGCTCCACACTGTGGAAGCGATTCTGCTCATTGGGTACATATTGAACACGCTGCAACAGGAGT
Organism: uncultured Haliea sp.; assembly: GCA_963977275.1. Classification (GTDB taxonomy): domain Bacteria; phylum Pseudomonadota; class Gammaproteobacteria; order Pseudomonadales; family Halieaceae; genus JARRPM01. Next base: position 51,302 of record CAXBNX010000001.1, on the reverse strand, counting down.
GCCCCAAAAGCGGCGACCAACAGGCCGATTAGTGCGGAGGCCAGCGCGGCATTGGCGAAATCGCTTTCCATGCCCATGTCCAGGTTGATCCCGACATGTTTCAGCCCCTTTAACAGGGTGACCATGGAGATCATGAACCCCACCAGCCACATGTACACAGGAATGATCTTCTTCGCCCTCTCGAAGGGGTTTTCGGTATCCAGAACGAAATATTTCACGCTCATGAAGAGAGCGTATGAGATGGTTCCGGCGATGAGCGGTGAGATCACCCAACTGGCGGCAATGCTGCCCACTTTTCCCCAGTAGATGGCGTCGACGGATATACCTACCGCGGCGAAGCCGACAATTGCGCCGACAATGGAGTGTGTAGTCGAGACCGGCCAGCCGTTAATGCTGGCGATCAACAGCCAGGTGCCGGCTGCAAGCAGCGCCGAGAGCATGCCGTACACCATCAGCTCCGGGTTTCCTTCCATCACCTCGGCATCGATGATGCCCTTGCGGATGGTGGAGGTTACCTCTCCTCCCGCCAGATAAGCCCCGAGAAACTCGAAAATCATGGCGATAAATATAGCCTGGGTGAGGGTCAGGGCGCGGGACCCCACGGAGGTGCCCATAGCATTGGCCACGTCGTTGGCGCCGATACCCCAGGCCATGAAAAAGCCAAACAGGCAGGCGAGAATCAAAAATACCGTGCCGTATTCCGCTATGATTTCCATGAGGGGTGTCCTATTTGGCCATCAGCAACTGCAGGCGGTCACCTACAACTTCGGCGTCGTCCGCCACGGTGGAAAGCAGCGCCATTACGCGGTAGTAGTACATAACGTCTACCGGAGGCAGTTCGCTTTCCAGTTTGAACAGCTTTGCGCACAGGCTGACGGAGAGTTTATCGGTGCGGCGCTCCATTTTGTCCAACTCCTTCAGCATGCCCTCTACCCGCTTGACCTCGCGCCCGCTGAAACCCACTTCAAGCAATTCATCCAGTTCCTGAATAGCGAGCAGGGCCTGGTTACAGGTTTCTGTGCAAGCCAGGGCAAATTCCTCCACACCTTGCTGCATCGACTCCGGGAAGCGCATATTGCGGCCAATAACAATCACAGCGATATCCTTGGCAGTGTTCGCCACGGCATCTTGCATACTCACCAGCTCGAGCAAGTCGGAGCGTGGTACCGGCAGAAACAGGCTTTTTGGCAGGTGGCGGCGCACCGAACGCTTGAGTTTGTCGGCGGCACGCTCCGCGCTATCAATTTCCTTGTGCAAATCCTTCGCTGTCGCCCAGTCGTCGGCAGCAGTGGCCCGAAGTAGGTCCGGCAGTAGTTGCACTGCCTGGTTGGCAATCTTCATGTGTTCCTGGATAGGTCCTATAGGTGACCTACCAAACAAACTGCCGAGGATATTTCCAGTTGCCATAGCTTAACTCCGCACTTGATCTTTGCCTGCTGCTTTTGGGGGTCGCTAGTGTAGGAGTAAACATCTGAATTGTCATAGAATTGTCTTAATAGTTTCATTTTCGCGTGTTTCTAACACTGATGGAAATCAAAATAGAGACACTGGGTGTTTGAGCCAGGTAACACTATCAGAGCTGGCGCAATCTCTGGCGTAACAGGTCCAGCTCAGATAGTGTTAACAGGCTCGGTATGATTGGCAGAAAATTTTCACTCAATGAGCTCAACTATGGCCACCAGTTTTGGCGAACAATTGATGGAGCACCGCCTTGATCTGATCACGCTGGCGCGCGAGTTGCATGCGGATGGCCGGTTGTCAGACGCGGATTTGGCCAGGGTGGTGAAAAACCAGGTAGTCAGGGTTCATCCCCTGGTATCGCTGGCGGAGCAAAAGCTCGCCGACGGTGCCGCCCCGGGCAGGATGATTGATATGGATGGCCTGCTTGCCTGGCTGGGAGCCAGAGTCAATCAGGCTGTTTACGAGATCGATCCGCTGAGGATCAATGTCACCGCAGTTGCAGAGGTCATGTCCCGGGCATTCGCCGAGCGCCACCGTATACTGGCGGTTGAAGTGACGGACACGGAAGTGCTGATTGCCAGCAGCGAGCCCTATATCAAGGTTTGGGAAAGCAATCTGGAGCACGTGCTAAGAAAGCGGGTGAAAAGGGTTTTGGCGGACCCACGGGTTATCGCCAGGCACACCGCCGAGTTTTACAACATGGCCGGCTCGGTCAACCGGGCTCGCGGCGCTGACCGGGCACCCAGCGGGGCCGGCGTTACGAACCTCGAGCAAATGCTGGAACTGGGCTCCATGAAGGAGCCGGATGCCAACGACCAGCACATCGTCAACATTGTGGATTGGCTGCTGCAGTATGCGTTCGAACAACGGGCCAGCGATATCCATATCGAGCCCCGCCGGGATGTGGGCAATGTCAGGTTCCGTATTGATGGCGTGCTGCACAGCGTTTATGAACTGCCGCAACAGGTGGGTAATGCGGTAACCAGTCGCATCAAGATCCTGGGCCGCATGGACGTGGCAGAAAAGCGCCGGCCCCAGGACGGCCGCCTGAAAACCCGCACCCCCGAGGGCAACGAGGTTGAATTGCGCCTGGCCACGCTGCCCACCGCCTTTGGCGAAAAGCTGGTGATGCGTATCTTCGACCCGGATGTGCTGCAAAAGACTTTTGAACAGCTGGGCCTGGCAGACGATGATCTCGCCCGCTGGCATCATATGACGGGTGTAGGCAATGGCATTGTGCTGGTTACAGGGCCAACCGGTTCTGGCAAGACCACCACCCTCTACTCGACACTGCGCCAGTTGGCCACATCAGAGGTTAACGTCTGCACTATTGAAGATCCGATTGAGATGGTTGAAGGTGCCTTCAATCAGATGCAGGTCAATCACTCCATCAACCTGGACTTCTCCTCGGGGGTGCGGGCCCTGATGCGGCAGGATCCGGATATTATTATGGTGGGCGAAATCCGCGATCTGGAAACGGCCAATATGGCCGTGCAGGCGGCGCTCACCGGGCACCTGGTGTTGTCCACACTGCACACTAATGACTCGCCCTCATCCATTTCCCGTCTTCTGGAGCTGGGTGTGCCCGCGTATCTCATCAAGGCCACAGTGCGGGGAATTATGTCGCAGCGCCTGGTGCGTATTCTGTGTCCCGCGTGCAAGACGTTTTCGGCACTGGACCCAGAGGCCTGGCGCGAGCTGACCCAGCCCTGGAATATGGAACCACCGGCCCAGGTGCCGCGTCCGGTGGGTTGCAAGGCATGCCGTAATACCGGATATATGGGCCGTCAGGGCATATACGAAGTTCTGGTCAACAGCCCCGAAGTACAAAGCCACATTACGCCGCACATGGAATCATCACGCATTCGGGAAGTTGCCATGTCCGAGGGTATGCACACCCTGCGTCTTAGCGGGGCCGTGCGAGTGGCTCGTGGGGAAACGACCATCGAAGAGGTTATGCGGGTCGCACCAGTTCTGGACGCCTGACGTGCCAATGTTCCCACGTTCCTATTATGCCAACTGAAATCGCTGCACTGCCGGCAGCGCTGGACGAGACCGCCCGCATTGCCTGGGCAAATATACTGGAGCGTTCGCCTGCCCCGCTGGCAGAGCATCTCCGGGCCAGTGCGGCCCTCAAACCCATCAGCGATCAGCTGCCGCGGGTGCTGGCATGCAGTCCCTTTGTCGCTGAACTCTGCCGCCGCCGGCCCCAGTTGTTGAGGGATCTGCTCGCTGGTAGTGAACTCCAGCACACGCTGGCTGAGACGTCCTTCCGCAGGTCCTTGCAGAGTCGCCTGGAGCAGGGGCGGTTGGAACCCGATGTGGTGCTGCGGCGTTTTCGCCAGCACCATATGTTGCGCATTATCTGGCGTGACTTTTGTCGGCTGGCGGATACACGGGAAACCATGCGCGATACTTCATTGCTGGCGGAGGCCTGTATTGCCGAAGCGCTGGCAATAAGCCGGGCCTCTCTGGAACAACGCTTCGGCGTGCCCCGCGACCGGATTGGTGGGGAGCGCCAGCAGCTGATAGTTCTGGCCATGGGTAAGCTGGGGGCGCGTGAACTGAACGTGTCTTCGGATATCGACCTCATCTTCGCCTATCCCGAGGCCGGCGAAACCGATAAAGCGGAAAAATCCATCGGCAATGAGGAGTTCTTCACCCGGGTTGGCCGGCGGGTCATAACATTGCTGGATCAGATAACCGCTGAGGGTTTTGTATTTCGCGTTGATATGCGCCTCAGACCTTACGGTGACAGTGGCGCCCTGGTACACAATTTTACCGCTCTGGAAGAGTACTACCAGGACCAGGGGCGCGACTGGGAGCGCTACGCTCTCATCAAAGCGCGGCCTGTTACCGGTGACCCAGCGCGGGCAGTCGAATTGATGGAGTCGCTGCGCCCGTTTGTATTTCGTCGCTATGTCGATTTTGGCGTCATCGAGAGTCTGCGCGGAATGAAGCAGATGATTTCCAGCGAAGTACGGCGCCGGGGCCTGCAGGACAACGTAAAACTTGGGCACGGTGGCATCCGGGAGGTGGAGTTTATCGCCCAGTGTTTCCAATTGATCCGCGGTGGGCGCGACCTGGGCCTGCAACAACGCGAACTGTTGGCGGTGTTACAGGAGTGCGACGATCTGGGCTGCTTGCCCGCCGAGGCTGTGGCAGAACTGCGGGCAGCTTACCTGTTCTTGCGCGATAGCGAACACGCCATCCAGGGTTATCGCGACAAGCAGACACAGGCTCTGCCTACGGAGGCTCGGGAGCGACAGGCCATGGCAACTGTGATGGGGTTTGCCCTGTGGGAAGATTACCTGGAGGCGCTGAATGCGCATCGTCAGCGTGTTTCATTACATTTCAACGCCCTGATCGCCGACCCGGAGGAAAATGAATCCCCGGGTGATGCCGATGACCTTCCCCTGTGGGGCGATGAGCTCTCCACCGATATTTTGGCGACGCTGGGCTACCAGCAGCCGGAGCCAACCCTTGCTGCCCTACAGGAGCTGCGGCAAAGCGGCCGTGTGCTCGGTCTGCAGGCGGAGGGGCGAGAGCGCTTGGAGCAGTTTATGCCACGGCTGATACAGGCCTGTTCCGACGCTCCAGATCCAGACCTGGCGCTGGTAAGGGTGTTGCCGCTGGTGGTAGCGGTGGTTCGTCGCAGCGCCTACCTGGTGTTGCTGCTGGAGAACCCACCGGCACTGGATGAGCTGGTGATCCTGTGTGGCGCCAGCCCCTGGATAGCCGAACAGTTGTCCCAACACCCAATGTTGCTGGACGAACTGCTGGACCGGGCCAGTCTTTACACAGCGCCGGACCGGGCCAGCCTGGAGGACGAATTGCGCCAGCAGGTCGCCCGGCTGGCGCCCGATGATCTGGAGGCGCAGATGGATGCACTGCGTTATTTCAAGGCCTCGCATGTATTGCGAGTGGCCGCCAGTGAACTGGTCGGCCGCTTGCCACTGATGCAGGTCAGCGACAATCTTACCTGGATTGCCGAGGTCATTCTGGAACAAGTACTGGCGGTGGCCTGGGCAGACCTGGCCAGCAAGTACGGTGAACCTGATCACACCGGCACCGGTTACGGCTTCGCGGTATTTGGCTACGGTAAGTTGGGCGGTATCGAGTTGGGCTACGGCTCTGACCTGGATCTGGTGTTTGTCTACGACGGTGCCGAACAGGGGGTGACCGACGGTGAGCGCAGCATCGACAACACCGTTTTCTACACCCGGCTCGGTCAGCGCATGATCCACATACTTGAGACCCGAATGAACCTTGGTCAGTTGTATGAGGTGGATATGCGCCTCCGACCGTCCGGAAATTCCGGCATGCTGGTTACCACGGTGCAGGGGTTCAGCAGTTATCAGCAGGATTCTGCCTGGACCTGGGAGCACCAGGCCTTGGTGCGGGCACGTTTCGTTGCTGGCGACCCTGCAGTTGCGAAACAGGTGGAGGCCGTGCGCACCGCCGCCCTGTGCAGAGAGCGGGATAACGCAGCCCTCGCGCAGGAAGTTCAGCGCATGCGGGACAAGATGCGTGAGCACTTACTATCGTCAGAAGATCTGAAATTAAAGGGCTTTGATCTAAAACAGGGGGCCGGAGGAATCGTCGATATTGAGTTTATGGTGCAGTATGCGGTGCTGGCTTGGTGTCATAGTGTGCCGGAACTGGCGCGCTGGACCGACAATATCCGTATTCTCGAAACCCTGGGTCGGGCAGGCATATTTGAACAGAAGCAATGTGACGACCTCCGCGAGGCCTATATTGCCTACCGCTCCGCCGCTCATCAGTTCTCTTTGCAACAACAGGCCGGCGTTGTGTCGGGAGAGCGATTTGTCGACTTGCGGGCCGCGGTAAGCGCCGCCTGGCAGGCCTTGTTCAGTCCGGCATGAAAGCGACCCACATGCTGAATCAAGCAGGGGTTGATTCGCGTGAGTAGCAGGGGCGAACAGATCCTGGTGGTCGGCCCGTCCTGGGTGGGCGATATGGTGATGTCGCAGGTGCTGTACATCTACTTACAACAAACACGGCCGGGAGTGGCCATCGATGTTCTGGCGCCCGCCTGGAGTGAGCCACTACTGCAGCGAATGCCAGAAGTGCGCAGCGCTATTAGTATGCCCCTCGGTCATGGTGAGCTGGGCCTGGGGCGGCGCTGGCGTCTGGCACGAAGACTGCGTTCGCAAGATTACGACCAGGCGTTGTTGCTACCGAACTCCTTGAAGTCAGCCCTCGTACCTTTTTTTGCCGGTATACCCCGCCGCACGGGCTGGCGTGGCGAGCAGCGTTACGGCCTCCTGAATGACTTACGCTGGCTGGATGAAAAAGCCCTGCCACTGATGGTGCAGCGTTTTCTGGCTCTTGGACAAAATGCGGGAGAACCATTACCAGACGAGCTTCCCGCCCCCCACCTGGTGGTGGACCGGGCTCAGGCCGATCAGGTGCTGCAGCGTTTTCATCTCGCGCCCGCCCGACCCCTGCTCGCACTGTGCCCCGGGGCCGAATTTGGTAGCGCCAAGCGTTGGCCCGCCGCGCACTATGCAGAGCTGGCTGCGCGCTATCTCGAGCTGGGCTGGCAGGTGGTCTTACTGGGCTCCGCTAATGACCAGCCAGTGACACGCGAGATTTTCGGCCTGTGCGAGAGCAATCGCGATTGCGTCGATCTTGCGGGCCACACCCGATTGGCCGAGGTGGTGGACCTGTTGTCTACGGCCACCGCAGTGGTGAGTAATGACTCTGGTCTGATGCATATTGCCGCCGCCCTGGCGCGCCCGCTGGTGGTGGTTTACGGAGCTACTTCACCGACATTTACCCCACCGCTGAACGATAATGCAGCAATGGTGGTCAGCGATATAGATTGTGCACCCTGCTTTGCCCGCGAATGCCCGCTGGGGCACCATGGCTGCATGCGTTACACCCCCATGCAGCGCGTGGCTGAAGAGTTGGATTCCCTGCTGGCGCGGGGCACGGCGGCGTGAGGGTGTTGGTAGTGAAGATGTCTTCTCTCGGGGATGTCATTCACACTCTGCCGGCGCTCACTGATGCGGCCGCCGCTCTGCCCGGCATTCAATTTGACTGGGTAGTGGAGGAGGCTTTTGCTGAAATTCCCCCCTGGCACCGTGCCGTGGACAGGGTCATTCCCGTCGCCCTGCGGCGCTGGCGCAAGAGACCTTTGCGGGATTTCACCGGGCCGGAATGGCGCAGGGCGCGGCAGAGTCTGGGCGATCGCAAATATGATGCCGTGATAGATGCCCAGGGTTTGTTGAAAAGCGCGTTTATTTCCCGGCTGGTGCGGGCGCCGCGTTACGGTATGGACAAAGCCACAGTGCGGGAGCGGCTGGCGGCCCTGGCCTACGATCACCCTGTACACGTGGCGAAAGACATGCACGCAGTGGAGCGCACCCGGTTGCTGTTTGCGCGCGCTCTCGATTACCCGTTACCGGAAGTGCCGGGGGATTACAGTGTGGCGGAGACATTGGCTGCCGAGGGGGTGAAGCGTGCCCCGGGGTTACTTTTTTTTCACGGTAGTGCCCGACAGGAAAAGCTGTGGCCTGAGGAGCAATGGGTGGAACTGGCCGGGTTGGCGGGGGAGGCGGGTTACCGTATCTGGCTGCCCTGGGGTAATGAGGAGGAGCAACAGAGGGCAGGGCGCATTGCGGGCCGGGTGAGCGTGGCACAAGTGCTGCCGCGCCTGACCCTGGGAGAGCTTGCGACTATGTTGCAGGCGGTAAGCGGTGTGGTCGCGATTGATACCGGCCTGGGACATCTCAGCGCCGCGCTTGCCGTGCCAGCGGTGTCTCTTTACGGCCCAACCAGTACCCGCCTTGTCGGTGCCTATGGCCGCAACCAGGTTCATCTGCCATCGCCGTTGCTCGGCAGTGCTGTGACCGAGGCAGCAGCACTGATGCAGGCCATTGCCCCCGGTGCAGTATGGCAGGCCCTGCAGGCCGTTATTGCCGGGAGAGAAGGGCCTTGAGGCTGGCTTTCCTGATCTTCAAATACTTCCCCTATGGCGGCCTGCAGCGGGATTTCGCACGCATGCTGCTGGCGCTGCAGAGCCGCGGCCATCACTGCCGGGTTTATTGCACCTCATGGCAAGGCGAAGAGTTTGCGGGTATTGATTTGCGGGTAGCCCCTGTCACCTGCGGCAGTAACGTTCGTCGCAACGAGCGGTTTCTGGCCTGGGTGCGGGCGGATCTGCGGGATGAACCTGTAGTCGGGGTAATCGGTTTTAACAAAATGCCTGGGCTGGATGTCTATTACGCCGGCGATACCTGCTACCTGGATACGGCGATGCAAACCGGGCGCTTGTTGTACCGTTTGGGCTGGCGCTTTAGACATTTTTCTAGTTGGGAGAAGGCCGTATTTGACCGCGAAAGCAGCACTGAAATTCTGCTCATCAGCGACAGAGAAAAGGTCAGGTTCGAGCAACATTACCAGACGCAGGCCGCTCGCATGCACCTGCTGCCACCCGGGGTTGAGCCGGATCGTTGGCGCTCCGCTGATGCCACTGCTCGACGTGCCCAGGCGCGCCATAAACTGGGCCTGACTTACGATGTGCACACCCTGTTATTTGTCGGCTCCGGTTTTTCCAGGAAGGGCCTGGACCGGGTTATTCGCGGCCTTGGCTACTTGCAAAGCACCTGCCCGGAGCGCCGCTTTCGCCTGCTGGTGGCCGGGCAGGATCGTGTCGGCAGATTGAGGCTTCTGGCCCGGCGTCAGCAGGTGCAGGAACAGGTCGTATTTCTGGGGGGCAGGGACGATATTTCCGACCTGATGCTGGCGGCGGACGTACTAGTGCACCCCGCCAGAAGCGAGGCTGCTGGTATCGTTTTACTGGAGGCCCTCGTCGCCGGGCTGCCGGTGGTGGTGACTGACGTATGCGGTTACGCCAGCTACATCAAAACTGCCGGCGCGGGGCTGCTTTTATCCGCCCCTTTCGACCAGGGCGCACTGGATGCTGCACTGGCAAAGATGCTTGATAGAGCCTTTCAGGCTGAGTGTAGAGCTGGTGGCCTGAACTACGCTGAAACTACAGACTTATATTCACTGCACAGCGCAGGGGCCGCTTTGATTGAACAGATTATCCAGCGTAAAGAGGCTGGTACCGGTGGCTGAATACTATCTGGCCCAGGGGTTTGCGCAGGGAGAGCTGGCGCGGGCACGCTCCGCCCGCGTGTTGCTGAAATGGGCGGGTGAAGTTGCGGCTGAAGCGCAGCCGACCGACGTGTACCGCAACAAGGAAGGGCGCAAAACGCTGCGGTTCCTGTACCATAAAAAACCCTGTTTTCTGAAATTGCATACGGGCATAGGCTGGGTTGAGATTTGCAAGAACCTGTTGCAGTTGCGCCTGCCCGTGATATCAGCCAGTAATGAATATCAAGCAGTGCTGGCCCTGCAGCGCGCCGGTGTGTATACGCTGACGGTTGCTGCCTATGCCCTGCAGGGCTGGAACCCGGCCGCCTTGCGCTCGATGATTGTGACCGCAGAGCTCACGGGCACGGTAACGCTGGAAGACTACTGTGCGAATTGGGCAGTAAAGCCGCCCCCTGCCAGCGTCCGTGGGCGATTATTGCGCGCGGTGGCGGACGTGGCCAGGCGCATGCACGGGGCGGGCATTAACCACCGCGATTTCTACCTTTGCCATTTTCATCTCGATGAATCCAGCTTTGAGGAACAGGAAGTCCGCTGCTATTTGATCGACCTGCACCGTGCGCAGATCCGGGAGAAAACCCCCCGCCGTTGGCGTATCAAGGATCTTGCGGGCCTGTATTTTTCCGCCATGGACTGCGGCCTGAGCAGGCGCGATCTGTTGCTCTTCATGCATCATTACAGCGAGGGGGGGCTGCGTAGGGCGCTGGGCCACGACCGGCGCATGTGGCGCCGGGTAGAAAAACGCGCGGCGAAGTTATATCGCAAGGCAAACGGGGCAGCACCACCAGGGCCGCTTAGTGGCCATGTCTGATTCGTATGGTGTTCTTCGCGGCGATGACTGGGCCCCGGGGTTGCGTGAACACCTGCCAGACCCGTCTGTTGATATGCCGCGCTGGATGGAACAGCACACCCGGCTGCTGAAAAACGACAGGTATAGCAGAGTGGGCCTGCTTGGCGTCCGGGGGCAGGCCTGTTTCCTGAAACTCTATATAGCCAAGTCCCCCATGCAAAACGTTGGCTTTCGATTGGCCTTTGGCCGCGGGGTTCGCAGTTTTGATGCCGCCACTAACCTGCTGCGGGCGGGCGTCCGGGTGCCCGTTCCACGAGCCTGCGTGCGGATTCCCGGTGCATTATTGCTGCTTACAGAAGGTATCGAAGACAGCCGTGATTTGCGGGCACTGTGGCTCGCGCGGCCCGGTGAGGAAGCCGCCTTGCGGTATATGCGAGTAGCTGGTGAAACGCTTTCATCCCTGCACCTGGCGGGCTTTTCTCATGGTGATTGCAAGTGGAGCAATCTGTTGTGGAGTGGCGACGTGTGCTACCTGGTGGATCTGGAGGATGTGCGCAGGGTCGGCAGGCTAGGTGCGCCAAGCTCCTCACTCCATGCCCGGCAGTTGCATGACATAGCCCGTTTTACAGCGGACGCCGAAGCGCTGGCTGTCAGCTCTGGTCAGTATGAAGCGTTTCTGGACCATTACTGCATGAGTATTCGTTACTCGCGGGAGACGTTACTGGATCAAATAAGACGACCTGTAGCGGTGATTCGCAAAAGGCATGAGAGCAAGTCCGGCATCAGCTACCCGGCACTGCTGTAATGCGAGATATTGATACGCTTGGCATCATAAGCTAACGGCTGTCGGGTTTTGCGCAGGTGATAGCCGGATTGTCAGGGGACTGGCACGCGATACACTCACTCAGGTATGCACAGCGCTTTGGAGACCAGCCTATGAATATGAATCAGGTTACGCTTCCCGTAAACGACATGGAAAAGGCCACCCGGTTTTACCGCACAATGGGCTTTCTGCAAATAGTGGATTCGCCGCATTATGCGCGCTTCGAATGTACGCAAGGTGTAGCGACGTTTTCCCTCAGCCTGGATTCGGGCGATAGAGAAAACACCGCGGTTATCTATTTTGAGCACGAGGATCTGGACGGACTTGTCAGTGCGCTGAAGGCGAAGGGACTGTTATTTGATCAGGATCCCATGGACAGGAGCTATTTGTGGCGAGAAGCGATTTTACACGACCCCTCAGGCAATAAAATCAAGCTCTACTGGGCGGGTGAAAACCGCCTGAATCCTCCGTGGCGGGTAGAGTTGCGTGCGTAACGGGTTACCTGAGCCGAGTGGTATTAAGAGTGAGCTCATGGCATTTGTGTGTCAGCGGGAAAATATTTTCAGGCAGTACGGGAACCGTACTCCCGAGGGTTGATTGTTATAGTGACTCAGTGCATTAGCGGTAACCTATTACGTCCGGTACGCCATCCCCCTGTGCCTCACAAAGGCTTAGATAGGCTTCCAGCATAGCGCTGGCATCCAGCACACTCTCAACTTCTCCGGCGGCGTTGAGGTTGAGGTTTGCGCCGTTCATAACAAAGCATACTTCAGTATCTTCAGTATTCGCGCTGGGTACATGCAGGGTGTGAATAGAGCCGGCCGGCTCGTACAGGTAAGAGCCATTTACATTGATATCGTTCGGATATTCCTGGTAGTACCAGGATCCGGCGCTGGTGAAGGCGAATATTTCCCCGGTGTGTTTATGTTTCTGAACGGTAGTACCCGGGGCGAAAACCGTCCGTATTACCCACAATCCGGCTTCGATGTTTACCTGCAGGAGCTGGAGTCTGAAGCTGCCTTCGTCAATGAAGGGAAAACTGGCGTCCAGGTTAACAAAGGGCAGGTCGCCGGTTTGTTTTAACATTGCAGCGGGTGTATGTAACAAGATTATACGCTCTCCGGTTCAGGCTGGTTCTTTGTCATTAAGCAGGCCGGCCAGGCTCTGCGCATGAGCCAGGGCTTCAATCCCGGCGTCAGTGAGGTACCCGCCATCTGGCTGATCTACAAGACCCAGTGCAAAAAGGTTTCCGCACGCCGCAATAACTTCGGGGCGGGCATTGGAATGCACCTTTATGCCGCGGTCCAGGGTTGAGCTGTCAAACTGCAATAGCAGGTTCAGTTCCTCTATGGTGTTGGCGGTAAATGACAAAGGCCTGTCCTCGTAGTTGACGTCGGTGCGATATGGCAATTCCGTCCTGTTGACGTTAGCAGAACTGATGGCATGGCGCCAATGATGGCGGCGGACATCGCTGGGAGCCGGTGAGCCCTCACTCTTGCCAGCAGAGCTATAGCTGGCCTCTTTCGTGCAGTAAGCGCATGGCCCAGTGGTAAGCCTCAGCGGCGAGTACTTTAATCTCTATAGGCGACAAATCTCTCATCTGGCGTCTCCACGCCACTAAAAAGCGCATACGGTCGGTGCGAGTAAGTGCAGAGGGAGGGAGTAGATTCAGCTCCATCAGGTTTTTCAGCAGCATCCGGCCCGGCGGGGGCAGTTTCTTTACCGAATGCTCATTGTTGATGAGGGTAAACTGAAACCGATCGTCACGCAGTTCTGCCAGCACCTCACTGGGCTCCAGATCGCCCGGCAGAAAACCCGTCGCATGCAGGCGCCCGATAAAAATGCCCAGGGCCTCAAGTAGTTGTCGCCGGGAGGTCAGTGCGTCGCCGCGCCTTTCCGTCAGGGTTTTTTTCAACCAGGTCGCGACATCCCGCCCGGCTGCTGCGCGGGTGAAAAGATATTCTCTGCCGTTTGGCAATTTCCCCCAGGCCAGACTTTCTGGCGCTTCGATGCCTGCGTATTTCAGGGCCTCACTGTGTTTACGCCATCGCGAGGCGCGGCTTCCGCGCAGCAGAGCGGCGAGGCGATCGAGGGGGCTGGGTAGAGGGAATTCCTTGTAGTAGACCTGCAGTGAGGGGTTGCAAGCCACCAGACATGCGGATGAGGTCTTTACTATATCCCAGCCCGGCGGCAACTCCTCAACAGTCAGTTGCAGGGCGTAGCGGCGCAGATCTTCTTCCCTGTCCAGGCTGTCTGTCACGTGCGTCTGTTCCTTCGGGCGGCAAGTAGGCATCCTCGCAACCTCAGTATAAGATAGCCTCCCGATTCAGCGCTAATAAAGCGCAGCTTTTCGGGGCTAGAGGAGATGTTTTGAAGCAGAGAGTGTTGGTGCTGGGCGCTGGCGGGCAATTGGGCAGGGAATTGGTATTGACTGCGGACCCCGGGACGGAATGTATCGCACTGACCCGGCGGGAACTGGATATCGGTGATGCGGAGGCTGTTGCCAGGCGCCTGGAGACACTGTATCCCCGGGTGGTTATCAACGCCGCTGCCTACACGGCGGTAGACGCTGCTGAAGACGATGCCCCGGCGGCTCAGCGAACGAATGCAGTGGGCCCGGCGAACCTGGCGAGCAGCTGCAGACACCTGGGGATTCGCCTGCTGCACGTGTCCACCGATTTCGTTTTTGACGGGGAATCGCAGCAACCCTATCCCGCCAATGCATCTACCGCTCCGCTGGGAGAGTATGGCCGCAGCAAGTTGGCGGGGGAGAGAGCAGTACAGGATACCTTTGCCGAAGCGTTGGTAATGCGCAGCAGTTGGGTGTACTCCCGCTTTGGTAACAACTTTGTTAAAACCATGTTGCGGCTGATGTCCGAGCGCGAGGAGCTGGCGGTGGTGGCCGACCAGGTCGGCTCACCCACCTGGGCAAGGGGCCTGGCGAGCGCGTTGTGGTCGGCCGCCGCGCGGCCGGAGTTGTGTGGTATCTACCACTGGAGTGATACCGGTGAATGCAGTTGGTACGACTTTGCCCTGGCCATTTTTGAAGAGGCCAGTCATCTCGGGATACTCCATCGGCCGGTGCATATAAGGCCGATTACCAGCAACGAGTATCCGACTGCCGCGGCACGCCCGCGTTACAGTGTGTTGGACACCACTCGAAGCAGGCAGGATCTGGCGATTGAGTGTGTGCAGTGGCGAGTACAGCTGCGCAATATGTTGACAGATTTCAAGGAATCACGAGATGAGTAGATCCCTGCTGGTGACAGGCGCTGCCGGGTTTATCGGCGCCAACTTCGTGCACTACTGGGCGCGTCAACACCCCGCTGACCGCGTGGTGGCTTACGATGCACTAACTTACGCCGGTAACCTCGCCAGTCTTGAGAGTCTCCGGGGGCAAGCCAACTTCAGTTTTGTGCACGCGGACATCTGTGACCATGAGCGTGTACTTGCCGTCCTGCGCGAACATAACGTGGATACGGTTGTGCACTTCGCCGCTGAAAGCCATGTCGATCGCTCCATCAGTGGCCCCGACGCATTTATTGAAACCAATGTGGTGGGGACACATAGTTTGCTGAAAGCCGCGCGCGAAGTATGGCTGGGCGGCGAGCTCGCTTTGCCCCACCGGTTCCATCATGTTTCTACCGACGAGGTATACGGTTCCCTGGCAGCCACCGCACCACCGTTCGCCGAGGGACACCAGTACCAGCCCAACTCGCCGTATTCTGCAAGCAAGGCGGCCTCTGATCACCTCGTTCGGGCGTATCACCACACTTACGGCCTGCAGGTAAGCACCAGCAACTGCTCGAACAACTACGGCCCATTTCATTTTCCTGAAAAGCTGATTCCCCTGTGTATTACTAATGTGCTGCGGGGCTTGCCGCTGCCGGTATACGGCGATGGCAGCAATATCAGGGACTGGTTGTACGTGGAAGACCACTGCCGCGGTATCGAACTGGTGCTGCTGCAGGGCGCTGTAGGTGAGACCTATAACGTTGGCGGTAATAACGAGTGGAGCAATCTCGCTATTGTAGAGCATCTGTGTCAATGCATGGATGCACGCTTTGTCGCCGATCCCACCCTGGCTGCGAGATTCCCCGCTGCGCCCGGTGCTTCTGGCGGTAGTGCCCGGGACCTGATCACCTTTGTGGAAGATCGCGCCGGCCATGACTGGCGTTACGCAATTGATGCACAGCACATCACCCATGCGCTCGGCTATGAGCCTCACGAGAGCTTTGAGACGGGTTTGGATAAGACGCTCAACTGGTTTTTTGCCAATGAGGCGTGGTGGCGGCCGCTGTTGGCTTAAAAGCCCCGGCTAGTTAGTGCTGTAATCCGCAAAGCTCAGTCAAACAACGGAATATCTCCCCAGGCCCGGCCGTTTGCATCCTTTTCAGACAAGCTGGGCAACTCACCGGCTGGCAGCGGCCAGTCGATGGCAAGAGCGGGATCATCCCAGGCCAGGCAGACCTCGCTTGTGGGGTGGTAGATATCGGTGCACTTGTATTGGAAGTCGGCGTAGTCGGAAGTGACATAGAAGCCGTGGGCGAAGCCGGGTGGAACCCATAGCATCTGGTGGTTCCCGGCGCTTAGCCACGCCCCATACCATTGGCCCAGGGTTGGCGATGCACGGCGCAGATCTACCACCACGTCGAACACTTCACCGGAGCTGACGCGAACCAGCTTGCCCTGCGGGTTTTCGGTCTGGTAGTGCAGTCCGCGAAGAATGCCCCTGGCAGAGCGGCTGTGGTTATCCTGCACGAAAGTGAGATCGAAACCGGCTGCGCGAAACGTTTCGGCGTTCCAGCTTTCCAGGAAGAAACCGCGCTTGTCGCCAAATACCCGTGGTTTCAGCAGGTAAACACCCTGCAATGGGGACTCTTCAAATTTCATCGAACACCACGCCATCGTCGTTGAGCAGGGCCTGCAGGTACAGGCCGTAGCCGCTCTTTTCCAGGGGGGCCGCGAGGCCCAGTAATTCCTCCGCGGTGATGTAGCCCATGCGGTACGCCACCTCTTCTGGGCAGGCAATCTTCAGGCCCTGCCGTTCTTCTACCACGCGGATGAAATTGGCGGCGTCCAGCAGTGAGTTATGGGTGCCGGTGTCCAGCCAGGCAGTGCCCCGGCTCATGACTTCGACCCGCAGGTCGCCCCGGGCCAGGTAGGCCTTGTTGACGTCGGTTATTTCCAGCTCACCACGAGCCGACGGGCGAATGTTGCGCGCGATGTCGACCACATCGTTGTCGTAGAAATACAGCCCTGTGACCGCATAGTGGGAACGGGGTTTGGCGGGTTTTTCCTCGATATCCTGGGCCACACCCTTTTCGTCAAAACTCACTACACCGTAGCGCTCCGGGTCCTGTACATAGTAGGCAAACACCGAAGCGCCCTGGTCGCTGGTTGCGGCATGTCGCAGCTTCTTGGTAAAGCCGCCGCCGTAAAAGATGTTGTCGCCAAGCACGAGGCTGGCTGGCGAATTGCCGATAAAGTCGGCACCCAGTATGAACGCCTGGGCCAGGCCATCGGGGCTGGGCTGAACCGTGTACGAAATATTGACGCCCCACTGGCTGC
Source organism: uncultured Haliea sp. (assembly GCA_963977275.1). Lineage (GTDB taxonomy): Bacteria > Pseudomonadota > Gammaproteobacteria > Pseudomonadales > Halieaceae > JARRPM01. The sequence goes on along the minus strand of CAXBNX010000001.1, from coordinate 34,512 downwards.
CATCGCCCAGCAGGTCGCTGAACGCCCGCTGGTCGCGGGGCGTGGTGATGATCAGGATATCCCGTATCCCCGCCAGCATGAGGGTGGCCAGGGGGTAGTAAATCATCGGCTTGTCGTAGATTGGCATCAGCTGTTTGCTGACGGTGCTGGTCAGGGGGTGTAAGCGTGTGCCGGACCCGCCAGCCAGGATGATGCCCTTGTAGGTGATGGCCGTCATGGGCTGAAGTCCTTGTCAAAGCGGCGGATTATAGCGGTAAACCCCGGCTTGTGGCGACCGGGGCTATTTACCGAACATCACCGACGGGGGTGGATTTTTCACCACCGGCTGATTAAAATGTGGCCTCTTTCGACATACTAAGTGCCACTTGTGGCTGGTATCGTCGCCCGCATTCCAGCGCAAAGCGCGCATCCACGTTTTCAGGCACACCACTGAGGGGAAGCCGTCATCAGGCACCTTGATACTGCACAGCTCACGACGCAAGTTCCAGCGGCGGGCTCAGGAGCCCTGGCGGGGCAGGCAGCAGTGCGGCTCTTGCGCATTGCGTTGCTGGGGTATCGCAGTCAGCCCTTTGCCGGCGGCCAGGGGGTGTATCTCAATTACCTCAGCAAGGCATTGGTGGATGCCGGCCACAGCGTGGATGTGATTTCCGGCCCTCCCTACCCGCACCTTGACCCCCGGGTGCGGCTTATCGAGCTGCCGAGCATGGATCTCTTCGAAAATGGCCTTTTGTCCCTGCGACCCCGTCACCTCGCGTCCCTCACCGACATCATGGAGTGGTGCAGCAAGCTTACCGGGGGATTTGCCGAACCCTATACGTTTGGACGGCGCGTAGTGCGCTACCTGCGCGAGCACGGCGGGGACTACGATCTCATTCACGACAACCAGAGCCTCAGCTATGGCATGTTGCAAATTCAGGATATGGGCCTGCCGCTGGTGACCACCGTGCACCACCCGATTACCAGCGATCTGCGTATTGCCCTCAAGGCAACCCGTAACTGGCGGCAACGTTTGTTGATTCGGCGCTGGCACTCCTTCCTGATCATGCAGAAGAAGGTGGTCAAGCAGTTACACCATGTAGTGACCGTATCCGATTGCTCGCGTCAAGATATCGCCCGGGATTTCGGCCTGCAGCCGGCGGGTATTGGCCTGGTGCACAATGGTATTGATACTGACGTTTTTCGCCCTCTGCCGAATGTGCCGCGCAATCCGCTGCGCCTGATGGCGACCTGCTCTGCCGATGCGCCCCTGAAGGGCCTGCGCTATTTATTGCGCGCCTACGCCCGTCTGCTGCAACAATACCCCGAGCTGGAATTACTGGTAGTCAGTAAACCGCGCCAGGGGGGTAGTACCGAGCGGCTGGTCAGCAAGCTCGGTATCGCTGACAAGGTGCGCTTCGTCAGCGGCATCAGCACGGAGCAAATGGTGCAGTACTACGCCGAGGCAGCCGTAGCCGTTGTGCCATCAGTGTACGAGGGTTTTGGCTTGCCAGCGGGTGAAGCCATGGCCTGCGCGGTGCCGGTAGTGTCTTCCGATGGGGGAGCCCTGCCTGAAGTGGTGGGAGATGCGGGGGTGATTGTGCCGGCTAAAAGCGTGGATGCCCTGGCTGATGCGATTGAGGCCCTGCTGTTGGATCCCCGGCGACGGGAAGAACTGGGTGCCAGCGGTCGCCAGCGTATTCTCGATCACTTCTGCTGGGATGTTTGTGCCGGTGAGATGGTCGACTACTATCGGAAGGTGTTGCATGCAGACGGTTGAGTTCGGGCACTTCCCACTGGTCAGCGGCGATTGGGTGCTGGATTTGGGTTGCGGCGAAGGCCGCCATGTAATCTCCGCCTATGTGGCTGCTGATGTGCACTCGGTGGGAGTGGATCTGTCGCTGGAAGACCTGCTCACCACCCGGGAAAAATTTTCCCCATTCGATGAGCCCGGCAACGCTGCGAAATCATTCAGCCTGTCCTCGGCCAGTGCGCTGGCCCTCCCTTTCGCGGACGATACCTTCGACAAGGTTGTTTGCAGCGAGGTTCTGGAGCATATACCCGACTACCACGCGGCACTGCGGGAGATAGAGCGTGTGCTGAAGCCGGGTGGCCTGTTTTGCGCCAGTGTTCCACGGCGCTGGCCCGAACAGATTTGCTGGGCCCTTAGCGAGGGCTATTATCACACCCCGGGCGGCCACCTGCGCATTTTCCGCTCTGGCGAACTGCGCCGGGAAATAGAGGGGCTGGGGTTCGACCATTACCACCGCCACTGGGCTCATGCGCTGCATGTGCCGTTCTGGTGGCTGAAGTGCCTGTTCTGGAAAAATCGCGACAGCAACTGGCTGGTGCAGCAATACCATAGGCTGCTGGTGTGGGACATTATGGAGCGGCCCGCCTTCACCCGGGTACTGGAGAAAATTATGAATCCCGTCATGGGCAAGAGTGTGGTCATGTATTTTCGCAAGGGGGCATCCCTGTGAGCGGCCTCTATCTGAGCCGGGGCCTGTTCCCGCACGAGTTCTTGCGCCCCACAGTGCAGTTCATTCTCGATACACAGCAGGCAAGTGGGGAAATTCCCTGGTTCGAGGGCGGCTATGCGGATCCCTGGGATCATGTGGAGGCCGCCATGGGTCTTACCGTGGGGGGTGAATACGGCGCCGCACGCCTTGCCTATGCCTGGTTGTCACGCATGCAGTTGGAAGACGGCAGTTGGTGGGCATCCTACCGCGGCGAGGAGATAGACAACTGTGAGCGGCGCGAGACCAACTTTGTCGCCTACATCGCCACCGGGCTCTGGCACTTTTTCCTGGTCAGCGAGGACCGCGACTTCCTGCAGGCCATGTGGCCCATGGTAGATCGGGCTATCGGCTTTGTGCTTTCTCTACAGACTGAGCACGGTGAGATTCACTGGGCAGTGGAGGCCGATGGTACACCCAAGGGCGACGCCCTGGTGACCGGCTGCAGCTCGATCTACAAGAGCCTGGAATGCGCCATCAACATTGCCCACACCCTGCACATGGAGCGGCCCCACTGGCACCGCGCCCGCACCGCGCTGGGCCGGGCCCTGCGCCACAAGCCCGAGCGTTTCGATAGAACCTGGGCGAGCAAGTCACGCTACTCGATGGACTGGTTTTACCCGGTGCTTGCGGGTGTCTATAGCGGCCGGGAGGCACAGGCCAGGCTCGCCGCTCGCTGGGATGAGTTCGTGGAAGACGGGCTCGGCTGCCGCTGCGAGAAACAGCAGCCCTGGGTGACGATCGCCGAATCCTGCGAGCTGGTAATGGCCCTGCTTGCTGCCGGCGATCACGCCCGTGCAGTGGAAGTGTACAGTTGGCTGCACCAGTGGCGCACCGACGATGGCTCCTACTGGACCGGCTACCAGCTGGTCGAAGATCTGTTGTGGCCCGATGAAAAACCCACGTGGACAGCCGGCGCGATCCTGCTGGCAGCGGACGCGCTCACGGGGCACACCGATGCTGCCAGTTTGTTTACCCGGGTGCAATTACTAACAGACGAACCCGGCGCAGGTGTAGCGCACCAGCGTCGTCTTCAGGTGGATTAGTCTGTAAGCTATATTGAATAGACCAGATGACGATCATAAATTTTTCACTTACTACCAATGGGTCTAATGAGTTTCCGAGCGGCGACTACAATAACCCATCTATAGGCTCTGGATGCCTGAGCGGTGGTACGAAAATAGACTTTTGGTCTATCAAACCAACATAAGGTAATTAACATGACACCTTCAAAAAAACTGTCGCTTGCAATCATAGCGGGTTTATCAGTATGCGGTAATTGCCTGGCCGGAGAAGACGTCGATAAGAAAATCGCTCACGCAAGAGCCGCTGCACCGGCGATTATCAGTGCGGACGCCACGATAGTTGTAAACGGTAAGGTCGTGGTTGAGGGAAGCAACGGTTGGACCTGTATGCCAGATACCGTGCCAGATGACGGTGCCGCTATGTGCAACGATGGCATGTGGATGAAAATGATGGGTGCGCTAACGCAAAAGCAGGAATTTACCGCCGACGGTGTGGGGATTTCATATATGCTTCTGGGAGATCCTGGTGCCGGGGTCAGTAACTCCGACCCATATCATCCGGACCCCAAGAACGCAGCGGACTATGTTGAAACTGGACCGCACTTGATGATTATTGTACCTAAGGAGCTGATGAAGGGCGTTACGAACGACCCGAACGTCGGCGGTCCATATGTCATGTGGGGGGATACGCCGTACGCACACATTATGGTTCCGGTCGCCGACCTTGAGTGAGTCGGCGTTCACTTCATTTTGAGAAGTGAGTCTTAAAACGCGTCAGGGACTTCAGCATTGTCTCGGGCCGTGACCTCAAGTATTGAATGACAAGCGGACATTAACGTTTGCCAGGATCGTTTAACGACTGCTTGATCAGATGCGAGCTAGTACAACGAAGGCTCTGTTCATAGCCTGCGCAGCAAGCCCAGACTGTTGACCTGACCCAGCGATTCGAAGAGACCCGAAGCCAGCGCCATACGGTAAATCGCGTAGGGTGCCTGGCCGCCTTTGCTGGCATCGGTGAAGATGTCGTGTATCGCCAGGACGCCGCCGCGCAATATGTGGGGCGCCCAGCAACGGTAATCGGTGAGCGCGGCATCCAGGCTGTGCCCGCCATCGATGAACACCATCGCCAGGGGCGTTTGCCAGTGTCTGGCCGCGGCAGCGGAACCCGCCACGACAGGCACCACCAACTCCTCCAGCCCCGCGGCGCGAATATTGCGGCGAAACTCGCGAAAAGTGTCCACCACTTCCTCGCCGCTGTCGTACAGGTCCGGGTCGTGAAACATCTCTCCGAGCTGGTGTTCTTCCGACCCGCGATGATGATCAAGCGCGAAAACGGTGCTGCTGTGCTGCCTGCAGGCCAGGCCGAGATAAATGGTGGATTTACCGCAGTAACTGCCTATTTCCAGAACCGGCCCGTTGGCAGAGACTTCAAGGGCCATATCGTGCAGGGCCTGTGCCTCGTCGTCAGCGAGGAAACCCTTGATGCTATCGATGTTGTCGGGCAGGTCCGGGATCATCACTGAGCACTCACTGTGCGGGAAAGGGCTGGGCAAATTAGCGGTTTTGCCCGGTGCTGGCAAGCGCAGGGACGTGCTGGTGATAGTGGGTACTCTTTAAAACGATGGTATCTTCTCTCTAATTCGTCACCAATAAGAACGTAAGGACACTGCAACCATGAAACTGGAACTGCCCCAATTCAACCAGGCCAGTGTACTGGTGCTCGGGGATGTCATGCTGGACCGTTACTGGGAGGGGCCAACATCGCGCATCTCCCCCGAAGCGCCGGTACCGGTGGTCAAGGTAGAGCAGGTTACTGATCGTCCGGGTGGCGCCGGCAATGTGGCGCTCAATATTGCGGCGCTGGGAACAGGCGCGCGATTGTGCGCTCCCTGTGGTGACGATGCGAGCGCCGACTCGCTGCAGGATATGCTGGTGGGCGCCGGTGTCGATTGTGTTCTCACCAGGCTGGCCGGGCAGGCCACAACGACCAAGTTGCGGGTGGTAAGCCGTCACCAGCAATTGATTCGCCTGGACTTTGAAGAACCGCTAAATGACACGGCGGCATTTGCGCCGTCCGGGAATGTGCCAACATTGCTTGCAGGCTGCAAGGTGCTCGTTCTGTCTGATTACGCCAAGGGTGCCTTAACTGACCCCGGCCTGCTTATTGCCGCCGCCAGGGCGCGCGAAATTCCGGTTCTGGTTGACCCCAAGGGCACAGACTTCAGCAGGTACCGCGGGGCGAGTTTGCTGACACCAAACCTTGCGGAACTGGAGGCGGTGGTTGGCTGCTGCGAGACAGAGGCCGAACTGGTGGCCAGAGGCGGGCAATTGATGGCGGAACTGGAGCTGGGTGCCCTTTTGGTGACCCGTGGTGAACACGGTATGACCCTGCTGCGCCCAGGCCTGCCGGAAGTGCACCTGCCGGCCAGGGCGAGGGAAGTATTCGATGTGACCGGCGCTGGCGACACGGTAATTGCGGTGTTGGCTGCGGCTATAGCAGCGGGCTCTGATTACGAACAGGCATCTGCGCTGGCTAATATCGCCGCTGGCATAGTAGTGGGCAAACTGGGTACGGCTGTGGTCAGTGCGCCGGAGTTGCGACGGGCAGTGCAGCGGGACCAGGGGTCTGAGCGCGGCGCCCTGTCGCTGGAGCAATTACAAATTGCGATTGCCGACGCCCGCAGCCAGGGCGAGCGGGTGGTGTTTACCAACGGCTGCTTCGACATTATTCACGCCGGGCATGTGGCCTACCTGGAGCAGGCGCGCCAGTTGGGTGACCGTTTGATAGTGGCTGTGAACAGTGACGAGTCCGTGCGGCGCCTCAAGGGCAAGGGGCGTCCCATTAATCCGGCTGACCGGCGCATGGCGGTGCTCGCCGGGCTGGAAGCGGTGGATTGGGTGGTGGTTTTTGAGCACGATACCCCCCGCGAGCTACTGACAATTCTCCAGCCTGAGGTGCTGGTGAAGGGTGGTGACTACACGGACAAGAAAAGCGTGGTGGGCTGGGAACTGGTGGAGGCCTACGGCGGTGAGGTAAGAGTGCTGGATTTTGTCGACAACGTGTCCACCACGGCGATAGTTAACAGGATTCGCAGGGAAGACTAGTATCCTGCGGTAACAGTGTCAGCCGATGGCGCGCCGCGCCGCAGCCACATTGGCGAGCAGGTGCGCTGGCGTAATGGTGCCAATGATGGCAGCGCTGGTCGCCGGGTGGCCCAGTGCAAGATCCATGCTGGCCTGCACAGGGTCCGGGGCGCCTGAATCAGTTGAACGCAGATTGCCGCTGGCGAGGGTTTTTTTCACCAGTGCGCCGCAGTGCATTTTTTTACAGCATTCCAGTACGGCCAACTCCTCCCGCTGCACAGGGTTGTAAGTGAGCATGACCACGTCACATTTTCGGGCAGCCGCCAGCCCCCCTTTCACTGTCTTGGTGGACATTCCGTAGGACCTTATCAGCCCCTCCTGTTTCAGTTTTACCAGTGCCTCCAACGCGTCTGTCTGTTCAATTATCTGCAGGTCATTACCATCCGAGTGAAGCAGCAGGACATCAATAGTGTCAGTGTTGAGGCGGCGTAGGCTGCGCTGCACCGAGTGGCGGATATGTTGCGCGGAAAAGTCGAACCGCGAATGCCCCTGCTCGAATTCCTCCCCAACCTTGCTGCAGATTAGCCAGTGCTGGCGCTGCCCTGCGAGCAGTTTTCCCAGTCGTTCCTCGCTGCTGCCGTAAGCCGGCGCAGTATCGATCAGGTTGATCCCCAGCTCCCTGGCCTGGGCCAGTAAAGCCGCTGCGCTGCGATCATCCGGCAGGGAAAAGCTGCCCGGATATTTTACCTCGCGATTGCGCCCCAGTTTCACGGTGCCCAGGCCAATAGCGCTGACCGTCAAGCCGGTATTGCCCAGGGGTCTCAGCCAGCTCATGGCAGCAGGCTGTCCCAGTAAGCTGTCGCCACCGGTGGCTGTGAGAGGTTCGCCAGTGGGGCCAGCTGTTGTGGGTGTCTGGGGGAGATATTCTGTTCCTCGAGCTGTCGCTCCACTTCGCGCGCCAGATCCGGGGAGAGGGTGAGCTTGGTAGGCCAGGCAACAAGTGCGTTGGTAATGCCCGCCACTTTACCGACAAATGCCCGGTCGGGTCGCAGTGTTGAAGACTGGTTTGGTTCCGCTCGGTCCAGCTGCACTGTGGCCCATTGCGTGTTGCCAAAATCGATCCAGGGCAACAAGTCGCTGAGTTCGCTTCGGGCGCGATCAATCAGGTTCTCGGGTTCTTCATCCCCGGCGCCGGTGGCCAGGTCACCCCCCAGATACCAGACCGGCCTGTCCGCCCTGTCGCGATGGGAGGAAACAGTAAGCCGCGGCGAGGCAGTGCTTCCCAGGCAATGCCCGTAAAGTGGCTCCCGGTACTCGTGTCTTAGCATTACCTGCTGCAGTGGTCGGCGTTGCATGGCGGGCTGAGCGCTGCCAAGTGCTGCCATGAGAGCCTCGTTGCCGGCACCGGCGGTGAGCAACAATTGATCCGGCACCACGGTGCACTGGGGTAATTGCAATTCTGCGTGCCCCCCCTCCTGGTGCAGCGCAGCCTGCTGCCAGTCGATGGTGTAGATAGCATCCCGGTGGCGATTGGCCAGCGTGTTGAGCAGGGAGGGGACATCCAGCACCAGATCGTCCAGGCGGTAGACCTGGCCGCGAAAACGCGGTGATTGCAGCGGCAGGGGATATTCGGCTGGGGCAATTTTGTGGATGTGTCCGCGCAGCAGCTTGCTCGCGAAAAAGGAACTGAGCCTGGATTGCAGGTCGCCACTTGACCAGAGGAAGAAATCTTCGCTGAGTACCTTACACGCGCGCAAGTCTATCTCGCCCTCTCCCCTCAGGCACTTGCGCCAGATCCCCGGCATGGCGGCAACGGCTTGTGCGTCGCTGCCCCAGGAGCCCCCCAGCGCATACTTTACGCCGCCGTGGATCATGCCCTGGGAGCCAATAGTCTGATAACCCCCCAGCGCTTCCTGTTCAAACAGGACAGCGCTGTAGCCGCGATCGCGCAGCCGGTTGAGAGTCCACAGGCCGGCAATGCCGCCGCCGATAATGGCGATGTCGATGTGCAGAACCTGCCTGCCCATGGGGATGATCCAGATTGGAAAAATGCCAGTGTACCGCGTTTCCACTGTGGTCCGGCCACTACGGCTGGCGGCAACAGGGGCCTGACGTTATGCTGCCCTTTGTTACCTGCTGCACCGGAGCCGCGATGCGCTTGCTTTACAGCGCCCTATACTACTGCCTGCTGCCCTTGCTGGTGTTGCGGATGCTGTGGCGTTCCCGCCGAACAGTGGCCTATCGCCAGCGTTTGGCAGAGCGCTTTGCCCTGTTTACTCCCAGGCCGGAGCTCGACCTGCCCGCCATCTGGGTGCACGCGGTGTCGGTGGGCGAAACACTGGCCGCTGCGCCTCTCATAGAGTCGCTACTCGGGCAATATCCGAACCATCGGCTGGTAGTAACCACCACTACCCCCGCGGGCTCCGAGCGAGTCCGGGCTTTGTTCGGAGACCGGGTTTTTCATGTCTACCTACCGTGGGATTTGCCGGGTTGTATGCGTCGGTTTCTGCACCGGACCCGCCCGGCCCTGTTGCTGATTATGGAGACTGAGCTGTGGCCGAATATGTTGCATTACAGCCGCGCCGCGGGTTGCCGAAGAATACTGGTAAATGCCCGCATGTCAGAGCGCTCTGCCCGGGGGTATTCCCGTGTAGGCGGTCTTACTAAATCGATGCTACAAGAGTTGGATGTAGTCGCATGTCAGACTCCTATTGATGGTGAGCGCTTGCTTACGTTGGGTTTGCTGCAGTCGGCACTGGTGAACACCGGCAGCATTAAGTTCGATCTGGCGCTGGCTGCTGAGCTGCGCTGTCGGGCGGTTTCTCTGCGCCAGGCAATCGCCCCCCAGGGGCGCCCCGTGCTGGTGGCCGCCAGTACCCACGCCGGTGAAGAGACGCTCATACTGGGGGCGTTTGGGATTATTCGCGAAGCCCTGGGTGAGTGTCTGCTGGTGCTGGTACCTCGCCACCCCGAGCGCTTTGATGATGTTGCTGAACTGTGCCGACGGGAAGGTTGGCAAGTGGCGCGGCGCTCTGCCGGTAAGAACCCGGGAGTTGACGATGACATTTTGCTGGGCGACACCATGGGGGAGCTATTGTTACTGCTGGGCTGCGCCACGGTGGCAATTATTGGCGGTTCGTTGGTGCCCCGTGGTGGGCACAACCCGTTGGAGGCTGTGGTCTGGGGGGTGCCGGTTGTGGTCGGGCCCCATATGGCCAATTTTGAAGATATCAGCCGGCGGTTGGTTGTCGCCGGCGCCATGATTCAGCTGGACAGCCCCGCTGGCTTGTGGCCCTGCCTGGCGGAACTGTTGGCAGACCCCGCCCGCGCTCAGAGTATGGGCGCTGCCGGACAGCAGGTACTGGTGGAAAATCGGGGTGCCAGCGCCCGTGTGATGGCGCTAGTGGCAGACCAGTTGGCGGGGGCTTGAATGCCGACCCGGTTGGTCCGGCACAGAGACACTGTTACTTGTTGGGAGCAGTCGCCGGCGGTGGTGTAATCAAGTAGGAGTCCAGGCGGTACACGTCCTCCGGACTCAACAGCCCCGCCTGCTCTTTCAGGCGCATCATGTTAATGATGTAGTCGTAGCGGCTGTTGTCGTAGTCCCGCTGGGCAATAAAGAGCGTATTCTGGGAGTTCAGCACGTCCACCACGTTGCGTGTGCCCACTTCATAGCCCGCCTGGGTGGCGTCCAGGGCGCTCTGGGAAGAGACAATGCTTTTCTTGCGTGCCTCCACCCGGGATACGTCACTGATGACGGTCATGTGTAGCGAGCGCGTGCTGGTCACGGTGTTGCGGGTCAGGTTGATAAGATTTTCCCTGGCGACGTTGTACTCCTGGGCTGACTGGCGGCGCCTGGCACTGATGGCACCGCCGCTATACAGCGGCATGTCGACGCGCAGCGTCCAGATATTCTGTTCCTGTTTGCCGTCAGGAGGTGTCTCAAAGCCCGTTGCGGGGTCGATTCTAAAATCGCCGTTGGTGGTGAAATCGGAGTACTCATAGCCGCCGCTGACGGTGGGCGCGTGCTCCAGTTTATCGGCTTTTGCCGTTTGTCGGGCCGCCTCTTCCTCGTGCCTGGCCGCTTCCAGCGCAAAGTTGCTCTGCAGGGCAAAATCCACCCACGCGGCCCGATCAATCGGATCGGGTAGCTTGAGCTCCATGTTTTCCTTCATGACATTGAGTGTGCCGGGATAGCGGCCTGTGAGCACTGACAGGCGCTCCAGCGCTACGGAAACATTGTTTTCATCCACAATGCGGTTGACCCGGGACAGGTCAAATGCCGCCTGGGCTTCATATACATCGGTAATCGCTATCAGACCAACTTCAAAGCGCTGCTGACTCTGCTCCAGCTGGCGTTCAAAAGCGCGCTCCTGTGCCTGCGAGGCGGACAGGTTGTCCTGGGTCCGCAGTACCTCTAGGTAGGCGTCTACTACCCGTACGATGAGATTCTGCTGGTTGCCGGCAAAGGTGGCCGCAGCCTGCTTACTCACTTCCTTGCCGGACTGAAAACTGAACCAGGCGGGCAGGTCAAAGATGGCCTGGTTCAGCGAAACGCTGTAACCGTCGGTATCCGTATCCGTGTTTGATTTGGTTTTAATCAACGGCAGGCCCGGTTCGTTGAAATCCCGGCTCTGGCCCCAGCGGTCTGCATTTGTGTCCGTGTAGGAGTAGGAAGTACTTACTTGCGGCAACAGCGCAGCCCTGGCGAGGTATTCAGTCTCGGTCCGGGCGAGGTACTGGGCTTGTTCAGCTTTCAGCTGGGCATCGTTTTCCAGCGCGAGCTCATAGATATCGCTGAGGGATTCCGCCTGTGGCAAGGCTGACCCCAATAGGAGGCCCGATACCAGCAGCGCAGCTACCGTTCGTTTCATGCAATTTTCCTAGAAATGTCTGGTTGGTAAATCGGGAGAGATAGTAGCAGTTTGCGTCCCCGCTTGCATTTAAGGTGATACACTCTTTGCTTATTGATATTGTCGCGCCCAGTCTGGGTGCGCGAGGCCATAAAAAACAGGTGGTGTTCTGCAAATGATGTTGCAACGGGCGAGGAAAAAGCCCTTTAAGCTGGATCTTGCTGAAATGCACGCGGTGTGCGAGGCCAACTACGCGCGCCTGCTGTGTCTGTTCCCCGACTACGAGACGGCCAACAGGCGCGAATTTTTTGTCGCCGATGCCCGGGTGCAACTGCAGGTTATCGAGCGCTGCCGCTACACCACTATTTTTCAGTTGCATCAACAACATGCCCAGGACAACTGGCTGGGCCGGCTGCGAGTTGAGGTGCGTGCCTATCACGATGCCGGCATGCTAGAGGTGGGCATGTTCCAGTCGCATCGCAAGATTGATGCCCGCTACCAGTATCCCAACGAACGCATGTACCAACAGGACGAAAAGTCGCAGCAGAATCGGTTTCTCGCAGATTGGCTGGAGCACTGTATGCAAAATGGCCGCGCGTGCTCGGAATCCAGCCGAGAGACCGGGTTTTTCTGAGCCGGCACTGGTCCGGTCCAAGCCCACATGTCACAGCCCCTCTCCCACTGCCAGACTATCTCCCACAGCGGCGACAGCGTGCGAATTGTGCAGTTGACCGACACTCATTTGTGCAAGGTGCAGGGTGGCACACTGCTGGGTATGGATACGGACCACTCGCTGCAGGCCGTTATCGACCTGGTGAAAGCTGAAAGGCCGGTTATGGACCTGTTGCTTGGTACGGGCGACCTTTCGGATCAGGGTGCCTTGGAAGCCTACCGACGTTTGCAGCAGTATTTTGCACAGCTCACAGAAGTCAATTGCTGGCTGCCAGGTAATCATGATGACCGGGCGAATATGGCGGCTGTTGCCGACCACCCCCTGCGCCTGTGCCGCGAGGTTCGCGTGGGCCGTTGGCAGGTATTGATGCTGGACTCCCAGGTGCCGGGAGAGGTTGGTGGCAAGCTGGGTACGGTGGAGCTGGCGCTGTTGGAAGACGCGCTGACCGCTGCCGCTGCCGAGGAACTTTACTCGCTGGTCTGCCTGCACCACCAGCCGGTAAAAATTGGCTGTGAGTGGCTGGATGAGCAGATGGTGGCAGATGCGCCCGCTTTTTTCTCGATTCTGGATCGTTTTCCTGGGGTGCGGGGCCTGCTGTGGGGGCATGTACATCAACAAGTGGACCGTCAGCAGGGAGGGGTTCAGTTAATGGCTACTCCCTCCACCTGCGTGCAGTTTGCGCCGGGCAGCGCCGGTTTTAAGGCGGATTCGGCGGCCCCCGGCTACCGTTGGCTGGAGTTATTGCCCGATGGCAGCTTGCAGACCGGTGTTTCACGGGTGGAAGATGTGTCGTTCAAGGTAGATCTGGACTCCGGCGGTTACCTGTAGTGTATCCGTTCGTCGCGTAGTGCCTCGCGCCCCGGTACAATAGGGCTTTGTATTTTTCTCACCCGTTTTAGCAAGTAGATAAGCCCACAACATGAGCAATTACACCGCAGAAGATATCGAGGTCCTTACTGGCCTTGAGCCCGTGCGCAAGCGCCCGGGCATGTACACCGATACCTCCCGTCCCAATCATCTGGCACAGGAGGTCATAGACAATAGCGTCGACGAGGCGCTGGCGGGGCACGCCAGCCAGATCGACGTGATACTGCACCGCAACGGCTCAGTGACCGTCACCGATGATGGCCGCGGCATGCCCGTGGATATGCATCCCGAGCAAGGAAAGCCGGGGGTAGAAGTTATTCTCTGTACCCTGCATGCCGGGGGCAAGTTCTCCGGCAAGAACTACCAGTACAGCGGCGGCCTGCACGGTGTCGGTGTGTCGGTGGTGAACGCCTTGTCCAGTGCGCTGGAAATCGTGATTCGCCGTGACGGCCAGGTGTATCGCATGCGTTTTGCCGGGGGTGAAAAAACGTCCGACCTGGAGGTTGTGGATACCTGTGGCAAACGCAATACCGGTACCGCGGTGACGTTTCAACCCGACCCGGCATACTTTGATTCAATCAATTTCTCCGTATCACGATTGCGGCATGTGCTGCGGGCCAAGGCTGTACTGTGCCCGGGACTGCGGGTCAAATTTACCGAGGAGAAGTCCGGTGAATCAGACGAGTGGTATTACGAAGACGGTCTGACCGATTACCTTGCTGACGCCACCATCGATTTCCCGGTCATTCCCGAGGTGCCCTTTGTCGGCAGCTTCAGCGGAACTAGTGAGGGTGTTGACTGGGCCGTGCAATGGTTGCCGGAAGGCGGTGAGGTGATCGCCGAGTCCTATGTCAACCTGATTCCCACAGCTCAGGGTGGCACCCATGTAAATGGCTTGCGAACAGGTCTGTTGGAGGCAATGCGCGATTTTTGCGAGCTGCGCAGCCTGTTGCCGCGAGGAGTGAAACTTGCTCCGGACGATATCTGGGACCGCTGCTGCTATGTGCTGTCTTCAAAGTTGGAAGATCCCCAGTTCTCCGGGCAAACCAAGGAGCGCTTGTCGTCCCGCCAGGCGGCAGCCTTTGTTTCCGGTGTGGCTAAAGACGCCTTCAGTCTGTGGCTGAACCAGCACACCGGGGAAGCGGAAAAGTTGGCTGAGTTGTGTATCAACAATGCCCAGAGCCGCTTGCGCTCCGCCAAGAAAGTGGTGCGCAAGCGCGTCACCTCTGGCCCTGCACTGCCGGGCAAGCTGGCGGATTGTTCCGGTGAAGACCCCTCCCGTGGCGAGCTTTTTCTGGTGGAGGGCGATTCCGCTGGCGGTTCTGCAAAACAGGCCAGGGACAGGGAGTTCCAGGCAATTCTTCCCCTGCGCGGCAAAATCCTTAATACTTGGGAGATAGACTCCCAGGAGATACTGGCGTCGCAGGAGGTGAACAATATCTCGGTGGCCATGGGGGTAGACCCTGCGAGTGATGACCTGAGCGGCCTGCGTTATCACAAGATATGCATACTGGCCGATGCGGATTCAGACGGTTTGCATATCGCTACACTGATCTGCGCACTGCTGGTTCGTCACTTTCGGCCACTGGTAGCGGCGGGGCATGTGTATGTTGCCATGCCGCCTCTTTACCGCATCGATGTGGGCAAAGATGTGTACTATGCTCTGGATGAAGCTGAAAAGCAGGGCGTTCTGGACCGAATCGAGGCGGAAAAGAAAAGGGGCAAGGTAAACGTTCAGCGCTTCAAGGGGCTTGGCGAAATGAACCCCCTGCAGTTGCGAGAGACCACCATGGCTCCGGATACCCGTCGACTGGTGCGGCTGGCACTGGATGCTGGTGACGGCACTAACCAGATGCTGGATATGCTGTTGGCCAAAAAGCGTGCCAGTGACCGCAAGGCATGGCTGGAAGAAAAAGGTGACCTGGCCGAGGTTGTGGCCTGAAGGTCGATAGAGATTATAGAGGGTACAGAACATGAACACAGGCAAAGCGCGTTTGATCTCCTTGTTGGCCGTTATCGCATTTTCGCTGTCGGCATTTCCGGCCTGGGCACAATGGCAGCTCGACAGCACGAAATCGGCGGTCAATTTTATTTCTGTCAAGAACGATGCCGTGGCAGAAGTGCACAGCTTCCGCGACATGGTGGGCTATGTTAGCAACGACGGGACGGTGCAACTGAATATCGCCCTGGCCAGTGTGGACACCCTGATCGAGGTCCGCGATGAGCGCATGCGGGAGCTGTTGTTCGAGACCATTACGTTTCCCTCGGCAAAGGTCGCTGCAACCGTTGACCCGAAGTTCATCGCCGTGCTGGCCAAAGGCGGCACGATAACCACCGACCTGAGTTTTACCCTGTCTTTGCACGGTGCCGAGAAGACGCTTACCGTGCCGGTGGTGATGATCGGAGAGAGCGAGGAGCGCATCCAGGTTTTCACCTCCAGGCCGCTCATTGTTAATGCAGCCGATTTTGGCCTGGAAGCAGGCATAGCAGCATTACAGAAAGTCGCTGGGTTGAATGCCATCAGCACGGCTGTTCCTGTGACCGTGCATCTGGTGTTTACCAGAACTGTAGAGTCGAATTAATTCTGCGCGACACTACTTCGACAAATCCTGGTAGAGTTTTTGGTAGCCCGGATTGCGCGGTGAAATTACTGTAAGTTTTTTGGCATAGGCCCTTGCCTTGTCGCGCTGGCCTAACTCCGCACTGTAATTGGCCAGTGCCAGTAATACATCCTCACTGCGTGGTAATTGACGCAGTAACGACTGCAACTGTGCTATAGCCTCACGGGGCTGTCCCAGGTCGTGCAGTGCGATGGCGTAGACGAAGCGATGGCGGCTGCCGACAGTTTCCAGTGCCGCTGCCTTGCCCAGGTATTCCAGTGCTTTATCCGGCGTTCCACTGCGGGTTTCCAGCAGACCAAGTGAGTGCAGTGTCGCGCCATTGTCCGGAGCGAATTCCAGCACTTGCAGCATCAGCACCCTCGCCTCGCTATCCCTGTTCTGGCTGCGCAATTGATCTCCCAGGTTCAAATAGGCGGGCACCAGTTGCGGATTTCCACGCAAGGCCTCCCGATAAGCTTTTTCTGCGGACGGGAGGTCGCCGCGCGCGGCGTAAAAGATACCCAGCTGTAATTGTGTTTCCGGCATATCGGCATGCAGGCCTAGAATATCCAGATACCACTTGAACAGCCCCTCCAGCTGCTCTGCCTGTTCCGGGCTGACCTGGTCCAGCGGCACTCCCGCAAGTGACATCGCCACTTCCATGCGCACTGCAGCGACTTCGTCATCAATCAGAGCCTGCAGTAGTTGATAGCGTTGTTGCAGGGGCAGGAATTCCAGAGATCGCACAGCACTCACGCGTAACAGCGGGTCGTCGTCATACAGCAGCGAGGTGACGGTCTGAATGGCTTCCCTGCCCCCAGCCTGGGCCACCGCTTCCATGGCCGTGGCGCGCCAGATTGGCGCAGCTGCCGGATCGTTTGCCAGCGCCGCCAGCGCCGGTACCACCGCGCGATCACCCAGTTCGAAACGCTGGAAGGAACGGGCCGGATGGCTGCCGGTATCGCGGAAGTGCACGCCCCAGCCCCGCAGGCTGTTTACAGCCCATTGCGCGTCCTTGTCCTGGTGACAGCTGTTACAGGCATTGGGTGTGCCGATGACCATGGATAAATCGGGGCGGGGTACGCGCATGCTGTGGTCCCGCCGCGGGTCAACCACCATGTAGGTTGTTTCCGGCATATGGCAATTGGCGCACAGAGCGCCGCCAGACGCCTCGGGGTGATGGTGGTGTTCTGGTGTGTCGTACTCCTCCGGCTGGTGGCACTGGGCGCAAACACGGTTGCCCGTTGCTCGCAAAGCCAGACTGTGGGGTTCGTGACAGTTGCTGCATACGACTCCCGCCTGATGCATTTTGCTCTGCAGGAAAGAACCGTACACGTAGTCTTCATCCAGCACCTGGCCATCGTAGTGATACAGCGGTGGTGTTGGCAGGGCTACGCGGTGGGTGGCGAGCAGGTCTGCGCCGTAGTGGTATTCACCCAGGGTGCCGCGGCGTGAGTGACAGCGCCCACAACTGTCTACCTGGGCCCGGGAGTTCAGCGGCTCGGTTCTGCGTGCAATACGTTTGCCCTCGGGAAAAGCCCACTGGCCGCGTTGGGCCAGGGCTGTGGGAAAACCACTGTGCGCCACACCCTGCAACTGTTTGTCCGTTGCCAGCTCGATGTGATTTTCACCCGGGCCGTGACAGGCTTCGCAACCCACGTTGATTTCTTCATAGCTTGTTGCGAAGGAGCGATCTTCGGCATTGTAGTTTTTAACCAGGTCTGTGCTGTGGCACTCGGCGCAGCGGCTATTCCAGTTCTGGTAGGGTCCTGTCCAGTGCAGCGGGTCATCGCTGGCAATGACCTCGTCCTGGTACAGGTGGTACCAGCGCTGTCCGCCCTGGTCGGCGGGCCTGGCGTCCCAGGCGATACTCAGGGCCTGCAGGCGACCCCGCGACAGCGGCAGCAGATATTGTTGTAGCGGGTAGACGCCAAACACGTACTTCACGGTGAAATCCGCCAGCTTGCCGTCCTCACCATCGGTTCGCACTTTGTAGTCTTCACCCTCTCGATAGAACCGGGTGGTCACTTCGCCGCGGGTAAATGTTGCATCGTTGAAGTTCCCCAATACGGTCTCGGGGGTGGGGAGTTGCATGGCGAGATCGTGGTGGGAGCCCTGCCATTCCCGGTGTTCTTCTGCGTGACAGCTTTTGCAGCTGTCACTACCGGTGAAGGCATGGGCGTAGGTTCCAGGTAGTACGAACAGCGCAAAAAGTATGAGGAATCTGGAGGGCATGAATGCAGCTGGGCCTTGTGTGCCAAAAAAGAAGGCTCACAGTACCCCATCTAATCGCAATGCCCAAGACCTGGCGGTTGCAGGTCAGTTGAAGCCCAGCAGGGCGGCGCAGGCCAGCGCGATGCTGCTACCCATCAAGGCCCCCGCGAGGACATCCCCGGGGAAGTGTACTCCCAGCAGCACCCGGGAGAAGGCGACGCCGGTTGCCCACAGGTATATTGCCAGTACCGGGCCACCATAGATCAAGGTCAGTGTCGTCGCCAGCACGAAGGCGCCCGAGCTGTGTCCGGAGGGAAAGCTGAATTTATCTGAGGCAACAATCCGGCTGTTGAAGCCCGGGATGGCATTCGGTGGCCGTGGGCGCTTCAGTCTATTCTTAAGGGACCGGTACAGGACACGTTCGATAGCGAAACTCACCAGCAACAGGGTGAGGAAGTTGCCGAATAATGGCACCCCAAGCAACCGGAGCAGTAGCGGCACCAGCAGGTACAGGTAGACGTCACCGGAGCGCGACAGTGCTCTGGCCAACGGTATTACAGCGCGGCGCTCGCCCTGGCGGAAAATCCTGGTGAACAGGCGCCGGTCAAAATGATGTAGGCGAATGAGCATTTGCATAAGGCCAAGAATGCGCCGTTTTTGCGGCACTTTAGTTACGCCGGCGTGAAACTTTTATTACAGCAAAGTGCTACCCGGAGGCCGCTCCAGTGTCGCCACAACCTGCCCTTTAGTGGTATGGACAGCGCTGGCGGGCCTGCATATGATAATCGCATTTTACATTGCCATTGTCGGTAGATCTCACGCGGGAGTTAACAGCCAGGCCATGAAACTCGGCATTTTAAAAACAGACGAGGTGCGCCCTGAGTGGGTGCCCGAATACGGCGAGTATCCCGATATGTTTATCGAGCTGCTGGCGCAGGCTGATCCCTCGCTGGAGTTCCGTGTTTACGATGTGGAACAGGGGCAGTATCCCGCAGACATAGATGAAGTGGACGCCTATTTGATAACGGGCAGTAAATCCAGCGTCTATGACGACAAGCCCTGGATAGCGACGCTAATGGATTTCGTGCGGGAGCTGGACCGGCGTCGCAAGAAGCTGGTCGGCATTTGCTTCGGGCATCAACTGGTCGCCCAGGCGCTCGGTGGGAAGACGGAAAAGTCAGCAAAAGGCTGGGGGGTTGGCCTCCATACCCATCGCTTCAACGAGGTGCCGTTATGGCACGACCAGCAGGATTTAAGTTTCGATATTCTGGTGAGCCACCAGGACCAGGTGGTGAGTAATGCCACCGGCGCGCAGGTTCTGGCCGGCAGCGAGTTTTGTGAGAACGCCGTGTGCCAGATTGGCAGTCATATACTGACTTTCCAGGGGCACCCGGAGTTTGTCTCCGAGTATTCCCGGGAGATTATGGAGTTTCGGCGCAAAACTATTGGTGACCCTGTGTACCACATGGGGGTTGCTTCACTGGCGGCAGCGCCGCAGCGCGAGCGGATAGCGCGCTGGATATTAAACTTTCTCGGTGATCAGGCGCCAGCCGAGGCAGCGCTTGTCTAGGGCCGAATAACACCGCCCGATACTGAGAGCGCTATTCCAGTGCCGTTTTCTGCATCGCTCCCAGGTCGCTATCGATTACCAGGTGCCCGTATTTTCCATGGACTGCCAGGGTTCCTGCGGGGCCAGTGCGTCTCCCGCCTGCAATAATTCAATGGAAATACCGTCGGGAGAGCGAATAAAGGCCATATGCCCGTCCCAGGGCGGCCGATTGATGGTGACACCCTTGTCCAGCAGCCGCTGGCAGGTCTTGTAGATGTCTTCAACCTGATAAGCCAGGTGGCCGAAGTTGCGACCGCCATCATACTCTTGGGGGTCCCAGTTCCAGGTGATCTCCAGCAGCGGACTGCTGCCCTCTTTTGCGCGCTCCACGTCGTCTGCAGCTGCCAGGAAGATGAGGGAGAACCGGCCTGCCTCACTGTCATGGCGGTTGACTTGTACCAGGCCGAGCTTGTCGCAATAGAAGTCGAGGGTCTCGTCGAGGTCGTAGGCGCGAACCATGGTGTGCAGGTATTTCATAGCTGAATATTCATTCCGGGTGATGATTGCTTGCTGGTGCGGCTTCGCCTGATACGGTTCAAGCCAGCCCCGCCGCTATGATAGAAGCGTGGGCGCGACGGCACAAGTCTGCAGCACTAGCGACGGGGCGCTTGCGCCGCCTGCCGCCCAGCCAGACGACCGGAAAAGGTGGCATCCCCCACAGACATACCGCTGCTATAGCCTTCGGCACGGCGCACTACACCGCAGGCGGTGCGACCCGCCGCGTAGAGCCCCGGCAGCACCTCGCCCCGCGTTGTGAGCACTTCTCCGGTGGGCCGGGTATCGAGGCCGCCGAGTGTAAAATAAGGCAAAAATGCCCCCTGGCCGGGCGTTATATCCAGTGCCACCAGCGGCGGCTGCAAGGGTGTCAGCCACTCGCCAGCCTTGTGGAACAAAGTGTCCTCGCCATTGAGGCAGTCTTCGTTATAGACCTCGAGTGTGTGTTGCAGGCTGCCCGGCCGCATACTCAGCTCTAATTCAAGTTCCTCTACCGTTTCGCCGGTACCTGCCACCGGTGCCCCCAGATAGCTCACCTTTTCGTAATCTCCATACTGCTCAACCGTGACAATAAAGTAGCAGCGCTCCGCCACCTGTCGCAGCACAAAGGCGCCCAGTCTGCCGTGGTACACGTCCTCGTTGATAAAACGTTGGCCCTTGTCGTTTACCACTATGCCTCGGGTCATGCCGGCGGGTGGGTAGTAGGGCAGGCTGATGAAACCCTCGTGCATATTGATTGCCGCGCCACCTGCTGCCATCCCCATGAGAATGCCAGCGCCGGTATCGCCGGGGTTGCCTATGGGAGTATTGCCAGCTGCCAGCATTGGCGCGTACTTCTGCAGCATCGCCTCGTTCATCACGAAGCCACCGGCGCACAGAACCACGCCCTGCCGGGCGCGGACATTAAACTCATTCTGGTTCTGCCTGATGACCAGTCCGACGACGGCATCATCCTCGTCGATAATCAGGGTCAGTGCCCGTGTTTCGTATTCCACGGTGATCGCGTCACGGTGCTCCAGGTTATCCATAATGATCTTCATCAACAGCGGGCCGCCGTTATCACCCTCCACCTGCAGGTTGTGCCCGCGCGGGCAGGGCTTGGCTCGCTGGGCGAAGGGGTAGGCCTTCTCGCTGCCGGTGTATAACAGGCAGTCGTCGGTCAGGCACATGATGGCCCGCTCCTCGTGGAAGCTGTCCTTGAACGGCACCCCGATATCCACCAGCCACTGGAAATGCTCGCTACTACGCTCGCAGTAGTTGCGAATCTTGGCCTCATCGGCTTGCGGACCGGCGGCCATCATCATGTAGGTGACCATGTCTTCCGTTTTGTCATCGAAGCCGCAAGCCTGCTGTACTCGGGTGCCGCCACTGCCACCCATGTAGATCTCAGCGCTGGACATTGCCGTGGACCCCCCGCCGGCGCTGGCCAGTTCGTATACCACCACCTCGGCCCCTGCGTCCGCCGCCTCGATGGCAGCACAGCCGCCGGCCCCGCCCAATCCCACTACGACGATGTCGGTCTCCCGATCCCACTGCTTTACATCCGCGAGCTTGCGGGGCTGGGACGGATTGGTTTTGGCAGTTTCTGCCATAGGATTGAACCTCTTTGCATGGGGAGGCCGCTGTTAGCGGATGCATATTTTATGTACCTGAAATTAAAGCGTTTTCGCGCTTTGTAGACAACGAAGACCTGTCTCGATTAGCTCAACAATTTGTACATACGCCGGGTTTCAGCGCTTCAGCTGGCATTGCCCCGCTGCTGCGGTACAATCCTCGCCCTTTTCTCGGAGTCTCCAGCAGCTTATGTGGTTCAAGAATATCCGGGCATATCGCCTGACCAGCCCCTTCACACTCACCGCCGAACAGCTGGGTGAGCAACTTGGTGAGCGGGGCTTTGTGCCCTGTGCTAAATCACAGGCTCTGTCACTGGGTTGGGTGCCTCCGTTGGGGGGTGAGGAGGGCGAGCTGGTACATGCCGCCGCCGGTCGGCTTTTGCTGAAATTGAAGCGCGAGGAAAAATTGCTGCCCTCCACAGTGGTGCGGGAACTGCTGGATGAGAAGGTGGCGGCTATCGAGTCCGACCAGGCGCGCAAGGTCTACCGCAAAGAGCGGCTCAATCTGAAGGACGAGATCGTGCAGGATTGCCTGCCCCGGGCCTTTAGCCGCTCCACCAGTGTGTTTGCGTATATTGATACGCGTGCCAACTGGGTATTTGTTGATGCCGCCAGCGCGGGCAAGGCCGAGGAATTACTCAACCTGTTGCGTGAATGTATTGGCAGCTTCCCGGTTCTGCTGCCGCAGGTCAACAATGCCCCCGTAGCCGTCATGACCGGTTGGCTTGTGCACCGCAACCTGCCGGAGGATTTTGAGCTTGGCGATGAATGTGAGTTGCGCGAGCCGGGTGAAGCGGGCGGTGTAGTACGTTGCCGTGGCGTTGATTTGCTCAGTGAAGAAGTGGAAACTCATTTGAACGCAGGCAAGCAAGTTGCGCGTTTGTCCCTGGGCTGGGACGAACGCCTGCAACTGGTGCTTGCGGAAGACCTGTGCCTGCGTCGACTCAAGTTTGCAGATGAACTGATGAAGGAAAACGAAGATATTGCCGAAGACGATAACATGGCGCGTATGGATGCGGATTTTGCTCTGATGGCGGATGCTATAGGCAGCTTGCAGGAACGTATACTCAGCCTGTTCGGCGGCGAGGCCGAATAGCCCGGATATGACTTCGCGCCCCGACTCAGACGATTACCGGGAGCTTTTTCTGAGCGATGCGCCGATGATGGATATGCGCGCCCCGGTGGAATTTAGTCACGGGGCGTTCCCCACAGCCCACAGCCTGCCATTGATGATGGATGATGAACGGGCGCAGGTAGGTATTTGCTACAAAGAGCGTGGACAGGCAGCGGCGATTGAGCTGGGTCACCAACTTGTGGCCGGCGAGCGCAAAGCCGAGCGCCTCGCTCGCTGGAAAGCGTTTACACGCAGTCATCCCCAGGGCTATCTCTACTGTTTTCGCGGTGGGCTGCGCTCGGCGACTGTGCAGCAGTGGTTACGGGAAGAGGGTATTGATTACCCATTGGTGCTCGGCGGCTACAAGGCCCTGCGCCGTTACCTGCTGGACGAACTGGCGCGTTCGGTTGACCGCGCTCGGCTGGTGCTTATCAGCGGCAGCACTGGCACGGGGAAGACTCGCGTTATTTCCCGACTGCAGCGCAGCGTAGACCTGGAGGGTCTGGCCGGACACCGCGGCTCCACTTTCGGGCAGCTACCCGAGGCTCAGCCCAGCCAGATCAATTTTGAGAACACCCTCAGTATTGCCCTGTTAAAATTGCTGGCGGGAGATAACAACAGGATATTTCTCGAGGACGAGGGCCGCCTGATCGGTCGATTGTGTCTGCCTGACGTTCTTCTCGAAAAGATGATGTTAAGCCCCATGGCGATAGTTGAGCAGAGCCTGGAAGAGCGGGTGGATGTGATTGTAGAGGACTATGTACTCGACCTGGGTCAGCGCTTCGCGGCGATACACGGCGACCACGGGGCACAGCGCCACAGTGAAAAATTGCAGGACGATCTCAGCAGGATTCGCAAGCGCCTGGGCGGCGAGCGCTTCCAGCAGGTGAGTGACATCATGGCAGCAGCGTTTGCAGAGCAGCGAAGCAGCGGCGATCTGACCCTGCATCGAGAGTGGATAAGCACACTGCTAGAGCAGTACTACGATCCCATGTACGATTACCAACTGGACCAGCGCGACGGTGAAGTTCTGTTTCGCGACAACCGCGATGCTGTGGTCCAGTGGGCGTCGGGCGCCACCTGAGCGATGCAGACCTCCCCCGTGATCAGCAGGGACCTGGTGTTGGTGGGTGGCGGTCACAGTCATGTACTGGCGCTGCGGATGCTGGCCATGCGGCCGGTGACGGGCTTGCGGATTTCGCTGGTGTCACCAGCCAGCCACACGCCCTACTCAGGCATGCTGCCGGGCATGGTGGCGGGACATTATAATTTTGAACAAGCCCATATAGACCTGGCCCGTCTGTGCCAGTGGGCTGGCGTGCGCTTTATCACCGCGGAGGTTGTCGCTCACGATCCCCTGGAACGGCGGCTATCGCTACTGGGTCGGCCGGCGATTGAATACGACATTGTAAGCCTCGACATCGGGTCGCAGCCGGAACTGGACTCTGTGCCGGGTGCCCGAGACCACGCCGTGCCGGTTAAACCGGTAGCTGGCCTGTGGCAGCGTTGGGAGGGCCTGATGCACCGTCTTGAAGGCCAGCCAGCTGGGCGCAAACATCGCATCGCCGTGGTCGGGGGCGGGGCCGGCAGCGTGGAACTCGTCCTGGCCATGGCCCACCGCCTTGCGGGGCGCCCGGTGGAATTGGGCCTCTGGTGCGGCGCGTCCACCATTTTGCAAAGTTATAACACCGGGGCACGCCGTGCGGTAACGGCGGCGCTGCAACGCCACGGTGTTGCGCTGACCTTGAATGCCCGTGTCGACGAGGTTGCGGCTGGCCGTATGCACCTTGCCGATGGTAGCGCAGCGGGCTTTGATGAATTGTTCTGGTGTACCGGTGCCGCCGCTGCGCCCTGGGTGGCGGCGAGCGGCTTACCCGTCGATGCCCAGGGGTTTCTCAGTATTAGTGACACCCTGCAATCCGTCGCAGACGATCGTGTTTTTGGTGCCGGGGATATCGCAACCCAGGTCAATCACCCCAGGCCCAAGGCCGGTGTTTATGCCGTGCGCCAGGGCCCGGTGCTGGCCCATAATCTGCGGGCGGCTTTGCTGGGCAAGCCCTTGCGCAAACATAGACCGCAGCAGCGTTTCCTGTCGCTGGTTTCTCTGGGTGACCGGCAGGCAACTGCAGACCGGGGCCCGTTCAGCATTACCGGCAAATGGGTGTGGCGCTGGAAGGATGCCATTGATCGCAAATTCATGGCCCGCTTCGAGCGGCTCCCCACCGCCATGCCCCGCGGTAACTGGGGCAGCGTGGAGGAACCTGCCACTGCGGCCGGCCAGGCACCCTGCGGTGGTTGTGGCGCAAAGATAGGGGCTGACCCCCTGGCCCGGGCCCTGACGGAACTGGCTCGGGAATTTCCGCGCTACAGTCTTCTACCCGGCCCGGCGGATGACACTGCGCCTATTCCCGGCTGTGGTGCCGCCATGGTAGTACAGAGTCTTGATGTGTTGCGGCAGCTGGTGTCGGACCCCTGGCTGATGGGGCGTATTGCCGCCAACCACGCCCTCAGCGATCTCTATGCCAGCGGTGCCCGCCCCCTCTCAGCTCTCGCCGCAGTGACCCTGCCCTTCTCCGCTGAGGGTATCCAGCAGCGGGAGCTGAAGCAGTTGTTGGCAGGTGCACTGCACGAATTTGCGGGGGTAGATTGCCAGTTGGCGGGTGGCCACAGCATGCAGGGTGTGGAGCTCAGTCTTGGCTTCGCGGTCAACGGGGTTGCCATGGCGGCGGATGGCCGCCTGCTGAACAAGCGCGACATGGCACCCGGAGACAAGCTGATATTGACCAAGCCACTGGGCACCGGCGTGCTGTTTGCAGCCCATATGCAACTGCTCGCTGACGGCCGGGATATTGCTACCGCTATTGACTCTATGCTTGCCAGCAATGATACAGCAGCGGAGTTAGCGCTTGCTTACAATGCCAGTGCGTGCACCGATATCACCGGCTTTGGTCTGCTGGGCCACCTGCTTGAAATGTTGGGGGAGCAGTCTGCCTCCACGCTTGAGCTAGCGAGCTTGCCGTTGTTGCCTGGTGCCCTGGAGCAACTGCGCCGTGGGGTACGCAGCAGTATGCATACTGCGAATGCGGGGGCTCACAGTCTTGTGTTCGCCGTTGCGGGTCTGGATGAAGAACTGCTGCAAATCCTGTTTGATCCACAGACCAGTGGTGGGCTGCTAATAGCCGTTCCCTCAGAGCGGGCAAGCGACCTGCTTGACGCACTGCGCGATGGCGTCTGCTCGCGGGCGGAGATTATTGGTGAAGTCGTGTCGCGGGTGCCTGATCAGGCAGCGGTGCGGGTCACTTGAACAATCAAACTGGGGAATGAACTTGCGCGGGCACCAGTCAGCGGTTCATCTTCCGGGCGAGTTGCCTGTCGTGTGCGCCTGACAATGTGAGCAGGGCCGCGCCGGCCCCCAGCAGCGCCATGCCCATGTCCGACTGGGTATCCCAGATGTACCCCTGAGTACCCAGGAACGCTTCAGACGCGGAGCCTGTGAGCAGTGCAACAGCCCATTCAAGCAATTCATAGAACGCGGAGAACGCCAGGCAAATGCTGATAATGAACAAATTGCGCCAGGCAGCGGACGCCACCACCGCCTTGCGTATCAGTATTTCCCTGGCGAGAATGGCGGGAACAAAGCCCTGCATGAAATGCCCCAGCTTGTCGTAGTTGTTGCGCTCCCAGCCAAACAGCGGCTTCAAGTAGTCGAACAGGGGCACCTCTGCATAGGTGTAGTGGCCACCCACGATGAGCACCAGGCAGTGGGCCAGGATAAGAATGTAGAGCAGTGTCGTCAGCCGAAAGCGGTTGTAGGTGAAGGCCATAAAGCCCAGGCCAATGATCGCCGGGGCCACTTCCAGGGCCCAGGTGGGATAATCTTTCGGCTCGATGGCGGACCAGCCGAGGGCCGCGAAAAAAATACCCAGCCAGAGATATTTCATCATGGGCTAAGTCACCGAAATATTGTTGAGAGGTGTAGGTTTCACCCGTGAGCCCTAGTCCCTATCCCAGTAGCGCGTCATTTCCAGATAAAGGAATGATGCGGTCCAGGTGATCAAAAGAAGGCCCGTGAGAGATTCCAATCCGGTGAGGAAGCGCAGGTCTCCTTTGGGTACGACATCGCCGAAGCCCAGGGTGGTATAGGTGGTGAAGGAGAAATATACGCAGTCGAGCAAGCTGCCCCCAAAGTTACCCTCCAGCGTGCCCCAGCCATCTGTTTTATGCATCCAGTAAAATGACAGGGCGAAGATCCACACCTCAATGGCGTGGGCGGTGAAAGCACCAAATACACCGACAACGATGCGAAAACGGTGTCGCACGTGTATGCGCGGCATCAACAACGTAAAACGATATAGAAACTCGTAGTGAATTGTCACGGCAGTCGCGATGACTAACAGGTTCACTGTAAACAGGGTTATCACGACACTCGTGGCTCCGATATTTATGGTACTTTACAAGCTAATGGGTCGCTGCGCCTAGTCCGTTTCACTGCCATTGCACACTTGCCCTTTGGCGATAGCGCGGTTATTCCCGGCTCACAGGAACGGATACCTGAAATTCGGCCCCCGGACTGCGGTTGACCACATCAACGCTGGCGCCCATGGCTGTACTCAACTGGTGGACTATGGCAAGCCCGATGCCGGTACCCACGGTTTCCCGCGTAAGTTCACTTTCAGAGCGATAGAACATATCGAATATTTTGCGCATCTGGTCTTTGGCTACTCCCGGGCCGAAATCCCGTACGGAAAACACCACCCGCTTGTCGCCACTTATCCGGGCGCCGATCTCCAGGCGCTTCTGCCCGGACTTGCGGGAAAATTTGATGGCGTTGTCCACGAGGTTAATGATGATCTGGGTGATGTGATCCCTGTCCAGACTGATCACAGTGGCATCGCATTCGGGGTCGCGGAGAAACCGTAATTCAAATCCGGCACGCTGAACCTGTGTTGCTATCTTTGCCTGGATTGAATCGACGATTTCCCCCACCACAACCGGTATCATTTCGAGTTGGGGCTCTTCGCGGCTGATATTGGACAGCTGCAGTACGTTTGATATAAGGCGGGTTAATCGCTCACTTTCTTCAAAAATAAATTCGTAGTAGGCCTGCTTCTTGTCTTCGGCGGCCCAGCCCTCTTTCAGCATTTCGCCGTACATACGGATTGATGTCAGGGGCGTTTTCAGCTCGTGACTTACCGCGGACACGAAATCCTGCTGTTGTGCGGCAAGTTGCATCTGCCGCAGGCCCATACGGTAGAGGCCGTAAAAACCGCTGCAAAGTACCACTCCCAATACCAGGGTTACCCAGGCCACGACGCGGGCACCTGGCCCGGGTGGCAATTGCTTGACGGTGTAAATGACTTCCAGTGTGTCGAAGGGTGCGGTAAGCCGGCTGCGATACAGGAGTTCACCCTGCAGCTCTCCGGCTCTGCTGGTGTAGCTGTTGTTTTGCTGGCCTGTCGCCGTGGACAAAACCTCGTCTTGATACGCCACAATTATTGCGCTCATGGTCGACAGGGTTGTTGCCTGAAACGGCTGTTCGATGGCGCCGTCTATGAAGTCTTTCTGGTTCAGTAACATGCCCTGCATAAACCGCTCTCCCTCTCGCCAAACGGTGCGAAACAGCACGAAATGTCCGCTGTCCAGCAGGCTGAATTGCAGTGGATCGACTTCACTCTCGAAGGTGCGGATACGCGAGCCTTCGCTGGCTTCAGGGCGGTCGACAGATTCGCGCGCCACCTCGGATACTGGCGCTGGCAGTGAAATTTGCTCCTTGCGACTTAGCCGGGCAGGGTAATCCGACGGAGCAGGGTTGTTCTTCGTCTTCTGTTCAGCCATTTCGAGATCGGCACTTTTTTTCTGGTAGGCGGTATCGAGTTTCAGGTCTGTTACCCGGCCCATGCCGTAGTCCTGCTGCCGGGCCTGTTCGTCATCTGCGGGGGTACTATCACCGTCGATAGTCTTCTCTGTGCCCTGATAAGAAGACGATTGTGATTCATTCAACTTGTCAAAAGCACTTTGGCTGCGGGGTGCTTGCCGGAGGCCAACAGTAATCTCCGGCTCTGGTCTTATGGCCGCAGCCGGTGCAGCGGCGCGGTGTGCAACCAGCTGATTGTTAGACAGCACTGAACGCAGCTGCTCCGCCAGTGCCCGACGCTGCTGGTATTCTGCACTACTGATACGGGAGTAGTCCGGTGGGCTATTGTTGGAAGGTAGTAATGGTGTGCTGAATTCGCCCTCAGTACTCACCTGGAAGTAGCCCAGTAATCCTGGAATATTCTGGGGAACGGGATAGGTGGAAAGAACCGAAGGCTGTAGGAAGTTTGCAGTGGTGACAACGAGGAAACTGTAGTCTGCGAACGAGCGCGCTTCCAGATTTTCTATGGAGGCAACAAGCTGTGTATTGATTCGGCGAGTCAGCTCTTCCGCGGTGTTGCGGTACTGGTGAAAAGCTTCCCACTTCAGTTGGCTGTAAGCTTGCCAGACCAGGGCTGCTGTAGGTATGGCGAGGGCCAAAAAGAACACCGATAACAACAGGCGCAACCTCCTCGCAGGGGAAGTCCTGCCCAGGGCTTTACTCAGCATACCAGTCAAGCCGGTATCATCAGGCGATAACCGGCGCCTCGCACTGTTACCAGGTTTGTCGGCATCTTCGCATCGAGTTCTATTTTGCGCCGCAGCTTGGCAATGTGAATGTCCACTGTGCGTGTTTCTATATCGAGGTTTCGTGCATATCCCCACACAGAAGTCAGCAGTTCTTCCCGGGAGACTGGCCGTGCGCAATTCGCAGCCAGGTATTTGATGATTTCAATCTCGCGGCGGGTAAAAACCAGTTTGTTTTCGCCGGACTGACCCGACAGGTTTTCTGTATCGATCTGCAGGCCACCTGCCAGATCGATAATGGTGGCCTGCTCCATGGCGGCCTGCGATCGCCTCAGTACGGCCTCTACACGGGACACGAGTTGCGCAACTGAAAAGGGTTTTGATACGTAATCGTCGGCACCCAGTTTGAGACCCTTGATGATTGCCTCGTCACTGTTTTTGGCCGTCAGCATGATGATGGCAAGTTTGCGATCCTGTTGGCGTATGGCATTGCAGATGTCGAAACCGTTCATCCCGGGCAGCATCACATCCAGCAGGATCAGGTCGTATTGACCGGTCAGTGCTTGCTCCAGCCCATCCGGTCCGTTGTCGCTGCCCTCTACGTCATAACCGTGGTAGACGAGCACGTCGAGCAGCCCCGCTCTGATGGCTTCTTCGTCCTCAACCACAAGAATTCGGAATGGCTTTTTCATGCTTCAAGGCTAGCAGCTTCGGCGCCGCGTAACAGCTTGACCAAGGTAAATTCTTTGTAAAAGTTGGCCCGCAGATTTTACCGCTTATTGCCTGATAAATGCGCCAGCCCTTTTTTATGATGGCAGCCACTGAAAGTAGATCTTTAGCGATACATCAAAACACAGAGGCAAGGTCATGACACTGATTTCACGTATTTCACGATTGTTCAAAGCAGACTTTCACGCGGTTCTCGATCAGGTAGAGGAGCCGCAACTACTGTTGAAGCAGGCCATCCGGGAGATGGAGGAGGCGCTGCACGCGGGTGAGGTGCGTGTGCGCGAGGTGCTCGTTGAGCAGGAGGGGTTGAAAGTTCGACATGAGGAAATGCAGCAGGCGCTTGTAAATATCGATGAGGAACTGGATATCTGCTTCCAGGAAGAGAAGAGCGAATTAGCACGGGAGCTTATCAAACGCAAACTGCAGACCCGGCGCGTAATGAAATGCCTTGCGGCACGCCTTGAAGCGGCGGAAAAAACCGTGCTGGAGAGCAAAAAAGTTCTGGCGGACAACAGGGCCACTCTTGCAGGTGCACGCCAGAAAGCAGAGCTATTTACGGATCGTTTTTCGCAGCGGGGGTGTGAAGGCTCGCCGACTGACGATACAGGGTGGAACCCCGGCGAGTCACTTATCAGTGACAACGATGTTGAGGTGGCATTTCTGCGTGAGAAAAAACGGAGGGTCCAGTCATGAGGCGCCCAACTTTTCTCCACGGTGTTTTCGCTGCCGCGTTATTTGCTCTGACAGGCAGTATTGCGGCAACCGCCCTAATCCCGATGACCGTGACCTCCGGCGTTTACCAACTGCTTGTCACCGCACTTGGTCTGGCCTATGTATTGTATTTACTCTCGCTCAGCAAAGAGCGAGTGGGACGAATTACCACATTGTCCGTGTGGGCAGGCATGTCCTTCAGCTTGTGGCTTTTTGCCGCGCCTTTCGGGCTCTTCCTTATCGTGCAGATCGCCGCCCTGTGGCTGGTTCGATCACTGTATTTTTACTCGAGCGCTTTGTCTGCATTTCTAGATCTCGCGCTGAACCTTGCCGCGTTGGCAGTGGCGTATTGGGCTGCTGTGCACACAGGCAGTGTCTTTCTCTGCATCTGGTGCTTTTTCCTGGTGCAAGCGCTTTTCGTCGCGATTCCCCCGGCCGTTTTGCATCCCGCCGATCGCTTGCATGCCAGCGGGTCGGACCCGGAAAAATTTGAGCGCGCGCGGCTCAGAGCTGAAAACGCATTTCGCCAGCTGTTTGCACAATAACCCTTACCTGTATAACAGAGGAAATCATTATGAAAATCAAATTACTTGGCGCTACCTTGTTTGCTCTCACTCTGGCAGCCGTTACGGTTTACCCTGCGATGCATCGGCCGGGTTCTGG
The DNA here is from genome assembly GCA_963977275.1 of uncultured Haliea sp. Classification (GTDB taxonomy): domain Bacteria; phylum Pseudomonadota; class Gammaproteobacteria; order Pseudomonadales; family Halieaceae; genus JARRPM01. Next base: position 3,167 of record CAXBNX010000001.1, on the reverse strand, counting down.
TGTTGATCCCAATGCGGGCGCGACGCAAACCCCTGTGTCAAACCCGACCATCGATGTGGTGTTTGTGCTTGATACCACCGGCAGCATGAGTGGCCTTATTCACACTGCGAAGGAAAAGATCTGGTCCATCGCGACTACCATGACTTCATCGCAACAGACCCCGAATATGCGTATAGGCCTGGTGGGGTTTCGCGACCGCGGTGATGATTATGTTACGCGGGTGGTCGACCTGTCTGATGATCTGGATTCAGTTTATGCAGCCCTGATGGAGTTCCAGGCAGGCGGTGGCGGCGATGGCCCGGAGAGTGTAAACAAAGCCTTGCATGATGCGGTTGAACATATGTCCTGGAGTGTTGACCCCACGGCCTATCAGGTTGTTTTTCTGGTGGGAGATGCCCCACCACATATGGACTACCCGGATGAGAAACAATACCCGGAAATACTGGCACTGGCAGCGCAAAAAGGGATTGTGGTCAATACTATCCAGTGTGGCCAGTCGGCAGCGACTCTCAGCTCCTGGCAGGCGATTGCCGGGTTGGGCAAGGGCCGCTTTTTCCAGGTGGAGCAGGCGGGAAGCGCCGTGGCTTATGCGACACCTTACGATACGAAGATCGCAGAGTTGTCGGCGCGGCTGGACGATACCCGCCTCTACTATGGCTCAATCGAGCAGAAAACGAAAATGCAGGGCAAGGTCGAGGCGACCGAAAAACTCCGGGAGGTTGCCTCAGCCGCCTCTCTTGCCCGGCGCGGAGTCTTCAATGCGTCAGCTGGTGGCAAGAAAAACCTGTTGGGTGACAACGAACTGGTAGACGCCGTGGCCAGCGGCCGTGTTGATCTCGATTCGCTCGATAAAGAGGCGCTGCCCGCTGCACTGAAGCCGTTGCCCTTGGAAGAGCAGCGCGCAGTGATTGCGCAGGTGGCCGGGGAGCGCCGGGCGCTTGAGCGCGAAGTGCAGGTGTTGGCGCGCAAGCGTGACCAGTACATCAGCCAGAAGGTGGAGGCCGACGGCGGCGCCGAGGATTCCCTGGACCATCAGTTGTACGAAGCGGTGAGCGCGCAAGCCGCCAAAGCCGGCCTGGAGTATAGCGACGGCCCCAGCTACTGAGTGCATGCCATGAACCTGTATTCGCCCAGCTGTTGCTGTGAGAATGCAGCGCTTCCGTACCGCTACACGGCTGACCTATAATGAACGGGTCACTCACAGGGAGAGCAATATGGAAGTCGGAGGAATACTCGGGTTCATCGTGCTGGTACTGGACATCTGGGCCATAGTGCGTGTGGTGCAGTCTGGCGCGTCAGTGGGTGCCAAGGTCCTGTGGTCACTGCTAATTATCATCCTGCCAGTTATCGGTCTTATTATCTGGTATCTCGCCGGGCCCAAGTAGGCCCGGTCACATCATTGGGGGTGGCAATGCCTGGATTTTTCAAGGGCAGGGTGCCGTTCCGCCCGGCGCGTTCTATAGGAGAGTAAGCAAAAATGACATCAACTGATTCCGTCTTTTACCAATGGCGCCGGAGCCTGCTGTTTTGTTTGCTGACCTTACTGGCGGGCTGTTCCAGTAGTTACTACAACGCGATGGAAAAATTCGGCATTGAAAAGCGGGATATTCTGGTGAATCGGATAGACGATACCCAGGAAGCGCAGGAGGATGCCAAGGAGCAATTCGTATCGGCATTGGATAAGTACCGCAGCGTGGTAAATGTAGACGGCGGCGAGCTGGAAGATGTGTACGACCAGCTTAACGACGAATACAAGCGCTGCGAGGCAGATGCCGAGAAGGTCAGGGATCGCATCGATTCAGTGAGCTCGGTGGCGGAAGATCTGTTTGAGGAATGGGAAAAGGAAATAGGCGATTTCTCTAATCCTTCCATGGCCAGGCAGAGTCGCACTTTACTGCGCGAAACCCAGGCCGAGTACAAGACGATGTACGCCGCAATGAAGCGAGCAGAAGCATCCATGGAGCCGGTGCTGGTCATGTTCCAGGATCAGGTGATGTTCCTGCGACACAACCTGAATGCACGGGCGATCGGTGCATTGAAAGGTGAGCTCAGTAATATTGAGCAGGCCACCGCGACGCTGATCTCCGACATGGAAAAATCGATTAATGAAGCCAGCACCTTCATCGATTCGATGAAATAGCGACCTCCATTACGCCTGCCGACGGGAACTTGAAGCCTGCCAACCGCGACCCGGTGGGGTAGCCGGTGCCGCCAGTTCGCGCAAAAGCACAGCTGTTATTCGGGGTAGTTCTGCTACTGGTTGTTGTTCATGTGGTGAACGTGAAAACCGGGGGGGCTCTCAATCAATTCGGTGTAGTGCCGCGCTCTCCTGAGCGTTGGCACCACGTGTTCTGGGCACCTTTAATACATACCAGCTATGCCCATCTGTTTAACAACCTGGTTGGACTTATAGTATTCAGTGCGCTGTGTCTGATGCGCTCGATACGGTTTTATCTGGTCAGCAGTCTGTTTATATTCATTGTGGGGGGCTTGCTGGTCTGGATTTTTGGGCGCTCGGCTTCGCATGTCGGCGCCAGTGGATGGATATTCGGATTGTGGAGCCTGTGTGTGGCGATCGCCTGGTTCGACCGGCGGTTTGGCAGCATAGTGCTGGCAGTGCTTGTTCTGTTCTTCTATGGCGGCATGATTTTTGGCGTGCTGCCCAGTGACCCGGCTGTTTCCTTTGAGATGCACCTGGCCGGCGCGGTCGCCGGAGTACTCTGTGCCTTTGTTTATGGTGTTTGGGCCAGGCGTAAGGCGCGTTAGGCTCTGCCAATCAACCTGGCGGTTGGTTGCATTTGATTGATTAAATAACTATGTATATCAACAAGTTAATAGGATTATAGGCGTTAAGCAAATCGCCCGGAGAACACCCCTGGAGGGGCGCGCCATGCAAGCCTTACACGTAATTTCTCGCCGCAGCCTGGACGATCTGGAGGCTGAAATCGTTACACTGTCCCAGCGTATCAATGCCTTCGAATACGAGTTTCTCACGCTGGTGCGGGAGTTCGACCTGCGCCAGGGCTGGAAGGCATACCACTTCAATAACTGCGCCGAATGGTTGAATATGAAGTGTGGCCTCTGCCCGGGTACCGCGCGGGAGAAACTGCGGGTGGCGGCTTGTTGGAAATGGTGCCCGGAGACAGAATCAACCGGCAGCCGCGCTG